>JAFUQQ010000020.1 GCA_017472285.1 Clostridia bacterium | reverse complement strand
CTGCATCGGCGCTCAGGTCGCTCCCCAGCGTTGCCTTATCCTCCGGTGCAGTAAAAGCATTTCTATTATACCACAAACATTACTTCTTAGAAAGGATTGTGTAATTGAATCTTCGGCTGGGGGATGATTTAATTATACCAGTACACTATAATGATTTAACGGTATACAGTTAAATGGTCGGTTAGGGGTAAAATATTTGGAAAAGGAGAATACAAAATGGAATACGAATATGTTAATAAATCCGAATATCGCCCTATGCGTGAAGAGCTTGAGCAGATCATTAACCGCGTGCATAAATATATGAGAAAGCACCATGATACCACTTTCCAACACCGATTGATCGGTAGTGGTAGACGGCATTTGATAACTCGAATCAAGGGCGGCAATACCGGATATGATTTCGATTATAACTTTTGTTGAAGCTCCGATTGGCTTCAAGTGGGGCGAAAAGGCGTTAAAGCAACGCTTTATGAAGGCTTTTTCAGAAGCCATAAAAGGAACTGCATATTCAAATCCGAAGGACTCAACCTCTGCTATTACTATAAAAGTCGTAGATCAAAAGAATAGCAAAATACTTTGTAGTTGTGATTTCGTAATCGTTTATTATGACGATAACGAGGAGAGCAACGAATATTATTGCCTTAAGAACTTAAAGGGTCAGAATCGATATGTGTTTGAGTATCGAAATCTGAGCCATAATATTGACGGAAAATTAGAAGATATTCTACAGTATAGTGACGGTTGGCAAGAAATAAAGAAAGAATATCTAAAGCTCAAATGCCGCAACAAGGATGAGAATAAACGCTCTTATTCAATATATCTTGAAGCGGTCAATAATGTACATAATCGTCTGCCCGAAGATGATTGATATAGAAAGGAATCCGACTTGTTTTGCGATCTCAGCGATGGTTTGATCGGTATTCTGTAATAGAAAGCGAGCGGCGGAAAAAGCCGTTGTTGTAAGATATATTCTCGGGGAGAGATTCCTATTTCCCGTTTGAATTGATGAGCAAAGCTTGAAACACTCATATTGCAGAGCGCAGCCAATTCCTCCAGAAGTGTGGCAGCGTCTTATCCGCCAAAGTGGAGCCAATAGATTTCTGCCTGTTCCTCTTTATAGTAGCGGTAGATCTGTGGCTGATGGGGTAGAAAGAGAACGACATGGCCCGCAGATACAACTTCCAATCGAGCTTGTATTGTGTGGCGATCTTCGCGGTATGCAAAAGGGATACGTCCGTATCAACGGTTTCCATTTGGATCGGTATTGGAATGTGGGTCCACAGTATACGCTCTATGTGCCGGGCGAGCTTTTGAAAGAAGAAAATACCATTGAGATATTTGAACAATACGGAGCGGATACGCCTTTTATCCTCCCTACTTGTACAGATTCAATTTTGGAATAAAGTGTCATAGAAAATGAAAAAGCTTGATGAATGAAAGGAGAAACGGAATGAATCATCCTGATAAATATAAGGCAAAACGTTTCGATACGCCGGGGCGCAGTGCAGCATTTACGGATATTGTCTATCGTGAGGAAGATGAGAACACAAGCGGACTTTATCGCGAAATGAAAAAAGCAGAGCGCAGTTTTGATCCTCCTGCGCCTGAACTCAAAGTATTTGTGGGTGAAATGCACGGACATTCCATGCTTTCGGACGGGAAACCGACTCCCGAAGAATATTTCAGACATATCAAAGACATTGCAAAATTGGATTTTGCCGCATTGACAGACCATGACCACGGTGGTGTCGGAAAGCCAACGCTTTGGGCAAACGGTCATAAAAAATGGAAAGAGATCTGTGATACAGTCAATATTTTTAATGAAAAAGGAAAATTCACAACACTCCTTGGTTATGAACGAGATTCCTATCCGTTTTATAATAATCTTGTTATATATTTTCGAGGTGCGGATGGTGAATTGATGCGTGACGGGCGTGACGGGGAACTGACAGAAGCGCGTCTGAAGGAATTGCTCTCGGATGAAAATCTGATTTTAGTTCCTCACGATACGTATTCTCTCAGTGCCGGTGCGGATTTTATTGCCATGGAAAAAGAATTGCATACACCGCTTATGGAGATCATTTCCCGCGGTGATGCCGCAGAATATATGGGAAATCCCGCTTTTGTCAATGCTTCTTGTTGCGAGGGCGGTTTCTGGCGGGATGCTTTGAAAAAGGGTTCAAAAATGGGTGTTATTGCAGGAAGCGATGATCACGATTGTATGAATGGTACCGTCATAGAGAATGAAGGCTATCCGAGAATGTATCCCGGTGTCACGGGTATATGGGCAAAAGAAAATACGAGGGAATCCATTTTTGATGCATTGAAGGCGAAAAGAACCTATGCTTTTATGCTCGGAAAATCCGATGGTGAAATGCGAGGCAGAATACAGATCGATTTTCGTATCAATGGGCATTGGATGGGTGAAACGGTCGTCCGTGAGAACGAAGAAGCTTTGCGGATATATTTTAATATTCTTGCGGATGTGCCAATCAAAGCTGTAACGCTTGTGAAGAATTGCCGTGATTATATGATTTTCTGCGGCGAACAGGAATTGATTCTGGATTACAGACAAGAAGCGGATACCGACGTTTATTATTTGCGTGTCGAGCTTTGTGACGGAAGATTTGGTTGGACAAGTCCTGTCTGGGTAGAAAAAGGTCAGAAATGGAACGGTTTTGAAAGATGATAAAACAGAACCGAGAAGGCTGAACAAAAACGTTCAGCCTTCTCGTTATGATTCGATTTTATATCAGCTCACTTAACATATATTCACCCGAACGGTAAAGCAATTTCAGATAATCAAGTGCCAATGCTTTGGGCAGACGGTCATAAACGAGTTCAAAAGAAAGATCGCCCGTATAACCGTACGCTTTTAATGTCATCATCAAAGTTTTCCAATCGATGTTTCCCATAAAAGGAAAACAATGCAGATCCTGATTATAATAATTATCATGAATATGCGTACAAATGACTTTTTCGCCGACGAGCTTCAAGGCTTGCATATCATGATTGCCGTATTGCACCCTTGCGTGCCCCGTATCCCAACAGATACCGACCGTATCCGTACCGTAACGTTCCAAAAGGGAAAGAAGCTCATCCGTAAGCGCGCAGAAATGAGGTTTTGCTGTCATCGTAGGCTCTTGGAACGTATTTTCAAAAGCAACGCGCATTCCGTTTGCCGCTGCATAATCCACAAGATCATAGAAAAAGCGATAATTGTACTCCAATGCGGCTTTGGTCGTATACGGTTGGTTCCGATAATCAAATTCATCGGCATGAACGACGAGGATTTTGCTATCCATCCGTTTGGCATATTCCGCATATGCCATCACGTTTTTATGAAATACATCGGAAGGCTCTCTTTTGTAACGGTTGAACGGCATATGGCTCTGAATCACGGAAAAATTATTTTTTTGCATATAATCCGTGAGGATTTCCGCTTCTTCTTCGCTTTCCGCCTCCAGATCGAAATGAGAAAAGCCTGCCGCGGCTGTCAGGGCAACGGCTTCCAAAATGTTTCTCTTGTCTTCCCACGCGACTGTATCTAAAAAATGTCTGGGATTGATCGAAAGATTCATGCTATCGCTCCTTCATAAAAATTTGATTGATAAATTCATTATAGCGCAAGGCACTCTCAAATGCAAGAAATATTCTTAAAATCCCTCCGTTCTCTTGTGGAGAAAATAGGAGATACGGCATCGAATGTGAGGAAAGCATGAAAATGCTTTTGGATGAGCGCATAAAATCGCATTGACAAACGCGCCGTTTCCATATATAATAAAAGATAGATTAGGAAAGAAAAAATCCTGAAAAACAAACAATTTCAAGGAGGAAACAAACTATGGATATTATGCATTCCGAGTGGAAAGTCCGTATTGATAACTGGCTGGCCGTTCTCAAACAGGAACTTTACCAGCCGATCGGTGAGATCGAATGGTCCGCTCACAAAACAAAAGAATATCTGACTCCCGATGAAGCTCTGGCAAGTGATTTTGAACCTGTCGCTCCCGGTTATACATGGGGTGAAACATGGGAATATTGCTGGTTCAAGGGCAACGTCACCATTCCCGAAGGTGTGGACGGTAAGAGAATCGTTATGAATCTGAATCCGGGCGGTGAAACCACGATCTTTGTCAACGGCGAAGCGTTCGGTACGTATCGCGCAGACTGGATCCTGACAGACCATCACTATATGGTGGACAACTACCTTACGCGCGATGCCAAAGCGGGCGAATCCTATGACATCCTGATGGAAACGTATGCGGGTCATTACTATGCAACGGCTGGTTACGGTTGTTATACGGGTCCCGTACTTCCCGAAGGCGGTCAATTCGTTGACCCTCTGAAAGAGGGTGCGCGCAGAACCCTCGGTAAATGTACTTACGGTATCTGGAATGAAGACGCATATCAGCTCTATATGGACGTAGATACCCTTTACAGATTGCTCGGCGTTCTTGATGATACCTCTCTCCGCGCATCCAAAATTTGCGATGCACTCGAACAGTTTACACTCATCGTTGACTTTGAACAGGACAGAGCAACCAGAAATGCTTCTTACATCAAGGCTCGTGAAGCACTCCGTCCTTATATGGAAGCTGTCAACGGCTCGACCATGCCCGTTTTCTATGCAGTCGGCAACGCGCATCTTGACCTTGCATGGTGCTGGCCTCTCGCGGAAACTTACCGCAAGACTGCAAGAACCTTTGCGGCACAACTCAGACTTCTCGAAGAATATCCCGATTATAAATTCATCGTCAGCCAGCCCGCTTGCTATGAAATGGTTCGCGAACATTATCCCGAACTCTTTGAACGCATCAAAAAAGCAGTAAAAGATGGCAGATGGATCGCAGACGGTGCAATGTGGGTCGAACCCGATACCAATATGTCAGGCGGCGAAGCACTCATCCGTCAGCTCATTTACGGTAAACGCTATTATAAAGAAGTATTCGACGTGGATAGCGAGCTTCTCTGGCTCCCCGATACCTTCGGTTATACTGCGGCACTTCCGCAGATCCTCAACGGTTGCGGCGTAAAATATCTCGTAACTCAGAAAATTTTCTGGTCTTATAACAAGGGTGAGCAGTTCCCCTATCATTACTTCACGTGGAAAGGCATGGACGGCTCCGAAATCACATCTTTCCTCCCCACAAGATACGAATATTTCACACATCCCACAGAAGCCAACGAAGTCTGGAAAAACAGAAGCCAAGCAAGAGACCTTGACGCATTCCTTTATCCCTTCGGCTACGGCGACGGCGGCGGCGGTCCGACCAGAGATCATATCGAATACGCCATCCGTCAGAAAGACCTCGAAGGCGGCGTAAAGATCCGAATTGCAGACCCCGTGGAATTCTTTGAAGAAATGCAGGAACAGAAGGGCAAACCCAAGAACACTTACGTCGGCGAGCTTTATTTTACGGCGCACAGAGGTACGTATACCGTTCAGGCTTCCGTGAAGAAGGGCAACAGAAAGAGCGAAGAAGCACTCCGCGAGCTTGAATTATGGGCAGTTCCCGCGGCACTCGCAGGTGCTGCATATCCTGCGGCTGAAACGGAAGCACTCTGGAAAGACGTTCTTCTCAATCAGTTCCATGATATCCTCCCCGGTTCCTCCATCGCAAGAGTTTACGTGGAAGCAGAAAAGCTTCACAATAAAGTCATTTCCGAAGCAGGCGAACTCCTCAAAACCGCTCAGGCAAAACTTCTTGAAGGCAATGCAGACGCATCCGCCGTTACCGTATTCAACTCCCTCGGCTTTGAAAGAACAGAAATTATCTCCTTGCCTGAAGGCTTTGAAAACGGCGCGATCACCGCAGACGGCACCTATATTCCCGTGGAAAACGACAAGGCAGTTGTAACGCTTCCGAGCTGCGGCGCGATTTCCCTCGTTCCCGCAACCGAAGCACAGAAAGCGGATGCGATCGGCGCGACGGTTACTGCAACCGAAAACGGCTACGTTCTCGAAAACGCGCTCGTCAAAGCTGTCGTCAACAATCGCGGCGAAGTAACTTCTTATATCCTCAAGGAAAGCGGCAGAGAATTTGCGGCAGGCGCGATGAATAAATTCCGTCTTTTCAAAGACGTTCCGAGAAGATGGGACGGTTGGGATATCGACTCCAACTACGTATATCAGGAAATCGAAGGCGCATATGATATCCATGTGGAACTCGTTTCCGAAGGTATCGAAGCCGTTCTCAAAGTAACGGGTAAGCTCCTCGATTCCACCTATACACAGTATATCCGCCTTGCAAAAGATGCGAAGAGAATCGAATTTGAAACCGAAGTTGATTGGAAAGAACTCCACAGACTTCTTAAGGTCGGTTTCCCCGTAGACGTTTATGCAGAAAACGCCATCAACGAAATGCAGTTCGGTTACGTGGAACGTCCGACACACCGTTCCAGACCTTACGATAAAGAAAGATTCGAAGTCTGCAACCACCGTTATTCCGCACTCCGCGACGGCTCTCACGGCGCGGCTGTGATGAACGATTGCAAATACGGTATCTCCGTCAACGGCAACAGCATGGAACTGACACTTCTCCGTTCCGGTGCTTGTCCCGATCTCCGTACCGATAACCGTGTTCATAACTTCACATACGCTTTCACCGCTTGGGAAGGTGATTTCACTTCTTCCGACGTTGTGAAACAGGCGTATGCCGTCGGTATCAAGCCGACCGTCGTCAGCGGCGGTAAGCTTGATGCAAGCTATCTCTCCGTTGATAACGACAATATCATCATCGATACCGTCAAGATGGCAGAGGACGGAAGCGGCGATATCATCGTTCGTCTTTACGAATCCAAGAAAGCGGCTGTTTCCACTAAGCTCCATACCGCATTTGCAGTAAACGGTAAAGCTTATGCTTGTGATATGCTTGAAAATGTACAAAGCGAATTTGCCGTAACAAACGGTTCAATCGATCTTACTTTCAGAGCATTTGAAATCAAGACCATCCGTCTTTCCGTATAAAACAAAAGACCGACTCGAGAGAGTCGGTCTTTTTGTGTCTATGTCGTTAACTCAAGATTTGATGGACGGCCAATGGTTGCCCCTACTATCTCGTCCCCAGGGCAATCGCTTACGAAAAAATAAAAGTATATACAGAATGCCGAAAATAAGGTATAATAGAAAAAAAGAGGAGAAATAGCATGGCAAAGGGCATTGTAGAAATATTTAGAGAGATACCTGATCATAGAATTGGAAACG
>JAFUQQ010000019.1 GCA_017472285.1 Clostridia bacterium | reverse complement strand
TATAAAATCCTCCTTATTGATTCGGGAAGATGCTTTTTAAAAAAAGCATCTTCCCGCCCCTCCGCAAAAACTTTTCCTTGAACGCTCCTCGAAATTTTGCGAAGGTTTGAAATTAAGCGCGCTTTCTGTTTCTATTCTCGCGCAAAAGGAGAAAAAAATCAACCCCAAAGACCGAAAATCTCTCTCGCATAATGAGAATTGTATCGATTCAACACAAAAACCGCCATTTCTCGCGAAATGACGGTTCATATTATTCAAAATTCTGAAGTTCAAAAACGACTTCCGCACAAGGCGCATTTGAGCAATCCCGCGAAGATCTGCGTTTCTCCGTCTGCTGTCGGTCGTTTTCGGCTTGCTATGTGCGTCTGTGCCTGTTCCCACAGCTCGTGGGAGATGAGCGGCTCGTGCGTGTTTTCTACCTTGAACCATTCATCCTTCGGTTTGCGAACCTTTTTCTTGTTTTTGAAGGAGATGTTGGTCTGTCGGTTATATACGCTGTGACCGAGGTATACCTCATCAGAAAGAATGTGTTTGACTTGTGCCGTTGTCCACGCATATCGTTTTTCTTTCGGTTGTCCCTCAAAGATATGAGCGAATGTTCCGTCTCTCAGATAGTTATGCCATGCAGGCGTTGGTATCCTTTCGCTTTCGAGCGTCTTTCTGATCTTTGCACCGCCCATGCCGTGTGCCGCCAGTGTAAAGATCTTTTCGACGATCCACTTGGTTTGATCATCGGGAATCAGATGACCTTTTTGTGAAGGGTCTTTTCTGTAACCGATCGGGGCGTATGCGCCGACGTAAGCGCCGTTTTGAAACCATGTGTGAAGCGCTGCTTTCACCTTTTTACTGGTCTGCCTTGCGTGCATTTCATTCAGAATATTGAGAAACGGTGCGATCTCGCTTTCGCCCTTTTCGCTGTCAATGCCGTCGTTCAGCGCGATATACCGCACACCTTTTGCGGGGAAATAGATGTCGGTGTATTGTCCTGTTAGTATGTAGTTCCTGCCGAGGCGGGACAGATCCTTTGTGATAACGCAGTTGATCTTGCCGTCCTCGATGTCGTCTATCATTCGCAGGAACTGCGGACGATCGTATTTTGATTCTGTTTATTCCGTCCTTTCCCTCACATGGACTGCTTATGCCCATGCTTCTTTTTCTCCTAATGGTGCGGGAGCGTTGTAGAATCCTCAACGGACTGTCCGTCATGGAAAAGTTCTGCAAGACCGGATACGATATATGCAATATCGGTTGTTAATGCTACGACGACGTTTTCATTCATCCGACAAAGAGCCTGATAGGCATATATATTTCCTTCCAATGCGGAGCGTTCAAGATACTCGATCTCTTGTGGAACGTTCTTTGAAATCATGCATCGTTTGCCAAGCACATAGAGGTCATCTTCTGCTATATCATTGTCTGTATAAAGCCCTTGGACTTTCTCAATAGATTGTCCAGCGGTGTTTTTCTCTCTGATTCTGATTCTGAATTCATCCTCCATATTCTCCTTCAAGTATTTTTCATCATGCAGCTTGTTATCCCGCACCTTCATCCCGTTCTGGCAGGTATAGGTAATATACTTTCGGCTGTCCTCCCACGTTACGGAATATCCTGCCGAGCACATCAGGTCGCAAAATTCTTCACGGCTGCTGCACCTTGTCATTGCGGTATTAATATCACAGATAAGCCGGATCTTCCAGCTCTCGCTTTTCAGTGCGGAACGGTATTCTCTCATGCCGATCGCTTTCTTTTCATACGTTTGCACATACGGTTCGAGTACCGATAGCCCATGCGCAGCGCATATTCTGTCACTTGTCTTTCGCATTCGTTCGAGCGTATGGTTATCATGATGGAGCCTTCTTCCTCTCTCAAGGCTGACGGAGTTTACGATAAAGTGGTTGTGGATTCGCTGCTCGCCGTCAGATACCGCGTCGAGATGGGTTGCCACAAGCACCTCATATTCGGGAAAGAATTCTCTTGCCAGTTCCTGCCCGATCTCATGTGCTTCTGCATACGACTTGATCTCTCCGGGTACAAACGACTGCGTATACTGATAGAAGAAGATTCCGTTTTTCTTTCGATAGAGATTTTTCGCTGCCATGAACTCATCAAACGCGAGTGTGCCGACACAGTTTACACCGGAGATATAGCGAACTCCGTTTTCATCGACTGTCTTTTTCTCCTGCGAGACGTATCGTATAGCCGCTCTCATTGCGCTCGGTGTCTGCTTTGATTCTTTGATAAAGTTACAGGTCGCCATCGTGTAACGTCTTTCCGCCGCTTGTGACTACGCTGTTTGTAACGTCATACAGTCGACTTAGCGCCGCGTAGTTCTTGGCGAGCATATCAACGGCGGCTGTCAGCTCTACGCTACGGACAAAACCTTTGTGTGCCATGAGCGTCATCTGATTTAGATTTCGTCCGATGCCTTTCAGCTCACGGAGTATGGGACGAAGCTCCTCTATGCAGAATATATTTTTGCCGAGCGTCAACAATCGAAGAAATTCGCCCTCTCCCAGACCTGTTTTTTGTGCCGCTTTTTTGATTTGCTTTTTCTCCGCTTCCGTTACCTAAAAGGATATTTTTTTGTTTTGTTCTCTCAATAACCGTCCTCCTTTGATTTTTTCGTGATCGAAGCTGCCTCGCACATTCCGAAAAGTGGGGACGCGCTTTGCGCGGGGGCTTCTGCCCCTCACGTCTGCGTTTGGCTCTGCCGCTTGCGGCGGGAGTCCAAATGCTCTGCTTGCCCCGCTGTGCGGTATATATCTCCAAGACTTAATCGGCATCAGTCCCCAAAAACTTCCCCCCACTCATCTTGATTCTATCAGACAAAGGTTTCAGCTTTTGACACATTTGAGAAAATGTCAGAGAGAATTTTATCACGCAAACTCCCCACCTAATGGTGACTTTGAAAAATTTGCAAAAAAATCACCGCTTCCGAAGAAGCGGTGTGAGGTTGCGTTATGAAAGATTGCCGTATACATCACAGGAAATACTAATGTCAATGTTTGCAGTATGAATTGTTACAAAAAGAAATTTTTCTTTGAATGTTCCTGTGCCGTATGCGGTGTTGCCGGATTTTGTAGCATTGCCGTTGCTGAAAGACCAGTCGTTATTATATATTGCGTGCGTATATGTAGCGCTTGTGCAGGTTGCTGAAACACCTTCTACTACAGAAAATTCAGCAAATAAAGTATATTCCCATTCGAGATTTCCGTTTTTATCATTGCAGGTTACTACTTTGTTTCCCGTTTTTATGAATGATGTTGAGTTAGTTGATTCAAGTGACAACGGAGAAATATCTTGAGTTATGAGAGTGATGGTGATATAGCTACCATTATCTAAATATATGATTTCGGTTGTATTTTTATTATCTAATTCAATATCATTGGCTGCGAAAGCAGATGGTGTTAATGCAAACACAAGAAGAAATGTTAATAAAATCGAAAAAATGCGTTTTTTCATTGGAGTTCTCCTTAAGAATAGTTGGTTTTAGAAGTTGTTTGTAATATTAATTATATGATCGCATTGCAGAACTTTTGTCAATATGATAATTGCCATAATAAGCGCCAGCAAAAGAATAGAAGATAAAACCTTGTAAAATATGTACTTCTTTGCTTTTTTATGTAGGTATTGCATATCTTCCGCTGATGCAAAGGATGATGCAATACTCTCGGGAGTGCCGAACCTGTTCTTGATGTCGGAGATTGTTATCTCTTCATCCGGATGTTCCTCGATATATTCATGAATTCTGTTTTTGAGCTCCGATATGAATGCAAGCTTTACATTACTCGAACATGGAAGATGTTTTTTAATCTCAGAGCAATATTTTTTGATGTCTTTATTGATTGTTTTCTTCATTCGTTTCTCCTTCACCAGAATAATTCATAATTAGATTTACAGCCTCGGTGATTTGGGAATATACCTCGATCATTGTATTAAGATATTCAACTCCAAGCGGTTCAATGTGATAATATACACGGGTTCTTCGTTTTCCGACAAGAACTTTATTTTCAGAAATATAGTTTTTGCCAATGAGTCTATATAGAGGTCCGTATAAAGACCCCTCTTTGATGTCGATCAACCCCTTTCCTCGTATATTCATTTCACTGATCATCTGATAACCATACATATCCTCTTGGGATAGCATTTTCAGAATGAGCATTTCGAGAATCCCTCGTTTGAGGTTTTCCTCAATATCATTTGTTTGTATCATTTTTCTCTTACCTACTTAAGCGCTTAATAGTGCATAACTACTATATCATACAAATATCGTGCTGTCAATATTATTTGTCACACCAGGGCAATCGCTTACGAAAAAATAAAAGTATATACAGAATGCCGAAAATAAGGTATAATAGAAAAAAAGAGGAGAAATAGCATGGCAAAGGGCATTGTAGAAATATTTAGAGAGATACCTGATCATAGAATTGGAAACG
>JAFUQQ010000018.1 GCA_017472285.1 Clostridia bacterium | reverse complement strand
CGCTCCCGTTGTGGGAGAAACAAACTTATTCATGCAAAGCTGTTGCATGATAAGTCCCGCAACGCTCATACCGATACCTGTGCAGAGTATGGCAAGCAAACGCGGCAATCTTGACAGAAGGAATATCTGCAAGTCCTCGCTGTCTCCGGAGAACAAAGCGCCGATATTCAAATCAAGAACTCCTATAAACAGAGAGATCACAGATGTGACAAGCAACAGGCTCCCCAATATGATAGTAGATAAATGTTTTCTTATGTAAAACACCTCCAACTCAGTTAGCGATGTCTAACCGTGTGTTAATAATAAAATCGGGATATCCCGAACGGAGCATATTATACCATAAGATTCAAAACTTTCCAATGACTGAATCATTCTTTTACCACTCCAAAACAACATAAAAACAGCCCGAAAAAAATCTACACCCCAAAACACTTTTCATATAATCCAAAACAAAAAAGAACACTCCAAAAAGCAACCAATGGAGTGTTCTTGCTTTATAAAATTTTAATTTTGGAATGCTCTTTACGGTACACGCTTGGCGTATCTCCCATAATTTTTTTGAATACCGCCGAAAATTTACTTTCATTGTTATATCCGAATTCCTCTGCAATATCGTCCACACTACGCTCGGTATGGATGAGGACCTGTGCAGCGCATTGCATCTTTTGCGCGCGAATAAAGGAGATCACAGGCATACCGTAAACCAAACGAAAGGAATTTTGCAGGTAGGTGTCGGAAACACCGAATTTTGCGGTCAGATCCTTGACCGTTATTTTTTCGTTGATGTTTTCCGAAATATAGCTTGCGATCTGCTTGACCAGCGCTACCTGCGAACGTGGGACAGTCGTTTCTTCAATATGAGCATCATTTATTTCGGAATTATGAAGCACATAAAGAAGCTCTAACATTTTGATCTTGAGATAATCAAGCCGTTGCTCTACGGGGACTAAGTAACAATCTTCAAATATTTTTCCAAGAGAAGGAACACGGCGAAGAATGGCAGAATGATGTTTGCCGCAAATTCGTTTTGCCACCTGTGCGGGCGTGATACGGCTGTTTTGCAAAAACGCGGAAAAATGCTCCTCGGCAATATCGGTATCAATCCCGATGCCGATTCCGTGATAATGCTTCATCGGAAGGCTGAACCTTTTGTAATGTTTATCCCGTATCACGACCGAACAATCGCCGGGCATCAGATAGAAAAACTCACCGCCCACCTCTTGCTCGATGCGACCTTCTCTGCAATAGTGAAAGCCGACGTACCTATCATCCATTTCCTTTTCGGTTTCTTCAAAATCGAAGTGATCCATATGTACCGAAACAAACGCTACCTCAATACCGGGGAATATGCGGTAAATGGTTATTTTAGCATCACCCGTTTCGTTGTTGAATGAGTATTCTTTTATTGATGATACTTCTGTATTTTCTTCATAAATCATTTTATTTTCCTTTCGCGCGAGTAGCGACTAAACAGCAAAGAGGTGTTAAGGTGCTTCCGAGCACACTTTGTTCCCGTATTTCATATCCGTAGCTTTTGATATATTCGACAAACTCATCGGCATTCCATTTTGAATAGGTCTTAAAGCCGATCAGATTCATCATCTTGATGCGGAAGCGATACCGACTGCCTTCCCCGTGAATGAAAGAGGGGGCAATCAGTGTTCCGCCTTCTTTTAGCACACGGCATATCTCGCTCATT
>JAFUQQ010000017.1 GCA_017472285.1 Clostridia bacterium | reverse complement strand
TCAGGGCTCACGCATGAAAATTGGCAGCAAAAGAAAGGACCTGAGCAATGAAAGTGTGATCGTATTCACACTTTTGGCGTTTGCGAGAAACATTCATTTTTTTAGGTGTAGGAAAAATTTTGAGTATATTTAAAACGATATGACGAACGATAGCCATATTTTCGGCAGAATGATCTTTTCGCATACGAATATGATCTTCATTAAAAACAACATCCAAGCACCAATGGAGAGAATTTTTGATACCCCAATGAGCTCGCACAGCTTTTGCAAACAGATTTACATCTGTCAAAGAAGTGATATAATATCTTTTTTCCTCTGTAGTGATACCGTTTTTCTCAATTTTTGAGCGTACCATACCAAGACCGCCAAGATTTGCCCAATCGTTTTTCTGCTCAAGCCAATCAATATCAGTCGCAAGATAATATTCACGTTGTTCGATTCGTCCGTGTCCTTTTTCGAAGGTTCGTGTGCTTGATAATGACGGATAGAAGTTAGGTGCTTGCAAAGCGCTGAAAAAGTAATCTTCTGTATCTTCTCTTAAAAGAGGATGATTATCTTTCAATCCTAAGACATAATCTGCCTTTTGTTCAACAATTTTGGATGTTGTTAGTTTTTGGCAATTCATTGCATCTGCTGTAACAATACAGCCTTCTACGTCAAGAGTTTCAAGTAATTCTGGCACAGCTGTGATCTCATTGCTTTTTTCATCTGTTGCCATTTGCCCTAAAACAATTTGATTTGCATTCGCCCATGCACTGATCATATGGAGAGGTTTTTTCTCACCATTTTTGCTTCCTCGAAGTGTTTTTCCGTCAATACTCATAATTTCTCTATCACTTTTTTGTGCTATACTACTCATCCACATTGAAAAACATTTTTCAAATTGTTCCCGTTTTATCATACCAAAGATTCTCTGCATAGTATCATGGGACGGTATTCCGTTTTCTAACCGAAGATTCATCACTTCTCTATACCAATCAAGTTTTACTCGCGCAAAATCTTCTATCACTTCCCATGAATCACTGCCGCCTGCTACCGCACAGATCACAACCACCATCGTTTCTTTTAAATCATGCTTTATTTTCCCTGTAATTCGGATATCTTCTATTTCTTCAAAATATTCTGTCATTTTTCTGCTCCTTGCCTCATTTTCTCTATTATATCATATTTTTGATATTTTCAAAACTTTTTTCATGCGTGAGCCCTGAAAGGATAGTATTTTATGAAACGGCTCATTTCGGACGGCGAATAACTTTCTGAAAAAAATCTTTCCGCAAAAACGGGAATTTTTACGCAAGATATTGAAAAAAATCGGATTTTTGTGCTATAATAAAGAAAATATGCAAATCACCATCGACAAAAATGCGGATGGATGATATAGTTTTCTATGAAAGGTCAAGGTCATATCTATGAATACCATTTGTTTTGACAACGATAAGTACATTTCCATGCAATCCCAAAAAATTCTTGACAGAATCGCTTCCTTCGGCGGTAAACTTTACCTCGAATTCGGCGGCAAACTTTTTGATGACTTTCATGCATCCCGTGTACTGCCCGGTTTCCAACCCGATAGTAAAATCAAAATGCTCTATGAGCTTCGGGACCGTGCAGAAGTCGTGATCGTCATTTCCGCCAGCGATATCGAAAAAAATAAACGCCGCGGCGACCTCGGTATTACGTATGATCTTGATGCGCTTCGTCTGATCGACGTATTCCGCAATATCGGTCTTTACGTCGGAAGCGTCGTGATTACACAATACAGCGAACAACCTTCTTCCAAACTTTTTCAGAAACGTCTGGAAAATCTCGGTATCAAAGTGTACCGTCATTATCCGATCGAAAATTATCCTTATGATATTCCTCATATCGTCAGCGATGAAGGCTTCGGCAGAAATGAATATATTGAAACGACACGTGAACTTGTTGTGATCACCGCCCCCGGTCCCGGAAGCGGTAAGATGGCAACCTGCCTTTCTCAGCTTTATCACGAACATAAACGCGGTATCCGCGCGGGTTATGCAAAATTTGAAACCTTCCCGATCTGGAATATTCCGCTCAGCCATCCCGTCAATCTTGCATATGAAGCGGCAACGGCAGATATGGGTGACGTGAATATGATCGACCCGTATCATTTGGAAGCATATGGTTTTTCCGCGGTCAATTACAACAGAGATATTGAGATTTTCCCCGTATTGAAAGTCATGTTTGAACAGATTTACGGTGAATCGCCTTATAAGAGTCCGACAGATATGGGTGTCAATATGGCAGGTAACTGTATTTTTGACAATGAAGCCGCGAAAAAAGCATCGTATCAGGAAATTATTCGCCGTTATTACGCTGCCGTTTGTGCCGTCCGTCAAGGTCTTGGCGAAAAAACGGAAGTCCAGAAGATTGAACTCATTATGAGCAAGCTCGGTATTAAGAAAGAAATGCGTCCTCCCGTACTTCCCGCACTTGCGAAAGCCGCAGAAACAGATGCGCCTGCCGTTGCGATCGAACTGACAGACGGTAAGATTATCACAGGTAAAACTTCCGAACTTCTCGGTACTTGTTCCGCAATGCTTCTCAATTCGCTCAAATATCTTGCGGGCATCGATGACTCCACGCTCTTGATCTCTCCGACGGTCATTGAACCGATCCAGGTACTCAAGACAGAGCATATGGGCAACCGCAATCCTCGTCTGCACATGGATGAAACCCTGATCGCTCTTGCCGTATCTGCGGCATCCGATGAAACGGCGGCTCTCGCTTTGGCACAACTCCCGAAACTTGCTGGTGCGGAAGCACATTCCACAGTGCTTCTTTCCCGTGTGGATGAAAACGTATTCAAAAAGCTCGGTGTGAATCTCACTTGCGAACCGCAATATCAAACCCAGAAACTTTATCACGGTTAAGACGGGGCGGCAGCTTTTGGAAACCCCTCTCTATACCCCTCCCGCAAACAGCAGCGAGTCTCTACACCCTTCCGAACTGCGTTAGCATTTCGGAGTTTCCGCCTTTTGCTTATTTGCAGAAGGGGGAAACGAGCAAAACGGCGGGGGTTCAATATGGATAGAAAAAGGACGAAGATTTTTTCTTCGTCCTTTTGTTGATAAGCGGGTTATTTATCCTTTGTAATCGGCATAGTCTTTATAATTTTCGGGGGGAGCGATGACGATCGCCGTATCGGAAGTATCAAATACGTACGAGATCGTTTCTGTCAAATACAGCGTGTCGAGCTTATAACCGCCGATAGGAATGATAAAGACATCGATATCATACGAAAGAGTATAAGTGAGCAAGTTGCCGTTTGCGTCTGCCGTAACCTCAAGCACGGCACTATGGAAAATCTTTTTTCCTGTTTGATAGCCGCTGACACTGACGTTCCAAAGCTTTGGAAAGATGGTTTGGAAGTCGGTTTCGTCAAGTTCAAAATAAAGGGAAGAGCCTTCGCCTTTTATGCTCTCCGTTTCAACCTTTGCCAAGACAGAATTGGGGAGCTTCTGTAAAACACGAGTCATTCTTTCGAGAATATTATAGTTTGCAGCATTTTCTTCAGCGATTTTGACGGGCTGGGACAAAATTTCCGAATCGATATAATAGTAACCGTTTTCATAGTAAACATCTTCAGCGATCGAAGTGCCGTTTACTTCCGTTGTCAGAAGATAGCGGTAAACGGGGGAAAAGGTTTTAAGCTGATTGCCGACCAAGGTATAATTTTGCGTAAAAGCAAGCGTATTTGCAGAGCCTATTTTCTGTTCGCTTTCAAGATAGGAGATCACGTTCATCTGATCTGTATTCAAGATATTTTCGATCGCACTGTTGATGATACCAAAGCCTTCGGAGTTGATCTCCTCGATGGTCTTGTATTCATTCAGGTCAGCGGGAATTTCGGGCGTTACGGAATCTCCGCTTTCCTTATAGGTGATTCCGTACGTAATATCGTAAGTTGTCAGAATGCCCTCGATTCTGCCGGTCGGCTTGAATGCGATGTCATAAGATTTCAGACTGCCGTCTTTATCGATAACGACGGTGAGCGTACCGTTTGCCCAAAGGCAATCAGAGCCGATCATTTCATTGATCTTTTCTGTGAAATCGGCGTAATAATTCCACATCGCTTCTACGGAAAGAGAAAACGATTTTGTACCGTCTGCATTTCTTTGTACTTCAACGCCCTCAAAATAATTTTCGGGGAGTATTTTCAGCAGTATATCGATATCGGATTGATAACCGTATTCTTTTTCGTTTTCGGCATTTTGGGGGTATTTGACTTTATAAGTACCGTCATTCATATAATAAAATCCGTCGATATAATAAATATCCTGCGCGATCTCCATGCCGAGCATAGAGGTCTTCATGGTATACTGAAACGTATGGTTTTCGGTATGTACGCCGCTTGCGCAAAGAGCAATGGAAACAGGCATATCCATGCGGAAACCGCCCATATCAAAGGCAATACCGATGCGAATATCTGCCTTGAAGTCATTCAATGCTTTGGCTTTTTCGATAGCTTGAGTCATGAGCTTATAAGGATCGAGTGTCAGACCGTCGGTCGGTTCAAAATCCGTATGATTTTCGGGGATATCGAGGGTAATGTCTGCGCCTGCGTCACGATATGATGTCAGATAGGAAAGATGTGCGGAAATGAGTTTATCTTCTCCCAAGGTGTTTTTGGAAGCGATATCGAGCTTGCAGGAAACGGCATAATAAGCGAGATAACCGCTTGTTTCATTGATGGCAATTTCCGCTTTTGCTTCGGATACGGTCAAAGAGGATTCGCTATATTCACCGACGTGATCGGCAACGAGCTTTTCATGCCATGTGCGGAGCAGCGTATCGTATGCGGCGGTAAATGAATTTGCGTCAAAAGTCAGCGTAACGGATTTAATGCCGTCACCCTTGTCGGTTTCTATCGCGGTTTTGAGGATTTCTTCGGGGATGAGGGTATTCATTTGTTTCCATTCGGAAGCGAAATCCGCCTTTTCAAGCAGATCGCCTTTTTCCAATTTGACGGCATCCAGTTCGGTCTTGACGTAATAGTAAGGAGCTTCATAATAGACCGAAGCGGGAACGGTTTCACCGTAAAGCGTTACGTCCATATCTGCCGAGAAAGCGGGAGCTGTGGTCTGTAACCCCTTCATTTTGACGGTATAGGAGGAAGAAAGATCTTCTGTCGTTTCGCCTGCCGTGACGTTTACGTTGGTTGTGACCGCAAGATCAGCGGCATCCAACATTCTTGTTTTGGCGATGGCTTCATTGACGTAATCGTAATTTTTGAAAAGCGTACAGGAAGCGCATCCGAGAACCAAAGCCAATGCCATCATGCATACAAGCATTTTCTGAACAGTTTTTTTCATCGTTTTTTCACCTCTTTGAAATTATTTGAACGGAATTTCCGCTTTTTACAGTATAACAAATTTTATGTAAAAATACAAGCCTTTTTTGATCTGTAAAGTAAAAAAAATCCCGTCATATACTTTGTAAACGCATAAAAAGGGATAAATAATGCAAAAATACCGTTTTGTTCATAAATTTTTTACAATATGCGGAAAAGAGCGGCAGAAGACATTGCTTCTGCCGCTCTTGAATATAGGCACTTAGTTTATAAAAACCCCCGTTTGAACGAGCGCATGGATCTGCGCCGCAACGAAATTTCCTTTTTCTTCTTTTGTTTCAAAGACGGGAATTTTCACCATGCAGGGATGTTTTCCCCAGATACTAAGACTTTTGTTATGCAATGCCATGATCTCTGCGATATTTTCTTCTGCCCTGAGGTCATTGCCGAGGCGGAAGGATTTGATATTCATATACGGTTCAAAATGAAATACCGCATCATAACGGGAAAGCAATTCTTCCGCTTCCAAGCCCGTCATATCTTTCGCCGTATCTTCATTCAGATATACGAATAGATCCGCCGCTCCTCTATCCAGAATGACTACCGTAAGCGGTTCATTTTTGTATTTCGCACATTGATCGTATGCCTCTGATTCTTTTTGATATTGTCTGCGTAAGACTTCTTTCTGAAATTCTGCCTGATCTCTTCTGATAAAATCGGGATCTTCTTTTAGCACTTCCGTTGCGATTTCATCCGTAAAGATCACAGGGACCCGCGTTTTGCGCGTTTTTAGATATTGAATAACCGTTGTTTTGCCCGAACAAGGACTTCCTTCAAAAACCAACCAAACGATTTTTTTCATAGTATTCTCCTGAGCATCGATCGTTACCCTTCCATATCCATATTTTTCGCCGTGATGGGTTCAGGAAGATATCGTTTTTGTTTTTTTGGCGATGCCTTGCGATATGCAAAATAAATATCCATATTATCGTAATCAAGGAAATGATCTTTTGTCAGCTTATCGTCCCATACCAATGTTTTCTCTAATTTTTGATTCTGATCAAATGCATCCGTATAGCAGAAAACCAGACGGTGATCCATCATAAAGAAACGCGGTACGCGAGTTCTTGTTCCGTTCAAAAGACATTTTTCGAAAAGCTCCGTTTCTTCGGGTGTCAGATGAACACGATTCGAGACGGAAAGTATTTTTCTGCGTTTGTATGTTGCCGCGATATAACGAAGACCGCCGCAAAGCAACCAGAAATTCGGTTTGGTTTGCGTATCATTGTTCAGGAAATCCATATAATCCGTATTCATGCTTCTTTGCAGATATTCCGAGCGGACAAGAAGCGGCGCGATCTCAGCTTCCGCGAAATCTTCAGGCAAGCGTTCGCTGCGGATCAGATTGGAAAGTGCGACCAGAAGCATTTGCGTACCGAGCGCAAATTTCCGTTTGGAAACATCGTCTTCTTTCATGATACTTTCAAAGAAAACATGAGCGAGTCTGATCACGTCAAACAGCGTGGCTTCTTCAAATTCATGTTTATTTTTTGTCCATGAGAGATATTGCATCCGCAGAGCGATATGGAAATAATCGTTCAGCGTTTCGTTGCCTGTCAAAGCAAAGGAGACTCTCGTTGAAAGCTGTTTTTCTTCGGGGAGTTTCGGCGCTTCGGCAGCTGCAAGATAAATAAAGATCGGAGAAGCGATCTCACCCGATAAGAACCGTTCAAATTCACGGCGTGCATATTCGGCATAGAAAGAAGTCTTTTTCAACGTGGAATACGCTTGTAATTGCTTCGGATAGATATTGGTCGCGAAAATGCAGTCGAATATCATTTTTCTCTCGTGATAGCTGAGAGGAATATATTTCTGAAGCATCGTATTGTTCAGGAGCAGGATGCTTGCTTCCTGTTGGGCGCGCTCGAGAGCGGAACTGCATTGATATACTGTTTCACAAATACCGTAGATCAATTTTTTTCTGCTCGTATGGGAAAGATAAGAGAGTACGACCGTTCCGAAAAGCATGAAAGGTTCAAAGGAATATCTCAGGTGATTATTTCCCTTCGGATAAAAACTGCGCTCAAATACTTCGATGAATTTCTGAATGATTTCAGAAGAACCGTCGTATTTTCTCGCAAAACCGACACCGGCAAGCATCAGACGATCGAGATCGTTGCGGAAACGGTATGTGCGGTCATCTTTTTTATTCGGGTCATTCTTATAGAGCAATTGCGTATGCTCCATCAATTTCTCCAATATGCCCGGCAATGGATCATCCTCATTCTCTGGCGGATCGTTTGCATCCAATAGATTCCGTTCCACCGCATCCGCGAATACCCTGTCCGCAAAGTTCAGGCAGTATTCGCTTTCGGTAATAAAACCGGGTAAATTCCGTTGATAATGTGCGTTGGCGATCAGAACGTCGTTGATCTCCTGGAGTAGCTCGTTTCTCATCTCCAATAGGTCTATATCGACCGTACATTCATTGGTAAAATCATTGTAGCGCGCGAAGCGGAACAATAGCGTACGCACGGTCGCGTAATCCTGTCTTTGCAAAAGCTGTGTGCAAAGAAAATCGCTTTCCGCCGCCTCATTGTATTTTTCTTCTAAATTTTTGAGGATATCGTTCATGAAATAACGGTCGATGGTTTCGGGTTTTTCTTCGTTTTTCTTACGATCCTCTTTTTTGCGTCCACCTTCTTTGATCTCGTGAGAGAGTGCCGCTTTGACGGCATTTTCTATCATGACTTCGGGGATCTGAACGGCATTACCCTCACAGATACGAACGATATTTTCCGCGTTTCTTCTCAGAAGCGCGATGCTGCCGAGGGAATCATCCGTATTTGTACCCGAACAAAGACTTTCCAATTTCGTCGCATTGGATTTCATATAATCGAAAACGGTCTTATCCTTCGCCGAAAGGTCATCTTTATGCAATTTTTGTTCACGGTTCGGGGCATTGACGATTCTTTGTGTCGTTTCAAAAATATAAAGGAAATCACGCGGAACGGCATTGATGCAATCAAATATTTTCATGAGGAAATCTCTTTGCGCGGAATCGAAGCCGTCTGAGAAGATATTGCGTGACGTAAAAACGGTATTCCGATCGGCATGGATTCTTGCGGCGGAACAGAAATTGGCGAACCCTTCTTCTTCTTTTCTGAGCCGTT
The DNA here is from genome assembly GCA_017472285.1 of Clostridia bacterium. Taxonomy (GTDB): domain Bacteria; phylum Bacillota; class Clostridia; order Oscillospirales; family CAG-272; genus QALR01. The sequence continues at coordinate 6,241 of JAFUQQ010000017.1, read as the reverse complement.
GAACATCTGCTTCCGCCTTGCTCCATTTCAAAAGGTCGATCGTGCGGTGTTGCTTTTCAAAATAACAGAAGGCAAAGATCGCAAGGAGCTGTTTTGTACATTGCGTATTTTTGCCCGTGGCATTCGTCGTACCTTCAAACAATCGACCTGTTTCCGCGGGAAAACGTGAGGTGCTTGCCGTGGAGATATAAGCGGAATGATATTTCAGATTGGTTTCAAATTCTTCTTTGAAATTCGATTTCTGATCTCCGTTCATAGAAAGCAAAAGGCGCGTGATATAATATGTTTCGGAAATATCCTTGAACGTGAGATCCTGCGGAAATACGTTTTTCGTTTCGGGCATATCGGAAAGATTGCGATTGCCGACATTGCGGTATTTTGCCTTGACCTGTTTCTGCATGAAAAGATCGCGGAAAACGGCATCGATAAAAGCGTTTGCCGCGGCGATATCCAATGCGTCACGGTCCAGATAACAGGAGAATATTCGGAAGAGTTTGTCCCAGAACGTTTTGCCGTATCCCTGCATATCGAAGCAAAGATCGAGAGCTTTGGAAACGATGGCTTTTTCTTTTGCGAAATCACGGAACAGTGATTTCGGTTCACCTTCCTTGCTGCTTTTTGAAAGGAGCTTTTTGATCTCTGTCATGAGCGCGTATTTTTTCGCGCGTCCCTGCTCATCGGGGTCTTTCTCATAAGGTCCGCACAAGGCGCGCAACTCGCTGACAGCCTGAATGGATTCCTGTTCTCCGATCGCAAGCGCAAGCTCTGCGGGCGTTTCACTGTCGGTAATGTTATCCGTGATCGAGCGGAACAATGTTTCCACCGAAAAAGATTCATTCCCCTCGGTTATCTCGTCAAAGACACGACCAAGGAGCGTCTGCTCCGGTTTTCTTTCAAAATAAATGTCATTTGCCGTATCTTTCAGATAATGCAGAATGAATTGCGCGGGTTTTTGCTGTTCTTCAAAAGGCAGATCAGCACAGATATCCATATAATTATCCCTGATCTTGCGCGCAACGAAAACGGAAAAAGCTCTTTTATCGGGTGTATCCGTATCGTCTTTTTCCTGCGCATCCGCGATCAGCTCGCTTACGGAAGGATCATCCTGGAATATGGCGGCAAAGCCGTCCAAAAACCCTCGTTTGAATTTTTTGTTTTCTGATGACATCGTCATCCCTCCTGTGTTGTTTGAATTTGCTGAAAATACCGATCATGGCATGGTTTGGTTTCATTATATATCAATTTGATTATTTAGTCAATAGTTTTTAAGTTATATGGTGATTTTGGTTTATATAATTCTATTTTTTGATATTATTTTTTGAAATAACAATATAAAAAATTGATAATAATGAAATTTTGTGTTGACAAGATAAAATAAGTGTGCTATCATAGATCATATCCTAACTTTACCATTTATCGTTAAAACCATAACGGAAAGGAGTTGCTTCTCATGCAGAAAGGAAAGCTCATGGTTCTTGGCGGCGCGAACTGTGGTCCGACCCTCTCGGGTGCTTGCTATCTTGTGGAAATTTCGGGATTCCGTATTCTTCTCGATTGCGGCGGCACAAAGGACTATCATATCCCGCCCGATATCCCAAACCCCGAAACCATTGACCTTATATATATCTCTCACGCGCACGTCGACCATATCGGCGCGCTCGGATACATCGCCTCCATTTGCCCTAATGCAAGAATCTATATGACGAACCTGACGAGGATGCTGACACAGTATCAGCTCGATGCCATTATCAGTGATAAGATCGGTGCGAATACCCCCGCGCTGCGCTTCAATAATGAAATTCTCGTCCGTATGATTATGAATAGAGTCTATACCGTGGAGGAAAATACCGAAGGCATCGCCGTCGGCAAGGACGGCGCGTATGTCAGACATACGTTCTTCAAGGCGGGACATACCCCCGGCGCGTCCATGATCCTGCTGGAAATCGCCGATGCCGATATCCGCAAGGGGTCGCGTAAGCTTCTTTATACGGGCGATTTCGCAGATTTTTCGACACAACTGACCTACCCTTACGAACTTCCGAAGGATATCCGCCCCGACACGCTGATCCTTTGCGCCACGCACGCCGATCAGCAACGCAAAGAGAAAGATATCTCTTATACCAACGCGACGGATGCCGCGAAGCAAGCGATACTAAGCGAAATGAAACCGCATCCTAAGCTCTCAATGAAGATCTCAAGCCCTCTGAAAAGTCTGGAGCTTGTCGGTCTTCTCTACCAGATGGAACAGGAAAAAAAGATCCCCAGACTGCCGATTTTCATGGATAGCGCGCTTTATACGCTCGTCACCGATTTTGTCAGGATCTCTCCCTCGATCGACGTTTCCAATGTGCGTAATATCAGGGACTTCGATCCCCGCAAGGAAAAGAGGGCCTTCCTGATAACCTCTTTCAAGAACGGTCAGTATTATGGTACCCGTTTCGATTTCAGTATCCACGCTTCGTATCAGGGACTTGTGGAGCTAATCAAAAATACCAACGCGAAAAACGTTTTCGTCGTACATACCCCGAACGTTCCCGATGAGGAAAAAGCGCTCGCGGGAGAATGTGTGAAAAGCATGATTACATACACCGAAAACGGCGCGTCCTATATTTTTTAACCCTTTCGGCGCAAGCCGTATTTATATTATTTTTTTAAGAAAGCGAGAAACACCACTATGAAAAAAATGTTTCAAACGCGCGAAGTTTCACCGCTGATGCTCAGACACATCTTTGAGATCGTCGACAAGAACGCTCTGAATGCGCTCGGCGGCGATTATACGGCGCACAAAAAGCAGATCATCACCGTTGAGAACCTGATGCTGCGCGCCTATCTTTCCGAGCCTGAACTGAAGCCCTCCGAATGTCGTGAACGTATCACGCCTTTCTGTGATTATGCGCTCGACGATGAATATATCCGCACCAGAGGATCCAAGCAGAAGATCGAAAAACCCTCCATGCGCGTCAAGATCGCTGCCCATGCCTATAAAGCGGCGGAAAGCGTCTATCTCGCGATGAGTGAAAACGACAAGGAAGCGCATCAGAGTGCTGCGGATATGGTAGCGGAAAAGGTCGGTCCTTGTAGCAAACGCGCGATCCTTTTTGCCCTTTTTGAATTTATTCCTCAGTTCTGCGATTCGGAAGCGCGTGAAAAACTCCTCGGCTTACCCATCGTTGATTGCGACGTTACGCTCAACGGCATCCTTCGCAGTATCTTGCTCGATATTGAAAACGCGGGAAAAAAGACCCATACGGAAAAAAACAGCGAGGTGGATGCCTTGCGCCGTGAACTGACCATTGCACAGGATGAGCTGAAGACGTTCAAACGCTTTGTTGAAGAAAGCGATGCTTCCTTCGATAGTAAGATTCAGGAGATGCTCTCTCAGGAGATCGTTGCCTTTTTCGCACAGCTCAACAATAAAAAATACGATTATCTCATCGATTCCGTATACGTACAGAACAAAGTGTTCAAGGAATACAAGAAAGCAAACGGTATGCCTTACGAATTGGAAGGTATCGGCTCGATGATGACCAAATTCCTGCAATTCATTCGTGACGCGGAGATTCAGCCCGCAACGAAATATCCGCCCAATTCCATTCAGAAGCTGACGCGCGAACAGCTGCTCAATGCGGATTTTGAACCCCATCCTACTCGCAAAGAACCCTTGCGCGAAGGTGAAATCGTGACCGTGCGCGTCGTTTCATGCGGTTGGAACTATCGTGACAAAGCCATCAGTGCGCCGATTTTCTATGAAGAAGACCTAATGGGAAACGCAAGACCCATCCCGTCTGCGACAGAATCTCCCTCAGGAGAGATTAAGAAAAACCACCGCCGCAAATAAGCGGCGGTATCTCCCGCATTTTCCCTATTAATAAATTTTTTTCAGGAGGATATTTTTTATGAGATGTTATGCCATTGACCTTGGAACGACCAATACCATCCTTGCCCGCGCGGAAATCGGCGCAGACGGCAAGATCACAGCCTGTGCTTGCCCTATCGATGATAATATTCCGATGGGACTTTATTATACCACAAAACGCGAGCATCTTTTGCCGTCAGCTGTCTTTTATGATGTCTCAAGGAGAGAGGTTGTCGTCGGCACGTATGCTGTACAGAATTATAATCAATTTTCCAGTCTGATCTCGAAATCTGTCAAAAGTCAGGTCGGTAACTCTAAAGTGAAAGGTCTTTCGGATGACGTACCCGATAAAACACCTGAACAGGTACAGGCGCGTATTCTCAAACAGATCGTCATCAGCGCAAAAAAATCGATCGGTCGCGATATTCGCGAAGAACCGATCGTCATTACCGTCCCCGCAAAATTTAACTCCATCAAGAGGGAAGCGACCAAAAAAGCCGCGCAGCTTGCAGGTTTTAAAAATAAGGTCACTTTGATCTCAGAAGTGGGTGCTGTTGTGTATCACGTCGCGAATCAGATCATGAATAATGAGATCCCCTCTGACATTCTGGATCTGAGATCTTCGCAGAAGAAAGTTCTTGTTTTTGATATGGGTGGGGGAACGCTGGACGTTGAGTGTCTTGAGATCACGCCGAGAAATGACGGCAAATCCTTGGAGATCGTACACCTTGCTCCTTCCAGATTGGATTTTGCGGGCGATGAATTTGATGCAACGATCGCAGATATTCTTTTTGAACGCTGTCTGAAAAAATTTGAGGATAGACCCGTGCAGTATAAGAGCTTGAAGGATTCGGAAGTACATATCAAGAATCTTCTCCGCACGGAAGCAGAAAAGCTCAAGATTGATATGAGCAACTCCCTTAGCAATGACGAAGATGATGGCGACAGTTGGTTTGGTGAGGAAGAAGAACACATCTATTCTCTTTCCACCGTTCTTATCAATGATATCAAATACTATGATGAGATCACCATCACAGAATTTAAGGAGATGGTGGAACCCCTTTTCGCAAGACAGCTTCGTTTTGAAGATTATATGACTTATACGCCGAATCCGAAAGACCGCCATATCATCGCTCCCGTTATGGAAGCCCTGAAAGAAGCGACTGCGGATTATAGAAGACGCGGCATTCAGGATATTTTCCGTCCCGATGCGGTGATTCTTGCCGGAGGTATGACCAAATTTCCCTTAATCAAACAAAGACTCCAGGAATTTTTTGATGGTATCGCAAATGTGCTTTCCATTGCCGATCCCGATCTTTCCGTTGCGTGCGGTGCAGCTACTTATGCGACCATCATGCAGAACAGCGGAAATACCGAAATCAGCGATGAAGAAGAAGTGCCTGTTCCGCCGATGATCGTGACGGAATACAAGCAGAATCACGATCTTTTCCTCGGTCTTGCTATGGGGGCGAATGAACAGCTTATCAAAAGAGGCGAAGTCCTTCCTTTCGATGCCAAAGTTCAGCGTCTGCGTCTGAAACCCGGCACCAAGATCATTTCCATCCCGATCAAGATCAGAAAAATTGACGGCAGCACACCCATCATTGCGCGCACTTCCATCCAATTCTCCAAAGCAAGCTCTAAAAACGATCTGCTCGATCTCAAGGTTTGCTTCGATAAAGATTCTATGATTTCCATTCAGGCGGAGCTTCAGGATGAATCGGGTGCGCTTCTCAGCTCGGGGGAAGTCAAGCTGACGCTCGGCGATGAAGCGGATAAGGATATGGATGCCGGTGAAAAGATCATTCCTTACGTTGGTGCAACTTTGAATCCCGGTAATGAGATCTCTACCCTGAAACAGCTTTATCAACCCGGCAAGAAAAAGGGCAATAAGCAAATCTCTGCCGCGCAAAGAATCGAAACGATCTGTTCTTGCGGTAATAAGAGAGATTTTCATCCTTTTCTGATGAAATATCTTTCCGAAGACGGCACGTGTGCCTTCAAAACCGCGCTTTATCAGATCTGTGATGCGATGCTCAACGATTGGACTCCTGCCGAACAGGCAAGATTCAGGGAAATTGCAAGACGCGACCTGATCCCCGCTTATGCGATCAGCGTCAATGCTTCCAGAAAACAGCTTTCCGATACCGTACAGGCGATCCTTGATCGTTTTGTATAAAATATAAGCCAATGTGAGTTCGATGAAAATTCATGTAGAAAACTAAAATGAAGATTTTGCCAAGACCTTCACCTTTGGGGAAGGTGGCAGCGAAGCTGACGGATGAGGTTTTGTCACCATTATCACCTTTTTTGCTTTGATTATGTTCAAGAACCTCACCCGTCAAGGCAAATTGCCTTGACACCCTCCCCAAAGGTGAGGGCTCT
>JAFUQQ010000016.1 GCA_017472285.1 Clostridia bacterium | reverse complement strand
TTGCCCCTCAAAAGACCATTGTACCCATAGCCAAAATTGCCAAAAAACAGTTGCTCGGCACATATGGTCAAACTATTTGGAAATGGCTGAGGATTTCAGACATACTCCAAAATATGCTGCTCTCTACGAACTTCGCAAAGAAACGATTGAGCGCGTTTTTGCAGATGCCAAAGAAAAACACGCTATGCGTTATACTCAACACAGAGGCTTGCTCCAAGTTACAAAATGGGTCAAGCTTAAATTTGCTGCCATGAATTTGAAAAAATTAGCTCTCCACATCAAGACCGGAGACTCTTTCTTCATCTTCTGGGCATTATTTTACCCCGTTTCTAAAATCGAAACGGGGTTTTTGGACAGGCTGAGGCAATGCGGTCCGCATTGCCTTTTTACCACATTTAAAAATTAAAAATAAATTCCAGAATAAAAACAGAGCTCCAACTGAAATGATTGCAATAAAGCCCCTTGCCCGTGACAGAGTCATAATTTTCAAAAATACCGTCCTTATCCGCAAAACACATATCCAGTATCGATTCCCTGATCGTATCGGCAACGGAAAAGTCGTAATTTTTCAAACCTTTCGCGGCAAAATACGCAACATTGAGCCAAGTCGGACCGCGCCAATAATCATTGGAATATGCAGGATGATCGAACGTGACCGTCGGCATTTTTCCTTTGAAGCGTTCTTCGGCAATGATACGCATCGCATCCGCGCGTTCATCAGACGCGATACCGATATAAAGAGGCATGAACGATGCAGGCGATAAAACGTCGGAAACCTCACCCGTCAAGCGATTCGCATCGGCATAATAACGGTGTTTTTCATCCCACATGACCTCATTGATACGGGAGATCAAAGCACATTCTTTTTCTTCCCAACTCTTTTTTTCTTCGCAATGACCGAGCACGTCAGCCATCAAGGCAAGCGCACGATAAAACATGACCATAAAACAATTGAGATCGATCGCATAATATTCCGTGATACCTTTGTCCCAACGCACTGAATTATCCCAACCCGATTCATATTTTACGTGAAGCAGATAATCGTCAGAATCTTTATCATCCGCATCGTAATGATAAAGACCGCGGTCCGCACGGTTTTCTTCCCAATATTTCACGTTCTTCACGAAAACGGGATACGTCTTTGCAAGAAAATCTTTCTGTCCGTCCCGTTCATAAATAAGCGTTGTCGCCCAAGCTAAAACAGGCGGTTTGGAAAAACCGGAAATGATTCTGCCATCCGTACAGATCACATCGGGAAATAGTCCATTCTCACGTTGAAATTGTATAAAACCAAGAATACTTTCTTTTGCAAGCTCGGTATCCCAACGGGAAAGCCCGACCGCATGAAAAGCCGAATCCCAATTCCAGATACCGCAGAAATGTTTCTTTCCGGGAGAAAGACAACGGAAAGGACTCCATAAATAATGTTCTTCCGTATATACATTCCCCATCAGCATATGATATGCCCGCTTTGCGAGATCACGATCTCTTTCCGAAGAAAATTCATTTTCCGCAAACCACGTTTCAAAAATCATATCCTTTTCTTCCGTTTCCATAAATACCTCCATTTTTCATCGATCCGTCAATATTTTTTCACAAACGAAATAATCCGTGCCATATCGATAACATTCCCCGATAAAATCAAAACCAAGCGCGCGATAGGTACGAAATGCGGGCGGATTGGTCTTCGAGGCAAGTAAATGGATGGAAGAAACACCGTTTCGTTTCAATTCCTCTAAAAGCATTCCGACGATCTTCCCCGCAAGCCGTTTCCCCTGATGTCCGGGCGCAACGGCAACACGTGAGATCTCCCTGTGTGTACCGTCATTGATCTTCCAGAACGGCAGGTCGTCATCTTCGGCGATGGGTTCGACAGAAGCACAAGTGATCACTTCCCCATCCTCTTTGAGAACATATAAACAGCCCGTTTCCATATCCTGTACCGCGTGTTCCTGCGTCGGATAATATTCGTTCCACGCGCAAAATTCACTGTTTCTGACGGCATCGTAGATCGTCACCACCGCCGCAATATCCGCCGCCGTCGCTTTTAAAAATTCCATATCGATCTCTCCATTATTTCAAAATCATTTTGATGATCCAAAGCTGCAACCGTTTCGGCAATACGTTCAGAAGAAGCAACAAAGGATTGCGATTGACGTTGTAAACAAACGAGGGATGTTTCCGCACCAATATCCGTCCAACTTTTTCCGCGATTTTTTCCGTCGAAATACATCTTGCTTCCACATGTTCAACGATCTGTCGGAAGCGTTCCGCATTGCAGGTATATAACTTTGTTTTTTCACAAAAACGGGTAAGGGCATCCGTGGAAACCCCAAGCATTTTTGTCTGTACCGCCCCCGCACGAAGTACGGAAACCGAAATTCCAAGCAATTGCAATTCCATCCGAAGCGAATATGCATACTTATCAAGCGCACTTTTTGTCACGGCATAAATCCCCGTAAACGGAAGCGGATCGAGCGGTGCAAGCTCGCTCGTCGTGATGATGATACGACTTCCATCGGACAAAAGCGGCAAAAATATTTGATTGACCAGAAACGCCCCGCGCAGATTGACGTTGAAGATACGGCAAAAATCCTCATCTTCCATTTCGATCAGAGAATCGAGCATATAAATGCCCGAAAAGTGTATCACGGCATATAATTTGTCCGTATATTTCCGTACCGTTTCCAAAGCCGCCCGGATACTTTCTTCCGAAGTGATATCCGCTTCGATCGGAATGATATTTTCATCCGCATTTCCAACCGTTTTGTCCAGAGCAAATACGAGAAATCCATTTTCTTTAAGAAATTCCGCCGTAGCGCGTCCCATACCACCGAATGCCCCCGTAATCAATACCGCCCTTGCGTTTTCTTTCATAAACTCCACCCCTTTTCAAGAGATTCCGATAAAACACCTTTATTTTACCATATCCGATCTATGAAATCAAGTATATCCCCCTTGCAAAATTCCACATATTGCGGTATAATAAAAATAAGGATATCAGCAAACGGAGATGATCAAAGATGAAATATTACGTCGTATCGGACACACACGGATTCTGTTCGATCTTAAAACAAACGCTGACGGAAAAAGGATTTTTCACCGATACCGAACCGCATAAACTCATCATCTGCGGCGATCTTTTCGACCGCGGAGAAGAAGCTCGTGAACTACAGGATTTTATTCTTGAATTGATGCGAAAAGATGAAGTCATTCTGATACGCGGCAATCATGAAGATCTGATGCTGAAAATGCTGGAAGATATGGAATACGGCAAACCCGTTCTGTATTCGTATCACCGAAGCAACGGCACCGTTGACACCGCAAAACAATTGATCCGTAAAGATACCCGTTGGTTTGATTCCATTCCCGATCCCGTAATCAAACAAATGAAAAATACCCCTTATCTGACAAGAATCATTCCCTCCATGATCGATTATTTTGAAACAAAGAATTACATCTTCGTTCACGGCTGGATCCCTTGCAGGACGGTCCGCGTTTTTTCGGATTATCAACAATATATTCCAATGGAAGCCTGGAGAAATGCCTCCCCTGAAGCATGGAATGAAGCGCGCTGGACAAACGGTATGGAAGCTGCCCATGCGGGCATCATTGAGGAAGGCAAAACAATCGTCTGCGGACATTGGCATTCTTCTTTCGGTCATGCTGTATATGAAGGAAAAAGCGCACCGTTCGGTCCGGATGCAGATGTTTCGCCTTATTTTGCCGATGGTATCATTGCCATTGATGCTTGCACCGCCTATTCGGGAACGATCAATTGCCTCGTGATCGAGGACGAAGAATGATAAAGGAGATATCTGAATATGAAACGATTTGCACCATCTGAAGTCTGGAAACAAGGAAAAACGGTCATCACCGCACATTCGGGCTGTGAAAAAACGTCGCCAAACAGCCGAGAACACATTCTTGCAGCCATCGCATCGGGGTCTGAAATGATTGAATTTGACGTGCGTATGATTGACGGCGTGCTTCTTTTATCCCATGATGAACCCGAAGACCCGAGCACTTGCATCACGCTCCGCGAATGTTTTGAAATGATCGCCCCCGAAGAAAATCTGCATATGAATATCGACGTTAAAACGGAAGGACTCATTGAACCCGTCATGTCGCTCGCAAAGGAATTTCCTTTGGAAAACCGCATCATCTTCACGGGGGCTTGCAACAATGACCGTGCGCTCGCGCTTTCATTCGGTGCAGATATGTGGCGCAGTATGTGGCCCGGCATGGAAATTCCGGACGGTATCGCTGACAACAAGAAAGACGGAAGCCCATTCCTTAACGTCGCTTACTGTATGATTACAGAAGAAAATAACCGTGAACTCATCGAAAACGGTCTTGCTTTTTCCGCATGGACGGTGGATAAAGAATATTTTCTCCGTCTTTTTCTTCGCATGGGTGTTGCCAATATCACAACGCGCAATCCCGTCCTCGCCATGAAGCTGCGCCGAGAAATTCAAGGATTCTAATATAAACAGCTTAAAACGCAAGGAAAAATCCTTGCGTTTTTCTACATTTCGTAAAGCCCCCTTGTTTCTCTGTTACGGTACTCATGTTTTTCATAATAGCCGATCAACTTGCCGTCCGCATCGCGAAGCGCAACCATATAAACGTCCTTATTTTCCTTATTGTTGCGCGATGTATAAACGACGTTATTCTCTTTGCTTTTCGCAAACCATGAAAGCACCTTTTCGATCTTTGCGTTAGATTCGGCATTATGACATAACTGAATGTTCTTCCCCGTCAGGTCAACGTGATATCTTGCGATCGATGCAGGATTCATATAAACAACGACGGAATCCATATCGCAGACCACGATCGGCGCACGGTCGCTGTCGATGATACTTTTGAATAATTGATTTAACATAATACCCCCTTTTTTAACGGATATAGAAAGCCTTGATATCCGTCAAAGCATAATCACCGTCATGATCGGTAATTTCCACCTCAAATTTGGAGCAACGAATCGCACCGAAACGGCAATAAACCTTATGACCGACCGTCCTTCCCTCAAAAAGAAGGACCTTTTTATGCTGATAATGCGGCAAATAACCGTAAATTCTGAAAGAACAGATCGATTGACCGTTCGTCAGATCTTCTTTTAACATCAGACAGTTGGAAAGCCTGCTTTCCTTGGGCAAACGCCAATCGCGATCATCCTTCTCCGTATGTACTATCGTATAAATATCACCATCTCTCTGAGGTTCTGTATATGCAAGCGGCGTACCGAACGAAGCGCGGATTTTTTCTCCAAGCTCCAGAAGTCGTTTTGCATCCGCATCGGGCAAAAGACCTCTGTTATCGGGACCGATATTCAAAAGGAAATTGGAACCTCGACCGACAGACATTTCATACATACCGAAAAGCTCATCCACACTCTTGAGCGTATCTTCATTCAGATCATAAAACCAAGTCGCTCTGATCTTGCAATCACATTCGCTCGGCAAAAAGAGCGCGTGAGAGAGCTTCTGTTCTTCCTTGGAAAGCTCGGAATAATCCACCCCCGAAACCACGAGAGGATTATTGAGCGAAGCATAACCATCCTCATTACCGACCCAACGGATCCCTTGTGCCCACTCGGGATCGCAGAAGGTCAGAAGCGCAGGCTGTAAGCGTTCCATTTCCGCAACGATACGTTTTTTATCATATTCATGCCCTTCCGAACCGCAACCGTCAAACCAAAGATAATCAATCTTTCCATAGTTCGACAAAAGCTCCGTAATTTGCGAAATGAAATAATCATCATATTCTTTTGCGTTGGAAAAAGGAATCGCATGACTGCCCCATTGCGCCGGCGAATAATAAAGACCGATCTTCATCCCGTATTTTCGGCAAGCATCCGTAAATTCACGCACAACATCCCCTTTACCATCTTTCCAAGGCGTATTTGCCACGCTATAACGGGATTGCGCCGAAGGCCAAAGAGCAAAACCGTCGTGATGTTTGCAAGTCATAATGGCATACGTTGCACCCGCCTCTTTGGAAATCCGAATCCATTGTTCGCAATCAAGTGAAGCGGGATTAAATCCCTCTGCAGGCATTTCAATACCGTCCCAATCCCTGTGACCAGGATAAAAAGAGCGAATACCGAAATGAAAAAATACACCGAATTCCCAATCCAGAAAATCCACTTGTCTTTGATAACCGTTCATAAGCTTCCTCCATAATCAATTTTTATGCTTTCATGATAACATCCGTTTTTTTCTTTGTCAATCAAACATCTATCCTATTTTTTGTAAAAAAGCGAAAAATTTGATAAATTCAATTGATTTTCCGTTCAAATCCCTTTATACTGTAAGCAAAGAATTTTTTTGTAAGGAGTGCTATCCATGAAAAATTTTGAATGTAAAGACAGCCCCATCCGCGTCTTCGGACTGATAAATTTTTATCAAAACGGCAGTATGATGCGCCTTCCCGAAGAAGTGATGGAAAAAATGCCCCAGCTTCGCCAGTTCGGAAGCAGAAGCACGGGCGGCAGAGTATGTTTCCGTACCAATACGAAAAATCTTTATGTCAAGCTCATTTCCAAAACCTTTATCCGTGACTATGCGGCAACACAGATCGCATCCTCGGGACTTGATATCTATATCGGTGACCGCACGGAAGGCAATTATCTCGGAAGTGTATTTCCGACAGGCTGGCGAGGTTCAGACCCCAACCGTTCCGAAAAGACCTTTGAACTTGACGGCGAAATGAAGGATTTCACGATCTATATGCCGAAAAACGAGATACTCGATAACGTCTATATCGGCATCGATGATGACGCAGATATCGAAGCGCCCACACCATACAGAAACGAAAAACCCGTTATTTTTTACGGTTCCTCCATCACAGAAGGCGGTTGCGCGAGCCGTGTCGGTAATGCGTATAACGCCGCACTTTCCCGTCAGCTCAATATGGATTATATCAATTTCGGTTTTTCAGGAAGTGCTAAGGGCGAGCCCGAAATGGCGGAATTTATCGCATCTGTACCGATGAGCATTTTCGTTATGGACTATGACTATAACGCACCCGATGCCGAATATCTCGCACAGACCCATGAGCCATTCTTCAAGATCATCCGCGAAAAAAATCCCGATCTGCCCATCATCATGATGTCCAATCCCAATTATAAAATCAAACGTGAGGACAGCGAAAAACGCCTCGCCGTCATCCGTGCAACTTACGAAAATGCGCTCCGAAACGGCGATAAAAACGTATACCTCATCAGCGGAGAAAATTTCTATGTCGAAAGCGACCCCTTCGCCTGCACCGTTGATAATATCCATCCAAACGATTGCGGCTTTTATCACATGACAAAAGAAATCCGCAAAACCCTTGAACCTATTTTCGATAAGATCTGCAAGAACTAAAATCAGTTTTTAAGCCTTCTCCTGCAGGAGAAGGCTTCAGGCTTATTCTTGAAACTTTTTATCTTTCTGATTTTAATATCTGATAATATAATAAAGCACATATCCCCAACTTAATATACCGTGAAGGATCGCCCAGCCGACTGAATGCCAATTTACATAACTGATGACCATTGCCAATGCGCTACCAAATGTAATTCCCGTTGCAACACTTGCGGATTTTTCTTTTTCCATTTTATGCATCTTATTCTCCATCTGTTGCGTTTTATATAATAATAACCGATATTGTTCATTATCGATCACGCTTACGCAATCAGATTTTTTGCCTTCAAGCAGTTCCGATATACTAATGTCTAATTCTTTACACAGCAAATCAATCACTGCATAATCAGGCAGACATTTTCCTGTTTCCCATTTTGAAACCGTCTTATTGGATACACCCAACTGTTCTGCAAGCTGCTCCTGTGTCAGATTTTTTTCTCTCCGCTTCATTCCGATAAAATTGCCGATATCGTAATTATTCATCATTGTGTTCACCACCTTTCTTGCCAAAATGATACCAGATATGCCTCTGATTTTCCATCCCTTAAAAAGAGAATTTGAGTGGAATGTACCCGAGTTGCAACAAGACAGTGGATTTTTGCGGAGCAAAAAGACGGATGAGGGGAGCAAAATCTGATTTTAGCTAAAAAAATGCTCTCCTCATCCGACTCGTAAACTCGGCACCTTCTCCAAAGGAGAAGGCTTATTTGTGTAAATTTTTATTCTCCACAAATTGGGGTGTGGGCACTGCCCTCTTTTTTATTGCACAAGAAATTGCGGGGAATCGACCTCGCCGTTTTGCTGTGGTCGGATGCGGAAAAACTTCAAAAAGGCGAGAATTGGGGTGTGGGCACTGCCCACTTAAAGATTATAATATTTTTCAAATTCAGCGGGATGCGGAATCTTGGAAAGCTCCGCACATTCCTCGCGTTTTGCCTTGATAAAGTTTTTGAGAAGTTCTTCAGGGAAAACACCGCCCGCGGTGAGATAATCATGATCGGCTTCGAGAGCATCCAAAGCTTCGGGAAGCGACGTGGGCAAATGATGAAGCTTTGCTTTTTCCTCATCGCTGAGGTGATAAAGATTCATATCGTAAGGACCCCATCCGTTTGCGTGCGGATCGATCTTATTTTTGATACCGTCAAGACCTGCCATCAGAATCGCCGCATAACAGAAGTAAGGATTACAAGTCGCATCGGGATTGCGAAGCTCAAAACGGCGCTTATCGGGCGATTTTGCGTACGCAGGAATACGGATAACCGCAGAACGATTGGACGTTGCATAACCAACCGTAACGGGCGCTTCAAAACCGGGAACCAGACGTTTGAAGGAGTTCGTGCTGGGATTCGTCAGCGCGCAAAGAGATGCAATATGCTTCAGCAAGCCACCCATAAAATAATGCGCCGTTTCGCTGAGATGCGCGTAACCGTTGTCATCGGAGAAAACAGGCTCGCCATCCTTGAAAAGTTGAATGTGAACGTGCATACCGCTGCCCGCTTCACCATAGATGGGTTTTGGCATAAAAGTCGCTGTCAGCCCATGCTTAAGCGCGGTATTATGAATAATATATTTAATCATCATCGTCGCATCTGCCATCGTGGACATCTTGCCGAGCTGGGGTTCGATCTCAAACTGTCCCGAAGCGGCAACCTCGGGATGATGATAATTGATCTCAATGCCCATTTCCTTCATCAGAAGACACATTTCGCTGCGGCATTCATACGCCACGTCAAACGGTTTTGCGATGTGATAATTCTTCTGCTTCGGAACGACGACACCCTTACCTTCCGTGCCGCTATTCCAATACGATTGTTTCGCATCCATCGTCACACCGATGTGTCTGCCGCTGACTTCCCAACCGACCTGATCGAAAAGATAAAATTCAAATTCAGGCAAAATGAGCATCGTATCGGCAATGCCGAGATCGTTCATATATTTTTCCGCGGCAAGCACGATATTACGCGGATATTGCGGAAGCGGACGGTTTTCAGGATTGTCAATGAGCATCGCGTTACCCGTCATAGAAAGCGTCGGAATCTCACAGAAAGGATCGATCACCGCCGTATCGGGATCGGGAATGAAGACCATATCGCTCTTTTCCACCACAGCATAACCATAATTGGAAGCATCAAAACCGATACCGTTCTTCATGGTTTCTTCCGAAAAATTTTCGGCAAGAATGGTAACGTGTCTGTAACCGCCGTTGATATCGACCATCTTGAAATCCAACATCTTAATGCCTTTTTCCTTGATGAGATCCATAATCTCCTGAATAGTTTTCGCCATAAAAATTCTCCTTAACAAATGAATATATTTTTATTATAACACCCTTTTTTCCCTCGGTCAAGCCACACACCCGCATTTCCGCACAAAATAAACTGAAACGCACCACATAAAAAGTTTTTGAGGAATTTTTAAGGGGACTTTTTTCAAAAAGTCCCCTTAAAGCAGGTTCGGGCAGCCGCCCGACCTTCGTTACGGACGAAGACCCATACCGCCTTCCAGCGTGAGTGTTTCACCGTTCATATATTTGAAATCGGGAGAAGCGATCTGAACGCAAACTCTGCCGATCTCCGTTTCGGGATCGCCGAAATGACCCGCCGGCGGCACTTCTACGTTTGCCTTGAATGCTTCGGGATATGCCTTCTCAAAATTTTCAAGCTGTGCCGTCCATGCAAGAGGACAAATTACATTCGTATTGATACCCTCTTTTGCCCATTCGGTTGCGGCAACACGGGAAA
The DNA here is from genome assembly GCA_017472285.1 of Clostridia bacterium. GTDB lineage: Bacteria > Bacillota > Clostridia > Oscillospirales > CAG-272 > QALR01. Next base: position 50,728 of record JAFUQQ010000016.1, on the reverse strand, counting down.
GACCTCGGATACCTTCTTTTGCTGCCGCATAGGAGCATTGACCGTAATTACCGAAAAGTCCCGCACCCGATGCAAAATTGATGATACTACCCTTTGTTTCCTTGAGATAAGGATAGCAAGCCTTCATATAATAGAACGTCGCGTAAAGTCCCGAATACATCGCAAGATCAAATTGTGCGGTCGTATGGTCCTGAATCGGCACACCCGAAGCGGAAGCCTGTGCAACGTTGATGAGAACGTGGAGCGCACCAAAAGTCTCGATCGCCTTTTCCACGACGTTCTTCACGACTGTTTCATTATCTGCGCCCGCAGATACATCCGCAGGAATCGCAAGAACTTGAATACCGTAAAGACGTTCCAATTCCTCTTTGGCTTTTTCAAGTTTGGATACGTTGCGTCCCGTAATCACGAGATTTGCGCCTTCTTTTGCATATGCCGTTGCGATACCGTAACCGATCGAACCGCATCTGCCGTCGGAAAGTACGGAATAACCGCCGCCTGTGATCAAAACGGTTTTATTTTTCCAATATGTCATAATCATTCTCCTTTCAAAGTCTTTATTCTTTTATTAACTTTATTGAATCGGTTCAAAATCGATTGCGCCGTGTTTGCAAAGCGGACAAATGAAATCATCGGGAAGCGTTTCACCTTCATGAACGTAACCGCAGATCTTGCAAACGTAACCTTTGACACGTTTGGTTTCGGGTTTTGGTTTCACGTTTTTATGATAATATGTGTAAGTCATCGTTTCTTTATCGGAAACAACATCCGCTTCCGTTACGGAACAAATAAACATACCGTGTGTATCGAGATCGATATACTGTTCCACCGTGAGCGACATATATGCATTGATATATTTCGGCAGAATCACAAGACCGTTTTCCGAGCGGAGCGGACTGCAATCTTTAAATTTATCAACATCCCTGCCGCTGACAAAACCAAACGCTTCAAAAACCTTGAATGGTGCTTCCACCGTCAGACAGTTGACATTCATTTTACCGGTTTCTTTGATGATATCATGCGAATAATTCTGTTTATTGATCGTCACCGCCACACGCTCGGGTGTGCTTGTCACCTGAATGACGGTATTCACGATCAAACCGTTATCTTTTTTGCCGTCGTGAGAAGTTACAACGTAAAGACCGTAACCGAGATTAAAAAGAGCTTTCATATTTCTTGTCATTTTATATTTCCTCCCATGTGAAATACTTGCTTTATTCTTTGTCTATATCATAACACGTTTATTCAAAAAAGTATGTTGAAATTTCAACAAAGCGGGTAATATTTTCCCGATCGTACAAAAAAATCAAAACAAAATAGAAATGACCCTTGACTGCTTTTCTTTCTTGCAATCAAGGGTCATTTCTGCTCGATTTTGATATCTAACGTCATTTGGTTATCCTCTCTTTCGTAGTCTGCCTTTTTTCACATCATCAACAACGTCTTAAACACTCTTTTTCTTTCTTTTTTCTCTCTAATGAGAGTCCACTTGTTTTTCGGTTTGTTTTTCCGTTATAAAAGGCGAAATTTTGGCTGATCCAAAACCGGTTTTAAGCGAATACATCTTTCAGAAATAAATTTGAACAGCTCCAAAATTTTTAAAGGTTCCATCTATTTTTACAAATTCAAAATCCGTACAATCCATCTATGTAAAGCGTTACACCGCCGTGTTTGTTCAGGTTTTTTATTTGTTCAAATTGATTTTGAAAGAAATATGCTTTTTTTAATAAGGATCAGAACGTGGGGTAAAAACTTAGAATTTCATTGGTCCGTACCTCTTATAAAAAATTTGTTGGACGGAAGGTTTAGAGTTTCATTGGTCTGTACCTCCTTGTTTGTGATTTCATTATAGCATATATTTTGTGCTTTTTCAATAGGCAATCTATCAGAAGTTCACAAAATTTTTTTGTATAAATGGGAGAACTTTGTAAACAATTTTTAAAAGCTATTTACAAAACAGATATTTTTATGATATAATGGATATGTTAGCGCGTTGTCATTTTCAAAAGGAGTGTAAAAAAATGGAAGAAGAAAAAATCCATAATGAAGAGATCCCTGCAGAAATACATAGCTTTCGTTTTTCGGAAAATGATATCGAAATATTATATAAAAAAGTCAGAAAACCTATCCGACTCAATTTTTTTGTATGGCTTGCATTCTCTTTGCTTTTCATCATTCAGATAACGATCCTGAAATTTGTCATACACGATGAGATCGAGCCTTTTGTCTATTTCGCATTCGGAATGTCATTCACATTGACAATCATTTATTTTGCAACTTTGCGCCGCCATAAAAAATCATGGGGAACCATGAAAGAAATTCGCCTCATGACTGAATGTCATTACGAAATCTATGGAGATTGCATCATTCTGCGTTTAATCCGCGATGATAAACTGTACTATCTGAGAAGAATAAAATATTCCGATATCAAATCCGTTCAGATTTTTCCCGATCATTATAGCTTTATCCATGCCAATGAACAACATATCATCTTCAAAAAATATTTAAAAAAAGATTCCCTGATTCCCAAAATTTTTGAAAATACCGTTCCCGCTCAGAAAACAGCTCCTCGTAAACAACCGAAAACATCGCCCGTGATCGCATGGCTTTTGTTCTTCGCGGCATTGCTTGCGCCGATCGGTGCCTATCTTTGTACGTCGCTTCTCGGGAAAATGAACGGCGCATCCTTTCAGAATATGTGGACGTTTTTCGCATTTTTGATCTTCCCGATCGCATCGTTTGTTTACGGACTTTATCTTTCTTCCAAAAAAGAAAACTGCGTCAAAAATATCGTGATCGGTATCCTGATCTCCCTCATATTGTGCCTGTTCGGCTCATTCACTTTCCTTGATACCAAATCGGATGATCCCAATACGGAAGCCATTCAAATGACCGAAACCACGCGCCTTTATGCAGAGCGGGCAGATCATTTATTAAACCAATAACAAAAAACGCAAGCAGCCGCTTGCGTTTTTTATTATACCATATCCGACCCCAATTGTTTCAGATGCACGGTCAGCGCATTTCTGTCACCGCCGTAAAGAACGTATTTACGTGCGGCATCTTCAAATTCTTCATAATCTCCAAGCATAGCGGAAGCGACCGCTTTTGCGGAATAAGCCTGACGGAAATTTTCTTTCTTTTCAATTGCCGTTTCCGCATAAAAAAGTGCTTTCTCATATTCTGCTTTACGGTTATAAAGCTGTGCGAGATTGTTATAAGGATACGCATTATCAGGCTCAATCTTGATCGCAAAAAGATACGTATCGATTGCCCGATCATAATCTTCGAGATTCTGATAACAACTCCCCGCATTGGAAGCCGCTGTGGAATCTTCACGATAAAGCAAAGCCTTTTCGTAAGCCGCTGCCGCATTCGCATACGATTTCATTGCATCATAACCCAATGCCTTGAAAAACACAACGGCAAAACGCTCGTCATTGTTCGTACAAGCTGATTCCAGCTCACGCATCGCATCCACGAGCTTTGACGGCTGATTATACTGATAATATTCAAGTGCCGCAAAAAACTTTTTGCTTGCTTTTGAAGGAATAATAAACGCTCTGCCGATATGCTGACCGTAATGATCTCTGAAAAACTGCTCGGAATGTTTCTTTTTTCCTCTGCCCGTTCCGCTTGCCACACGGTAAATCGCAAGAATCATCGTCGCGACGATCAGAAGCGTTCTCATAATATTGCTGACATCCAAAATACCCTTCCATACAATCTCATAAACCAAATAACCAATGGCAAAAAGCGCAAGTCCGCCTGCCAATATGTAATATAAAATCTTTCCCAATTTTTTCATAAAATCACCTCATTTTAAATCAAAAAGTTCATAAAGCAACGCCTTTTCCTCTGAACCCCACTTTTTAGTGCGAATCAATGTCTGTGCCATATCTGCACCTGTGATATTTATACGAGAACCATAGCGTTCCCTGACAGAAATCAGAAAGCGTAACGCACCCACATCGCTCATTTTTTCAAATTCATCTGTCTCAAAATCATACGATTCCTCTCCGAAAGAAGCACGCAAATATAAATCGTAATACGTTCTGTGACTTTTTCCCCCGCTTGTGTGTCGTTCGATTGCTATTGTAATCGAATCTGCTGTATCGAGATGTCTGATATCCGTCATCTGATTGGTAATGCCGTAGCGTTCCATATGCATATCCTCATAAAGCACCGTACGAGGATAAAAACTAAGCCACAGAATCGTAATGCAAACGCAAAGCAACACCGCAAGTACGATACCGATGGTGATTATTTTCTCTTTCGTCCTTCTCGTCATCTTCTGCCAGAATTCTTTTGAAATAAGCGGATAAACCGTCAGCATCGGCTGAAGCACCAAAGGCTTTGCCGCTTTATTTCCGAAAATCGGTTGCTTTTTATCAAGTCCCGACGAGAGAATGATCGTGAATGTCAGCCACCCAAAGAGTGCAACGTACAGCGATGCAAGCACACCCCATTGTTCCGAACAAGCAACCACACCTGCCTCGGAAAAACCGACCTCACGAGGAATCCAAAAACCGAAGCCAATCCAAAACAGGATAGCAATTCCCAGATTCAACCAAATGAGAATCCAATAAATATTTTTATCAAGCGCCGAAAGCGGCGGCTTTTGTGCCCCACGTTTCTTTTTTCTGCTCATACCATACCTCCATATTTCTCATATAACGATTATATCATAAAAAAATCCGAATTGCAATAAATGCGAAAGATGTTGACACAAAGACGAAAAAAATTTATAATATACATTGAACTCCCTATCCTCTATAAAAGTTTTTGCGGAGGGGTTTGGGGAGGTTCTTTTTTCAAAAAGAGCCTCCCCAATAAAACAAAGAAAGGACAACTTATCATGAACGCAAAAAGATGGATGAATCCCGAATTACCGTGCGAAAACCGCTTGACTGCCCGCGCGTATTACGTTCCTTACGCTGATGGGATTTTTACCGAAAACCGTATGACAAGCCTTGACGGCACATGGGATTTCCGTTATTATGAAACGATTCCCGAAGTCCCCGAGAATGTAGCAGAGATCACTTATCCCGACACCATGCCCGTCCCTGCCTGCTGGCAATGCCACGGCTTTGGACAGAAGCAATATACAAACGTCGCTTATCCGATTCCTTTTATGCCGCCACACGTCCCGATGGATTCCCCCGTCGGTGTCTATCACAGAAATTTCACGGTAACAAATACCGATGAACGTACTTATATCATGTTTGACGGTGTTTGCTCCATGTTCCTTTTGTATGTAAACGACACATATGTCGGTATGTCAAAAGGTTCCCGTCTTGCCGCGGAATTTGAACTGACTGATTTTGTTAAGGAAGGCAATAATGAGATCACCGTCGTTGTTTTCACATATAGCGACGCAACCTATCTTGAAGACCAGGACTGCTTCCGTTATAACGGCATCTTCCGTTCCGTATGGCTGATCTCCCGTCCCGAAGATCATATCTTTGACCTCGATATCCGTACAAACGTAAACGGCGAAGTTTCTTATACCTGTTCCTATGTCGGCAAACCCCAAGAAATCAAAGCGACACTCTATGACGGCGATACCGCACTTCCCTCTCTGAAGGTCGAAAATCCGCGCCTCTGGACCGCGGAAACACCAAACCTCTATACCCTCGTGATCGAAGCGAACGGCGAATACATCCGCAAAAAAATCGGTTTCCGTAGCATTTCCGTCAGCAATCAGTGTGAACTTCTCATCAACAGTGTTCCCGTCAAGCTCAAAGGTGTCAACCGCCACGATACAAGCGCAACAACAGGTTATACCGTCACAATGGACGATATGATGGCAGATCTCACACAGATGAAAAAGCATAATATCAACTGCATCCGCACCTCGCATTATCCGAACGATCCCCGCTTCTATGAGCTTTGCGACGAATACGGCTTCTACGTCGTTGATGAATGTGACCTTGAAGTACACGGTACGGAACGTGTCGTTCGCAATATGAATCCCTCCACACTCATTTCCGGCAATCCTCTCTGGAAAAATTCTTATCTCGACCGTATGGTACGCACTTTGGAACGTGATAAAAACAGCCCGTCCATCATCTTCTGGTCGCTCGGCAATGAAAGCCATTTCGGTGAAAATCACGTCCTAATGTCCGATTATATCCGTTCCCGTGATACCGAACGTCTGATTCATTATGAAGGCACGTACAGCGGTGTTCAGCGTTGGACAGAAGAAGAATTTATTTCTGCGCATCCTTGCGTTGACGTTGAAAGCGAAATGTACGCAACGCTTGAAACCGTTGAAAAACAAGGTATTAACGAAAAAAGCGATAAACGCCCCTATTATCTCTGCGAATACGCACACGCAATGGGTATGGGTCCCGGTTCCATCGAAGAATATTGGGAACTTTTCTATAAATACCCTCGTCTTTGCGGCGGTTGCGTCTGGGAATGGAAAGATCATGCGATCCTCGAAAAAGAAGGTTACACCTATGGCGGTGACCACGGCGAATATCCGCACGACAGCAATTTCTGCTGCGACGGACTTTGCTCTCCCGATCTTATCCCCCATACTTCTCTCTATTCCTTGAAAAAAGCAATGGAACCCGTTCAGATCTTTTGGGCTGATGCTGAAAACGGTATCATCCGCCTCATCAACCGTACGGATTTCACAAATATCAAAGATATGTACGACCTTTCTTATGAAGTCAAGGACGGCGATACTGTTCTCATGACAGGCTCGCTTGATATCGACCTTACACCCCATGCGGAAATGACCGTCAAGCTCCCCGAACTCCCGAAAACATCCAAATTGCCTTGCTATATCGTCATCCATACGACTTATCAAAATGCAACGTGGTATGCCGAATCAGGCTATGAAGCATCCTTTACAGAGCTTCCCATCGAAACGGAGATCGTTTCTGAACAAAAGGCAGTCCCACGCGCAATCGTTACTTGCACAGAAGAAAACGGAATCCTTTTTATCACTTGCGGTGCAAACGAATATACCCTCCGCCTGACCGACGCGGCATTCCTCTCTATGAAAAAAGACGGTAAAGAGCTCCTTTCCGCACCGACAAAATGGACAGCATGGCGCGCACCGACAGATAACGATATGAATATCAAAAACCGTTGGCGTACCCAATTCGATATTCCCCGCGCAAGAATGTATACGTTCAATTACACGGTCGAACAGCAGAGTGACACCCTCACGGTTGCCATGACGGGAATCTTTGCTTCCAAAGCACTCGTTCCACTCTTTGAACTCACCATCAGATATACCATCGATGCAAACGGTCTGCACGTTTTTGTCGATGCCAAACAGCCCGAACAGGCATGGATCGAACAAATTCCCCGTTTTGCAATGCAGCTCGAAACCGTGGACGGCTTTGAAAACCTCGAATATTTCGCAAAAGGCCCCCGTTCCTGCTATACGGATATCCAAAATCACGCATATCACAGCATTTTCCGCACGACCGTTACAGACGAAGCGGAAGAACTCGGCTATATGATCATGCCTCAGGAATGCGGAAACCACGTTGACGCAAAATACGTTTCCCTTTCTTCTGAAAACGATACCCTCCGCATTGACGGCGACAGCTTTGAATTCTCCGCATTGCATTACAGCATCGAAGACCTCGAAAAAGCAAATCACAATTGGGAACTGACTCCCTCCACACATACCTATCTTCTCATTAACTATAAGGTCTGCGGTCTCGGCTCAAATAGCTGCGGTCACCGCGCGAAAGCGCCCTTTGCCTTCACGGAAAAGGAATTTCTCTTTGCATTTGATCTAAACATCAAATAATCGAGGCACAGGGGCAGTCAGCCCTGCAAATGCCGTAAAACGCAAAAACACCGTCGGAAAGACGGTGTTTTTCACTATCTATATGCATCCGCAGTTATACAACGGCGGAACTGAAGCAGGAAATCCTGCGATCTATAAAAAATCAGCCCATCAAAGCAAGCCAAAGGCTTTCAACGCCGAGAAGGAGCGCAAGCATACCGAAATTGCAAACAGAGAAAAGGGCGATATATTTTCCTGTTTTTTCGGGATAATGCTTCGTATATTCGCGGAATGTGATCAAACTTGCAAGGGACGCAATGAGCGTACCCGCGCCGCCGATATTCACGCCGAGAAGCAATTCTCTGTAATTATCTGTGAATTGCGAAAGCAGAACGGCACTTGGCACATTACTAATGAATTGGCAGGAGAACGCGCTGACGAGAAGTGTATTTTTCTCAAGAAGCCAGCTAAACAACTCTTTAACCATAGGAATTCTTGCCATATTGCCCGCGAAAATAAAGAACGCGCAGAATGTAAGAAGAAGCGGATAATCGACCTTTTTCAGCGCATCTCTGTCAAGGAACATGAGCACAAGCGGTACGATTACCAAACCGACCCAATAAGGAACGGTTTCAAATACGATGACAATGGAAAGTGCGAAAAGCACAAGATAGATCAAAGCGCGGGGACGATTGATCGTAACGTCATCGTTTTCAATAGTCAAAGGCTCTTTTTTGACGAAAATCAGGCAACAAAGCGTGATGACCGCGATCGAAACCACGAAAGGAAGCGCCATGATGCTCATAAATTCGCCTGTGGGGATATCAAAGTAAGAATGTATATAAAGGTTTTGAGGATTGCCGAACGGTGTCAGCATACCGCCGAGGTTGGCGGCAATATTTTGCATAACGAACGTGAATGCCATATACTTCTCTTGCTTTGCCGACTGCAAAACCATAAATCCAAGCGGCAAAAAAGTGAGAAGGGCCATATCGTTAGCAAGAAACATCGAACCGATAAAGGTGATGTACACAAGAGTAAGGACGCAGAGCTTTGCATTTTTACAAAGCATGATGATGCGTCTTGCGAGTGTAACGAAAAAGCGAATGTTTCGGAGAGCGCAGATGCAAGCGAGCGTACAGAAAAGACAAGTGAGTGTCTTGGGGTCAAAATAACCGAGATACTCGGCATCGGGTGGAATCACGATGGACGTGACAAATGCCACCGCCAGAGCAATCGCAAGGACGGTATTCTGACGTACGAACGTACGGACAGCGGAAGCAGCCGTGTGAAGGAGTGCGCCGGGAGCAATGGAGAAGCGACCCGATTTTTTCGGGCTTACGTGAATATGCTTCGTTCTGATCGAATGTGCCATTTTAAAAACCCTCCGAATTTAGACTCACAAACGAATATATAATATCACACTCACTCATAAAAGTCAATAGGTTTTTGGAAAGTTTTTTAAAATTTTGTAATTTTTTTCAAACAGAGCAAAACTCAAACATCCGTTCGCGAACAAGGTTTAATAAAAACGGCTCAGCCGCCGCAAAAGATCTTTTCAAAATCAAGCAAAGCCTGATCGTGGATATAATGTGCGTTCCGCTCGCTCATTCTGCCGCAAGCACTTGCGATCTTCGCCCAAGTATCACAAAGAATATAACGGCGGCGCAAAACGGCGCGTCCGACGGGATCGCTCATGCTGTCGATCAGACGGGTAGCCGTCAATTTTTTCTCGGTCATGGAAGCAATGAGATTTTGCAATTCCATTTCTCTCATGCGGATATCTTCCGCGAGCGTTTCATTGCCTTGCAGAGCACTTTGTTCTTTCCAATACGCAAGCTCGGCGGTCTTTTCATTGATCTCCGTTTCATATTTGAGAAGACAGTTTAAAAATGCTTTTCCTTTGAGTTCGTTTTTTACCATGCAGTATCATCCTTTCATTATGCACTTTCGTTCGCACATTGCGAACATTTGTTTTTGTTTGTATTTTACTACATTTTCCTGCATTTGTCAAGGGAAAAATAAAAACAGGACTTGATTTTGTCCTGTTTTTATTTGCAATTTCAACTGTTTTCAAGCATTTTCCTTTTTTGAGATCATAAAAACCGCAATAAAACCCAGCGCGGCGAGGACAGGGCAAACGAGCAGATTCCAACCCGTCGGCAAACCCGGGAAAAGTTCGGGAAGCGAACCGAGAATGAAACCGAAAACAATCAGATAGGTTGCCGTCGGCTGTTTTTTCATCGCTTTTTCAATGAGATTGGTCGTAAGCAGGATTCCGCCGACCGTGCCGATCACAAGAGGCGCAAAGGAAAAAAGCGTCATGATATCCAGCGCATCCACCGCTGCCGTAATCTTTTCATAAACACCGAGAACAAGAAGCATCTGAGAAACGCTGATACCGGGGAGTACGAGTGCCACAGCAACGACGATACCGCCGATGAGCTGAATAAAAATACCGCCAATAATCGCAAGGGTCCCCGTACCGTTGATTTCAAGCAAACCTTCGGGAATCAGCGAAATCAGAAGTGCCGATGCGATACCTAATATCGGATAAATAAAAACGGGAATACCGACCTTTTTGATCTGCGCGGAACGAAAGATCATCGGCGCACCACCCGCGACCGCACCGAGAAAGAAATACCCCGTCGCCATCGGAAAATGCGTAAGTGCAAGCGTAATGAGCTTTGCAAAAAGGAAAAGACCGACACCCGAACCGAGAACGAATTTCAAAAGGAAAAACAAACTTTCCTTAAACTTCCCTTTTTGAAAAATACCGTTGACAGATGAGATCAATCGGTCATAAATACCGAGGATCATTGCCATTGAACCGCCCGAAACACCGGGAACCGTCATCGTACCGCCGATCCATGCGCCGCAAGCCGCCGTATAGACCGTGTCTTTGATCTGTTTTTTCTCCATAATTGATATCCTTTCAGAAAATATTACTTTATACATATTATCTCTTTTTGCGGGAAATTACAAGGTGTCAGAGAAAATTTTTTGTAAAAAGTTTTGCGGCGTGTCGCCGCCTCCGTTTATAAAATCAAAAAATCCCACCACAGCGATGGGATTTTTTATAGTCATGTATCAAATTCCGTTCCGCCGTCGTGCAAAGCGTCAAGTCTACGCAAAGCGCAGATACGGCGGCAATCGGCAGCGGCAACTTGCCGCTTAAAATTCCATTCTCTTTTCGATGTAGGAAACAATATCTTCAATCTTGATTCTTTCCTGTTCCATCGTGTCGCGGTCACGCACGGTTACACAACCGTCTTCAACGGAATCAAAGTCATAAGTGATACAGAAGGGTGTACCGATCTCATCCTGACGACGATAACGCTTACCGATAGAACCGGATTCATCGTAATCCACCATGAAGTGTTTAGCGAGCATCGCGCGAACTTCTTCCGCCTTGTCACCGAGCTTCTTGGAAAGAGGAAGAACGGCAGCCTTGATGGGCGCAAGAGCGGGATGGAAGTGCATAACGGTACGAACATCCTTTTCACCGATCTGTTCTTCATCGTAAGCATCAACGAGGAATGCGAGAGTCACGCGGTCAGCACCGAGAGAAGGTTCAATAACGTAAGGAACGTATTTTTCACCGGTTACGTCGTCGAAGAATTCCATGGATTCGCCGCTGTGGTTCTGATGCTGTGTCAAGTCGTAGTCGGTACGGTCAGCAATACCCCAAAGTTCGCCCCAACCAAACGGGAAAAGATATTCAAAGTCTGTGGTTGCCTTGGAATAGAAGCAAAGCTCCTCTGCGCTGTGATCGCGAAGACGGAGATATTCTTTGTTCATGCCGAGAGAATAGAGGAAGTTTGCACAATAATCTTTCCAGTATGCAAACCATTCAAGGTCTGTGCCGGGACGGCAGAAGAATTCAAGCTCCATCTGTTCAAATTCACGGATACGGAAAATGAAGTTACCGGGCGTGATCTCGTTACGGAAAGATTTACCGATCTGTGCAACACCGAAAGGCATTTTCTTTCTGGTTGTGCGCGCTACGTTCTTGAAGTTTACGAAGATACCCTGAGCGGTTTCGGGACGGAGATAAAGTTCGCTTGTGGAGTCCTCAGTAACACCCTGGAAGGTCTTGAACATGAGGTTGAACTGACGGATATCGGTAAAATCATGGCTACCGCAATCGGGGCAAGCAATGTTATGTTCTTTGATGTAATCCATGAGCTGTGCGTTTGTCCAGCCGCCGGGATTATCGGAAAGACCGTTTGCAGCCGCATAATCTTCGATGAGCTTGTCAGCTCTGTGACGAGTCTTACAGGATTTACAGTCCATCAGAGGATCTGCAAAGCCCTTGAGGTGACCGGAAGCCACCCATGTTTCCTTATTCATGATGATGGCACTGTCAAGACCCACGTTGTATTTGGATTCCTGAACGAATTTCTTCCACCATGCTTTTTTGATATTGTTTTTGAGTTCAACACCGAGAGGACCGAAATCCCAGCTATTTGCAAGACCGCCGTAAATTTCGGAACCCGGATAAACGATGCCGCGGTTTTTACAAAGCGCAACGATCTTTTCCATTGTCTTTTTTGTCTGTTCCATTTTAAAGTTACCCTTTCATATGTTTATATATTAGACTTGCTCGATAACTAAAAATTTTAAATAAAACATCATGGTTTTTGTAGGGCGACCCTATGTGGTCGCCCGCGGGAGTCCACATAGGGACTCTCCTACAAATAGATTTTAAGATTATCGGACATATCTATATTGTTTTTCAATATTTATTTTGTGTTTCTGCATTTATCCATATATCCTTGCAAAATGAGTTCTGCCGCAAGAGAATCTATGATCTGTTTTCTGTTTTTCGCGCGCACACCGCTCGTCTGCAAGATCTGATGTGCGGAAACGGTCGTCAGACGCTCGTCGTAATAATCGATCGGAATATCGATATGTAAACGGATAAGTTCTCCGAGTTTCGTCACCTTTTCGACCTTTTCACCGAATGTCCCGTTCATATTGACGGGCTTACCGATGACGATCAGCTCCGCGCCGATCTCTTTTGCTTTTGCGGCGATATCTTCCGCCGCTTTTTCTATGTTATAACTTTTGATATTGCCCATACCGACGGCATAAAGACCAAGCGCATCAGAATATGCCAGTCCTGTTCTCGCTTCGCCGTAGTCAACACCGAGCATTTTGATATTTGCCATAAAAAACCACCGTTTTATTTATTGAGATCGATCTCTTTTTCCGTGAGATACTGTTCCAGCTCTGCGCGGGACATCATCTTTTCAAGATTACCGAATTTTGCCCTTGTCAGCATACTGACGACAATGGCAAGACGGCAAGCGCGGATGATATTTTTCGTTTCGAGATATTCCGCCGCAAGTGCACCAATAAAGGTATCCTGCATATTGGCACCAATGCGTCTTGTTTCTCCGCGAAGGACTTCAGGTGCGGAAACGATCTCGTAACGGTTGCCGTCATAAACGAAAACGCTGTCATCGCCTTGCTGAACGATATAATATTTTGCCTTGATTTGACGGGAGAGTGCCACGAGTGCGCGAAGTGCTTTTTCCTTTTCATTGGGGAAAAAGCCCGTCAGTTCATAGAGCATCTCATCAGAGATCACGAGCATCTTGATATTTTTCAAAACATTCAAAGGATATTTTGCCGTAAAAGGTGTATATGGGATCAGAAGATCGATATTCTGCGCATCGGCAAGCTCAACGGCATACCGCGCAAGGCTCTTCTGTTCGATATAAGAAGAAACGGTTTCAGAGGAAATGATCTTTTCCAAGTCAGCGGGGGCTTCTTCAGACTGTTCCTTTGTTTCATCCTCAACAGAAATATCTGCGGGATGGGAAACAGGAAAATCGGAAGTTTCGATCATCAGTTCAGGCATCAGCGCCTGCGCAGTCGCTTCATCGATGGCATCCTCGGGTGTCTGTTCCGCCGGAACGACAACCATATGCTCCTCATAACCGATTTCTTCAAGAGGCGCAAGAAAAAGGTCGGGTGTCACGGTGAACGCCTCGTCGATCTCCTCTCTGCCAAAGCGGATGGACGCGCCTTCGGAAAGATAGCTTTCATATGCGCCGTGATCGCCGTAGACCGTGATACACATACCCGTCTGCGCGCTTTCATCTTTACGCATCAAACGTTTGGAAATGCCGCAATCTTTATAATATTCGTATAGTCTTTTACCGTTCATATCATCGCCGAAGCGTGTTGCAAAAACACATTCGCCGCCCATTTTTGCTGCCGCAATCGCCGCGATCGCAGAACTGCCGTAAGGATGATAACGGTATTCACCGCCGGATGTTACCGCGCCTTCCTGGTTTTTGGGGCTGATCTTCATTTGCAGATTCATATAACTGCCGCCGATGACGAGAAGTTTTCGTTTCAAGCTCATTTTCAAATTCCCAATCTTATTTTTACGTTTAAATTTTATATATTATACAACAAAAAATTGCATTTGTAAATATCACTTTGAAAAACATCGTAATTTTTTTGCAAAAATCGACTGTAATTTTCTTTAAACGCCCGTACTGCCGAAGCCTCCAGCACCGCGTTCCGTTTCGGAAAGTGCCTTCGCTTCTTCAAATTCAACGGAAAGGAACGGCATAATGACAAGCTGCGCAATACGTTCTCCGGGTGTCACGGTGCGTGTAACAGCGGAATCGTTGTGAAGTGCCACAATATATTCGCCTCTGTAATCGGAATCGCAAACACCGACGCAGTTTGCGGGGCGAAGACCTTCCTTTGCGGCAAGACCGCTTCTCGCGAATACCGCACCGAAATAACCTTCGGGAACAGCAACGGAAAGCCCCGTTCCGACCTTGACGGTTTTGCCCGCAGGAATTTCGATCGCCGCATCAAGACAAGCGTAAAGATCATATCCCGCCGCATAGGCAGAGCCTCTCGTGGGAATGACCGCGTTTTCTTTTAATTTTTTAATCTGAATTTTCATATATCCTCCCGCTTTTCTTTAGAAAAAGAAAAGCTTGGCAAAAGAAACCCTCTGTGGTTCCTCTGACTTTATTTTGATAAAAATTTTCATTTGGGTGCAGGCACCGCCTTTCTTTAGAAAAAGAAAGGCTCACTGTATTGCTTTAGCAATACAGTACGAAATGAAACCATCCGTGGTGCCTCTGTCTTTAATTTTGTGCAAATTTGTATTTTGTAGGGAGCGGCGTCCCCGACTTTCCGCAGAACCTTGCCGCTTAATTCTTGGAGAACTCGGAAAGCTCAAGTCCGGGATTTTTTTCGAGAGCCCAACGGATATTCCATTCGCTCGTAAAGATCAGGAGATTTTTACCGCGGAAATCCTGAACCCATTTGGTGTCGGAAGTGATATTGAGTGTGGAAGGATTGAGATTTTCATTTTCGATCCAACGGATATGCTGATAAGAAAGATTGGAGCGGCGCACGTCAACACCGTATTCATTTTTCAGACGGTATTCCAGAACTTCAAACTGAAGCACACCGACAACGCCGACAACGACTCTTTCCATACCGCCGCCGGGTTCAAAGAAGATTTGGATTGCACCTTCCTGCGCAATTTGGTTCATACCCTTGACGAACTGTTTACGTTTCATGCTGTCCGTCTGTTCAACCGTTGCGAAATGTTCAGGCGCAAACGTTGGGATACCTTCATATTGAATCTTCATTTTGGGCGCGCAAACCGTGTCACCGATGGAGAAGATACCGGGGTCAAATACACCGATGATGTCGCCCGCATAAGCTTCATCAATGATTTCACGCTCCTGTGCCATCATTTGCTGGGGCTGAGAAAGCTTGAGATTTTTGCCGCCCTGTACATGACGGTATTCCGCGCCGCGTTCAAATTTACCGGAGCAGATACGCATGAATGCCAGACGGTCGCGGTGTGCCTTATTCATATTCGCCTGAATCTTGAAAACAAAAGCGGAAAATTCACCGCAGAAAGGATCGACAACGGTATCCGCTGTTTTTCTGGGCAGAGGGGATGTTGTCATTTCAAGGAAATATGCAAGGAAGGGTTCGACACCGAAGTTTGTCAAAGCCGAGCCAAAGAATACGGGAGAAAGTTTACCCGCGCGAACGGCTTCGATATCAAAATCAAAGCTTGCGCCATCCAGAAGCTCGATCTGTTCACAAAGTTCTTCACGGCTCATCTCACCGATGATGGCATCAAGCTTGTCCGTATCGGTGATATCACATTCGATGGAATCAAGCTTGCTCTGACCTCTGTTTTTCGCACTGAATGCCATGATGCAATGTTTGTTGCGGTCGTAAACACCTTTGAAATCCTTACCGCAACCGATGGGCCAGTTCATCGGATACGTACCGATACCGAATTCTTTTTCGAGTTCATCAAGCAGGTCGAAAGGATCACGTGCTTCACGGTCAAGTTTATTGATAAAAGTAAAGATCGGGATTCCGCGCATCGCACAAACTTTAAAGAGCTTGCGGGTCTGCGGTTCGATACCTTTTGCCGCGTCAATGACCATCACGGCGCTGTCTGCCGCCATCAGTGTACGGTAAGTATCTTCCGAGAAGTCCTGGTGTCCAGGCGTATCGAGGATGTTGATACAATAGCCGTTATATTGGAACTGCATAACGGAAGAAGTGATAGAGATACCTCTCTGTTTTTCAAGCTCCATCCAGTCGGAAACGGCGTGTCTGTCTGCAGCTTTGCCTTTGACGGCACCGGCCTGAAGGATCGCACCTCCGTAAAGAAGGAGTTTTTCTGTCAATGTCGTTTTACCGGCGTCAGGATGCGAAATGATCGCAAACGTGCGCCGTCTGTTAATCTCTTTTTCAAAAGTTTCCAAATTTCTGTCTTCCTTTCAACAAATGATATATAAATTATTTTTTATGATAGTACCCGCCGTCAGACATTTTTTCTGAAATAAAAATAAGTATCGTCTTCTCCATCGAGACGCATAATCGCAGAAAGCATTTTTTTCGACGGAAGATTTTCCTTCATGCATTTTGCACGAATCTCATACATACCGATCTGATAAAGTGCATAATTGCAGACCACGGTAAACGCTTCCGTGGCATACCCCTCTCCCTCATATTCGGCAAAGATACGGATACCTATCTCCGCGCCGCCGCGGAAATCGAAATGATAAAGCAAGATCTCGCCGATGAATTTACCGTTCAGACGGATCGCAAAATTCATGGCTGTACTTGCGCCGAAATCTTTTTTCTGATCGAGATAAAAATAATCTTCATCGGGGTTTTCACAGTCTTCCCTGTAATCATAACCCCAGAAACGGTTGCGTTCATCATCCAGACAAAGACGGTTATAATCGGGAATATCTTCTTCCTTGATGGCATCCATCGTCAGACGGAGCGAACGGAGTTTGGGTATTTTTTCGATATAATAAAGTTCATTTTTCAGCCGTATCTGTATTTTTTCCAGAATTTCCGTCGGATGATATTGTGTTTTTGAGGTACGAAGACCTCTGTCCCCCGCATCATCCTCACGATTGATATAAAGTACGTCATCGGTAAACGTTTTCGCAAATTCCTGTACCATCGCAGGATAGATTCCTTCATAATCGGGGAGTGCTTTTTCGATATGATCGATCAGGGTATCGCCGCATTTTTCGGCAAGACAAAAAGAAATGATTTCACCGTCAAGTTCAAAGCCACCGCAACGGAAAAACGGAGAACCGACGTACTTCAGCATTTTAAAGGCGCGGTTCAATTCATTTTTTGCACCGTAAGCTGTTTTTTCAAACGAAGATTCAAATTTTTCACGGAATATATGCAATTTTTCCGCATCATTTTCATCAAAACGGCGAAAGACCGCCTGAGGATAATTCGTATGGAATTTACGGATATGGTTCCGTTGCCCCGCAAAGCGTTTTCCCGTAAAATCGCGGAAATCGGAAGCGAGATAAAGATAATCGGAAAGATTACGGTAACGTCTGGTCTCCACATTGGGAAAAAGCGAAAACACGTCGGGAACACGGTCGCAAAGCACAGCATTCATTTCAAAAGGCAAAAATTTTTCGGAACAGAAGTCTGCCATTTCCAAAAGCGCGCCTTGTATATCCGCGTCGTCTTCCAAAGGCAAAGGGAAATCAAAAGCATACCGTCCGCGAATCTTACTGCGAACGACAAGACAGCCTTTCGCAACGGTATATTCGGGCGCAAGCAAATCTTTCCACATCCATTTGATTCCAAGGGAATAATCACTGATCTTGTAATTGCAATTCTGATAAAGAGAAGCCAACATCTGAATGTCTGCTTCCGTGATCGGCGTAAAAGCCAGCATAATTTTTTCATCTCCATTTTTATGTCATAGGAAATTGCGGGGAACCGACCTCGCCGTTTTACTTCAATCCGATGCGGTAAAGTTATAAAAAGGCGAGAAATTGGCGGCGGGCACCGCCCGCTTTTTTAATCAATACATAATAAGTATATCATCTTTATTGGGATTTTTCAACATCAATTTGCAAAAAAAGAAGCACCAAGTGCTTCTTTTTTTCGTTTATTTCGCAAACAGCATACCGTCACGCGCATCCACGGTAATTACGGTATCGGGCGCAATATCTTCCGCAATGATCTTTCTTGCGATCAGCGTTTCGACACGGGATTGTAAGAACCGTTTGAGCGGTCTTGCGCCGTAAGTCGGTTCATAAGCGTTTTCAATGATGAGATCCTTTGCGGCATCCGTCACGAAAAGACCGATATGACGTTCCGCAAGACGTTTTGCAAGATCTGCCGTCAAAAGATCAACGATACCGTAAATATTATCTTTGGTCAGAGGACGGTAGAAAACGGTTTCATCGATACGGTTAAGAAATTCGGGACGGAACGAATGGCGAAGAATCTGTGTGACGGCATTTCTTGCATCATCGGAGATTTCACCATTGTCATCGATACCGTCAAGAATAATATCCGAACCGAGATTGGAAGTCATGATAATGATGGTATTTTTGAAATCCACGGTCCGACCCTGGCTGTCTGTGATACGACCATCATCAAGAACTTGCAAAAGTACGTTGAAAACGTCGGAATGTGCTTTTTCGATCTCATCAAAAAGAACGACGGCATAGGGTTTACGGCGAACCGCTTCGGTAAGCTGACCGCCTTCGTCATAACCGACGTAACCGGGAGGCGCACCAATCAGACGGGAAACAGAATATTTTTCCATATATTCACTCATATCGATACGGATCATATTGTGTTCATCATCAAAAAGTGCTTCGGCAAGTGCTTTGGCAAGCTCGGTTTTACCGACACCGGTCGGACCGAGGAAAAGGAAAGAACCGATCGGACGGCGCGGATCACGGATACCCGCTCTGGAGCGCAGAATCGCATCACAAACCTTTTCGACCGCTTCATCCTGACCGATCACACGCTGATGAAGGATATCGTCAAGATGGAGCAATTTTTCTCTCTCACCTTCCATGAGTTTGGAAACGGGAATCCCTGTCCAACGAGAAATGATCTTTGCGATTTCTTCCTCACTGACACGATCGCGGAGCAAGGTATTTTTCGCGTTTTCAGCCTTATCTTCTTCTTCGGCAAGCGTTTTTTGCAGTTCGGGCAGCTTGCCGTATTTGAGTTCCGCCGCTTTTGCCAGATCATAATCCGCCTGTGCTTTTTCGATCATAGCGTTCGTCTTTTCGATTTCTTCACGGATTTTCTGTACCTTACCGATCGCATCTTTTTCATTTTCCCATTTGACTTTCATTTCGGAAAATTGCTCACGCAATGCCGCAAGTTCTTCACGGATTTCGGAAAGATGTGCGATGGAAAGTTTATCGGTTTCTTTGATGAGTGCGGCTTCTTCAATTTCAAGCTGCATGATCTTATGAGAAATTTCATCCATTTCGGTCGGCATGGAATCCATCTCCGTTTTAATTAACGCGCAAGCCTCATCCACAAGGTCAATGGCTTTATCGGGCAAAAATCGATCGGAAATATAACGGTCGGAAAGTGTTGCGGCAGCGATCAGTGCACCGTCATGAATCTTGACACCGTGATAAACCTCATAGCGTTCCTTGAGTCCGCGCAAAATAGAAATCGTATCTTCAACGGTCGGTTCCGCGATCAGCACAGGCTGAAAACGGCGTTCGAGCGCGGGATCTTTTTCGATATATTTACGGTATTCATTGAGAGTTGTCGCGCCGATACAATGAAGTTCTCCTCTTGCAAGCATCGGTTTGAGAAGATTGCCCGCATCCATCGCGCCATCGGTCTTACCCGCGCCGACAATGGTATGAAGTTCATCGATAAAAAGAATGATTCTGCCATCGCTTGCCTTGACTTCCGCAAGTACCGCCTTGAGTCTTTCTTCAAATTCCCCTCTGAATTTCGCACCCGCAACGAGCGCGCCCATATCCAAAGAGAAAAGCGTTCTGTTTTTCAGATTTTCGGGAACGTCCCCGCGCACGATACGAAGCGCAAGACCTTCCGCGATCGCCGTTTTACCAACGCCGGGTTCACCGATCAGGCAAGGATTGTTTTTTGTTTTTCTCGACAAGATACGGATCGCGTGACGGATCTCATCATCTCTGCCGATCACGGGATCGAGTTTTTGTGCGCGTGCCATTTCCGTCAGATCCTGTCCATATTTTTTCAGCACATCATAGGTTTCTTCGGGATTGTCATTGGTCACACGCTGATTGCCGCGGATATCCTTGATGGCTTTTTCAAGCGTATGCTTATCAAGTCCGCATTTTTTGAATATTTTTTTGATCGTATCGCTCGGTTTTTCGATCATACCAAGCATCAGATGTTCAACGGAAACGTATTCATCCTTCATGCGTTCCGCGATCGTTTCCGCTTCGGCAAGTGCGCTTTCCAGCGTTCTGTCAATATAGATTTTATCGGCTTCCACCGCGCCACCTTTCATACCAGGCAACGCATTGACGGCGTTTTCAAGCTCGGAACGCAAAAGCTCAAGCGAAGCGCCCGCTCTTTTCACAAGTTCCGCCGCAATGCCCTCTTCTTTATCGATCAGAGCGAGCATCAGATGCTCCTCTGTGATCTGGCTGTTGCCCTTGGATGCCATCAATGTTCTCGCATCCTGAAGTGCTTCCATACTTTTCTGTGTAAATTTCTGCAAATTCATATCTACTCCTTTCCGCTTTTTCTTTACGAAAAGAAAAAGCTTGGCAAAAAGAAACGCTCTGTGGTTTCTCTGTCTTTATTTTGTTCGGATTTTTTATTTTGGTGCAAGCACCCCTATGCCGTCTCTGTCTTTATCCTGATTAAATTTTCATTTCGGTAGGGGATGGCGCCCTCGACATCCCGTTTTTCCCCCCTTTTCTCCTTGTCAGACCAAAATCAAATTACCGTTGATATAATTCCGATAGATCGCTTCCACCTCTGCCGCCGCCCGTGCCGGATTTTCAAGATAATAAAAATGCGTTTTCAAAGCCTGATCGAAAGTATTGACGTAAACGGCAATCGCATGACCAAGATCAATTTCTCTCGCGCCGCTCCGATTGAGAAGCACAAGTTTACGCGAATATTTTCCGTCAACGGCAGTACAAGCAATATCTCCTCGGTGAGCGGCTTCGATCTTTGTCCAAATGCGATAGAATTCCGTCATATATAAGATAAGTCCCACATTTTGCGTTCTCATGGAAACACGCAATTCTCCGATCTCGGCTTTTTCCCCCCGATAGAGCTCAACATTATATTTTACCGTGGGATTATATTTATATGCAAGCGCGGAACGCAAAGAAAGCATCGTATCGGAAGGTTCCAGCGCCTTGAAAGCATTTTCCGAAAGGATTTCCTCCATATGTCTGAATATCTCACGGAAACGCTTTTCGGGCGTTACATAAGAAACGTATTCCGCAAGGATCTGATTGATCATATTGGAGCGGTTTGTCCCGTTTTCATAAGCAAGCCTATCCACTTTTTCCACAACGTCTTGGGAAAGCACGATAGAATATACATTTTTCATCTCACATCACTTCCTTTTCCTTTTTTGATTACGTTTTTATTATACATCGCCATCCATAACTTGTCAAGCAGTTTATATAATTTTGCTTGCAAGTTTAAAATTTGTTTACAAATAAAAGCTCCCTTCATTTTTCAAAGAGAGCTTTTCGGATCATATCATTTTTTAATTCAAAAATTTCGTTCCGTTGCCGTTATAATTTCCTGCGCGATCTCCTCTGCGTTTTTTCCGTTCGTATCGACTTTTTCCGTATTCAAACGGGAATAAAGCGGAATTCTCGCGATACTGCGTTCGACAATATCTGCCGTGCGGATTCCTGTCGAAATATCTTTTTGCAATCTCGATTTCAAGGTTTCCGCATTGCAAACAAGTGAAATAGAGCGTATTTTGCAATTGGAAAGCGGCAATTTTGTAAGAATACTGTCGATAATGCTCTGTTCATGCATCACCCAAGAAAAGACAATATTTTCATAAGCAGAACAGCTTAAAAAATTTCCGAGAAGATAGCATATATTGTCGAGAACCATCGTTTTCGTTTCCTCCGTCACCTGAAAGGGCGAGGCATCCCAGCACCAATCCCCGTCCAGATAAACAGCATTCGGCAAACATTTTTTCAGAATTTGTGAAACCGTCGTTTTTCCAACGCCCATCGTACCGCCAATCAGATATAAAGTTTTCATACCGTTTCTCCTTCTTCTTTCGGATTCCAATCAAAGAAAAGTCCGAAATTGCTGCCTCTTTTCAGAGAATTCGTTCCGCGGAAAATGTATTCCCACGTTTTGCGGTAACTGCCTCTGACAGCAACCTCGCGGGATTTCATAAATGCAATAAAATCTTCGGGACGGTCGGCATAACGATTTTCAAAATTTTCAGAAAAGATGCGTTTTTCCCTGCTCGAAAGGTTATCCGCGCGGTCATGCAGAACGTGTTCGATATTGCGTGAAAAATAATAAAAAGCATATGGAATTTTATCCACGTAAGACAATTTGGAAAGTGCGTTTGCCGCCATCGTTTTGAATTCATTACGCGAACGGAGCGAATCCACGGAAAGCGTTTCGATGCAAGTATCTTTATAATGCGCGTTTTCCGTACCGCCGCGAATCACACGTTCGGGAGGAATAAACGCCCCATCCGTATCAATGATATGCACGATACGCAGGATATCCGTCTTTTTCAAACGGTATCTCTGTAAAAATCCATTCACGGGACGCATCACAGATCTTGCGGCATTTTCTTCGGTAATGCGGTAACGATAGCAAAGATCGCCGCCAAGAACATAAAAACGAACGTCTGCCGTTTCCAAAATTCTTGACATCACAAGACCAAGCGAGGTGCTGTCCGTTGACCCCTCAACGAGAAAAAGAATGATCTTTTTTTGATTTGTCGACATTATATCTCCTCACTTTCCTCATGCATTCTGCCCGCAAGACGAAATGCGCGTGCGATCTCCAAAGGATTGGAATATCCGTAAAGCTCTTCTTTTTGACCGCCGATATGAATACTGCGGATATAACCGTCGCGCAGATTGCCTTTCACACCACTAAGTCGGATATAACGATTTTCAGGATTGGTTGTCGTGAAAACGAGTGCTCGACGGTCGATCATTTCCAAAGGTCTTAGATTATGCGAGGTAAAAAGAAGCTGACCTCTGCCATTCTCCTCTAAAATACCGAGGATCTCACCGAGCAAATACTCATAAACACCCGCATCAAATTCATCCACCGCAACCAAAACGGACGGATGATTGTACATCGCGATCAGAATATTCAGCACAGAGATCAATTTTTTGATACCTTCCGATTCACATTTGAGCGGAATCTGTGTTTCTCCGCGCACAGAAAGGATCTCAAAGCGCATCCCGTCACGACCGTCTGCCGTCACCTGTCCGCCGTATTCCTTTACGGCAAGCTGCATATCGGAAATCAGAACGCCCAGCACATGATTGATCGCATGAACGGAGCGTTTCACAAAGGTATACGTGGAAACCGCCTGTACGGAAGGCTCCGTCAGGGAAAGCATCATATTTTCTGGGGTATTTTCATCGCCGTCAAATTGGAGCGCAAGCGGCATGACAGCACCAATGGCGATCGTACCCGAATGATTGGAATCCACAACGAAAAAGCCTTGCGCCGCATATTTCGTCAACATTTTCATAACAAGAGAAAGCACCTCGCCGTCCGTCACGGTTTCTTCCGCTGCTTTTTGCAAAAAAGGCTTCGCATCCGCGGAAAACAAAAATGACGTACCACCCCTTGCCGCGAGCTTTTTCGCAACGGCAAGCTCCACGGCATCTTCGCCGTTTTTCACCATCGCGTCGTAACGGTATTTCGGAGAAAGAAATCTTCCCGTTTTATCCGCTTCATAATGCAAAAGCAATTTGAGAGCCGAAAGTTTCCCATCGGAAACTGTGCGATACGAAAGCTTTTCTTCGGCAATATATACCGTATGTTCGACAGAATCCGCGCGCCGCATCATAAAGAAATATTCCGCGCAGATTCCCGCGTTTTCATCTCCGATAAAAAACGTGACCGCACAGGAAGCCGTATCCGAATTTTTTGCGATATCATCCGCAGCATCCCTCGGAAGCGGCATCCCAGAAAGCAAAAATTTCGCAAGCGAAAGTGCTTCGATCACCGTCGTCTTACCCGAACCGTTCTGCCCGTAAATACCGAGTATCTCCGAGCGGTCACAGGAAAAATCACGTTTTGCGGCACAAGGCATCTCAATTTTGCCATGTGCGACGTTTTTATAGTCAGAAAGCTCCACAGAACAGAGTCTTACGTTTTTTTGCATCATGAATCATCATTCCTTCCGTTTTTGATCTTATATTTTTATTATAGCCAAAATATGCTCGCTTGTCAATTTTTCTTTCGGAGATGTTTTTGTAAAAACACCCCCACGCACCCCAAAAACTTTCCTTGTGTCCTTCTGTATTCATTGGGTACAAAAAAAGCGACCATTTGCACGGTCGCTTTTCTTGTCTTAATTTAATAGAGTTCAAATTCCCGAGTCAGCGTCACAGAGCCCACCGTTTTGGTAATGCGGTATTTTCCCGCAACAAAAGTGAAATCATAATCATCGAAAGTAATCGATTCCCACGATTTTGCAAAGCCTCCCTCCGGCTGTGCATGCGCCAAAAACTGACCCGATTTACTATTGTTTTCCGCATAAGCAGGATCTTTATACGAAAGTGTTATCCACTCGCCGTCATCGTAATATTCAAATTTGACATCCCAATCCAAAAGGAAATTACGGTTATCAAGATTTATGACATGAAACGGAATCGCCTTTGTATCAAGGGAATATCGTTCTGCTTCGATATAAAGCTCCAAATTGGTCGGGTTTTCCTGAATATCTCCATACATTTGCTCAAAAAAGCTGTCTCCGCTTGAGGCTTCCGTTGTTACCGTGCTTTCATCCGATGTTTCTGTCGTTGCTATGGGATCGGAAGAAGCCTCCTCATCAATAGATGTCGAGCAAGCGCTCAAAAGCAATACAAAACACAATGAAATTAAAATGAATTTTTTCATACAAATACCTCTCTTTCAAAATAACATTACCTAGAATATCGTTCTAAACTTTCAGTAATTTTTTCTTGTATCAAACTGTAAACACTAGATGAAAAGCGATACGCATAATTATAATTAGTTCCACCAGCAACATGAATACCCCAAACAGTACCTAAACTATCCGAAACAGGTGCTCCGCTTTGACCCCCTGAAGTATCTATAGCATATGCGAACGAACTAGAATAGGTTATTTCAACAAATCCCGTAGATGCCCATTGTGAATATTGTTTATCTGCATCATCCGGATAACCCGAAACAATGAAATAGTTGTCATTTAGCGAGCCACTTGTAATACCTATATCAAACCACCCCGTACGGTCTCCTACATTGGTGTTCAGTTGCACCACAGCCCAATCGTGAGTTTCATTATCCACTGAGGTTATGTAATCAGTTGGCACCGCCACAGTCACACTTTCTGATATTTCTTCATAATCATATTGTCCATTTCTTTTAGTAACATAGTATACTTTATCCGCATAATAATCTAATGATGCTACCGCATCAGCATCCCACTCTGTTGAATTTTTCCAATAAACCACATGCGCCGCAGTCAACATAATATCCGGTCCAACCATAAAACCCGTCCCTGAGTGGGTAGTCCGGTCAATCGTTCCATCATGATCAAAATCCCAATCGAGATAAATGTCTCCCGTTTTTGAATAGGGTTCTAATTCTGCATTAACTTTAAATCTATTGTCCCCTTCGCCGTCACCTGACACAATCGCTCGTGTATTTGGAATATATTCAGCAGGTGTGGAATATATGCTATCATCATATATAAAAGTACGTGTCGTTTCAACAACTTTACCCTCAACACAATCATATGTAAGCAAAGAAATTGATTCTGTATCGTTAGTATCCACAGCATAAATCGAGAACAGATTACTCAAAAAAATACAAACAAAACTTATAGCTATTATTCTTTTAAATTTTTTCATGAAAGAATCCTCCTATATAAAATATCCATTATTAAAATATCAAATATTATTGAATTTTGATATTTATTATCCGTAAAAGAAGATACCTCCTCAAAATATAAAATTCTCCCATGATTCTCATAAGCCACCGCCTTTCAACCTTGCAAACATCATATCATTGCATTATCAGCAATGTTTTATTATTAGAGCTCTCAAAATTCCGTGATTTTCTTCATAACTCGCGAATTGTTCACAATTTTTTAACATTTAACTTATATATACCCCTTATCGATCTCCACGACGGCGAAATAATTGCCATCCAGCGTGCGGACAAGCTCGGTGATCTTGCGGTGCGCCTCCTTATCGGAATACGGCAGATCATAGGGAAGCACCGCATCAAAAATGACGTTGGTATGTGTGTTACCCGTTACCATGCGGAAATCGTGGATACTGATGCGTTCGTCAAGGATTTTGAGAAGGGTTTCCACCTTGGCGCGTGTTTCGGCAACGAGCGCGTTATCCGTCTGAATGGGGTCCATGTGAATGACCGCATCGCAATGCAAAGACTCATGCAAACGCTTTTCCGTGTTGTCGATCGCATCGTGGATTTCCAGAAGATCGCTGTTCGCGGGAACTTCGGCATGGAGAGAGATCACGCGTCGGCCGGGACCGTAATCATGAACCATCAGGTCGTGAATACCGCAAACGTGAGGACATTCCTTGACAATGTTTTCGATCTGTTTCACAAATTCTTCCGTAGGCGGCTCACCGAGAAGCGGGTCCATCGTTTCTTTGACGGAACGGATACCCGAATAAAGAATAAATGCGGAAACCGCAAGACCGCACCATGCGTCAAGATTGGCATCGGTGAAACGGGAGATCAGCATACAGATAAGGACCACGCTTGTTGCAACGGAATCGGAAAGCGCATCGACAGCCGTTGCTTCCATCGCCGTGGAAGCGAGTTTCTTGCCGAAAATACGGTTATAATATGCCATATAAAGCTTTACCGCAATGGAAATGGCAAGGATCGCAATGGAAAGCCATGAGAAAACGATTTCCTCGGGGGAAAAAATTTTTTCAATCGAAGTTTTTCCGAGTTCAAAACCGACCAGTAAGATCAGCATGGAAACGAAAAGACCCGAAACGTATTCAAAACGACCGTGACCGAAAGGATGATGTACATCGGGTTTTTTCGCGGCAAGCTTGAAACCGAGCATCGTCACGAGCGAGGAACCCGCATCGGAAAGATTATTGAGCGCGTCCGCAACGATCGAGATCGCGCCCGAAAGAAGTCCCGCAAAAATCTTGACGGCAAACAGAAAAAGATTGAGTGCAATACCGAGCGTTCCGCAAAGAACACCGTATTTTTCACGTTTGGCTTCCGCTGTCAGCGATTCGGGTTTTTTTATGAAAATTTTAGACAATAATGAAACCATGAAGCTATACCTCTTTATATTTTCCCTTTGATTAAAAAATAAATAATCGGGTGTTTGCATTACAGTATACCATACTTCCTTTCAAAAGGCAATAAAAAAAGCATTTTTTTCCGTCTTCTTCTTGCGTTATCCTATATTATATGCTATAATGTAATTTGAAAACACAGTAATATACCCCGAAAGGAACCTTTTCATGGAATATTTAACGCCCATATTCATGTGCATCGTTTTTCTTTGCGGATGCGCGTTGTTATGTACCGTTAGCCTTTATATCAGCGACCGCCTGACCGTGCGTTCCCTGCGCCGTTCTCCCGTTTTGGACAGAGATTCCGTCGCAGCATTGCTTTCTCTCGAATTCGGTACGGGAAATCTCTATCTTTCCCGCTGGTTTCCCGTGCGTTCTCCGCGCGGAACGCTTTATACGGAAATTCCGCTGATCCTCGTGCTCGGTAGAAAGGTGTTCGTCTGCACCGTCTGTCCCGCCTCCGGTATCATATATAATACGGAGGAAGAAACGTGGCGCATATCTCTCGCAATGCAAAACGGAACCAAGAAAACGATCGCGGTCAAAAACCCCGTCAAAGCCGCCGAACAACAGGCAGACGTAATCCGCGCGTTATTGGAAACGGCAAATCTTCCCTTTCCCGTATCCGTCGAACCTCTCGCCATCCTGACAGCAAAACAGCATAAGCTTGACGATCCCGAGCAGCAAGGCATCGGTATCTTACCCGAAGCATTGCAATATATCCATGCGTCCTTCCCCAAAAAACATACGGATAAGAAAAAAACAAAGCAAGTCAGACGCGCTTTGAAACAGGATACGGAAAGTATTTTGCGTATTTTCCGCCGCTACTCCCTCTCTCGTGCGAAGGCAATCGCCAAAATCAACGCTTTACGACAAAATAAGAAATAAAAAACACGGTTTTCCGTCCACGCTTCGTGCTTTTTTTCGCGGTCGATATGGTATAGTAAAGATACCATCATATGCGAAAGGATGACGAACTATGAAAACCAAAAAAAGTTCCCTGATTGCCGGTATCTCCGTTCTGACACTGATGATCGTGCTCGCGGTCGTTTACGCGGTAATCACAAGTTCTTCCGTATCCGCAGAAAAGAATGATCCTCCCTGCGATATTGATGACAGCTACGCAAGAGAAGCCATTTTGACCGTAACGGAAAAAGGCTTGATGACGACAAAAACAGAGGACGGCAAAATTTATTTTCATCCGGAACAGGAAGTCACACGAGGCGAGATCGCCAAGGTACTCGCAAACTATCTTGAGATCGATACCAAAGCTTATGAGAATACCGCGCTCGGTTTTGCCGATGAAGCGCAGATCGCAAAAGAATATCTGGCGTATATCAGAGCAGCGCTCTCAACAGGCTACATAAAGCTGAATAGCGATTATACGTTCCGCGCAGATGCCGCGATATCCCGAGAAGAAACGGCAGACATCTTTTCTTCCGTCTGTACGCTCGCCGTATCGGCAGGCAAAAGCGAAAAATTCTCCGATTTCAAAGAAGTCAGTCCGCACTTTGAAAGAAGCGCAAGAAAGATCATTGATCTTGAAATCATGATCGGTTATCCGGACGATACCTTCCGTCCCAAAACCAATCTTACCCGTGAACAGCTCGCGCTCATCCTCCACCGCCTGCTCAAATACAATGCGGACAGTGAGATTCCCTGAGATATCAATGCCGTCAGGTTAACGACATTGCCATTATCACCATACCCCACACAAAAAGTTTTGGTGGGATTCCAAAGGGTGCTTTTTTAAAAGCAGCCCTTTGGCAAACCATTCCAAGAAAGGACTAAAGGACACCATGCAAAAAGAAGCCGAAAAATTTATAGATTCTTCCCTGATGGAAGGAATGTTCTCCATCCGCGCTATTTTACGCGCCTATGAAGACGGTATCAACGACCGCACGATCAAAACCATCCTTTTTGACAAGGCAAAAATGCGTAGCAAGGCAAAAGAGCTCTCCTATCTGCGCGCCATGTCTTATAAATACGGTTTTGAGATCGAATACATCGATGCCGAAAAGATCGATGAAATGACCATCGGTTCTTCTCACGGCGGTATCATTGCGCTCTGTACCGAACGAACCGTTCCGAAGGCGGAAGAAATGCAGATCAAAGAAAACGGCTTCTACGTGATGCTGGAAGGCATTGAGGATCCTTATAACTTCGGTTATTGCCTTCGTTCGCTTTACGCTGCCGGCGTGGACGGTATCCTTGTGGGAGAACGTAACTGGTTCTCTGCCGCAGGTGTTGTCTGCCGTGCGTCCGCGGGCGCATCCGAGCTTTTTGAGATCGCTGCCGGAGATACGACGGAGATTGTGCGCTGTTTCAAGGAAAAGGGGTATACGGTCATCGCCGCCGATAAAACGGATGATGCCGTACCCGTATACGATACTGAAATCAGAACGCCCGTTCTGCTCGTTGTCGGCGGAGAAAAAAGAGGAATCACGCGCGCTGTGCTTTCCGAATGTGATAAAGTGGTATGTCTGGATTACGGCAGACGCTTCGGCGCTGCCCTTTCGGCTGCATCCGCAGCTTCCATTCTCGCCTTTGAAATTTACAGACAAAACCGCGTGAAAGGCGAATGATATGGCACCCGAATACATCAATGAAAATATAACGCTCTATCAGAATACGGGCTCGCTCGCTTACGGCACGGATGCTTTTTTGCTTTCCGCATATATGCGCCGTCAGGCAAAAGAGCGCGCCGCGGAATTTGGTGCGGGAAGCGGTGTCATTTCCCTGCTTGCCATGGCAAGAGGCAAATTTTCGCACGTCACAGCGTTTGAGATTCAAAAAAATATCGCATCCATTGCCGAAAAAAATGTCGAAATCAATGGATTTTCGGAGAAAATCGCCGTCTGTGATTCTGATATCCGAAAACTACACCATACCTATAACGGCACATTCGGCGCAGTTTTTTCCAATCCTCCCTATATGACCGCAACAAGCGGAAAATTAAATCAAAATGAAGCTGACAGCGCATCCCGTCACGAACTCAATGGCGGTATCGCGGATTTTGCCGCATCCGCTTCCAGACTTTTAAAATACGGCGGTCTTTTCTATGTGGTCTACCGTCCCGACAGACTTTCCGAATTACTTTGCGCTTGCGCCCAAAATGATCTTGAACCCAAACGCATGACCCTTGTTTATCCCACGGAAAAACACGTCCCCTGTCTTGTCCTGCTGGAAGCAAAAAAGAACGGTGCGCCCGGTATTTTCGTCACAAAACCGCTCATCATCTATCAGAGCGGAAAACCGCAGACGAATGAAAATTATACGGACGATATGAAATATATTTATGAAAACGGAGCTTTCCATGAGCTATATCAAAGACTTTGAAAAAACGTACACCCCCGACACACAGAAAAACCAGACACAAAAAGGTACGCTCTATCTCGTCGGTACACCCATCGGCAACCTTGCCGATATTTCCGAACGCGCGCTGAAAGTGCTTTCCGAAGTGGATTTCATTGCCGCCGAAGATACGCGGAATTCGGGCAAACTCCTCTCCTATTTCGGCATCAAAAAGCCAATGGTGAGTTATTTTGAACATAATAAAAGAGAACGCGGTGAGGTCATCGTCGCACGTATCGAAGCAGGCGAAGCCTGTGCGCTGATTACAGATGCGGGTATGCCCGCCATCAGCGATCCGGGTGAAGATATCGTAAAAATCTGCGCGGAAAAAGGTGTTCCCGTTTCTGTCGTTCCGGGTCCTTGCGCGGCGGTTTCTGCACTTGCCATGTCGGGACTTTTCACAGGCAAATTTACCTTTGAAGGCTTTCTTTCCACAGCGAATAACGAACGCCGCGAAGCCCTCGAAGCCCTCCGAAACGAAAGAAAAACGATCATCTTCTATGAAGCACCCCATAAACTCAAGGGAACGCTTGCCGATCTTCATAAAGCCTTCGGAAACCGAAAAATTTCCCTTTGCCGTGAGATCACAAAGCTCAATGAAGAAGTCCTCCGCATGCCCCTTGAAGAAGCCATCGCTTATTATGAAGAAAATCAACCCCGCGGCGAATACGTTCTCATTCTCGAAGGCGCATCCAAGGAAGAACAAAAAGCAAATGCTTTCTGGGCAAATATGACCGAAGCGGAACACGTTGAACATTACGTTTCCCTCGGCATGATGAAAAACGATGCCATCAAAGCCGCGGCAAAAGATCGCGGTGTCGGCAAAAGCGATATTTATAATAAAGTTATGAAAAAATAGCAGCGAGATCGTTTTTGATAAATTCTTCCTCAATTTTTCATGATTCACTATTCATCATTCATTATTCATTATATAGAAAGGAGTTTCCCTATGACCATCAAAATTGAAAACGCTTATATTTTCAACACAGAAAAACGCTGTTTTGAATACGGCTCGGTCTGCTTTGAAAATCAAACCATCACCAAAAGAGTTCTTTTCCCCGATGCCGTAATCGATGCGGCGGGTGGTTATATCCTCCCCGGATTCATTGACGTGCATACACACGGCAGATGCGGTATGGATATCATGGAAGCCGATGCAAAAACACTTTCCGAGCTTTCACTTGCCTATGCGAAATCGGGTGTGACCACGGTTTTCCCGACCATCATGACAGCACCTCTCGATAAATTGAAAAATGCCATCGCCAATATCAAAAAAGCCAATACGACCGCCGATTTCGCAGGTATTCATATCGAAGGTCCGTATATCAGCGCGAAAAAACCCGGTTGTCATAACATCCCCGACATCCGCAAACCGAGTAAAGAAGAAATCTTTGCACTGACGGAATCCATCCTTCCGATGCGTACTCATCTGACCATCGCCCCCGAAGAAGACACGGACGACGTGATCGCGGAATTTATGACGCGCTTTGCCAAATGCGGCGGTACGGTCGGCATCGGACATTCCAACGCGACCTATGACATTTGCGTCAAAGCGTTGGAAGACGGTGCAAATTCCTATACGCATACCTTCAATGCCATGAGTGCGATCGGTCACCGTGAACCCGGTGTTGCAGGCGCGGCACTCGCAACGGACGGTTATGCCGAACTTATTTGCGACGGCATCCACGTTTGCCCCGCCATCATTCATATGGCATATCACGCAAAAACTGCATATGATGATAAATTCGTACTCGTTACCGACTCGATCCCCCCCGCGGGACTTCCCAACGGTGATTATGAAATGAACGGTATCGCTTTCACGCTCAAGGACGGCAAAGCCGCAACGGCTGACGATACCATCGTCGGCAGTGCGCTCGATATGATGACTGCCGTTAAAAATCTCGTGGAATTTGCGGAGATCCGTTTTGAAGACGCGCTCATCTGCGCGACCAAAACGCCCGCTGAAATGGTTGGACTTTATGAAACACGCGGTTCGATCGCCGTCGGCAAACGCGCTGACCTCATTCTTTGCGATAAGCATATGAATATCCGCGAAGTTTACTGCGCCGGTACGCCGGTTTATAATTAAGACCCTCGGAGAAGTGCTTTTTGAAAAAAGCATCTCCCCGAACCCCTCCGCAAAAACTTTCCTTATGGGCAATCACGGTTTATTTTGCAATAAAGTCCTTCCACCACAAAGAAAAGTTTTTTGAAAGAGGTTCGGAGAAAACTTTTTTCAAAAAAGGTTTCTCTGAAAGAAGAAACAAAAATACCACCCCTGCCCATTCGCAGAGGTGTCATCGAAAGGATATATAACTCCAATGGAAAACAAAAAATTTTATATCACAACTCCGATTTATTATCCGAGTGATAAACTCCATATCGGACACAGCTATTGCACCGTAGCGACCGATATGATGGCACGTTACAAACGTCTGACAGGTTATGACGTTATGTTTCTGACAGGTACAGACGAACACGGTCAGAAGATCGAAAACAAAGCCGCAGAAGCAGGTGTTACTCCTCAGGCATTCGTTGATAATATCGTTGAAGGTGAAAAAGGTGTTAAAGACCTCTGGAAGCTCATGAACATCAGCTATGACCGTTTCATCCGCACGACAGACGATTACCACGTTGCCGCTATTCAGCGCATTTTCAAAAAAATGTATGAAAACGGCGATATTTATAAGAGCAAATATACAGGCAAATATTGCACTCCTTGCGAAAGCTTCTGGACGGAAAGCCAGCTCAAGGACGGTTGCTGTCCCGACTGCGGCAGACCTGTTGTTGACGCAGAAGAAGAAGCATACTTCTTCCGTCTTTCCAAATACGCAGACCGCATCCGCGATCTTCTTGAAAACACAGACTTCCTCCTTCCCCGTTCCCGTGTGAACGAAATGATCCACAACTTTATCGAACCCGGTCTGGAAGACCTTTGCGTTTCCAGAACGAGCTTCAAATGGGGCGTTCCCGTTGATTTTGATGATAAACACGTCGTTTACGTTTGGATCGACGCGCTCTTCAACTATACCACCGCGCTCGGTTTCCTCAACGACCGTTACGATGACAGCGACTACGAAAAATATTGGCCCGCAGACGTTCATTTCGTCGGTAAGGAAATCGTTCGTTTCCACTCTATTATCTGGCCCGCAATGCTCATGAGTATGAATATGCCCCTCCCGAAACACGTTTTCGGTCACGGTTGGTTGCTTCTTGACGGCGGTAAGATGAGTAAATCCAAGGGTAACGTCGTTGACCCCTATCTCCTTGCAGAGCGTTACAGCGCAGATGCCCTCCGTTATTTCCTCCTCCGCGATTTTCCGTTCGGCTCCGACGGTAACTTCTCCAATGAACTTCTCATTAACAGAATCAATACCGACCTTGCAAACGACATCGGTAATCTTCTCTCCCGTACCACCGCTATGGCTGAAAAATATTTCGGCGGCACACTTCCCGAAAATCAGGTTGAAGGTGCAGAAGACAAAGAACTCATCGAAATGGTAAGCGGTCTTCGCGACAAATACGAAGCACAGATGGAAAAATATGCATTCCAGTCTGCCCTTGCCGATGTGTTCGCCGTCATCGCACGTGCAAACAAATATATCGATGAAACAGCACCGTGGGTACTTGCAAAGAAAGAAGAAACGATGCCCCGTCTTGCGCGTGTTCTTTATAACCTCGCAGAAACCATCCGTGTATGCAGTATTCTTCTCTCTCCCGTTATGCCCGAAACTTGTGTAAAGATCTTTGAAAAGATCGGCGCAGATGAAAACGCTCGCACATGGGAAAGCGCGAAAAACTTCGGCACACTTCCCGCAACCGCTAAACTCGTCAAGGGTGAAAATCTTTTCCCCAGAATCGATGCGGCAAAAGAAATTGCTGAACTCGAAGCCATTTCTGCGGCAAAAAAAGCAGAAGCTGAAACCAAAGAAGAAAAGAAACCCGAGCTTCCCGTTCGTGAAATTACAGACCATGAAGAAGAAATCAGCTTTGATGATTTCTGTAAAGTTGAGCTCCGCGTTGCGAAAATTGTCGCTTGCGAAAATATCAAGGAAAGCAAAAAACTCCTGAAACTGACCGTATTCGACGGCGAACGAGAAAGATGCATTATGTCGGGCATCGCAAAATGGTATAAACCCGATATGCTCATCGGCAAGAACGTCGGTATCGTCATGAACCTTGCTCCCCGTGCAATGATGGGCGGTAAGTATGTCAGCGAAGGTATGATCTTTGCGGCTGATACCATTGACGGCAAAGCATCCATCGCTTTCTTCCCCGATGATACCGTCGGCAGCAGAATCCATTGATATGGCAAAGCTTTTTGATACGCACGCGCATTATACGGATGAATGTCTGCGCGGCAATACACAGCTCCTTGATTCCCTTTTCGCATCGGATATCTCGCACATTCTGACCGTTGCCACCAACCTTACGGATTCCGATGACTGTATCGCGCTTGCGGAGCAGTACGTCGGTATCTATGCCTCGGCAGGCATCCATCCGCATGAAGCAGGCAAGGTGGAAAATCTCGATGATGCGATGGCAAGCCTCGCGCAAAAACTCGCGCACGAGAAAACCGTTGCACTCGGTGAAATCGGTCTTGATTATTATTATGATTTCTGCGACAAAGAAACCCAGATGCGCGTCTTTCGCGCACAGATGGAGCTTGCGGCAGAAAAAAATATTCCCGTCATCATCCATGACCGTGAAGCGCACGGCGATACGATGGACATCATTCGGGAATACAAAAACCGTGTCATCGGTATTCTGCACAGTTGCAGCGCATCGGCAGAACAAGTCAAAGAATATGTCAAAATGGGTTGGTATATCTCGTTTTCGGGTGTCATCACATTCAAAAATGCGTCGAAAACGCTCGAAAGCGTGCTGGCAACGCCGAAAGACCGCATCTTAGTGGAAACGGACTGCCCTTATCTCGCACCCGTTCCCATGCGCGGAAAAACCAATCATAGCGGTTATATGCATTATACCGCCGCAAAAGCCGCTGAGCTTTTGCAAATGGAATACGATGCTTTCTGTGAACAGGAAGTCCAAAACGCAAAAAAACTTTTCAATATAAACTGAAATAAGGGGGCATCGCTCCCCTTTTTCAAGATTTTTCGATCATAAAATATCTTTTTCCGTCATATATATCATCATAAAAAAATATGCGCGGAGGAATGATTTTTTTGAGAGAAAACAGCACAGAGCGAGCAATCAATCTCGCAGAACATATGATAAAAACAAAGGATACCGTCCGAAAAGCCGCCGCAAAATTCGGTGTCAGCAAATCAACCGTACATACAGACGGTACAAAAAGGAACGGTATGGGATTATGTCAAAAAAGCCGAATGGTTGTCACCATTCGGCTTTTTCATATTAAGATTCGGTCGTATTATGATTGATTGTAAGCGTACCATCGGCAGTAACATCCGCCGCTCCGCTATAAATCCCCCAACACAATTCAAAGGTTACAGGAATCGAAGCATCCGTCTCGTTTCTACGAATATCCAATGTAAATGAAAACGATTCTTCTGAAGCAGAAATATTTGCAGTATAATAATATTTATCATCTACCTTAATTTTACAATATCCATTTCCAACAGAAGAGGGTTCAACGCTCAATCCCACCCGATAGGTTCCGGTGGGCAACTCATATATATATGTTGTATCCGTTGAAGATTCCGGCTTTACATTTTCAATATCAATCTTCAAAGTATATGTACCTGTCTGAATGGTATTGGATGCAGAAGAAATATCTGTACGGAACCAAGCCCATGTCGCAGAACATAATGCAATCAAACAAAATATAATACTGAAAACACAAGTTGCAATTCCTTGCAGAAACGCTTTTTCACTCAAATTTTCTTCATCCGAAAAAAATATTTTTTTCATTCTGTAACCTCCTTTCTGATTTTATGAGGTTTGTTATCTTTTCGGCAGCCGGAAGGCAGAAACAAATGCTTATGCCCTCGGGTTGCCGCCTATCCTCCGAAGAGGATAGGACAGCTTTTGGAAAATCTCTATGTTTTGGGAGAATAAGCTATATAGATGATCTTTGATTGCCGCCCAGTCCTAAAAGGATTAGGCAGAGTCTTATATAATTATCCGTCAATAATATTTACCAAGCAGTAACTGTATCGGAAATATCAACGCCATCAACGATCCATGTACCGACATTGTCGCCATTATTGTAGATTTTACTATCAATACCTGTGCAATTATTAAAGTGTACTTCTGTACCAGTTACATTGGAGTCAACACCCTCGAAGCTATCTGCGAAAGTGCAATTGTTCAATGCAGCGTCCTGATAGAAACGAAGCACACCATACAGGTAAGTTTTCTGGAATGTGCAATTATTCATTTCAACACCTGTGATCGCTGTACCAAAGGAACTCCAACCATCAAACAGACAGTTGTTGAAGATAACCTTGCCGTTTCCGCTATCGAAGTTTGCGGAGTAAGAGTGATCGGATACAAATTCACAATTTTCAAAAGTTACTGTGCCTTCAACATTACCGCCGTAGAAATAAGAGAATTTAGCATTTTGGATAACTACGCCATCGGTAAACTTCGCATCATAATAAAAATCTCCGAGATTAGCACCTTTAGCATCAATAACTTTGTGACCAGCTTTAATTGCAGCATCCAATTCAGTCAAAGAGGAAACTTCGTAACCGGGGAAAGTGTGAGTGAATGTACCAATAGTGATGTATTCGCCGCTTTCGGTGCAATCACCGTGAGTAGATGCATTCCACTCAACATCGGTTTCGTAAATACAAAGTTCAACGGTAACAGTTGTACCTTCGAGTTCCTCAGGCTTAAGTGCCTTCAAACCACACTGGAAGCCCTTGCCGTCATTGCCGTAATCGCAAATGTCTTTGTAGGTAACCTCAATACCACCGTTACCCATAGCTTGAACGAGGCGAATACCCTCATTCGCTGCAAAAGGAGTATCAGCATTAGTGAGTGCTACCCAATTGCCTTTGTTACAACCATCACACCAAACAGAGTAATAACCAGCAAGTGCGATGCTATCTGCCGGAATTGCTTTATCGGCATAGACATAGAAATCAGCGTGATAATACTTATATTCAGAATTCAGAACATCTTCATCAGAGATGGTGGGTTCAAATTTATAAGCAGCATCCAATTCCATTTCAGCTGCATTACCACCACCAATACCAGCCGTAACCATTACAGTGGTATCTTCAAGCGGTCTTACAAGAGCCGCAGGAATTGCAGGATTCGGAACATTTGCATCATACTGATTGTCAAAGCTATCGCTTTCAGATGCAAGTTGTGTTGCGATGAGTTGAATAGTGAAGCCTTCATCAGAAACAGAAAGATTCTGATATTCATTGCCTGCGGTTTCCTGCATCTTGAATGCAAAAGTAACCATTTTAGGAGTTACTTCTTCACCTGCTTCAAGAGTACCCTCTACTGTTTTGGAGAGATTTCCGTCTGTTCCAAGAAGTTCGGTAAGTGTACCGAGTTTTGTTGCGTTTTCAAGAGTAGTTCTGGCATTGAGCTGCTGTGCAGTTTCGAAATAGTAAACATCGATTACGTCAGCAAGTTCACTCACGATGCCTTCGGAAATAATTCTCATCTGATACTTCAGAGCCAGAGAACCCTTGTTTTCAATCTTGATGTGTTTTGCGTTAACATAACCGGGTTCCCAATTTTCATAATTGAAAATGGTTGCATTTTCAGCGTCTTTCCAATCGGCTGCCGCAGGGTCTTCTGTGCCGTCTGCATAAGCCATTGTAATATCGAGCGTACCGGTTTTAATGATGTTACCCGAGCTGGTAACAGAGTCTGTAAACCACGCATACGTTGTACCGAGCAACATGCTAAAACAAAGAACAAAAGCAATGATGCTGGTAAACAATGCGCGTCTTGTGGATTTCAAATTCGTCATTGTGTTTTACCTCCTTGTAAAAATTATTTTTTAAGA
Organism: Clostridia bacterium; assembly: GCA_017472285.1. Classification (GTDB taxonomy): domain Bacteria; phylum Bacillota; class Clostridia; order Oscillospirales; family CAG-272; genus QALR01. The sequence goes on along the minus strand of JAFUQQ010000016.1, from coordinate 11,823 downwards.
CGAATCTATCTAAACGCCTTTGGCGTATAGAACAAAAATTATTGGGGAGTATTGATTTTCTTTGAAAGTTCCTCTTTCAAAGCCTGTAATTCACGAAGAATTTCCTCGTTTTGTTTTCTTTCGGCTTCAATCTTTGCCTTTTCCTGTTCCATAATATTAGTCTGTTTCTTCTTGTACTTACGGAATAAACGAACCATGTTCACACCATTATAAAGAATCAGACACATAAAAGGGACGAGAATACAAACGATATAACCGGGGGTGGATTTGACAAACGCAAAGAAAATACCGACTTTCGGAAGTTTTCCGGCATATTGACCGATGACGTAAGAGGGCTCGACAAGGACTTCATCGTCAACACCCGTATTGGTACCGAACGTAACGTAGCCTTGTACTCTGCCGTTTTCCGTCTTTTTGACTTCACGAATCATATGCGTGATCGTCTGTCCGTAGCTTTCCGCGTTGGTAGACATGAAAGCGATAATATCCCCCGGCTGAAGCGCGGTAGGATCCTTGACGTTTTTAATCATAATAATATCGCCCGCATTAAAATGAACGTCCATATCGGCATTTTTATCAGACTTACTCATGGAGTCCGTCTGTACGATATAAAATCGGATACCGAAAATACTGCGGTCATTTCTGTCCACAGTCGTTACCGTTACGACAGTAAATATCATCATAAAAACGGTAAAGGCAACGAGAAGCCAAGTTACACATTTCAATGAGATGTTCAATATTTTTTTGGTTTTGCTGTTCATTGGTTTATTACTCCTTGATATCTACGTTTCCTTGTACCGCATATACGGTGACACCGATACCCGTATAAGATTTACCCTGAAATTCATTGCCAACATTTTCTCTCATACGGATAAACAAATAATAAGTTTCTTCGCTGAGGGTTTCCGCAGTCAACCGTCCTTTGAAATCGGTCAGTTTTTCCGCGTCATGCGAGCCATCGTGGGTGGTTGAAATCCAGACTTCAAAAGCCCTGTGGAATTCATCCATATCGATTTTTTCATCTTCACTGACGGAGAGATGAAAATTGACAGTGATATTACCTTCATTTTTGATTTTGAACCCTTGCGTATAAAAAGTTGCGCCTGGTTCAAACAAAACAGCTTTTTTGTCGGATACCGTCTGAAATTCCAGAACGTCCCCAACGAGTGAAACGGTTTCATCGGCAGCATCTACGATATCGATTTTGACCTCGCCTGCCGTTGTGATGATACCAATCGTACCGTCATTCAGATTGCTTGTAAAAAGTGCATAAGTCGCGCCCGTAAGGCTGACAAAGCAAAGAAGAATGATCAAGACCGCTATCATCAATGCCTGTTTATTCGATTTATAACGGAACATCATAACCTCCTTGCCGTTATTTTATTGGATTTTAAGGGTTAGTGGTTTCCGGAAGGATCAGATTGCATTCGCCATCGATACCGTTTGCCTGAACTGCTTCCAGGACAAAAGATATGTTTGCAGTCCCGTCTTGGAACTGATTGTCGTGTTTGGGTGTTCCGTTCGGGAACGTAACCTTTACGGCAATGTAAGGAATTGCATCGTTTGCATCAACTTCAAACCAGCCGGATTCAAAAGTTTTTGCATCTTTCGTCATATAGAAATCTTGACCGTCGATGAAGACCTTGCATTCCAAAGCATCCGTCAGATCGACTTTTCCATCACCGATGATTGCGGCGGAGGTTGCTTTTACTCTATACTTGACAGCTACATTGCTGTTATTTGTTACATCAATTGCAAGCTTAACTTCATCACCGGGAGTCATTTTGTCAATAACAAGTTCGCCTTCGTTGATGGAAACAGTACCGCCGTTAGAGAATACCTTACCTTCTTGGAAATCCTTATCTTCTAAAGATTTTACTTGGAGAGCTTTGTTGATGGTTGCGGAAATTTCAACTTTACCTGCGGTAACAGCGATATCAAAATCCGCTTCGCTTGTGAACAAAGCGTAAGTAGAGCCAAGGATCAGACAAAAGCAAAGCGCGATTGTCAGAACCGAGGACAACAAAATTTTCTTTTTCATAGTGTTTTTTCTCCTGATATGTTTTTTGTGGGAAACGCTTAATTTGCGGGATCTTTTTCCGTGTACTGAACGGCATATACGACCAAATCGAAATATACGTCATCGCCTTGCGCGTCGTTATTTTCAAATTCGTCTTCATATTTGCGGTCGTCAAGGAATTTTACTTTTACGGAAAAATCGCAATCGTCACCGACAGCCAATAAGCCGAACGTTTGCGCATTGCTTCCGATACCCAAGCCTTCGTTCAAACGCTTGGTTTCGGTTGTACCATCAGCATTGTTAACTGTAACAGTTACTTCTAGTTGTTCTGCCAGATCGGGATCGGAATCTTCACCCAGTACGATCTGAATGCCGTATTTGAAAGCCACGTCGCCTTTGTTGGTCAAAGTCAAATCTGCTTCGTATTCACTCAAAGGAACGATCAGTTCGCCATCAAGACCGAAAACGTTTTCATCCTTATTGTTGGTGAAATCCTTATCCGTGTCATCCGTTACGGTTTCAAGAAAACCTCTTTCCGTCAGACGCGTCGATTTCAGATTTGTTCTGATCAGGGTAATATCCAAATCGCCCGCTTTCAGATGGTTATTCACCGCTTCTTCATCGGTAAAGAGTGCGAACGTCATGCCCGCAATAATCGTGATACAAAGCAAGATGATTGCACCTGAAACAAGCAAAACTCTTTTTCTGTTCGTATTTCTCATAGCCAATCCTCCTTTCACCACAAATTTTTTTATTGAAACGCTGCATTTCTGTAACGAAATCAATCTTGGACTGTCTTTTCTGCTTCGTTTGTTTCTTCGGAGTCTTCCGTTTCTTCTGTTTCTTCCGTTTCTTCTTCGGATTCTTTCTTCTTTCGTCTTTCAAGAACAAGATCGATCACAACGTATAAGAGTGTTGCCAAAGCAAAGATCGTTGCGACGACCATGAAAATAATAACAACAGGACTCATGATTGTTCTCCCTCTCCGTTCTCTGTTTTCGCGGCATTTGTTTCTTTTTCAAGAAGTGCCAGTCTACTTCTCAATTCTTCCAATTCACGTTCTCTTGCCCTCATTTCCTCCTGCTGTTTTGCTTTTTTATCCGCAGTCAGCACTTTGACGATTTTGAGCACCTCTCCCGAAATAATCAGCAGACAAGGCAATATAATCAGCAGAACAATGCTGATCGGCTGCATCAGAAAGCTCATAACGACACCAAGCCAATATATTTGACCCGTCACTTTACCGATCACGTAATTGGTATTATTGGGAATGGACGTATCGATCACCTGAAAAAGCTGGCCGTCCTCGGCGTTTTTGTTATCTCCCGCAAGCTCGATGATAAATCCGCCCGTTTCTTTTTCGGTAATGGAAACGATACGGTGCGTGATCGTGATCTGCGTGGTATAAACGTAACGGAACGTCAGAATGTCACCGACTTGCAGACTGCGATACCATTCATTCGCTTCCGCAGGGTCATCCGGTCTCACACGAACAAACACCATCGAACGAGAAGGAATCGATTTGATTTTGAAATCAGATACGTCTGTATATTTACATTCTGCCATGGAGTCGGAAGTGACCACTCTCATCTGATAACCGAAGATTTCCGCCGCACCGTCCGCATCTTTTTTGGAAAAGACCGTGAGAATTACGGACAGGATACAAACAGCGAGAAATATGTATACCACCACATTGGAAAGAATATTTCCGAATTTTTTCAGTTTGTCTTTGTTCATAACTACCTCACTCCTTAATTTGCCGTAATCCGCAATTCAAAAACCGTTTCGGTATTTTTCGCTTCGTTGCCGGTTTCCAAAGGCATAAAATATACGATTTTCAATTCGGTATTTTTATTTTTCGTAAAATCAACGGGAAGAACGATATTTTCATGCTCAAACATATCAGCAAGAAGTTCATCGCAGAGGAGTTCTCCGTCCGATATCATTTTTACACGAACAAAATTCTTTAATGTCTTTTCTTCGATTTCCCGAAAATTAAGCGTCACGTTGCATTGTTCGGCGGATGTATTTTCCAGCTTGACGAGATATTCACATTCCTCTCCGGGAATCAGACAAAGCTCTTCAAATTCTATGATTTGTGTTTTTCTATCAGATAAGAGAACCTTGATTATGCCGCCGTTTGCCGTCAATCTGTTTGGCGTACAACGCATCAAGACAATACCGATAAGAATCAGAATGCTCATCAAAATCAAAAGAATCCGCATCAATCGGTTTCTGGTCATAATTGCTCTCCTTTTCAAAGGATTTTTTGTAAGAAACATAACGGGAATTATGTTATGCGGCGTGTCGCCGCGGACAGCTTCTTGCCTATCGAAGTTCACCTGTATCGGAATAAAGCGAAACGGCAAGGGCTATTTTTAGCAATTTCCTATAATGAAAAAGCGCAACGAAAAAGCCCTTCGTCTATTTTAAAAAAATTTACGAAAGGCGTTTTTGTCACGCATATTTTTATTTAATATTCTATAAAATTTTGGAAAAGTATTGATTTTTTCAGTTGCACGCGCTATAATGAATATGTATGGAACAATAAAATATAAATATTGATATAACATAATTCCCGTTATGTGATACTCGGTGCTTTTGCATCGGGTATTTTTTTATTATCCGTTATATAATCAGCCGCATATGTTCCAGCTTTCTTTTGTGTTCCGCGCCGCTTGTAACGATATAAATGCGTGTCGTATTGATGCTTGCGTGACCAAGAATATCCGCAAGCTTTGCGATATCTTTTTCCATTGCATAAAAAGTCCGTGCGAATAAATGTCTTAAATTATGCGGAAAAACCTTGCTCGGAGAAACACCCGCTTCTTTACACAAGGATTTCATTTCTTTCCATACGTTATTTCTGCTGATTGCTTTCCCGCTTTTTGTCACAAATATCATTCCCGTGACGATGTTTTTTGTTTTTGCATAACGAAGCAACTTTTTCTTCAATCCGGAAACGATGAAGATTCGTCGGTTTTTCCCTTTACAATTCACGAAGGCTTCCCCCTTCCGAGCCGCCTCAACCGTAATATATTGCAATTCGCTCACACGGATTCCCGTACCGCATATCGTTTGTATCATTAAATTCAGTCGTTCATTGTGTCTTGCCTGTGCTACCGTCAGCAAGCGGATATATTCCGCCTTTGTCAATTCCTTTTCTTCGGAACAATATGCTTGTCTTTGAATTTTCAGTTGTTTGACACAAAGGGTATGCCAACCGCAAAAGCGAAGAAAACAATTCAGTGCCGCAATCATAGAATTGGCACTGGTCGCGGTATAACGACGACTGAGCACATCTTTATATTCTTTTACGTTTTGTTTTGTAATCTCTTGATCTCCGATAAATGTCGCAAAAAAGCGAATATCGCGCATATATTTTTCAATGGTCGCCGCACTTCTTTCTTCATCCCGTAAATATATTGCAAATTTCTCTATTCTTTTCGTATCCATAATTTGTTTTTCCATATAAGATATTCTCCTTTTTTATATCATAGAAAATGACTCAAATCTGACTTGCCGCTTTTTATATCATTTTATCAAAATTTTTTCAAAATTTCTATGATATAATATGCCTCATTTCAAAGGCGTTTAATCGTTGGAGAAAATCCTCTCCTCATCAGCAACAGAAAAAGCCCGACAAGGATTCCTTGGCGGGCTGCAGTGTGTCGAAAAAGTCGGTTTCAAAATTTGTCTTCGGCATTTTTAACAAAAGAAAAACTTTTTAAAAGCCTCTCACTTCGGGAGAGGTGTCAACGTAGTTGACGAAGAGGGCATTTTCAGCATATATTACCGCCCTCTCACCCGACTTTCGTCGGGAGCTCTCCCAAAGGGCGAGCCTTTATAATAGGTATCTTTTTGAGTTTTTTGTGCAACTTTTTATTTTCGGCTTTTCTACATACCTTTTTCGACAGTCTGAAGCCCGCCAAGGAATCCTTGGCGGGCTGAAACGATATATAGAAATTGCAATAAGTTTTTTATACCAGACTCGTCTTTTTCAAAACGACTTTACTGATCGCGCCGAGTCCGACAGCAAACAGAATACCACCGACAAGACAAAGAATAACGTTGATAAAAGTCGAGCCGAGAGGCGTAATCATGGAAACCATCATAAAGAGGAGCATTCCGCCGCCGAGAGAACCGCAGATCGAAAGCCATGTTCTCTGTTTTGCCGCAACGCTGATGAGTGTAAAGATCGATACGAATACGGGCATCAGGAAAATTTTTGCGAGCATACACATCATAAGATTTCCGATAGTCAGACCGTGAAGATCAAAGGAAAGTCCCGAAATCGCGCCACCGAGAACCGTACCGATGAAATATACAATCAACATCAATGCGCCGCAAACGAAACCGGCAAGCGTTTTGGAAATGACATATTCTCCTTTTTTTGCGCGGACGGTGAAAAGATTTTTTGCGTAACCGCTTCGGAAATCATCCGAAATGAATAGGCAAACGAATACACAAACACCCATAAATGCCATATTGATATTGCACATAGCGAATACTTCATCGCATCCCAAGGGGTCACCGGGAAGCGTGCCGATATTCTGCCACGTATTTTCGGGACCGACCATGATCGATTCCACACCCGTTTGGGGATCAACGGAAACGGAACCGTCCATCATCGTCATCATAACCGTCATTAGAATGGGCATCATCAAAGCACAGGCAAGAATGATATAAAATAATTTGGATCGAAACATTCTTCTGAAATCAACCGCAAGCATACTTTTCATGCGTTTGCTAAAGCTTACGGCTTCAAATTTTACCGTTTTTTCCATATCATTTGCCCTCCTTCATCAGATCGATATAATATTCTTCAAGACCGATCTTATCGGTTTTGATTTCCGTCACGCAGATATTGTTTTCATAAAGATATTTCACGATCTCCTCGGGTTCGGTCAGATCGTAAACGCGGATATATCCCGCTTCATCTTCTTCCACACGGGAATATTGACAGCCGAGAATCATTTTTGTTCTGTTCATTTCCTCACTTTGCAAGGCAACGTATGTACGACAGCTTGCATCAAGCTCCTCTGCGGTCATCTCGCAAAGCATTTTGCCATGACGGATGATGCCGTAATGTGTCGCGACCTTCTGAAGCTCACCGAGCAGATGTGAAGATACAACGATCGAACGGGTACCATCTTTGACGATATTGAGAAAAACTTCACGCATGATTCTCATCCCGTCCGCATCCAGACCGTTGAGCGGTTCATCAAGAACGAGCAAGGTGGGATTGCCGAGAAGTGCCATTGCGATACCGACTCTCTGTTTCATACCGAGAGAGCAGTTTTTATATTTATTGCCCGCCGCGCCTTCCATTCTCACCATTTTGAGAACTTTAATCACTTCTTTTTGGGCATCGGGAATGCTCAAATTCGCGGCTTGCAGCATCATGTTATCCCAAACACTAAGGCTGGGGAAGCAACCGGGTGCTTCGATCAGCACACCCATTTTCGCTCTGACTGTTTCATCGGTATGATCCTTGCCGTATATTTTAATCGAACCGCTATTTTTAGGAATGAGACCGCAGATCATTTTTTCGGTTGTGGATTTGCCCGAACCGTTTTCACCGATAAAGCCATAGATCGCGCCCATCGGTACGGTCATATTGAGTCCCGAGACCGCTTGCTTTGCGCCGAAATTTTTGGATAAATTTTTGATCTCTATTGCATTCATAATCCAATTCCTCCTTAATATACGTCACACCCGGAAAGCACTTTCGTACCGAGGACGTTATAAAAAACAGCCCAAGCCAAAGATACGGCGATGCAGATGATGAGCGCGCCGATACCGCTTGAAAGATTGGCATTAACAGATGCGCCGTAAAGGAAAATATTCAGAAAAGCTGTCGGGATCGAAAGATTTTCTACAATTGCCGCAATACCGATAATCAGAATGCCTGTACCGAAGAAAAAGCTGGATGCAATGGAAATCCCGAAATATCTTCTGAAGATGATATTGAGGAAGGTATAAAGGCTTGCCCAACCGAGTGACATCACCATTTTGCCGAGAATGGCAATGATAAGAGCACCAACATTGACGGTCGTTTCATAACCGACGAGCAGGCCGCCGACCGTACCGCCGATGAGATAAGTGAGGCACATGCAAGCCATTGCAAACGCACATACAAGGCTTTTGGAGATCATATAATCCTGCTTTTTTGCGTGTGTGGTGAAAAGCTGTTTGACATAACCCGATTTATAATCGTGTCCGATAAAGATGGAAACCATGATACCGCCGAAGATAAAGACCATATTCATATTGGCATAATCGGCAATGGTTTCAATGACGTAGAGCGATTTGGATGCGGCAATGATCTGCCATACGTTTGAATACAGAGGCTCCATCGTGTTGCCGTTCTGGTCGGGCATCATCGTCATTGCTGATACCATTGCGGGAATGATCGCCGCGATGGCAAGAAATATATAAAATACAGGGGTATGGAACAGACGGTAAAAATCCACGCCGAGCATTCCTTTGATACGCTTTGCAAAGCTCGGAGATTCAAATTTGAGTTCTCGTGTCATTTTACTTACCCTCCTTTTCGGACATCAATTCTATGTAATATTCTTCAAGACCGATCTTATTCTTTTTGATCTCGCTAACAATATGACCGTTTTTCATCAGATGATCGACAATAGCGGCGGTATCATCTGCGTCATAAATACGCAAATAACCGTCTTCTTCCTTTACGGTTGCATAATTTTCTTTCAGAACGGCTTTTGCGCCTTGCATATCCTTTGTTCTAAGCGAAACGAAAACTTGCGCGCGGCTATCCATTTCTTTGGCGGAAAGCTCCATAATCATTTTACCTTGGCGGATAATGCCATAATGTGTCGCAATTTTTTCAAGCTCACCGAGAATATGCGAGGAAATCAGAACGGTACAGCCGTATTTCTGCGTAATATCCACGAGAATTTCTCTCATGATGCGCATACCGTCTGTATCAAGTCCGTTGATCGGCTCATCGAGAATGAGGAGCGCAGGATCGCCGAGCAGTGCCATCGCAATACCGATACGCTGTTTCATACCGAGCGAACAGCTTTTAAATTTGATATTGGCATTATCCTCCATGCGAACAATCTCAAGCACACGGCGGATCTCTTCATCTGCGTTTTCAATTCCGAGGTTAATACACTGCATCATAAGATTTTGATATATGGAAGAACCGGGGAAACAGCCGGCATTTTCGATCAATGCACCGACTCTGACACGCACACCCGCGTCGGTAAAATCCCTATCAAAGAGCTTGATCTCTCCCTCATTGGCAATGAGATGTCCGCAAATGAGCTTCATCGTTGTGGATTTACCCGAACCGTTTTCACCGATAAAACCATAGATCGCACCCGCAGGAACAGTCATATTCAGATGATCGACCGCATACATACCGCGAAAACTTTTTGAAAGATTTCTGATTTCAATAGCGTTCATATTTTGACTCCTTTACAGATTGATTTTTTAAGCCTTCATGATTTCATCGGAAAGCCGTAAAATTTCAGGTGTGAGTTTTTCTCTCGTTTTTCTGGAGATATGTTTATAAACGGGATACGCGGGAATCATGACTGCAATTCCGAGCGCACCGAATAAAATCGAAAGCCAATCCGCGCCGCTGAATACATCAAGTCCAAAACACATTCCAATACCGAAAATCAGACAGCCGATCACACCGATCGTAAGACCTTGCATCATGCCTGCTGTTTGTATGCGGTTATCCATTCTTCTGAGGACATCCATCTTATTTTCTTCCTTCGGAAGATATTTTTTTCTGATATTTTCCACTTCTTTATTTCGTGCAGATGAATATTGATACGTAAAGACGTTGCTATTTTCCATAAATTTTCATACTCCTTTGATTGTATGGACATATTTTATACCTGTCTTTTTTACGTTTTATTGATAAAATGTTTCTAAAATGTTAATATAAAAATTTTTTTAATTATAACATCGGAGCAAAAATTCTGACGACGGAGCGGATAAAGCGCGTGATGAGTCCCGTTTTGAGCATATCGGGGGTAATTTCGATGGATTTTTCTAAAGTATCTTCTATGTCGGCTTTTAAATCTGTCATAGAAGTGCATTTGTACATCCATACCCCATTTTCAAAATGATGGACAAGACTGCGGTAATCCAGATTGATCGTACCAATCATTGCATACGTATCATCGGCAATATAGCTTTTTGCGTGAATAAAACCGGGCTTGTATTCATAAATCTTCACACCCGTATTCATCAGACGAGGATAAAAACTCCTCGTCATTTCAAAAACAAGTTTTTTATCGGGAATATGCGGAACGATGATACGAACGTCCACGCCGCGCAGAGCCGCGTTTTCAATGCTTGCACACAGATCGTTATCAATGATTAGATACGGTGTCGTCATATATACGTATTTTGTGGCGCAATTCAACATATTCTGAATCACGCTTTTGCCGACTCTCCGCTCGTAAAGCGGTTTCGGTCCGTCGCCAAAGGGTATCATATAGCCAGCTTCTTTGATATCGGAGCGCGGATATAATTCATAAGAGTCATCGGGAAGCTTTTTGACGTTGATGCCATAATCCGAAAGGAAAAGTCTTGTCAGTTCAAAAACCGCTTCGCCTTCCAGACGGATCGCCGTATCCTTCCAATGTCCGAAACGCTTGACTTCATTGATATATTCATCGGCAATATTGACCCCGCCCGTATAACCGATCTTGCCGTCAATGACTAAAATCTTCCGATGGCTTCGGTTATTGAATTCGCTGTCCGCATTTCCGCGCAGGCGAGAGAATGGAGTCGCTTCCATTCCATAGGAACGCAGTGTTTTCGCATAATCACCGGGGAGCGTATTCATACAACCGATATCGTCGTAAAGGACACGCACCGTGATACCCGATGCCGCTTTTCGCTTTAAAACGTCCAGAATGGTATTCCAGAATATTCCTTCTTCTATGATAAAATATTCCATAAAAATGAATTTTTCAGCATTTTCAAGATCGGAGATCATGTTTTCAAACATATCTTCGCCAAGCGGGAAATACGTCTGCTTCGTATCGCTGAAAAGCTTTGCACCCGAAATTTCACAGAGCATTTTTGCTTGTGATGCCGCCATGGGATTTTCTTTCGCAAGAGCTTCTTGTGCCTGTTTGTCATTCGCCTGATATCGATAACGCTTCAATTCATTCAGACGGCGGATATATTTTTTCTGGAGCTTGCGAGAATAAAACATAAAATAAAGCATAAAGCCCGCAATCGGCACCGTTAGTACAAAAAGCACCCACGGAACTTTATAATCGGGATTATCATCCGAGGCAATGATCCTGATGATACAGGCAAATGCCGTGATATAACATAAAATATAAAAATAAGGTACATATAAGCAAATGACGATCATAAGTCCAATGATTGCTGCGATTTCAAGTACAGAAATCATAACGGCAATGATATATCGGACGGGAATGTAATTATATTCACGCTCAATGGTTTTATCGCCTGCCTGATATTGATATGTCTTTTTCATAACCGACCTCCGAATACAGTTTTTGATGATATATCATCATTTTATCATCTTCATGTTTCTCAAACATTTATGCAATGTTTTTATTTTGTTAAACCGTTTGAAAGGCATAATTCCAATGTTCCATCATAAATTATTTATTGAAATAAAATTTGGAGCCAACTATAAAAAAGTCAATAGGAAAAAGAAAAAAAGTGAAGAAAAACTTCACTCAAATAAAATTCCCAAAAAGGCATGACAAAACAGACCACCCGAAGGTAGTCTTTTGAAAAACAATGGTATTAAAGGTTAAGTG
>JAFUQQ010000015.1 GCA_017472285.1 Clostridia bacterium | reverse complement strand
TGCATCGGCGCTCAGGTCGCTCCCCAGCGTTGCCTTATCCTCCGGTGCAGTAAAAGCATTTCTATTATACCACAAACATTACTTCTTAGAAAGGATTGTGTAATTGAATCTTCGGCTGGGGGATGATTTAATTATACCAGGTAAAATGGCAAAAGTAATTCTGATCTGCGGAAAGATCTGTAGCGGCAAAAGCACATATGGCGAAGGCTTGCGTTTGAGAGAAAATGCCGCCCTGCTTTCCATTGATGAAATCATGCTATCATTGTTCGGTCAGCATTGCGGGGATAAGCATGATGAATATTCTGAAAGAGCCCAGATCTATTTATTCCATAAGTCATTGGAACTCATCGAGGTGGGAGTCAACGTCATTCTCGATTGGGGCTTTTGGTCTAAGGAAAAACGAGACTTCGCCAAAAAATTCTACCATAGCAGAAATATAGCGTGCGAAATCCATTATATCGACGTAAGTGACAAAACTTGGGCGGCGCGGCTGGGAAAACGAAACCATGCAGTACTTAAAGGCGAGGTCAATGCCTACTATGTTGACGAGAATCTTGCCGCAAAGGTTGTCCCTCTTTTTGAAGTGCCGAGCGAGGATGAAGTTGATGTTTGGATAAAAGCAACATGACCAATCTATTACGATACCATTTCTGCCCAAAAAAAGTCATACATTCAAAATGCTTTTTTGATAAACTATATGCGGGAGGTGAAACAGATGAATATGTTAAAGCAACTGAACGCAGCGATTGAATATATCGAGGCGAACTTGTGCGCGGAGTTCGATCTTGATACAGCAGCCGGTATCGCTTGTGTTACTGCAGATAGCTTCATTCGCTTCTTCAGCTATATGACCGGCATGACTCTGACCGAGTACATACGGCGCAGACGGCTGACACTTGCGGCGCAGGATCTACAGCATAGCAAGACACCGATCATCGACATTGCCATAAAATACGGCTATGACAGCGCTGCAGCTTTTTCAAGAGCCTTTGCAAAACAGCATGGCATTACACCGTCTGTTTATCGTAAAGACGGCGGTTCGCTGAAAGTGTATTCACCTGCCTCCTTTCACATTATGATTAAAGGAGCAAAAGAAATGGATTTCAGAATGATTGAGTTAGAGGATACCGTTGTGTACGGTATATCCAAGCAGTACGAGGGACAAGGTTATAAGACTCGTGAAGAATTGCGCCACTCCATGTGGGCGAATAATTGCGATGATGTACCCGGTCAGCTTTGTGAGGGCAGTTGGAATCAGCCCGGTAGCACTTCTTACGATGGCGTTTGGTATGGCGTTTGGCAGGACGGCAAATACATGATTGCTCGTGAGAAAGCCGATGTAAAGACCGTTGAAGTTGAAACAAGAACACTTCCTGCAGGAACATACGCAGCTTTCAAAACCGAATGTGGTGGACTTGCATGGGAGGAGTTTCCGAAGCTGTTTGAGCTGATCTTTGATTCGTGGCTTCCTGCCTCTGAGTACAAGCAGAAATATGATCTCGCTATCGAAGTTCTGCACCTTTGGACAGACCACGATCTCCGTCAAAAGAATCGGTACTACGAGGTTTGGATTTCCGTGGAGCTGAAGTAACCCGATTATACTCAGCACAGAATATCGGGATTTTTAATTCGCCTTTTGATAAAATATTAGCAGACAAGGAGGGATAATATGGACTGGATTATTGGATTGCAAAAAGCTATCGACTATATCGAGAACAATCTGACAGAGATGATTAATTACGAGAAGGTCGCAGCACAAAGTTTTTCATCAAGCTATCACTTCCAACGTGTGTTCAGCATTCTTTGTGGTTTTACAATCGGTGAATACATCCGCAACCGCAGATTGTCGCTTGCCGGCACTGAGCTTGCCACAAGTGATGCAAAAGTAATTGATGTCGCGTTGAAGTATGGCTATGAAAGTCCGGACAGCTTTGCAAAAGCTTTCCAAAAATTCCATGGGATATTGCCGTCGCAAGCTCGTAATGACGGCAGTAAACTCAAAACCTTTTCCCGTCTTGTACTAAAATTTTCTTTGGAAGGCGGTACAATTATGAATTATCGAATCGAAACAAAACCTCAAATTACGCTTCTCGGTTACAAGAGACATTTCGAGGGAATGCCTTACGATGAGCTGAGATACAAACAGGAGGAAAACTTCTTTGTATCCACAAGAGCACATCAATGGATGTTGAAAGGAATGGCGAACGATAAACTCTCCGATTATTGTGTTCTTACCAATATGAATGACAACGGCTATGACTTCTACATCTCTGTAACAGCAGATAAGTATGAGTTTGATAACTTGTATAATAGCGATGTTACGGGCATTGATTTTATGGAAAAATTCCAGTTTGAAAAAATCATCATTCCCGAAAGAACCTATGCTGTTTTTGAAACAGAGAAACAGAAAATGCCGATTCCGGAATACTTTGATATTCGCAAACAAATCGCTGCTGAGTGGCTATCCAATGAAGAATATCAGATGATTAACGCTCCGGAGCTGGCGGTTTACCATTGGGGAATCGTTGGCGGTTATGCTGACAAAACCATTGAAATCTGGATTCCTATCGAAAAGAAATAATATCTTCGTGCCGCTTGTGTTATGCGGGCGGCACTTTACTTTTTACAAAATTTCAAAATTGCTGTTGACATTACAAAAAATCTGTGATACAATAGACTCATTATTTTTTGAAAGGATCACGACAATGAAAGTTTACACATTGAATTCTAATGTAAATATTTCTATTCAGCGCGGCGAACAGGTGCAGATTTCGTCGGGCTTGTGTTGTCGTACCCAAAAATCGGTATAGCTTTGATTATCATCGAGTAATTGGATATTAACGGTACAAGTCGAATGTATTTTTCGATTTGTGCCGTTTTTTATTTTTTTCTGAAAGGAGGCAAGTATGATGCCGGAACAGTCCGTTCACCCCCAAGAAACCGTGGAATCTAATCAGCAATTTATTTTTGATTCATTAAAAGGAGAAAATATGAAAACAATCGACAAAACTGTTTTGGCAGGATACAATGCCGGAATAGAGAAAAATCGTTTAAGATCGGAAATCGGTCTGATCGAATTTGAAAGAACAAAAGAAATATTACTTGAAAAACTACCGAAACCGCCTGCCATAATTTATGATATTGGCGGCGGCTACGGCGAATATGCGTGGTGGCTCACCTCGCTTGGATATGAAGTTCATTTATTTGATTTGTCGGAAACAAATATTGAGATGAGCAAAGAATTAGCCGTGGCATATCCGAATTGTCATTTGAAAGCGGCAATGGTGTGTGATGCGCGCTCTGTTCCACGCAATGATAAAAGTGCAGATGCAATTTTATTTATGGGACCGCTATATTCCATTACTGAATATGAAGAACGTATTCTCGCTTTGAAGGAGAGTTACCGCTTGTTAAAAGATAACGGTTTAATCTTTACCGCAGCTTTAACACCATATAGTGTTCTGCTACACCAGCTTACACTCTACGATAAAAGAAGGACCTTAGACAGATCTGATGTTCTCGCAATGATTGAACGAGAACTACTCGACGGTTGCCATATAAATCCCGAAAGAAGCATTGTTAAAGGACTTGGAAGTTCTCATCTTCATACGGCAAAAGCGTTAAAAGAGGAATTAACGTGCGGTGGTTTTTCGGAAACTACTGTTTACGGCGTGATGGGTGGCGCGTGGCTTGCACCCAATATTGATGAATTATGGAAAGATGAAAAAGCAAAAAACGTGCTGATGAAAACTGTACGTCTTCTCGATAATCACGAAGAAGTCATCGGGGTATCGGGACATTTACTTGCTGTTTCTAAAAAATTAACTTAACATCATAAAGGAGGTACATATTATGATGACGAAAAATCCATATCCAATTTTAGAGTTTGACGACAACAAAACTGCCAAGCTCAATCCGAGTGTTTTTGTTAGCCGTCCTTTTGACACGGACAAAATGGTTATTACCTTTTTCCCGGAAGTTGTAGATGCGCTCATTGCAGAAGAAAAAATCAAGCTTGACCGCACGCTTGGAGGAGAAAATCCCGTGTATGTATACCGTTTTACAGATGCCGATGTTTTGATCACACTTGGTGCTATCGGTTGCCCTGCTTGCGGAGGAAACTTAGATCTGTTTCACGCAATGGGCATTACGAAAGTAATGTTTTGCGGCGGTGGCGGTGTTTTGGACAAAACCATCGAAGTCGGACAGCTTCTCGTCGTTGATGGTGCGATCCGTGATGAAGGCTTTTCTTATCACTATATTGAGCCTTCAAAATACATCTACACCAATCCTAAAGTTACTGAGAAGATCGTAGAATATTTAACCAACCACTCTATTTCGTATCTTCGCGGATTAACTTGGACAACAGATGCCATGTTCAGAGAAACGCCTGAAAGAATCGAACGCAGAAAAGCCGAGGGCGCAAAAATCGTTGAAATGGAACAAGCAGGTTGTATTGCCGTTTCCGAGTTCAGAGGCTTTGCGTATGGCGCACTGATTTATGGCGGAGATGACGTTTCCGGCGACGAATGGAGCAACAGAGGCTGGAGAAGCCGTAAGGGTATCCGCTATGATATGGTCACGCTTTGCAAAAATTTAGTTAATATCATATAAATATCTGTTTCGATAATAAAAATATCCCCGATCAACTGATTGGGGATATCACATTTAAGCAGTCTTTTCGGTATAATACTGCGCCTGTGCTTGCCAAAGCTCGTGATATTTTCCGCTTTCATCGGCAACGAGTTCGTCATGCGTACCGAATTGTATGATTTCTCCATGGTCAAGAACCAGAATTTTATCGCAAAAACGGCAACTTGAAAGTCTGTGGCTGATATAAATCGCTGTTTTATCACCGACGATCTCATTGAATTTGGAATAGATTTCTGCTTCAGCGATCGGGTCAAGCGCGGCAGTGGGCTCGTCAAGAATGATAAATGGCGCGTTTTTGTAGAGCGCACGGGCAAGAGCAATCTTCTGCGCTTCACCGCCAGAAATCTCCACGCCATCTGTGTCATAGGAACGATAAAGACACGTTTCAATGCCTTTCGGTAAAGTTTCCAAGCGTTCACCAAAGCCTACTTCTTCAAGGCATTTTTTTACTCTCTCGGCATCGTATTCCTTTGAGGTTGCTACATTTTCCGCAAGGGAGAAAGCGAAAAGCTTGAAATCCTGAAACACAATAGAGAAAATCTGCATATATTCATCGTAATCATATTTGCGAATATCAATACCGTTTAGTAAGATTTCCCCTTCCGTGGGATCGTAAAGACGGCACATCAGCTTAATAAACGTAGTTTTTCCGGAACCGTTCATGCCCACGAGCGCAAGACGTTCGCCGATACGGAATTTGATGTTTATATTTTTCAGAACGTAGGTATCGGAGCCGGGATATTTGAAGCTGACACCCCGAAATTCCACGTGGTAATTACGGTCGCTTCGTTTCTCTACGGAAAGCGTGCCGTGATACATGTCCTGCTTTATATCCATGTATGTAAACTGATCGATGAGCGCAGTTCTGTTCGCGCGGAGCTTGCCGAACACGATGCCGAAGCTTCCCGTTTCTTCTCCAAAGCGCTTCAGCGTTCCGACGTATAAAACAACCATACCGATTCCGAATGCACCCGATAAAGCCTTAATGCCAACGATCACGTATGGAACGGCAGAAACGAGAAATGTCAGCAGCGTACCGATCATTTGATTGCTGAAATAAATCCGACTGGATTTTTTGGCGGTGGCGGCCGAAGAGGCAATGACAGTGTCATTTTCCCTCTTGACGATCCCGTCCATTGCGTAGATCTTTCGATCCATCGCCCTTTTGTTATCGGTAACGTAAGTTTCCATGATTTCCATACGGCGGTATTCGGTTCCCCAATAATTCTCCCAAAGTTTGTAGTAGGCGTTCCATTTCGTCGCGTTTTTTGCTTTGGCAAGCATAATGAAGGCGGCAAAAAGAAAGAAAATCACAAGCATCCACGGCGAATTGATCAAACGGACGATGCCGTGAACCTCCTTCGTCGGCTTTGCGAGAAAGCAAGCGATCATCACGGCAAGCGCCGTACTGACACCGAGGATTGCGTGAACGAGGGTATGCAGAAATCCCGCCATATTACTGACCCCCGCCATGTTTTCGTTGTGCTTTTGGATACGGTTCCAAAGCTTGCGTGTTTCGGGATCTTCAAAACGCCAATAGTCCATTTTCTCGGAATATCCGTGAAAGAAGCGCGTGATGAATTTCGGCCACATGCTTTTTCTGATGTATCGTCTCGCCGCTGTATATTGAACCATGACGTTCATACCGAGGTTCAGGAAAACCACCAGGACTGCATAGAGTCCCAGCTTTTTCGGGTCTGCCCCCGCAACGACACCATCGATGATCAGTGCCGCCAGAATGGAATTGACGTAGTAGCGGAGCGAATCGCCCACCGAATTGAACACCTGTATCCAGAAATAACGCGGATCTAAGCGGTACAAAACCTTCAGTGCGCGAAAACTTAATTTCAAATCCTCACGAAACGGAGGATTTTTTGCTTTTTCCTTTGTCATATCTGCGCCTCCTTTTTGTCCTATAGTAGCTGCTTTGAATTTCATACATTTCTTTATATTTTCCACCCGCAGCCATCAGCTCATCGTGTGTTCCCGTTTCGATGATGCGCCCTTCGTTCAAATGAAAAATGCGGTCACAGAAATGCGTGGATGCCAGGCGGTGCGAGATGAAAAACGCCGTCTTATTTCCGACGGTCTTGTCAAAGCGAAGATACATATCGTTTTCCGCGATGGGGTCAAGTGCCGCCGTCGGCTCGTCTAAAACGAGAATGGGACGGGAAAGATAAATGGCGCGCGCCAAAGCAAGCTTTTGCTTCTCACCGCCCGAAAGGTCGATCGCATGATCATTGGCTTCCTTATCTAAAAGCGTATCGATGCCGTTTTCCAAGGAAGATATTTTTTCGCTGAGTCCCGCTTGCTCAAGCGCGCTGATGACGCGGACGCGGTCAATCTTCGTTTCATCTATTGTTGCGGCAACGTGCGCCGCGATTGAATACGGCAGAAGAAAGCCCTCCTGAAAGACAGCGGAAAAAAGGGAATAATATTCGTCAATATTGTAAGCCTCGACAGGTTTTCCATCCACGAGGATCTCCCCCTCGGTCGGCAGATATAACCCGCACAAGAGCTTGATGAGCGTGGTTTTGCCTGCACCGTTGATGCCGACGAGCGCGATTTTTTCCCCTGACGTTACCTTGAAGCTAACGTCACGGATCGTATCCTCCTCGGCACCCGGATAGCGATAACTAACGTGTCTGAACTCAATCTCGAGGGCTGATGCGGGGATCGGTGCTCCGACTCCGTGATTTCTCGTGCTGACGGTAAGGTCTTCGATCTTTCGGATCTCGTTTATTTTTAAACTGTTCTTGGAAATTTGAGTGAACTGGTCGGCAAGACCGTTCAGGGCTGTCGAAACGGACGTGATTGCTGAAAAGCACAGAACGAAATTGCCCGCAGTGAGAGTGCCTCCGGCAAATTGCCGGATCAAAAAAGATATGCCAAGCCGTCCCGCAGAAAATGCATGAAATGGACGAAGAAGCCCATCGCAACGATGCGGTTTTGAACAGAGGCATGCAGACGGATGTGCGTGTGCATGCAATCATCGGTAATTTTCCGAAGCCACGAAGACATTCCGTAAATACGGACCTCTTTGGCGTACTGATAATCCCTGGAGATCGATCCGGAATACCGAAACCGTCTGTCATTAGCGATGATATCGGGATTGATCTTCTGTTGATAGCGATTTAGTGGAATTTTTACGACGAATTGCAGGACCGCAATTACAACGAGAAAAACGAATATCAGCGGATGCAACCCAACAAGGAGAGTACCAAAGATCAGTATTTTTAAAATTTCCTTCAAAAGATTCATTGCATCGCTGGAAAGACTGTCTGCGGCACCTCTTGCATATTCGAGATACTGCGTAAACAGAACCTTGTGATCGGGATTCTCGATCAAATCGTAGTCTGCACGGCACATTACATCGTAAACATGTCTGTCAACCGACTTGCGATAGTGATACCAAAAAATATCGACTGCCATACCGCGCACTATTTCGCCGACAGAGCAGATTGCGGGAATCAGACAGACGGAGACGAGTATCGCGATCACAACCGTCATTGGCTTGTCTAATGCCAGAATATCCAGTACAAGCTTGCTTTCATATGTCAGGAATACCGCTGATGCGAGAGCCAGCGCATAATACAGAAAATTCAAAACAATGATCGATGTACCGTCGTATTTCTTCATCCACCGCAATGCAAACATAACGTTGCTAAAGTCGGAATACATTTCTTTTTTCTTTTCTTTTTTCATAAAACCACCTCTTTCTTATCTTTGATTTTAACACAAAAATAATAAAAAGTACATTCTGGGGACGAAATGTACTTTTTAGGGGATAAAAAGCAATGTTATTGCGGCAAAAGAATTTCTGTGGTAAAAGCGCCGTCCTCGCTTGCTCGGCGGAGATAACCTCCGTATTTTTTCACAATGTGATCGACACGCAAAAGACCAAAGCCGCGGGATGCGCCCTTAGTAGAACGAAAAACACCGTTCTCTTTCTTCATTTTCTTTGCCGCTGTCAGATTGGTAAAGGACATATAGAGTTTATTCTTTTTCATTTCTATGTAAATACGAATCATGCGTTTCTCTTCAGGGAGAGTCATCGATGCCTCAATGGCATTATCCAGAAGATTACCGATAATAACGCAAAGGTCAATATCCGTCATAGAAAGCTTCACCGGAATGGATGCTGTTGCATCTATATGGATATGATTCGCCTTGGCAAGAGAAATTTTACTATTAAGGATGGCATCTGCCATGATATTCCCCGTTTTCAAAACCGTATCAACCGTATTTAAGTCCTCGCCAAGGGTTTCAAGATAGCTCATCACTTTTTCATATTCACCGGATTTCATAAGCGTCATCATCGTTTGAATATGATTGCGATAGTCATGTCTCCATCCTCGAACCTGACGATACATATTTTCGACTTCTTCGTAATGCTTATTCATCAGATCACTTTGATAGGCATCAATTCGCTTATTGATATTTTTCCCAAAAAACATAATGATCTCCTTTAATAAAACGCAATAAATGCTTTGTTAGCCGCATCAAAAAGTCCTCTGCCAAGCGGGATTACCGTTCCGTTATCCAATTTGATTTCCGTTTTGGAAATACTCGCAACGTATCGCAAACCGACAATATAAGAACGTCCCGTGCGAAAAAAGCCATTATCCAGTTCTTTCTCAATGGAAGACAATGTCCGCTTCACACGGTATTCATCTTTTTCCGTGTATATCACAATATAATTCTGTTGTGCTTCGATGTACATAATCTTATCAAGCGGTAGCTTCAGCACGATACCGCCCACATTCAATAGGATATTCTTTTCGCGATCGGAAATCAGTCTTACTGCCCGATCAAGCACAGACATAAGCTTCTCTTCTTTTAGTGGCTTCATCAGATAGTGGAGCGCCGCCACATCGTAACCGTCTGCAATATAATCATCATATCCCGTCACAAAAACGATTTGCAGATTGTCGTTTTCTTTTCGCAGTGTACGCGCAAGCTCTACACCGTTCATTCCATCCATTTCGATGTCAAGAAGCAAAATGTCAAAATCATGATTTTCACTATATTCAAAGAGAAATGCCTCTGCAGAAGAAAATTCTTGAATTTTTACTTGATGAGAATGACACATTTCCCATTTTCGTACCAATTCTGCCAAAGCACAAATATGGTTTTGTTCGTCATCACAGATTGCTATGTTCAGTTTCATATTCCTTCTCCGATTGATTGATTAACATCAGTATAACACAATATGCAGAACTATTCAAGAAATTTTCTTTACAGTTTTGTTATTATTGCGTAAACAGAATCCCATCATCCATTTTGAACACCACATCTGCTCTTTCCGCAACCTCGGCGGCGTGCGTAATGATGATGACGCATTTGCCATATTTATGTGCCAAATCGATGAGGATGCTGACAACATTCATACTGTTCTCGTTATCGAGGTTTCCCGTCGGTTCATCGGCAAGGATAATTTCAGGATTGGTTGCAATCGCGCGAGCAACAGCAATTCTCTGTTGTTCTCCACCCGAAAACTGTGTGCTTCGCTTTTTAAATTGCTCTCTTTTGATACCGACAAGTGTCAGCATTTCTTCGGCACGTTTTCGCTTATCGCCTCTGTATTTTGCAAGTTCAAGTGAAAGCTCTACATTTTCAACAGCGGTCAGTTGTGGGAGAAGGTAATAGCTTTGAAAGATCATCCCGATATGCTCACGACGGAATTTATCGCGATCAAGGCTATGCAGACTTTCTCCGCGATAAAATATTTCTCCAGCTTTCGGCACGTCAAGCCCTGCCATAAGTGACATCAAAGTAGATTTTCCGCTGCCCGAACGTCCAACGATAGCATATACAATCCCCGATTCAAAAGTAGCCGTTGCCTCTTTGAGTGCATGAACTTTTCCGGCTTTTGTTATATAATCATAGGACAAATTTTTTAGTTGCAAAACACCCATCATTTCTCCTCCTTTGTATAAACTGCTCCGATGCGTTCAAAATAAAATGTATCTGTCGTTACGGAATGTTCGCTATATAGTCTATGATAATCATCCATACGAAGAAGAATATCACTTTCCGAACAATATTCGGTGTCTTTATATGTTCCGATGATATATATTTTTGTTTGACTCAAACTTTCCGCACTCTCAATATTTTGTCCGTCAATACGGACAAAAGCATCTCTGGCGCATCCGTTGATGTAATAAGTTGTATATAGTTCATTTTCTTTCGGCGCATATGGAGAATTTTCGCTGACATAACCGTAGAGGAAAAAATCACGATAATTGGGATTTTGCTGAAATGTTTCAAAATGCACCGATACGTTCATTTCACCAAGATCAGTAACACCAACTACGGAAACAGGAATCCACTCTCGATTTTCCATTCCCGCAAGTTCCGTACCGACGAATTGATAGGTATGTTTTGAAACACCAATCTCATTTTCATCAGCCTTCAAATTGTAATTGACTGCAATCGATTCGGATTGTTCTTTTTTAGATGAAACGGAAATTTCAAGGCTCGTATTTTGAAAAAGAGGTTCATTTCTATTGATTTCCTCATTTTGAATTGCATCCGAAGCCTCAGCACGGGAAAGCACAGACTCATTGACATACGAGCAAATACCGTCTGCAGCGAAATAACCGCCAAAAACACCAAGACAAATAGAAATAATCAGCATAATCAGCAGTTCGATTACAAGCATACTATTCACTTTTCTTTTTGTCATGCCCCAAGATATCAAAAGAATGCGTTCTTTCGTTCTCGTGTGGCAAAGATAAATAGTGAAAAATATCAATATTCCAAGACCTACTATCAAAATGACAATACAAACAAGAAGTGCGATCATATGAATATTGGCAATCTCTGAGGAAAGTGAATCATATGCACTATTATTAAAAACGATTTTCGCTTTTTGAAAATTAAAACCGTTTTCTTTTGCCGTCAGAACAAACTCCTCAAAAGCATTACGTCCATTCAGGACAAAATCAGCTCTTTGAACGGCAATAGTTTCGTGCATATATCGAACGATAGTATATCCCAAATCCATTTCAGCGATGGCAAGCGGGATATAAGCGGGGTAATCTTTCTCCGCAAAGGTATGTACGTTTGCTTCATAAATACCAACAACTTTCGCCTCAAAGAATGTATATTTTCCGTATTCATAGCGTTTTGTGAGTGTATCTCCAACGGAAATACCGTATTTCTGTGCAAGCCACCAAGGAATTACGATCTCGGATTCTTCTCCCGAATAACCGGATGCGGTAATTCCCGTACCTTCCCTGATCGTACATCTGCCATCAAAAAAGGACGGTACCAAAGAAAGATTTTCAACGGCAAGAAACGGCATGCCTTCATCATCAAGCCAAAGCATTTCGGCTTCTTCTCGGTCATCAAGGCTGGGCATTTTTGTCATATTTCTCCCACTCGGAATCGCACCGCTCGCTTCTGCCACCGTGATATTATAGGCAAGAACATCTGTGTTTTTAAGACAAGCACTTATACCTGAAAGAAGCACAGAATCTCGTCCCTTTGGAACAACAGAAGCAACAAAAACATACCGTTCATCCAATTCAGATATCGTATTTTCACAGGCTCGATATACAAAGAGGGATGCTGTTATGCTCAAAACGATACCGAACGTGACGGCGATATATAATAGCGTTCGCCAAGGCAAACGAATCAAATTTCGTATCGCAAATTTAAAAATCATTCTTTACCTCCCACATCGGAAAGCGCATTGATCTTAATTATATATATGCGTACAAAGAAATAGATCAAGATCATAACAAAAAGTGTGATACAGAATACCCAAAGAAAACTCGGTAACGCATAGGTATGGAAAAGATATCCCATATCCGCCATTTGCGTGGTGATCATATTTTCCACCCCATTCCCAAAAAGAATCATATCGGAGGAGATATCACTCCATTTTGCTGAAATTTCCGCTGAATACAAATAATTTGTGATCGGAACGGCAAGCGCATCGGTTATCATTGTCAGAATCGCTCCACTCGTCAGAACGGCAACCATCACAAGCAGAGATATTTCTATAAAAAATGATCGTGTAACGGCACGGCGGCTTTTGCCAAGTGCGACAAGGACGGCAAGTTCTTTATGTCTTGCCTTCATATTGAACAAAATTGCAAGCACAAAGATGACAAAACCAACACATCCGATGCCAAACAAAATGATGGAAATGATTTCGGAAAGCCGCGCCGATGGAGAAGATGCCGCATCCGAAACGTATTCTGTCAAAAGAATGGTTTCATAAAATCCCAAGGTATTGATTTCATCTTCAAGATTTTTCATCTTATAGATATCGGAAAGATGGAAATACAACCGGTCAGGAATGACGCTCGGATTTTCATGCAAAGCACCATAACGGGGGAGTGTTTTTCCGCCAACCTCTACCGTCGTATAGCCGTATAAAGTTTGAATCCGTTCACTGCCAGCAATATCCGAAAGCGTTGAGATCGGGACGTAAACGCGGTTGGCGTTGACTTCCCATGGGAGTGAAACATTCGCCGTATTATCGATGTTTTCAAAAATTCCTCCCACGATGTAAACGTATTTATCAGCGTCTTTCGTACCGTTTTCTGCATAAAAACGCACATCAAATTCCGTTCGGTATAACGATGCCATATCCAGAATGAGTGTATCTCCGAGAGAAAGTCCGTTCTGCTCTGCCAATTCTTCGGAAATTACGATTTTATTGTGATGCGCTTCGTTATTGCTTTCCATAATCATCGTTCCGTCTACCATAGTCAAATCGCCACGATAAACTTCTTCCAGAATGTTCATATCCGTAACACCGACAACGGAAACACCCTTAACGTAGTTCACTTTGCCATCGCTATCGGCATCTTCACCCGAATATCGATCTCGCTTGAACGTACCGTAGCCAACGTAAGTGCAATTCTCAAAAATGCCGATATATTCTTTCACAGCAGAAACGGCTGTGATGATTTCGGCATTTTCACATAAAGTCATCGCTGCCTCATATGTCAGATACGGTTCGTAGTTTTCGTTTGTAACGTGAACAGAGCCGTCAAGAGAACCATAAAAACGCTTTCGGTTATCTTCGCATACTTTCACTACCATCATACCAAACATCGAAAGAAACAAGATGGCAAACGCGATGATGAAGGTCAAAAAAGACCGCACTTTTAATCGTATGAGATTGCGTAAGGCATATCGCATAAAATCTCCTCCCATTTGATTTCCATTTGGCATTCTTCAAATGTCATACAAGAAAAATCCTGTCTTTGACAAAGTACGTTCAGATAAACCGAAGCATTACATTTTTCGCAGATGAGCGTAACGGTATGATACATATATCCATTTTCCTTGTACTGCGCACGTGTGCTGCCGATATTGCCGACAAGGAGCGTGTGTGGTTCATAACGGAGCGCTTCTTCGCAAGGAAACCATTTGCACCGGACTGCATGATAAACATTGGCAGCTATCTCATCGGAAAATTCATTGGCATCCATATAAATCAAAAAATGCTCGCAATTTTCATCAAAATATAGTATCTCATTTGTTTTTTGAAATTCTGCACCGTAGTCGGATATGTTCAGAAGCGGTTTACCACAGGAAGAAAATAGAAATGTAAAAATCAAAAGAATCAACGGTATCTTTTTCATTTTTAATCACTCCAAGTATTTTCCGTAACTTCATAAGGAAGCAGCTTTTCTTCCCATGTATCTAAAATTTTTAATCGCTCCCCATTGTTTTCAAAAAGAGAAATTTGCTTCAAAGCATGAAAATATACAAGGTCACTCAGCAATTCATCGGAAATCGCAAGCGGAATGTCCGTTTCAAAAAAATCAGAATAGTAATAGTTTTTTCCGATTGTTTCTTTTTGAGAATTTCTGAAATAAATCCTATACGATGGCGCTCCTGTTCCATCATTGCTAACACAAGAAATCTGCAAAATGTCAATGTCAAGGAGATCGCGTTCCGAATATTCTCCTTCAAAATAAGATGTCAACGCTTGATGCAAAAACGCATCCTTCATTTGCAGAGGAGCATCTGAATACTCAGCATCCACGTCAAAATTTAAAAATATCGTATCTTTAATGTCTATTCCATCTTGCGTTTGCCCTTTGATGCCGATGCTTTGATCTTCTTTATTTTTGTAATAAGCAATCGGCAAATATAAAACGATCTCATTTTCTGCATATTTCCGCGCATCCACAGGATTTCCTTTCGTATCACGAATGACTCCATATTGGTAATTTTCAATATATTCGCCTTTGATATGATCGACCATCAGTTTTCCTTTCAAGTTAATTGTCACTTTGATGGCATTATGTGCTGCAATCAATTCCGTCTTCACCTGATATAGTTTCGCTTGATCTTGAGATCCTGTCTTCAGATTTTCTTCTCTCTGTTGATCCCATGTATTTTCCGTAACTTCATAAGGCAAAAGTTCTTTTTCCATCTCCTCAAATTTTTCGTCCCCGTCCATATCACGCAAGAGAATCGATTGAATAGACGGAAAATATGATAGATCTTCGAGAAGCTCGGACGGCATCAGGGATGGTTTTGGAGTAACATCTTCAAAAAAATCGGAATAATGATATGTTTTTGTGGTGTAATTTCCCGCATCGACATAACCGAGTGTGATCGTTGGCGGAAAATAGATTCGGGTATTCATATCAAAATTTTTATAGTCGATATATAAAACTTCTATTTTCAAAAGATCACGCTCGGAATATTCTCCTCCAAAGTAATCGGTGAGTGCTTGATGCAAAAATTCATTTTTCATTTGCAGTGGCTCTGCGGAATAGCAAGATTCATAATCAAAAGCCATCGTATACGTAGCACTTTGTGTATCATACCCTTTTTGCTGTTCACCGATCACGCGGATAGTCTTTCCCTGAATATCTTTATAAAAGGATATGGGGAAATAGATCACAAGCGGACTTTCCATATAATCCGTTGCGATTTCTTTCAAAATGCTACCGTCAGGCATCGGTGTTTCCACGATCACATAACGATAATTTTCAACATATTCAAAAGGATACCAGCTTGCAAGAAATATCTTTTTATTGGATTCAACCGTGATTTTTACAGCATCGTGTTCTATATCAAATTCTTCTTTAAAAGAAAATGTTTGCTTCTCATAGGGCAAAATAGGTATCGTTTCCGTTGTTTGAAAAGCAGATGTCGTATAAACGAGCGTATCTTCCGTCGGTGTTTGCGAACAAGAGGTCAGAAAGCAAACGAATAACAATAAAAGATAAAATCGTTTCATATCAATCTCCTTTCCATTCGGTATCAAAAAGCGTGACGGAGCTCAAAATTTCTGCACCCTTTTTGACGCTGATACCATCGGGAAATCTGAGTTCTAACGTATATTTCCCTTTATCACAATAAAGCGTTCTGTTCTGTCTGTCAAAGCGCATTGAATACGTTTCTTTCTTTTCGGGATTATAATAAGTATACAGATCGTAAAAAATATCCTGAACCTGCATTTTCTGATCGAAAACATATTGTTTGAAAATTATTTTTTCATATTCTTTTTCCCAAACAATCTGCACCAAGTGAGATTCCACCTCATATTCCGTCATCAAATAACCATCGGGCAAAATCTGAGGAATATAAACCGTTTCAAGCTCTTTGTTTTTCTCTTTGGAAACAGAGATGACCGCCAATCCCGTAACGGAAAAACCAAGGGTCAAAAGAAATACGAACGCCGCTGCAATGATGCGTTTTCCAATACCATTCGGGTGGTTCAAACTCTTTTTTTTCATATGTATTTTTTCATATTTCGCAAGTATTCTGCAAAGTCTTTCCCTGCCCTCTTGCTGTTTATTATTCATAATATCCCTCCTTTTTGAGTAATGCGATCAGTTTTTTTCGTCCTCTCGTCAAGCGTGATCCGACGGTCGATTCGTTCAGTTTCATCATTTTTGAAATTTCTTTCAAGGTGTGGTGATGCAAATAGTAATAAGTCAGAACAGAAGTATATGGCTCACCCAATTTTATAATACATTTCCATACCGATTCATCGCTCTGATCCGCACAAAGCTCAAACATTTCCGACTCATCTGCAACATCGGCATCATCAAATTCACATAAAATCTTTTCTTCCCGCCGTTTTTTACGAACCGAATCAATTGCTTTGTTTTTAGCAACGCTGAAAATATATGCTTTGACAGAACGCTCGGATTTTCCTTGAAAAATATCAATATGTTCCAGAATATAGATCCAAGTTTCTTGCGCAACATCTTGCGCATCATCCTTATCTTTCAAAATTTTATTGATTTTTCTCAAAACATCATTCGCATAAGTTTGATACATCTTTTGAAAAAGCAATGCTGTTTCTGACGAAATATCATCTTGATATAAATTCACATCTGCCATCCTCCTTTCGTTTGTATTATAACATTTTTCTCTCTATATATAAAGGCGAAGTTGAAAGGCATTTTTACGCAAGAAATCCAATTTTTTCTCTGAAAATTGATCAAATGCTAAATTTTTGCCATAAGATTTTGTTATATTTTGTAGAGCATGCGTATAGAGAATGCTTAGTATTTATTATATCACAGAAATGTGGTCATAAGTGCCTTATGTTAAATAGGGTCGGATCTTTTGTGGCTCTTATAAGCGCACGCATCAACTGCTTAACGGTAAGTGTTCTCATCAACACGGGGGGAGGTAGTAAATTCGTGTTCGAATGCGCATAAATATTTATAAGTCAGAAGCCCGATATAATACTTCTCGACGTTAATATGCCAAAACTAAATGGACTTGAAGTGTGTAAAAAGATTCGGGAGTTTGTTTCTTGTCCGATTTTGTTTTTAACGGCGAATGTTGATGACGTTGACAAAATAAACGGCTTTTCTGCGGGTGGGGACGACTATATTACAAAGCCTTTTTCTCTTGATGAATTGGGTGCCCGTGTTTCTGCTCATTTGCGCCGCGAATGAGATTGCAGAAAAAATCCGATTTGAAATTCAATGACGATTTGTTTATAGACTATTCCTCAAAAGCTGCCTATTCAAAGATAAACCGATTTCTTTTTCCAAAACGGAATTTGACATTATAGAACTGCTTTCCACAAATGCGGGTATTGTTTTTGATAAAGAACGTATATATGAACGCTTATGGCGATTTGACAGCGACGGCTACTCTATGACGGTAGTTGTACATATCCGAAAGATAAGGGCAAAATTTACAGAAGCAGGCTGTAAATCATACATTGCAACAGTATGGGGGTGCGGTTATAAATGGGAAAACTAAAGAAAGTCATTTCAAGAATACCGCTAATGCCCGCGC
>JAFUQQ010000014.1 GCA_017472285.1 Clostridia bacterium | reverse complement strand
CACCGAAGTCACAGACAACAGATTTACAGTCTGCCCCCTTTGGCCACTCGGGAACGCTCCCATATGGAGCTGGTGAACGGAGTCGAACCATCAACCTGCTGATTACAAATCAGCTGCTCTGCCATTGAGCCACACCAGCATTTTTACCCGCCGCTCAGTTTCTCCCTTGCGACAGGTATTAGTATATCACAAAGTTTTCCTTTTGTCAATACTTTTTTTAAATTTTTTCAAGATTTTTCACGCGCATAAATAATGATATTTTCAGAAACTGATTCTGCTTCATAAGAATACGGAATCGTGCAATCTTCATCCCTGAAAAATTCATAAGCATTATCTGCCGTATCAATACCAACGTAAACACCTGCGGGAATTTCAAAATGTCTGCCCTTATTGGCATCATTCACAAATACGATATCGACCGAAACAGAAGGTATCAGGGACGCAACGGTATCAAAAGCACCCTCCAGCTTTTCAGAAGCAATATCAAATTTACGTTCCGCAAAAAGATATTTTTCATCTCCGTTGATCACCGTATATTCCACGCTGTCGATATATTTTTCATCTGAAATCACGTAACGCGTTTCAATCGTTTCCGTACCGTCAAAACCAAAGCTTTTAACTTTAGCCGTCTGCTGAGGGGTCAGCACGGTATGATAATATGCCGTGATCTTGCCGTCCACTTTTTCAGAACGCTGCTGCTTCAGAACTTCTCCGTCAAGCGGAAATTCACCGGAAAGATAACCTTTAATAAAATCACTGTACGTGGAACTGAGCAAAAGAACGGCAGTAATTCCCTTTTCCGTTTCGGTGTAAACTTTACCTTCATAAGCATAAAGCTTGTAATCCCCGATGGTTTCACAAACATTATACATCGAATAAATATCTTCCGCTTTTTCATAATAATATATGGAAGAAAATGCTTCGCTACCATCTTTGTCCTTATATGAAATAGTTTCCGTATAGGATGCCACGTTTTTATCCCAAAGAAAAAGATTTTCAACTTCATTATCCAAACGAAGCGCATGGATCGCAACAGACGTACCGCTTCCACACGAGGCAAAAGAAACGCAAAGCGCAATCGCCATCAATAAACAAATTATTTTTTTCATTTTAATTTCCTTTCTCCGTTCTGTCCTGAGCTTTTGTCAAAAACCGATCCCAAGGTGTCACGTTCTCATCCGGCAAAGCTGTAAAGACCATTCTTTTTTTGCGTATCGGATGTCTGAAAGCAAGCCGGTATGACCAAAGCGCAAGTCCCATACGGTCACGTGCACCATATTTGCCATCGCCCGCGATCGACATATTCCGTGAGGAAAACTGTACGCGGATCTGATGGGTACGACCTGTATGTAAACGCACTCTCACAAGCGAAAATTCCCCATCCGATTGCAAAAGGGTATAGGATAATTTTGCATCTTTGGCATCTTTTTCTTCTTTCGGAACGACGGAAGTCATATTCCGTCTGGCATCATGGCGGAGATAATCAAAAAATTCTCCGCTTTTTTCCGCAGGCTCACCGTGAACGACCGTAATATATTCTTTTTCAAACGCATCCGTACCGAGAAGCGCGGAAAGCTTTCCCGCGGCGGCTTTCGTCATGGCAAAGACCATGACACCGCCAACCGCACGATCAAGGCGGTGAACAGGAAAAATATCTTTTCCAAGCTGTGCCGCAAGAAGCTCCGTCATGGAAAGCTCTCCTGTCCGATCGGATTGCGAAAGGACCCCGACGGGCTTCACCACAACGGCAAGCATATCATCCTGATATAAAATTTTTATCGTTTCGTTCATTTTACGCTGATCTCAAAAGCATCATCGACAACGTCGATCCAGATTTCAGAGATCGTCGTTGCATAACCGGAAATGATCTTTTCCGCGGCAACGTCTTCGATCTCACGGCTGATATAACGACGCATATTACGCGCACCGTACTTCACCGAGAACGCTTTTTCGGCAATACGTTCTGGGACGGCTTCGGTATAACGGACGGTAATATCCTTTTCCACGAGAACTTTCGCAAGATCGGCAAGCATGATCTTTGCGATACGAACGAAATCTTCTTTTTCAAGAGAACGGAACGTAATGATCTCATCAATACGGTTGATAAATTCGGGACGCAAAAATTCAAGAAGTGCCTTTTCCGTGCGGTTTTCGGCAATCGTAGCCATGCTGTTACCGAAACCGATTGTATTGGAAACGCCCGTTGAACCCGCGTTGGTCGTCATAACGATCACACAGTTATCGAATTTGACTTCTTTACCGTGAGAATCGGTGATTCTGCCGTCATCAAGGATCTGCAAAAGGATATTCAATACGTCCGGATGCGCCTTTTCAATCTCATCGAAAAGAACGACGGAATACGGATGTCGTCTGATCTTTTCTGTGAGTTGTCCCGCATCGTCATAACCGACATAACCGGGAGGCGAACCAACAAGACGGGAAACGGAATGTTTCTCCATAAATTCGGACATATCCAGGCGGATCAGCGAATCGGGGGTATCAAAAAGATCTTCGGCAAGCACCTTAACAAGTTCGGTCTTACCGACACCCGTCGGACCTGCAAAGATAAAGGATGCAGGTTTTCTTTTATAAGATACGCCGGTGCGGTTGCGTTTGATCGCGCGGCAAACAGCGGAAACTGCTTGATCCTGACCGATGATTCTCTTTTTCAAGCGTTCTTCCATCGTCAGCAAATGCTCAAATTCATTTGCCGTAATCGATCCCGCCGGAACACCCGTCCACATTTCAATCACACGCGCAAGGTCTTCGAGCTTCAGTTCAATAACAGCCAATTCATTTTTCAAACGGTTGTATTCGTGTTCGTTCTGCAATTGGCTTGCGCGTACGGACGCGACTTTTTCATAATGCTTGTTGCGTTCCTCATCACTCTCGGCGAGATGCGCATCGGTTTCCAATTCTTCCGCTTGCACCGCCAATTTTTTTAGCTCGTCTTCCACCATGCTAATGCGGTCAAGCACGGGAGAATTGATCGCAACGTAAGCCGCCGCTTCATCCAAAAGGTCGATCGCTTTATCGGGAAGGAATCTGTCCGTGATATAACGCTCGGAAAGCTCCACGGCGCGTCCGATGATTTCCTCAGAGATCGCGATCTTATGGAAGGTTTCGTAATGCTTTTTGATACCACCGAGGATCTTTTTCGTTTCCGCGATCGAAGGTTCATCGACCATGATCGGCTGGAAACGGCGTTCCAGGGCGGAATCCTTTTCGATATATTTTCTGTATTCGGTCAAAGTCGTCGCGCCGATGAGCTGAATTTCACCGCGGGAAAGAGCGGGTTTCAGGATATTTGCCGCATTCATACTGCCCTCGGAATCGCCGACACCGACGATGCTATGCACTTCATCGATCACGAGAATGATATTGCCGAGATCCTTGACTTCATCGACAAGGCCTTTCATACGGCTTTCAAACTGTCCGCGGAACTGTGTACCCGCAACGAGGGCGGTCAGGTCAACGAGATGGACTTCTTTGCCGCGGAGCTTATAAGGAACGTCACCCGAAGCGATCTTCTGCGCGAGTGCTTCCGCAATGGCAGTTTTACCGACACCGGGTTCACCGATCAGACAAGGATTGTTCTTCTGTCTGCGGGAAAGGATCTGCATCATGCGCGCCGTTTCTTTTTCTCTGCCGATCACTTCATCCAATTTTCCATCTCTTGCCGCACCTGTCAGGTCACGGCAATACATACTGAGATATTTTTTCTTTTTGGATTCTTTTTTACGTGCTTTTTCTTCTTTTCGCTCTTGCTTTTTTTGTTCTTTATCCTCATTGCCATCGTTTTTGGAATTTTTGGGAGCTTTCTGATTGGCACCGCCGAAAGGAAAACTATTGAAAAGCTTTGCGAAATCAAGAGAAGGCGTTCTGCTTTCACCCGGTTCGTTTTTGAAGAAATCCGATTCTTCACCGTTTTCATCGGAAGCATCGATATCGTCACCGTCTTCATCGTCATCGCCACCGCCACCGTTGAAAAGTGCTTCGAGATTGTTTTCCATATCGTCAAGCTCATCGTCCGAAATGCCCATTCCCGCGAGCATATTATCCACCTGAGGAATACCAAGCTCTCTTGCGCATTTCAGACAAAGACCTTCGTTTTTCGTTTCATTGTTTTCGATTTTCGTAATAAAGAGAACTGCCATACGCTTATGGCATCTTGAACACATCTGCATATTTGGGGTTTCATCCTTTCATGAAAAAACAGTATTTTTTAAGAGATCAAATTGATCAGTTCAAAGAGATATGTGATCGGATTGATCTTCGTGCAAAGATTCACGACGAAAGAATCCGCAATTTCATAAATAAAAACATTCGGCCACACGTGATGCAAAAGAGGAAGGACGATGCGAACAAAAATATTGGAAAGCGCCCACGTCCAGATAAAGCCGTTAAAAAGTCCAACGATACCGCCAAGAAGACCGTTTGCCTGTCTGAGAACGGGAAGTTTCGTTACAAAAGCATCAAAAATCCAGATCAGGAGCTTCAGCAAAAGGATCGATACCAAAAAGATCAGAATAAAAGCGATCACAGCCGCAAGAAGCTCTGCAACACAGTTTCCGAGAACGGCTTTTGTCGCTTCGACCGCTTCTTCCGCGCCCTGTGTAAGTGCGGTATCTTTCGCAAACGTAACGATCTCACCGAGCTTATCGAGGAAAGTCGCCTTTTCCGAAAAAACGGGCATTTCCACGTCACTGATCAATTTTTGCAAAAAAGGAAGCATGATCGTATATTTGGTAATCAGATGATACGATGCGTTTGCAAACGCAAAGGAAACAACGTAAATCAGAAAACCGCTGAGCGTCTTTACAAAGCCGCGTACCCAGCCGATATAAACGCAAAGTGCAAGAATAAAAACAAGTATAAGATCAATCAGAAATGCCATATCAAAACCTCTTTTCTGCGGGAATACCGCGTAAAGCGTCAAGAGAACGGAAGGATTCTTTCCGTTTCAGATACGTAACATAAAAGTAAACTGCCATCGGCAAGAATAAAAAAGTCGATCAGACCGGAAGAAATCGGACATCCGCCGATTTCTTCTCCGTTTTCCGAATAAAGAGCAATTCTCGTATCGGAAACGGTATAATAGATCCCATCCCGATATTTCAGAGAAAAAACGGATTCAGAGAGAGAAAATTCCGCAAGCAGATTTCCTCTTTTGGAATACGTTGTCACGTGGGAAGTATTTCGCAATACAGAAAGTGTTTCTCCGTCACAGACCACGGCATATTCCTGCGCGGCAAGAGAAACAGTCTCTGCTTTTTTACCGTTTGCCTGATAAAAGCAAATATTGCCCTGAACAGCGGCATAAAAACGTCCGTCTGCAAAAAATCCTGTCGAAATCGGTTTTTTTGCATCGATTTTTTCGGAAGCAACGGTCTTTTCACTTGAAACATCCCACAAAGTAAGCTCCGTATAATACGCGCCACCAACCGTGGCAAGCGAAGTCACGATGAGTTTATCGCCGTTCGGAGAAAGGTCCATGTCGTATACCACGCCGTTTTCCAAACGAAAAGACATTTCTCGTTCAAAATCTGCATCAAAAATCTCGATCTCCGTGGTGCCTTCTCCTTTCAGACAAACGGCAAGTCTGCCCGAATCGGAAACCGCAACACTGCGAACGGGTTGTTTGAAGGTTTCTTCAAAAACA
Organism: Clostridia bacterium; assembly: GCA_017472285.1. GTDB lineage: Bacteria > Bacillota > Clostridia > Oscillospirales > CAG-272 > QALR01. The sequence goes on along the minus strand of JAFUQQ010000014.1, from coordinate 152,125 downwards.
CATCCAAACGAATTGTATACGGAAAGACCTTTTGCACCGGGTGTATAAACCGCGATATATTTTTCGGAAACGGCATACGCTGCCGCCGTACTTTTCGCATTGTGGCGAAAACGCAAATCTCCCGAAAGGGTATATAGCGTCATCCTTCCATCGCCGATCACGGCAAGCTCATCTTTATAAAGCGTGAAATCCACACCGCTTCCCGCCGCATAGGAAATATCTTCATAGTTTGCATCCAAAGATACGGGATTATCCTTCAATGTCTTAAAAAGATATCGGAAATTATCCCCCTGCATCGAACGGTAGCCGAAAAAAACCGTCAGAATGGTAAGGAGAACAAGACAAAGGAGCGGGAGATACTGAATGATATGATATTTATCCGCCAATTTTTCATAATACATTCTATTTTCCGAATATTTTCTTTCGGAAGAAGGCGGACATTTCGTTTGAGGCTGACGGTTCACGGAGCAATCTCCTTTTCGATATCGGGATTCAGAAAGACGCGGTTCAAATAAAGACCTTCCGCTGGCGCGGTTCTGCCTGCAAGCGCGCGATTTCCGCTGACGATCGCATTTTCAAGTCTTTCAAGGTCGATCTTCTCTTCGGAAATTTCAAGGAGTGTACCAACGATGATCCTTACCATATTATATAAGAAACCATCTGCGGAAACGTAAATTTTCACGCTTTCGCCCTCGTTTTCAATACGGAGATCCGTGATCGTGCGGACAGTATCGGCAATATCGCTGCCGCTTGCCATAAACGCATGAAAATCATGTTTGCCGAGAAAATATGGGATTGCCTCCCGCATTTTTTCAAGATCAAGCGTTCGCGGATAATAAAGTGAACGGTCACTAAGAAAAGGATTTCTGTACGGATGATTCCAGATCAGATACATATATTCTTTGCCCATGACCTCATGGCGAATCTTGAAATCCTCCGCGACGCGAACGCTTTTCCGTATGGAAATATCTTTTGGCAGATACGTATTCATCGCGCGCGGAACCGCCGCTTCGGGAATCGCCGACGTGCCGTGTTCTTCAATGGCGGCAAGATATTCGTTTGCATGTACACCGCTGTCGGTACGGCTGCATCCGCTGACACCGCACGGCGTATCAAAAATTTTAGTCGCGGCATATTGTAGCGCCGCTTGTACGGTCTTAGCATTCGGCTGTACCTGAAAGCCCGAATATTCCGTACCGAGATAAGAAAGATAGATTAGATGCTTCATTGCCGCGTCCTTTCTTTTATAATTTAATTATTTTATCAATGCTGGAAAATAGAAATTCAAAAGCAGAATACCCGCAAAAAGTGCAAGAACAAGTCCAGCCGAGATAAAATCTCTTACGGAAAAATGTAAAATCGTCATGCGTGTTCTGCCTCCGCCGCCGCGGTAACAACGACATTCCATTGCGGTCGCAAGTTCTTCCGCGCGTCTGAACTGAGAAATCAGAAGCGGAATCAGGACGGGAATCAGGGCTTTGGCTTTGGTGATGATATTGCCTGAATCGAAATCCGCGCCGCGTGCTTTCTGAGCATTGATGATCTTTTGGGTTTCTTCGAGAAGTGTCGGGATGAAACGAAGTGCCATCGTCATCATCATCGCAAAGGTATGAACGGGAATTTTGATCTTTGCAAGAGGCGAAAGAAGCTGTTCCAATCCATCCGTCAAAGCAATGGGAGAGGTGGTATACATCAGAATCACGGACGTGGATACCATCAGAAGAATGATTCGGAGAGCCATCGTGATCGCGCGGATAATACCCTCCAGCGTAATAACGATGAATTTCCATTCAAAAAGTACGGTCGTACCGTTATTCCAAAAAATATTGATGAGTGTCGTAAAGATCAAAACGAGAAAAATCGGTTTCAAGCTTTTCAGAACGGTAATAAATGAAATACCGGAAACAGCAATCAATAAGACCGTGAAAAGAAAGACCAGCGCATAAGCGGGCGCACTTTTCGCCAAAAAGATCAGAACGATATAAAAAACAGCCAATACGAGCTTCATTCTGGGGTCGAGTTTATGCAGAAAAGAGTTCCCCGGAAAATATTGACCGAGCGTAATGTCCTTGAACATAATACGTTTCCTTTCTTGAATCAAAAGCGTTTTCAGATAGTTTGAAGCAAGCGTTCGATTTCCGCTTTTGCCGCATCGACAGTATAAACATCCGTGCGAATAGCAAAGCCTTTATCTTTCAGCGCAAGCATCATTTTTGTGACTTGCGGCACGGAAAGTCCGACCGCTTCCAAATCCGTTGCTCTGCTGAAAACTTCTGCGGGCGCACCGTACATATACGGCTTGGAATCACTCATTACGAGGATCTTATCGCAATAGACCGCCATATCTTCCATACTGTGACTAATCATAATGACGGTGGAATCCGTTTTTTCACGGTATTCCACAATCTTGGAAAGAATTTCATCGCGTCCGCGCGGATCAAGTCCTGCCGCAGGTTCGTCAAGAATCAGAATCTTCGGACGCATTGCCATCACCCCCGCAATTGCCACACGTCTTTTCTGACCGCCCGAAAGATCAAAAGGCGATTTCTCAAAAAGTTCTTCGGAAAGACCGACAAGCGCCGCCGCTTCACGCACGCGCTCATCGATCTCCTTCTCGTCAAGTCCCATATTTTTAGGACCGAACGCAATGTCTTTATAACAAGTTTCTTCAAAAAGCTGATATTCGGGATATTGAAAAACAAGACCGACGGAAAAACGGACGTTTCTGATTTTTTTCGGTTCTGCCCAGATATTTTTGCCATCGATCTCAACGACACCTTCCGAAGGCTTCAAAAGACCGTTGAGAAGCTGTGAAACCGTCGATTTTCCCGAACCCGTATGTCCGATGATACCCGTTACGCACTTTTCTTCAAACGAGATATCGATATGGTTGACGGCAACCTTGCAAAACGGTGTATGTTCGCTGTAAACGTAAGATACGCCGCGTAATTCTGCTGCATTCATAATTTATTTCTCCGTTTTCCGTTTCAAAATATAAGCTTCGATCGCATCCGCGCCCTCTTCCCATGAAAGCGCATCCTTGGGAAGTTCGATGCCGTCACGGTTGATCGCAAGCATTAGTTCCGTTACCTGCGGAACGTCAAGTCCCGCCGCTTTCACGGTCGCAACGTGAGAGAATACTTCCCTTGGTGTACCGTCAAGCGCGATCTTGCCTTTATCGACAACAATCACGCGGTCAGCGCGGATCGCTTCTTCCATGTAATGAGTGATATGCAAAATGGTCGTACCGAAATCACGGTTCAATTTTTCAATGGTCGCAAGCACGTCGCTTCTGCCTCGCGGATCCAGCATTGCCGTGGATTCATCGAAAATGATCACATCGGGACGGAGCGCAATGATGCCCGCAATGGCAATTCTTTGCTTCTGACCGCCCGAAAGCTGATGCGGCGAATGTTTCGCAAATGCTGTCATACCAACGATCTCCAAGGCATCATCCACACGTTTTCGGATTTTTTCCGTCGGAATCCCCAGATTTTCAGGACCAAAAGCAACATCTTCTTCCACGATCGTTGCGACAAGCTGGTTATCCGGATTCTGAAATACCATACCGATACGGCGGCGAAGCTCAAAAAATTCATCTTCCGTCATGGTTTCTTCATCAATCTTCTTACCGAAAAGATAAAGATTCCCGCCCGTCGGTGTTAAGATCAGATTGAAAAGCTTGGCAAGCGTACTTTTTCCCGAACCGTTATGTCCGAGGACCGCCACAAAACTTCCCTTTTCGATCTCCAGATTCAGATTTTCAAGAACGGGTAGCTGCTCGTTCGGATTCTCACTTTCATAAGAAAAGCAAAGATTTTCTGCTTTTATAACGATTTCTGCCACAGTTATACTCCATTCTGCCGTCATCACGGCTTATTTTTCCTTGGAGAAAACTTTTTTATAAAAAAGTTTTCTCCAAACCTCTTTCAAAAAATTTTCTTGTGGGAAGGTCTTCTTTTATTTTGCAAAAAATCCGACCTTGCCGTTTTGCTGTATTTCCGTGCAGGCAAAACTTAAAAAGGCAAGATTTTGGGTGCGGGCACTGCCCGCGCAGTCCATCTTGCAGACGCGCCACAAGGAAGAACGCCGCTCGTTTCAGATACGGGAAGTCCAATCTCGTCAGCAAGCACAGTACCGCCGCGTTTCTTTTCCAGCTTCAGTTTCAGGATATAACCCATCGTAGACGGCGAAAGTCCCGATGTATATGAGTTAATTAAGAAGAAAAGCGGTTTATCGGAAAGAACGCTCACGGCAAGCTCAACGAAATCCCCGATGCAGTCTTCAAGTTTCCAGACTTCACCCGAAGGACCTCTGCCGTAGGAGGGAGGGTCCATAATGATCGCATCGTATTTGATACCTTTTTTTGCCGCATACTGCAAAAAGCGTGTGCAGTCGTCTACGAAATAGCGGATCGGTTTATCGGAAAGTCCCGAAAGTGCCGCATTTTCTTTTGCCTGTGCGACCATATTTTTTGCAGCGTCAACGTGAAAGACCTCTGCGCCTGCCGCAGCCGCCGCCATCGTTGCACCGCCTGTATAAGCGAAAAGATTCAGTACACGGACAGGTCTGCCCGCATTTTTAATCAGATCGGAAAACCAATCCCAGTTGACTGCCTGTTCGGGAAAAAGTCCTGTATGTTTAAAACCCATAGGCTTGATCTTAAAGGTAAGATCACCGTAAGAAACTGTCCAATCGGAAGGAACGTCAAGCTTCGTCCAACGACCGCCGCCGCCTTCACGGGTGTAGATCGCATTGGCTTTTTTCCAGAGAGGACTTTCTTTTTCATTTTTCCAGATGACCTGAGGGTCGGGACGGCGCAAAACGTATCCGCCCCATTTTTCCAGACGCTCGCCATCGGAAGCGTCACAGAGTTCATAATCTTTCCATTTATCTGCTGTCCACATAATAATCAACTCCTATTGTTCATCAAAATATTGACCGGCCAAACCGGAGAATGAAAGACCGAGATGTTCATAAGCGAGTCTGGTCACGCAACGTCCTCTCGGTGTACGTGTCAGGAAACCAATCTGAATGAGATAAGGTTCACAAACGTCTTCGATCGTAACGGCTTCTTCCCCGACCGTTGCGGCAAGGGTTTCAAGTCCGACAGGCCCGCCGTTATAGAAACGGATGATGGCTTCGAGCATTCTGCGGTCGACGTTATCCAGACCGAGCTTATCGATTTCAAGCATATTGAGTGCACGGTCAGCAATATCTGCTGTAATGACACCGTTGCCCTTGACTTGTGCGTAATCACGAACACGTTTGAGAAGTCTGTTTGCGATACGGGGCGTACCGCGGGAACGCATCGCAATCTCACTCGCGCCATCCTCGCTGATGGCAATACCGAGGATATCCGCGCTTCGTTTGATGATGCGGACGAGTTCCGCCGCCGTATAGAGTTCCAGACGGAGCATCACTCCGAAACGGTCGCGCAGCGGTGTCGTAAGTTGTCCTGCCCTCGTCGTTGCGCCGATAAGCGTAAATTTTTCAAGCGGAATACGAATGCTTCTTGCCGCAGGACCTTTACCGACGATGATATCCAGCGAATAATCTTCCATCGCGGGATACAAGATTTCTTCTATGTTTCGGGAAAGACGGTGGATTTCGTCAATGAAAAGCACGTCATTTCTCTGTAGATTCGTAAGCAATGCCGCAAGGTCGCCCTGTTTTTCGATGGCAGGTCCCGACGTAATGCGGATATTGACACCAAGCTCGTTGGCAATGATGGCGGAAAGCGTGGTTTTACCAAGTCCAGGAGGACCGTAAAGCAGAACGTGGTCAAGTGCTTCTCCGCGCATTTTTGCGGCTTCTATATAAATTTTAAGACTTTCTTTTGCCTTTTCCTGTCCGACGTATTCTTCCAGCGTTTGCGGACGGAGTCCGACCTCGATATCTGAATCATCCGCATGAGATTCCACGTCCACCATGCGCTCTGTCATCGGCATTTCGGCAGAAAAGTCGGTTTCTATCTTTTTGATCATGTTATTTTTTCGAGGATAACTTTTTTTGAAAAAAAGTTTTCCCCAAGCCCCTTTCAAAAAACTTTTATATGGGTAAGAGTCCGCACGAAAACCAAATAAGAGTGACACAGGGAGGTTTTTGCGGTGGGGTTCGGGGAGGTGCTTTTGGCAAAAAGCAGCTTCCCTGTCCGTTTAAAATTTCGGACCCATTTTGCGAAGTGCCGCCGCAATCATATCCTCAAGGGAAAGAAGCGGATCGACACCTTTGAGTGCGGCTTGTGCCTCCTGACGTGTGTAACCAAGCACCATGAGAGCGGAAATGGCTTCTTCCACGTTTCCGAATACGAGTTCGTCCGTGACAGGTTCGGCTGTATCGGCGGACTCGGCTGCGGCAGGAAATGTTTTTGCGACTTTTTCCTTGAGCTCGAGAACGACACGCGCCGCCGTCTTACTGCCGACACCGGATGCTTTGGCAATGGCTTTCACATCGCCCATCGTAACGGCAAGCGCAAATTTTTCGGGGGTAAGCACAGAAAGAATGGCAATTGCCGCTTTCGGACCGATACCCGATACAGTAATCAAGAGTTTGAAAGCTTCAAGTTCCGCTTCCGTATAAAATCCGAGAAGCTCCAGCGCGTCCTCGCGGATATAGAAATACGTATAAAGACAGACCTTTTCGTGGGGGCGGGTCAAACGGGAAAGCGTATTTTTACTGACGGTCATTTTATAACCGATACCGCCGCAATCGATGACGGCAGACGAGGGATCGGTGCGAACGAGTTCGCCCTTGATGTAATAAAACATAGCACATCTCCTTCTGGATGATGATTATAAGAGTTTTTTCTTTTTCTGGTTATAGAAATCCTGTATGCGCGAGCCGCCGCAATGCGCGTGACAAATCGCAAGCGCGAGCGCATCCGCCGTGTCGTCAAGCTTCGGAGCATGAGCTGTATCAAGTCCGAGAATCATTTTGACGAGCGCAATGATCTGTTTTTTCTCCGCTCTGCCGTAACCGACAACGGATTGCTTGACCTGAAGCGGTGTATATTCACTGATCTTCAGCCGTTTTTTTCTTGCGGAAAGCAAAATGACACCTCTTGCTTCCGCGACGGCGATCGCGGTTTTTTGGTTGGTATTGAAAAAAAGTTCTTCAATTGCCATTTCATCGGGCTGATACGTATCGATGATCTCGCACATATCATCGTAAACCATTTCCAGACGGTCTTCCACGTCAAGTCCTGCGGGGGTTTCGATCGAACCCATAGCAATGGTACGGAATTTTCCGTTTTTATATTCAATGACACCGTAACCGACGATTGCGATTCCAGGGTCAATGCCGAGAATAATCATATTTTTATCCTTATTATTTATGAATACGAAAGTTTACGGTAGATACCGATCACAGCCGTTTGTGGATATTCGAGTGCAAGATAGGAGAAAAATCCGCCGATATTGGCATTCTGCAAACCGAAAATGATCGCAAACGCATTGGTTCTGCCCGAAAATACGACGGGAAGCGCGTCCAGCGCATGAATTGTGACACCGAAATAAGAAGCGGCATCCATAATATCCGCGATCTGATCCAGCGTATCAAAAGTGATCTTACATTCATAGATCGGCTCTCCGTCCGTTTCGATATAAAGACGGTCTTTATAGACGAGAGCAAATGTCGTCGTATTTTCACCGTCATCCGAATCAATATCGCAGGTGAGGACAATGGAGAGTTCATATTTTTCGATCTGACGGTAAAAGCTGCCGAGTCTGCCGTCCGCGGTACTGTATATGGGAATAATCGCATACGTTGCCTGTTCCGTATAGACGGATTCGCAAGCGTTCAGGAAATTGCTTTCATAAACGGCAGATACGCCACCGAGCGACCTTGCAAAATATTCAAACGCGCGGGATGCCTGTACGTTACGCAAAAAAGCAACGGTCTTTTCTTTTTTCTGAGGGAGCGGCACACCTTCTCCGCAAACAAGCGGTGCGATACGTGTCAATGTCACGTCATCACTCTGTTTTGCGATGGCATCGCAAAGATAAAGTCTGAAAAGGCGGGAAAGAGTTCTCCTGCAGTAAGGCTCTTGCGCGCGGTTGATCTCTGCGAAAAGTGCTTCTTCCTGTTCGGAAGAAAAGCTTTCGCGATAGATACGGGCCGCTTCATCTGAAGTCAATACCGCGCCGAGAACATCGGTCTGTCCCGTTTCGTTTATGAGCGTATGCGCGATCATATGCGCCTGTTCACAAAGATGAGCAAAACTTTTTTCTATTGAACGAGAAAGAGCATATGTGGTTCGTTTCAGATTTTTTCCAACGATATGAAAAGCATTTTCTGCCACCGTTTCCATAAGCCCTCCCAAAAATTCCATCATTTCAGATTGTTCATTATATAATATACCACATTCTCCCACACTTTTCAAGGGAAAACCGAGAAATTCACAGAACATCTATATTTTTTTCACATGATTTTTCAAAAATAATATTTACAAAAAGAGAGTTTTGAGATATGCTGATAAGAGAATATTTCAAAGAAAGCAGAAGGAAATTATGAAACAAACAGTAACGATCGCAGGAAAAGAATACGGAACGGTCTTTCTCGCGCCGATGGCAGGCATGGGAGATGCCGCATTCCGAAAAATCTGCAAAGAACACGGCGCAGATTATATGACAACGGAAATGGTATCCGCAAAAGCACTTTGTTACGGAGATAAAAAAACACCGATCCTTGCCGCCATCCGTGAATATGAAAAGCCCGTTGCCATCCAGATTTTCGGAAGCGAACCCGAAACGATGGCAAAAGCCTCTGGCATCTTATTGGAAATGTCCGCGAAAAGAGGGGTCATGCCCGCCGCGATCGACGTGAATATGGGCTGTCCGATGACGAAAGTTGTCAAAAGCGGTGACGGAAGCGCATTGATGCGTACCCCCGAAAAAGCAGAAGCGATCGTGCGTGAAATGGTGTCTGTCTGCGGAGATATGCCCGTCACGGTCAAGCTCCGTCTTGGCTGGGATCATGAAAATCGCAACGTCGTGGATATGGCAAAACGTCTGGAACAATGCGGCGCGGCGGCATTCTGCATCCATGCGAGAACGAGAAGTGAAATGTATTCTCCCGGCATCCATCCCGAATATATTCGCATGGTCAAAGAATCTGTATCCGTTCCCGTAATCGGAAACGGTGATATCTTTACCGCGGCCGATGCGAAAAAAATGGTCGCCGAAACGGGTTGTGACGGTGTCGCAGTCGCAAGAGGTGCGCTTGGCAACCCTTGGCTTTTTGAAGAAATCCACAAGGGTGCGGATTTTATTCCGCCGACAAAGGAAGAACGAATCCGTGAAGCACTCCGTCATTTCCGTTACATGATCGAAGACAAAGGCGAACGCGTTGCCGTTGCGGAAAGCCGTGCCGCCATCGCCTACTATACCAAAGGGCTCAGTGGTTCTTCCCGCATCCGCGGCATGATGAATACTGCCGAAACCGCCGACGAAATCATTCACATTCTCTCTGATTATGCCGATGACAAAAACTCCCCTTTCGCGTAAGCGAGGGGAGCTTTTCGTATATTGGGACGCTGTCCCAAACCCTGTTCAAGAGCGCTTTTTAAAAAAAGCTCCCTTGAAAATCCCGCAAAAACTTTCTTTGTGAGTGCATGGTCAGGATATGGGTTCAAATTTGAGTTTATATTGGGTGGCATACTGATGCGCGTAGCTTCCGACGGGCGCGTGGATCGTGAGTTCATGCCGACGACGAGAGAAAAAGACGAATTTTCCCATATGAACGACGCTCTCGGGAATATAGATATCGGTCAATTGTCGGCAAGGGGCAAACGCTTGATCTCCGATACGTTGCACACCGTGTTCGATGGTAACAGAGGTGATTTCCGGATGATTGAAAAAAGCAAGCCTTGCGATACTGACGGGCAATCCGTTGATCTCTCCGGGAATATAAACGATGGGATCGGTCTTTTTATAGCCGCTGATCTGATAGCCGTCTCCGACTCTGCCGATCTTGAAGATTTTTCTATAATCGGCAAGTGTTTTTTCGCGCAGACCGAACGCTTTTTCCATTTCGATCTCATCGATTTTTTCCAGAACTTCAGGCGGATAGATCTTGCTTTTGTATTCAAGAAGCAACAATCGGATTTCGGGTGTGTCTTCGGTTTTTTCAATATAGGAATCCAATTCTTCCAAGGGTAATTTTTTGAGATAAGAAAGCAGGACGGATATGGTTTTTGCATTTTCTTCCCGCATCCCGATCAGAAATAATGCGGAGCGATTCTTTTTCAGACAGCATCTTCTGACAAGTTCCGTCTGTAAGACCTCATTGCATTTGACACGATCTTTCAGAAATGCATAGAGGATATTCGTATTCGGAATTGCTAACAATTTCAAAAGCTGTTCTGCGCTTTCTCTATTTTCAGGTTCTGCGGGGATATGGATATCGGTAAGACCGTAACAATAGCGAAACACATTCGGTCCGATATGTGAGAGTTTGCAATTTTCCGAAAACGTCACCCGTTGCAACGTATGGCAATCTGCGAATGCTTCTTTACAAACTCTTGTGAGGCTTGCCGGAAGCTCAACCGTGACAATCGTTTTATGGTATTGGAAAGCACCGCTTCCGATGCTTTTCACACCCTCGGGGATGACAACGTCCGCATTTTTTCCGAAATATTTTTTGACAACTCCGTTTTTGATCTGAAATTCTGACATAGATGACACTCCGTACATTTGTTTTGATTCTATTGTAACAAAGACGGAGAGTGTTGTCAAGTATGGTCTTTCGTTTTCCGTTCCGCGATATCGGCAAGTACAGCCCCCAGAGAGATGCAAAACAAGAGCCGTCCGAGTGTTGAAAGAAGCAAAAGAATCATTTCTTCTTGGTGCATAAAAGCCGCCACATCCAATCTCGCGACGTAGACCGTCAAAGCAAACGTGAAAAAGACCATGAGCGGCAAGGTATAAAGCAATACCCGTCTGGCATAAATACCGAGTGTTCTCTTTTTGTTTTCCATGATACATACTCCCTTCTTGTTTTCATTGATTCTGATACAAGATCATTATACAGGTTTTTGATCGTTTTGTCATTCGTAGATATCTGGGTACAAAAGAAATTTTTGTTTTATCAGGAAAAATTTGCAAATTATAATTTACTTTTTGCGATTCTTATGGTATACTGTTTTTGATATTGGTCGGCAAATTGCCGCAATCTTATTTTTGGAGGTACATACTGTGAAATGTCCTATTTGCGGATACACGGAAAGTAAAGTTATCGACTCCCGCCCTACAGAAGGCAGCAGTAGCATCCGCCGCAGACGCGAATGTTTATCCTGTCAGAAACGCTTCACAACTTATGAAGTTGTGGAAACCCTGCCTTTGATGGTCATCAAAAAAGACAACACCCGTCAGATATTCGACAGAAGCAAACTTCTTGCAGGTATTATGAAATCCTGTTATAAATGTCCTGTTTCCACAGAACAAATGGAAAAGATCGCATCCGATATCGAAGCTGAACTTCAGAATTCCTTAAACCGTGAAGTTTCCTCCAAACATATCGGCGTACTCGTCATGAATAAACTCAAGGATATCAACGAAGTGGCATACGTTCGCTTTTCTTCCATATACAGAGAATTTAAAGATCTGGAAACGTTCATGCGTGAACTTGAAAATCTTAAAAACGAAAAAAGCGGCAAGAATTCCTCCGCCGCATCTGAAAATTAAAATATCCATAAATATATAAATGAAAGGATTTTTACCATGATTTCCATCAAAGAAACCACTTACGGCAATTACGGAAAATGTCTTGCCATCTCCAACGACACCATGGAGATTTATGTCACCATCGATCTCGGTCCCCGTATCATCAAATGCAATCTGAAGGGCAAAAACAATCTGATGTTTGAAGACATCGAACGCAAGAAAACCTCGGACGTTTCTTCCGTTTTCGGTGAAGGCAAGGAATGGAATATTTACGGCGGTCACCGTATGTGGCTCTCCCCCGAAAAATTCCCCGAAACCTATTACCCGGATTGTGAGAAAGTAGTGTACTCCATCCATGCGACAGGTGCGGTATTCACAGCTCCCGTTCAGGCAGTTACAGGTCTGCAATTCTCGATGAATATCTCCATGCATGAAACCGAACCGACCTTTACTGCCACACATTACGTTAAAAATACAAATGAAGAATCCATCAAAGGTGCAATGTGGTGTCTTTCCGTTATGGGACAGGATGGCGCGGTCGTCGTTCCTCAGCCGACAGAAGATACAGGACTTCTCGCAAACCGTATTCTTGCCGTATGGCCTTATACCGATATGACGGACGAACGCATTTTCTGGGGTAAGCGTTATATCGCGCTCCGTCAAAAACCCGAAATCGCAGACAGTATCAAATACGGTATCAATAATACTGCGGGTAAGATCGCTTATATCAATCACGGTCAGGCACTTGTGAAGTCCTATGCCTCCAACCATCCGAACGGCGAATATCCCGACTTCGGCGTTTCCTGTGAAGTTTACGCTTGCGATCTTTTCACGGAAGCGGAAACACTTTCCGAACTCAAGACCATCGCAAAAGGTGAATCCATCGTTCATGCGGAAACATGGACGCTTACCGATGGTATCGAAATCGGTGAATTTACCAATGAATCTCTCGCAGAACTTGCGGAAAAGATTTTTTAATCAATAACCAAATGAATCCCTGCATGAAGATCATGCAGGGATTTTTGTATGCTTATATTTTTTCTTCGCCCAGATGTTCTATTCTGCCCACCTTGGCATTTGGGGAAATCTCAAACCTATCGCTATACTGAACCAATCCGATTTCACAGCCGTCCCCAATCGCGACGATTCTTCCCGAAACGCTTTCGGCAATGACGTTTTCCAGCGCGATCTCATCGCCTTCAATCGCATTTTTTACAAGAACATTGCCTTCCCAATTGGATAACGAAGAAAACAGAGGCAGCCGTGCCGTTTGCTTTGCAGGATTTTTTCTCAGAATAACGATCTTACTGCCGCCGATACTGCCGATGGTCATATTTTTTTCAAATTTGATGGAGATCTCCTCCGCGTTCAAAAGTCCCGCACAATTCAGAACACCATCGAGCTTGACGGTTTCCGCTTCCGCATCACCGCTCACGGAAACGGTTCCCGCAATCGTAAGCGATGCACATTTGAGCGATCCCTCGCATTTCGCAGAGCCGGCGACACGCACCTCATTCTCCGCATTGATATCGCCACAGGACAAAGAGCCTGAAATGACAAGCGTTTTCGCCTTCACATCACGAGAAAATTTGCAACTTCCCGCAATCTTACATTCATCTGCACATTCGAGACTTTCTCCGCTTGCCGAACCCGACACGTAGAACCCCGTGCAACGAACAAGTCCGGAAAGCTTTCCGCTTCCGCTGATCGCGATTTTTTCATATTCACCCGAAGCAATCTTGCCGCTTCCCAAAATTTTCATATCCATATCATATCCTCCTTTAATGATTTTTTTCAAAATTGAGTAACGTCTGTGTGATATCTGCGCTATTGCCGCCTCCGTCATCCAAAATGAGAGATTGAATCTCGTTCAAATAAAAACTTTTCTCTCCGAAGGATGTTTTGATACGCAATACTGCTCTTTTTTCCGTTTCATGACGTAGCTGACGAGAAAGATCATCCAAGGAAATATCATCCTTCTGCTTTTGTATCAGTGCCATTCGTTCACAAATCAGAGCTTCCGGAAAAAAAGTTTCCTGTCCAGTAACGGTTGCTTTTTTGATAAACCATTCTTCAGGTATCAGCCCTTTTCTTTTCCATCGGTAAAGTGCGCCGTAAGAAATGGAATACCTCTCCAACAATTCTTTTTTGGAAATCAGCTTTTCCTCCATGCCGTCCTCCTTTCGTAACATTGTTACGAAACCATTATAACGTAATATTGTTACGATGTCAATAGGATTTGAAAATTTTATATTTTTAAGCAGTTAGCATTGACAAACCCAAAAAAATCATATATAATACTAAAATATCTACAATGTAAAAGCGGGCAACGCCCGCAGGAAGTTTCTCGCCTATTTCAGCTTTTCCGCATCCAAATACGGCAAAACGGGAGGTCTGTTTTGAGCTATTTCTTATAATAAAATAAAAATATAGAAAGAAAAGGATTGATATATGCTGGACATTATACTTGATGCTCTGCTGGATACGGCAAAGCTCTTACCATTTTTATTTTTAACATATCTCTTGCTTGAATTTATCGAACACAAAGCCGCCGAAAAAACAACGGCACTCGCCGCAAAAGCGGGCAAACTCGGTCCCGCTGTCGGTGGACTTCTCGGTGCGGTTCCGCAATGCGGTTTCTCCGCCTCTGCCGCAAGTCTTTATGCGGGCGGTGTGATCTCGGCGGGCACGCTCATCGCAATCTTCATTTCCACATCGGACGAAATGCTCCCGATCATGATCTCCGAACAGGTTGCTGCACCTCGCATCCTTGCCATTCTCGGTATCAAGGTTACCTGTGGTATTGCCGTCGGTTTCCTTGTGGATTTCATCCGCCGCTTTTATAAAAAAGCCAATCATAAAGAACAGATCGCGCATATTTGCGAAGAAGAACATTGCCATTGTGAAAGAGGAATTTTCCTTTCTTCTTTGATTCATACCGCGCAGATCGCTTTCTTTATCTTCGCATTCTCTTTCCTGATCGGTGTTGCTATCCACTTCATCGGTGAAGAAAATCTTTCCGCATTTGCCGCAAGCGCGGGCATTTTTACACCTCTCGTTGCGGGACTTGTCGGCTTGATTCCCAATTGCGCTTCTTCCGTTGTTTTGACTCAGCTTTTCTTGTCGGGTGTCATCAGCACAGGCGCAATGCTTGCGGGACTGATTGCCAATTCGGGTGTCGGTCTGCTGATTCTTTTCCGTGTGCATAAAAATTGGAAAAGCAATCTTCTCATCACCGCCACGGTCTATGGCGCGGGTATTGTCGTCGGTATTCTTTTCGACCTGATCGGAATTGTGATATAACAAAAACAACCTGTCGAAAAACCTATGTAGAAAAGATGTAAATAAAAAGTTGCACAAAAACTTCTTTGCGTTAAGATAAGATTTTTAAAGCCTTCCCCTTTGGAGAAGGTGGCAGGCGAAGCCTGACGGATGAGGTTTTATTACCATTATTGTAGTTTTTGTTTCAATTGTGTGCAAGAACCTCTCCTGTCACGCCAAAACGCGTGACACCCTCCCCAAAGAAGAGGGCTTTTTAGAATCTTTGCTTTTGTTAAAAAAGACAAAACCAAAATTTTATTTGGACTTTATCGACAAACTAATCAGACTCCCTTTATGCAAGGGAGTCTGATTTTTCACGTATCAGTTTTTTAGTTCAAAACAATCAGACGCACCACAAAGAATATGGTGCATATTTCATGCTACCTTCATAAGAGTGAAGTGAAAGCGCACCGGAAGACACTTTCGCACTTTTTATCAATGTTTTCGTTAATTCGGGAACATCGTCTTTGGATAGTGCATCTTCAATATCCACCCATACAACTTCGCTGTTTTCATCATGATCCGATGCTTCTTTGCCCGAAATATACTCTGCGCGAAAAACAATGTACCAATCATGCATATTGAATCGAACACCAAGGATTTCCTTCGGCTCTACGTGAACATTGGTTTCCTCCAAAAATTCCCGCTTCAATGCATCTTGCGGTGTTTCTCCGATATTCACGTATCCCCCCGGAATAATCAACATTCCTTTTCCGTTTCCGTATGTATGTCGTGCAAGCAATACTTTCCCATCTTTTATCACAACGCCCGCAACGCTTTGCCCCCAATTAGTACTCACTTTATTCATCTTGACTGTCCCCCTTGTTACTTATGATATCCCTTCTCGCGAAGAAGTGCAAGCACCTCATCAGGATTGTTACAAGTAATCAAGGTCGCGCCGCGTTCAATCGCAGTATCCACACCCGCAGCATCTTTGACGGATGCGCCAACCCAAGGCTCAACACCCAAGGCGCGCATCTTATCAAAATACGGTGCTTTCGTCATATAAGGACTTCCGCACATACAAGCACAATATGCATAAGAATAAGGATCAATCTTACATTCGCTCATCACTTCGATGGGGAAAAAGACGTGCTGACGATATTTTTTACCGTGTTTCCGATGAATATATTCGTTGAGCTTTCCGCTGAAGGAGTTGATTACAATTCGATCGGTATAGCCGTAGGCATCAACGATATTCAAAACACGATTACAGACCTCATAAGCAAGTTCTTCTCTGCCATCGGTGGGATATTCTTTGAGTTCAATATCGAGCGTCATGGTCGGATGATCTTTGACAAGCTCCATGAGTTCAATGAAAGTCGGAATCTTTGCGCCTGCAAAGCGCACATCCTTTTTGCTTCCTGCATCCAAGGCGCGAAGTTCAGGAAACGTCATTTCCGAAACCTTGCCGGTACCGTTTGTCGTTCTGTCAACGGTCGCATCGTGAATCAGAACGAGTTCGCCGTCTTTTGTAATACGCACGTCCGTTTCGATTTGATCGACACCGAGTTCAATTGCTGCGCGGAAGGCTTCCATCGTATTTTCGGGATATTTTTCGGAAAATCCTCTGTGTGCCGCAACGTAAATATTTTTTTCGCTTTGTTGCCAATAATTCATGATAAACTCCTTGATTTCAGCATGATCTCCATGCTTTTTTTGCTGTCTGTTTTCGGAATTTGAACAACATTCAAATCTCCGTTAAATATAACATCTGCCTGAATATCGTTCAAAACAGAAAGTTTTTCTTCGGTATGCATAAGCTCAATACGATAAGAACGCATCGTGGGCATACCCTCATAACCATTTCCGAAAGGTTTGATCTTGATCGTGATGATGCCGTTTTCATTCGTATAGGAAAGCTGGGTTCCCAGAAATTCTCCGTTTTCATAAGCGCGCGAAATGCCGTCATCCTCATAAAGCGTAAAGCTTCCTTTTTCGCCGGGATATATGCGGATGACGAGTTCTTCGGGAGAAGCTTTCGTCATGCGGTTTGTATATGCTTGCATCGGGATCGGCACACCGCCCTTGACGAAAAGTGGAAATTCGTCCAAAGCAGATGCAATCTCATGATATCCCGCTTCATATTTTTTACCTGTGAAGAAATGATAATAGTCATTTTCGGGAAGCCAAAGCGTTTGTTTGGCTTTGCCGTCATTCATAGGCGAGGTGACTGGCGCGCAAATGAAAGCAGGTCCGAAAAGGTATTCCTGCGGATTGTGATACGCATTTTCATCATCGGGATATTCGAGATACATAGAAGCGATCATCGGCATCCCATTTTCATAACCGTCATAAGCCAAAGAATAGATATAAGGCATGAGCTGTGAACGCAGATGATAGATTTTTCGCATCGCATCCGTTTCCCTTTCGCCCCATTTCCAAGGACGGCGATCCAGAACAGCATTGCGTTCGGAATGGGCGCGCAAACAGGCAGAAAAGCCCGAAAACTGTGTCCAACGGACATAAAGCTCGGCATTGGGTTCACCAAAGAAACCGCCCGTATCGTGTCCCCAATAGAAAAGTCCCGCATTGGAGGAGCTTGCCGTAAATTCCACTTCAAACGAAAGAACTTCCCAATCCGCTTTCGTATCGCCCGAAAAATAGATCGGATGTTTATGGTCGCCAAAACCGCCCCAACGGGAAAAGGAAATGCCTCGTTTGCCGTCCTTTTCCGCATGATGATAATAACAGTAATTGAGCCAAGGCAGATGACGTATATACGTTCCCTTGATATAGGGTTTCAAATGGTCCTGTTGCCAATCGACCCACCAGAAATCTACGCCGTCTTTTTCGATCGTATCGTGTACGTTTCGATATAAGGCTTGCATATATCTTTCATCACCCGCATCAAATTCAAGCTCAATTCCGCATTCCGTAGGGAGTCCCATCGAGCGCATAAAATTCGCATACATGACCTCATGCGTTCGTACACCGTCATGCGGATGGTCGTTAAGCGTAACGGCAATGCCCTTTTCATGCAGTTTTTTCAGCATTTCTGGGGGATTTTTAATCAAACGATGATTCCATGAATACCCCGTCCAGCCGAGATTGCCCGCGTGTCCGTAACCCGATGTTGCACGGCGCAGTTTACATTCTTCCGTACCGCGATACGTCCAATCGTGATGATGCCAATCCATATCGATGACCATGATATCGAGCGGAAAATCATTCGCATCGTATTCGTCAACGATACCGAGGATTTCCTCATCCGTATATGCCCACCATCGCGAATACCATGAGCCAAAAGTATATTTTCGGGGCAAAGCGGCTTTGCCCGAAACATAAAACAGCGTTTGCAAAGCTTTTTTGTAATCGTTTCCGTAGCCGAAAAGATAAAGATCGGGCTCACGGCGAATAATACTTTTTTTGAGCCAACCGTTTTCGATCATCGCATTTTTACTGTCATCGATTACAAACCAGCCGTCACGCGAAAGAAGTCCGTCATCGACCTTGCAATATCCCTCAACACCGTCAAGGGTGGCAAGCGTACCGCCGAGATTTTTCACGTTTTTCTTGCCGTAATGCCATTCTTCGCCGTAAATTTCCGCATGAAGATTTTCCGCGGTAAATCCTTTCGCACCGTTATTTTTATAATACAAATGAATCGCTTCCGTTTTGATTTCAACGACATTTTCCGTGATTTTGATATCAACGATACAACCGTTATAAGCACGATTCACGGCAAAAAGCGTCCCGGCATCGCAAAAAACACCTCTTGTCATCCATTCACATCGGATCAGATTTTCCGTAATCACGCTGAAACGCGCATTACCGAGAACGACCGTTTTTTCACATAAATGTCCCATTTTTCTGACATCCTTTCTGATGAAAAATAAGTTTATCCCAAGTATAACAAATAAATCATATTTTTTCCATATAAAAAAGCGAATTTCAAAGATTTTTTTGAAATTCGCTTGGTTTATTAAATTTTTGACGTTTGTTTTCCCTTTATTTTGCGATACGTCACGAGCGGAACATACATCACGACCAGCACCGCCGCCGCAAGAATCGGGAAACCGATCCAATGATAACCGAAAAGCTGTTCAAAAATATAGAGAGGATTACCCTTATCCGCTTCCATCAGGAACATAAAATTCGTATCAAAAACAAGATTGAAGAAATATACGGGAATTGCCATCCCGATAAGAAGCGCCAAACATTTCGGGATATCTTTGACACGGGGCTTCACGTCGCCGCCGTATGTAATCATAATCGGATATACGGCGAGCAGGATATGTACCGTAAAGCTATGGATATGCATAAAATTCAAAACAGGAAGTTTCGTCCACGTCGGGAACAGGAGAGCCATCAACGTCGCGGGAATCCCGATGGTATACAGATATTGTCCGAGGAGTTTGGAAGGCTTGATCGCATGAATGGCGATCAGAATAATATTGATGCTGCAAAGATGGAGCGGAACGTAATTGGCATTATAATTGCCGTAAGCAACAAGACCGATCACTTTAAAAAGTTCATCCGCGATCAGAAGCGATGCGAAGATATGACGCATAATTTGTCTGCCCTTTTCTGAGCATTTTTTATAAATCATACAAGAAACGACAGTAAACGCAAGAAATGCCGCAAGCCAAAGCAGATGTGTCGTATCAAAATGAGAAAAGCCATGCCCTTTTTCGATCGTCCCCGTTGTTTTCCAAAAGAGTTCCATTTTCGTTTTCCTTTCAAATATTCAAAATGATATATTATTATATCATAAAACCCACGCCTTCTGCAAGCGTTCATCAGATTCTTAAGAAATCCTTAAGATTTTTCCTTTTATATACCATCCGAAAAAACGCGCAAGCCTTGACAGCCTATGGAAAAAATGTTAAAATGAATATCATCAATATAACAAGGAGAACTTATATGAAACTTACAACAGAACAGATCACCGCCGTCAAAGCAAGAGGTTTTCTCCGCAACAGAGGAACCGATCTTTTTTCGGGCAGAATCGTCGCACCCGGAACGGTCTTTACGGCTGAAAATTTTATAGATATGTCTTATATTGCCGAACATTTCGGAAATGGCAAGCTCATTTGCACGAGCCGCCTTGCCGTTGAAATTCCCGGCATTCCTTTTGAAAAGATCGAAGAAGCGGAAGCTTATGCGAACGCGCACAATCTGCGTTTCGGCGGCACGGGCGCGAAAGTCCGTCCCGTAACAGCTTGCAAAGGTACGACTTGCGTTTTCGGTAATTTCGATACGCAGGCGTTGGCGGCGGAAATCCATGAAAAATATTATCTCGGCTGGAATGACGTGAAGCTTCCGCATAAATTCAAGATCGGTATCGGCGGCTGTCCGAATAGCTGTATGAAACCCAGCCTCAACGATTTCGGCGTGGAAGGTCATAAAGTTCCGAAATTTGACAGCGAACTTTGTCGGGGATGTAAGGTCTGTGCTGTTGAAAAAGCCTGTCCGATGAAAGCGGCACACGTGGAAAACGGCAAGCTGCATATCGACCGTTCCGTTTGTCTTTCCTGTGGTGTCTGCACGGGAAAATGTCCTTTCAAAGCCGTTGCGCATGAAAGCGAAACACTTTACCGCATCTATATCGGCGGTACTTGGGGCAAACATACGAGAATGGGTTCTCCACTTTCCCGTTTTGCCACAAAAGAAGAAATTTTGCCCATCCTCGAAAAAACAATGCTTTGGTTCAAGGAAAACGGTCTTCCCAAGGAACGTCTTGGCAAAGCCATCGACAGAATCGGTCTTGAAAAAGCCGAAGCGGAAATCCTCGGAGATGAAATTCTTTCGAGAAAAGAAGAAATCCTCGCAAAATGAGAAGATTTTTCGCTTTTTTATTATCCGTATGCACACTCCTGATGTTTGTTTCTTGCGTTCCCGAACAAAATGAAACAAATGATGCCTATACATTCACCGATGCCTTGGAAAATACGGTATTTCTCTCTCCCGACGACAAAATCGCCGCTTGCCACGCATCATTTGCGGATTGCTGGCTCCTTGCGGGCGGAACGCTGACAGGCGCAACGTCCGATGCCGCGGAAGATCACGGACTTGATATTGGCAATGCCGCCATCATCGGCACGGCAAAAACCGTGAATACGGAAGCACTCGTATCTTCGGGCGCAACGGTCGCCTTGCTTTCCGCCGATCTCGCGGCACATCTCACGTTGCAAACCACATTGGAAGGACTCGGCATCCGTTGTATTTACCTCAAAGTCGATACGTTTTCGGATTATGATGCGCTGATGACGCATTTCTGTGCCGCAACGGGAAGAAACGATCTTTATGAAACACACGTTACTTCCGTACGCAAACGGATTGAAACCATCCTTTCAAAAATTCCAACGGAAGAATCCCGTACCGTGCTGCTGATGCGTGCTTATTCTTCGGGCATCAAAGCCAAAAGCGATGACAATTTAGCGGGACGCATTCTGCAAGAATACGGCGTGAACAATATCGCGGACGCGCATCCCTCTCTGCTCGAAGATATGAGCCTTGAACATATCGTTTCCGAAGACCCCGATTTTATTTTCGTTCTGACGATGGGAAGCGAAGAAGCGGCTTTGGCTTATCTAAGAGAAAACATCGAATCCAATCCCGCTTTTGCGTCGCTTAACGCCGTACAAAACGGAAATTATCATATCCTCCCCAAAGACCTTTTCCATTATAAACCCAACGAAAGATGGGATGAAAGCTATGAATATCTTGCAAAAATTCTTTATCCCGAAATATTCACTTAAAACAAAACGCAAAGCGGCAACCGTCATTTTTCCGATCTTATCGGTGCTGACGTTTGCCGCGGCGCTTCTTTTCGGCGCATCCGAAATCTCTTTTTCGGATGCGTTACGTTCGCTCATTTCGGGTGATACGGGAAATACGGATTTCAGAATCCTTTTTTATATCCGTCTGCCGCGCGCGCTCGGTGCTTTTCTGGCGGGTGCATCGCTTGCCGTTTCGGGCATCATCATCCAGGCGGTGCTGAATAATCCGATGGCGGCACCCAATCTGATCGGGGTCAATGCGGGCGCGGGATTTTTCGTCATTCTGACGATGGCGATTTTCCGCGGTCTTTTGCCGTATCTGCCCTTTGCTGCCTTCCTCGGCGCATTGCTTACAGCACTTCTCATTTATGCCATCAGTGCATTGACGGATGCGGGAAAGATCACCGTAACCCTCGTCGGTATCGCGGTCGGCAGTATTCTGACAGCGGGCATCAATACGGTAAAAACCTTATTTCCCGATAGCGTTTATGACGTTTCGGGCTTTCTGATCGGCGGACTTTCTTCCGTCAATTTCGCATCCGTGCTTCCCGCAGGTGCCATGATCGTCCCCGCGCTTCTGATCGCATTTCTCTTTTCGGGGAAATTGGATGCCTTATCGCTCGGCGCGGAAGTCGCGGGTGGGCTTGGCATCCGTGTCAGAAACGCGCGTCTTTTATGGCTGACGCTGGCGGCGGTACTTGCAGGTGCGGCCGTCAGCTTTGCGGGACTCATCGGTTTCGTCGGTCTGATCGTCCCTCACGTGATGCGGAAATTCGTCGGCAGTACCCATCGGTATCTGATACCGCTTTCCGTTTTCGGCGGCGGCACTTTTCTTCTGACGGCAGATATCCTTTCCCGCATCTTATTCATTCCCTATGAACTCCCTGTCGGTATCTTGCTTTCGCTTGTCGGCGGACCGTTCTTCATCTTTCTGATCTTAACGGAAAGGAGATGTTCATAATGATTGAGATCCGCGACCTTTCCTTTTCTTATGGAAAAACACCTTTTACGGAACATCTGTATCTCACCCTGAATGACGGTACGTTCACCGCGCTCATCGGAGAAAACGGTTCAGGAAAATCTACCCTCTTAAAACTCATGACGGGAAACGAAGCTTTTTCTTCGGGAAATATCCTCCTTGACGGCAAAAACCTTCAAACGCTCAAAAAGAACGAGATCGCACGCCGTCTTTCTTATTTTCCGCAAAGCCGTCCGATTCCCGATATGACAGCAAAAGAAGTCGTGATGATGGGACGTTATCCATATACACGCGGAAAACTTTCCGTTTCCAAAAATGATATTCTGACCGTGGAATCCGTCATGACCGACATGAATATTTCTCATTTTGCCGAACGGAATATGAAAACGTTATCGTTCGGAGAACGGCAAAGAATCTATCTTACCATGTTGCTCGCGCAAGATACGGGAACTTGCCTTTTCGATGAACCAACCAATTTTATGGATATCTCCGCAAAATTCGCCATGCTCTCAAAGCTGACCGAACTAAAAAAACAAGGAAAATGTATCCTTTGCATTCTGCATGATATTTCCCTTGCTCTGCGGTATGCAGACAGAATCATCATCATGAAAAACGGAAATATCTTCGCGGACGGTTCTCCCGAAGAACTCTGCCAAAACGGTATGATCGAAAAAGCATTTGATATCCGTCTGCAAACATATGAAACGAACGGAGAACACACATATATCATTTTGCCCAATACGTAAAAGGGAGATGCTTTTCAGCATCTCCCCAAATTATATTTCATTTCAAAAGAAGTTTGAGATTGACAAAAGCGCCAGTTTCGTGAATATCCGCACGGTAAAGCACGGGACTTCCGTTGAGCGAACCTAAAAGAAGCACTTGGTTATCCGGAAGGAATCTCAGATTTTCCAATTTGAAAGTCCGTTGACCTTGAAAAACGACCGTATCCATACCCGTCTGGATATGAAGCGCATGAAGCTCGGTATAATCGGGATGCTTCGATTGCACAGAATAATAGATATATTCATCATCCACAGCTAAAAGCGCGACATCGCCGTATAAGTCCTTATAGAGCTTGTCACCGATTTCTTCAGGTTTTCTGTTCTCCAGCTCCCAACAGACGATTTGGAAATGTCCGGCTTCATCCCTTTCTATAATGACGTAGCACTTTCCGTTGCGAACGATACTACACTCAGAATAACCGTCAAAACCGAACCATTCATATATCCGCTTCATCTCCAGCGTTGCAAAACAATAAACCATGCTGTCTCTTATGACTCCGTCTCGATAAACTTTTTTGTTGTTTTCTTTATAAACATAATGAATTTTATCGTCATAAGCTAAATATTTTTCGAGGCTTACGTCAAGCTCGCCCGAAAGCAACCGCATTTCTTTCGTTTCAAGATCATAACGGTAAATATCCGTCTTTTCCGTATCTCCATCAGTCACGAGCATATAGAGGTATTGCCCAAGAACCTGAAGATCGCAGACGTTCCAGCAGTTATATAAAAATTCATCAAAATTGCCGCTTTCCCCAAAGGAATATTCGATGCGAACGTCATCGCCCTCATGTGAAAAGGAGCATAATTTTTCTCCGCGCAAAGAATAAAAACGATGATCGTATTCCGAATAAACGATACTCTGATATTTATCCATCATCAAAAATTTCAGAGAAATACATTCTTTCCAATTCGTATGCTCGCAGGATTCATCAAAGCAATATTGATATGCTTCCCCGCTTTTTTTATCGTAATAAAAGACCGTACCGCGATAATCAAACAAAACGAAGTCTTTGGATTCCGTCATATTGTTCATCGTCGGATAACTTGCGATCTTTTCAAAACTTCTGTCAATCTCTTCAAGCGAGGTCGACGTCGTTTCCTCCGTGCTTTCAGTCGTTTCCGTCTTATGATCCGTGTCATCATTGGCAGGCGTGGGCTCCGTTCGGTCAAAACCCACGTAGCCGTCAATGCTCTCACGTGTCGTCGTATTTTCCGTCTGTATCTGTTCTACGATATCACAGGATGACAGAATGATTGCGATCACGATAAGCCAAAGCACAACCATATATAATTTTTTCATAGCTTTCCCTTCCTTTTTCAGCGTGTTCCGTCCAAGGTCTGTTTGATATCGCCGACCGTCAGCGAATCCATGATACGCGCTGTTTCCTCTTCACCAAGATACCCCTTGACCACCAAATGAAAAGCATATTCCTCCGTATTCCAGAGATAAACCTTGACACCGAATTTTTCGATCACGGTAACTTCTCTGCCCGCAAGTTCTATTTTACGCAATTCCGCAACACCGTCACTCACGAAAAGACTCGTATCCAGCGTCGTCTGTACCAGAGTCAGATTGACCGTGTCGTTTGCCCACGTGGTCGTAACGTCTTTTTCATTGATGAATTGTGTCAGCCATTCGCTTTTCGGAGGAAGTCGATCAAAGGTATAAAGCGCTTCAATGCGCTCGGGGGCTTTTTCAATATCATCTTTTGCGAAAAACAGTTCCGTAAACGACGTATGTACTCTGATAAAGAAATTTACAATCGGTTTGCGTACCGCCGAGATACTCATGGAAAGTCCGAACGTCATCAGAATGACAAGCGCGATCATCGCGGCGCGTTTGCCAACGCTATTGAAATAACGCAGATACGGACGCTTCTGCACCCGTATCAAAGCTTCCATTTTTCTTTCGTATGCTTCCGAATAAATAAGTTCTTCTTTCGGAATCTTATCCGTATGTTCCCATTCCTCCGCGTTGACCGCCTGAAAAGCTTCTCTTAACTTTTCAAGCCCGATATCCTGTCTGTCATTCATTGTCTGATCCCCCTTTCTTTTAAATATCCGATCAGAAGCTTGCGTCCGCGCGTCAATCTTTGCCGCGCCGTACTTTCTTTGATGTCGAGAATTTTTGCAATCTCTCCCGTCGTATTGCGGTTCAGATAATACAAATTCAGAACGTCCCTGTATTTTTCATCCAAAGCCTTGATACAGGCGACGATCGAGGACAATTCTTCATTCCCACAGATCTCACAAAGAAGTTCGTCTACATTCCGTTCGGATACAGTATACGCGTTTTCATCTTCTTTTGCAAGTATTTTTTCTTCTCTTTTATTTTTTCTGTAAATATCGATCGAACGGGATTTCACAACACGCATCAGATAAATCCTGATGGAATTTTCATCCTTCGAACGAAACACTTTCAGATTTTTCGCAAACCAGAGCCAAGTATTCTGTGATGCATCCTCCGCATCTTCCCTGTTTTTCAAAAGCGAAAGCGCGTAACCGAAAACATCGTCTTTATATAATCGGTAAAACTTTTCAAAATCAAGCTTGTCCGATTCTATGTCAATTACCGATAGATATAACATGAGCATAAACGTACATTCTCCCAAGAAGCAGATCAACCACATTTTTCCTATATATTTATAAAGACGATCCAAAAACAAAAAATGTTACATATTTTCTAAAAATTTTTTCAAATTTTTTGAAACCAAAATAAAAATTCCCACACTATATGAGCGAAAGGTGGTCGAGAACATGAAAACGAAATCTTTTCAAGAAATGCTGATCTCGGAATTTACAAAAAATTATGTAGAAAAGCTTTTCTATTTCTGTCTGAAAAAGACGGGCGACAGCTACGAAGCGGAAGACCTTGCTTCGGATATCACGCTGAATATCATCACGGAACTGCACAAAGGTACCGTTCCGACAAATTTTGCTGCGTGGGTATGGCAGATCGCACGCAACCGTTACAGCATATGGACAGACAAAAAACACAAAAGAAGCGAAGCGGTTTCCGGAGCCGATATCGCAGATTTTGAAATCGAAGATGAAGAAAGAACACCCGAAGCAAACCTCGTACAAAAAGAAGAAATCTCTCTGCTCCGCCGTGAACTTGCATTCATCTCCTCTGATTACAGAGATATTGTCGTTGCTTATTACATTGAGGACAGAAAAACGAAGGATATCGCTTCATCCCTCGCCATCCCCGAAGGCACAGTCAAAACAAAATTATTCCGTGCAAGAAACATTCTGAAAGAAGGTATGAATATGGCAAGAGAATTTGGTACAAAAAGTTATAAACCCGAAAACGTATATTTCACCGCAAGCGGCGATATGATCAACGGCGATCCGCACGGCGCAGTACAGCGTATGCTCCCGAAAAATATCCTCCTCGAAGCAAGCGGAAATCCCTCCACGATCGAAGAACTTTCCATCGAACTCGGCATCGCCATGCCTTATATGGAAGAAGAAGTCGCACTCCTCGTCGAAAGAACACTCCTCAAAAAACTCGATAACGGCAAATATATCACGAATTTCTTCATCGCAGATAAAGAAACGCAGCTTTCCGTTTATACAGTCATGCGAAATTGGTCTGAAACGCTCTGCGAAATGCTCGATCTCATCGTTTCGGAAACGCTTCCCGAAGTCTGCGCGCTCGGTATCGTGAAAAACGATATGACAGATGCTGAACTCAAATGGTGGCTCATCATCCACGCGACCGATTATTTCTCACGCACGAAGATCGGCGCTGTCAATATCGCAAGACCGCCCAAGCGCGAAAACGGAGAGGGTTGGGGATTCGTCGGCTATGAGGAATGCATGCTTCCTGAAAAGGTCTTTATGGGCTACGATGGCAACGGCACGAGCGACGCGATGCACTGGTCTTATAAGATCAGTGATTACGGTCTTATGAACCGCGTCGGCATGATGGGTCCTTTGGAAGCGGCACTTTTGAAAAATATCATCGTAAATAACCGCAAACTCAACGATCTCAGCGAAACGGAAGCAAATATCTTTGCGAATATCAACGGCAGATTCGCTCACGCAGACGAAAACGGCAATATCATTCCCGATCTTCCCGTCCTCACAAGCGAAGATTTGAAAAAAATTCACGCCATTTGGGAAGCTACGCCTGTGACAGAACCGTTAATTCACGATATGAAGACGTTTTATAACGAGATCATCGATATCCTCAAAAAGAACAGCAATCCCGTTCTGCATGAACAGATCGCATATTATGCCGCAATGGAACTTACGAATATGCGTATGATGACCGTCCATCACGAAGTGGCATCGGGCAAGCTCACCGTTCCCGCAAATCCCGAAACCAGCACGATCGCTATGTATCTGAAAATCTAATCAACCGACAATTTCCAATAGAATAAAAAATCCAATAAAATAAAAGATCCATCCAACAATGAAAGATTTTTTGGTGGGGTTTGGGGAGGTGCTTTTTGCAAAAAGCACCTCCCCATCGTTCTCTCTTAAAATTTACCGCCACCGCCGCCGCGGGAACCGCCGCTTTTACTGCCGCCCGAAGAATTGTTGTCCTTCGGCTTGGCTCTTTTCGTCACATTTCTGTAAAGGAATCTGTCGTGTTCTCTCGTCAAAACGAAGCTGCCGTCACGAATATAACTGCGCGCCATCGGCTGCATACGAACCGTCTTGAGCTGACTTTTCATAATCGATACGATGATAAACGCGATCACCGCGCCGATTGCAAAACCGATCAGAACATATTGGAAAGAAAATTCCGTTTCGCTGTAAGCCTCGCCATTTGCCGCCTTTTCAAAATGCTCCTCGCAAAGTTCTGCATAGGTCGAAAATGCCGATGCATAATAACCGTCGCTCAGATCGGAAACGAAACGGTCCGTTATGTAATCAATGCGCTTGGAAGGGATCGCCGTTGTGCCAAAACCTTCCGTCAGAAGCCAATATTCGCGTTCTTCCATCGAAAGAAGAAGCATCACGCCGTCTGCTTTCGCACCGTAATTCGTATCATAAAAATCGTTCGCATAGCTTTCGATCGAGCTGCCGTCGAGAGATTCAACAGTCACAACGGCAAGATTCACACCGTATTCCCTACTGATCTTCGTCAATTCGGAAAGAAGCTCGCTTTCTTCGCGATCAGACAAAATATCCGCGTTATCGACAAGATAAGGATATGCCGCCGATACGGGCAAAACCGATATCACACATAAAACAAGAGAAATCAGAAGCACAAATAAGCGTTTTTGTTTCATATCCGCACCTCCATCAACCCAATAACGTTATCAACAAAGTTGCGAGCGTACCAAAGCCCGCAAAAAATGCCGACCAGAAAAGCCAATATTTCTTTTTATCCACGGGCAGATCGCCGACGAATTTTCCCGTTTGTCCATTCATGGCAAATGCATATTTTTTGCCGCCGTACGTCGTATTGAGAAGCCATACGGGATAAAGCGCGTATTTTGCCTTACCGCCCGAAAGTTTGATATTGGTCGATTCGGGAATCACGGAAGAATAACCGTGTACCGTTTCCGCAAAAACGGATTCTGTACTCTTTTTGATGCGTTCGTTGGCACGTTCTACACTCTTTTCGGCATCCACGTCATAACGATCGGCAAGATATCCCGAAAGATATGCCGTGCGGAAATCCATAGCATCCTTGAAATCAAAAGGCTCAATGGATTCCATCAGATCATCTGCCATTTTTGTGGAGCCATCCACAGGCACACGCTCAAAACCAAGCTTTCCTTCACGGTAAACAGCATAATATTTCGTTTCCGTATAATTATAATTGGAATCACTCCAATGACGAACTCTCGTTGCTCTGTAACGAATTTTTGCATCCGCATCCGCATCGAAAAGCCAGAAAGGAACGTAAACACCCTTGATCTCATCGATATGATTTTCATCCTGAAACGATTTCGGAAGCAAAATCTTTCCTTTCAGATACTTTTTATACGCTTCCTTCGCATCTTTTTTATCAAGCTTGAAAGGAATCACGTAATCGGGACGAAGCATTCCCGCAAATTGTTCTTTCATAACGACGGGATTATCACAATACGGACAAGCCGTTGCCGCCGTCGTCTTATCGCAGATGATCTCACCGCCGCAGGAATTGCAGACGTAAGAAACCATTTCACCCGCTTCTTCTTCGCTCCATTCACTGCCTTCGGTATCCCATTTCATTTCCTCAGCAGTTTCGGCATCCGCTTCCGCCTTAGCTTCCTTGATGGAATCCAGATCAAATTCCGTATCGCAATACGGACACTGCATCTTTTGCAAGTCGCTATTAAACTCGATTGATCCGCCGCAGCACGGACACTTAAATTCTTGTAATTTAGCCAAAACAATCCCCCCTTTTTTTTCGGGGAAAACTTTTTTATAAAAAAGTTTTCCCCATACCCCTTTCAAAAAATTTTCCATGTGGCAAAAAGCCGTTTACTTTGTAAAAAAACTGAGCCAATTATAAAAGTTTTTGCGGAGAGGTTTGGAGAGGAGCTTTTTTTAAAAAGCTTCTCTCCATATACGTACCTGATTATCGCATATCATCCGCATTGAAGATGTCACCACATTCGGGACAGAATCTCGGCGGATTTTTGGGATCTTCGGGTTCCCAACCGCATTTATCGCAACGGTAAAGAGGTGCGCCCGCAGGTTTTTTCGCGCCGCATTCCGCGCAGAATTTACCTTTGTTTACCGTACCGCAAGAACAGGTCCATCCGTTATCCGTAGGCTTCGGAGAACCACATTCGGGACAGAATTTTCCCGTTGCCGTGTGACCACATTTGCAAGCCCAGCCTTCCTTTTTGGGTTCGGGCTTCTTTGCGCCGCATTCGGGGCAAAATTTACCCGTAGGTGTCGCACCGCAAGCGCATTGCCAACCGTTTGTTGCCGTTGTTTTGGGCGCGGGCTGCTGATGTTGCTGCTGTTGACCCATCGCAAAGAGGTTCTGTGCGTTCATACCGCCCATCGCACCTGCCATACCCATGCCCATGAAACCTGTCATTGCACCGTTCGGATTTGCCGCCGCCGTACGCATGGCATCTGCCTGTGCGCCGACAAGCTGTGCTGCCGCCATGGTAGGATCGCGCATCATGGCATTTTTCTGCGCCTGTTTGATCATATCCGCATCTTCTTCGGGAAGCGTAACGGAACCAAGTGCAACGCTGATGACTTTGATACCGCGAAGCTCACTCCATTTTGCAGAAAGCGCATCGTTCATTGCATTTTCAAGATCGGTATTATGAGAAACGATCTGATTCGGACGAAGTTCCATATCGGAAAGCTTGCCGAAAGCGGGTTGAAGTGCACTGATAAATTCCGTTTTGAGCTGTGTATCGATCTCCTCACGCATATAAGCTCTTTCCACGTTACCGCATACGTTCGTATAGAAAAGAAGCGGATTTGTGATCTTATACGAATAAACGCCCGAACAACGCACGGAAACGTCTACGTCAAGCCCGATCTTACTATCGACAACACGGAACGGAATCGGATTTTTTGTACCGAATTTATTATCAATGATCTCTTTGGTATTGAAATAATAAACGCGTTGATCCTTGCCTGTGTCGCCGCCGTAAGTAAAGCGTTTACCGATGGTTTTGAACGTATCGATGATGGATTTGCCGAGAGAACCCGCAAAAATGCTCGGTTCTGTGGAGCTGTCATAGGTAAATTCACCGGGTTCAGCGCAGACCTCCACGATCTTTCCCTGTTCAACGATCATCATACATTGTCCGTCTGCAACGGCAATGCCCGAACCGTTGGAAATGATATTGTCATTTCCTTTTTTATTGGAAGAACGCTTACTTGTTTGTTTCGTACCTTTCACAACGAGAACGTCGCTATCCAAGGCTTCGCAATAGAAAAACTCCTTCCATTGATCTGCGAGTGTGCCGCCAAGCGCACCCAATCCTGCTTTAATAAGTCCCATACCAGATGCCTCCTTTTTAGTATATTAAAATTTCAACTTTATTTTACCATATTTCGATATATTAGTCAATAATTTTTTATAAATGAACAGAAAAAGCCTCCCCAGCGGGAAGGCTTTTTTGTTCAATCTACGATCACGGTTTCCGTTTCATAATTTTTTTGATTATTCTGATATTTCTTTTCGATCTCGTAATACATCTTGATATCCTCATCGGAAAGTGTGACGTAATACGTATTGTTGATATAATAGTTGGCATCCTCAACTTCCACGTATTGTTTCAGACCATTTTCGTCAACCATATAATAATTTGCAGAATCCGTATCAACATAGGTGTTGACTTCATAAATCGTTTTTGCCGTGGTATATTCGATCAGATGCTTATCGATTTCCAAGGTGTTCAGAAATTCTTTAATCACACGGATATCTTCGGTAAAAATCGAAGCGTTTGTTTTGTCTGTTCCGATGATCTCCAGAGAAACGAGATGATTTTCGGGATTCTCGATCGCGTTCAAAGTATCTCTTACGTTTTCAAGACCTTTGAGAGGCGGATTTTCTCTGTTATGATACTCCATATAGAGCGCGTATGCTTTCGGTGTAAACTGGGGATCCAACCCGTATTGACCATGGAAATTGCGGTCACGATACGTACCGTTTATATAAATATATGTCATCGTATAAGAACTTCTATTATTCCAATTGTAATATCCCGCTTTTTCCTGATCGTTCATCGCCGCATAATCCTCGCGGAATGCCGCCCAGATTGCGTTCTGATATTCACGAAGCGAAAGAGAATCCACATGGATGCTGTCAATCATCTCATCAGGGGGAAGCGTGTGGCAAAGCGCATAAAGATCGTCGGAATTGACAAGCGTATTATAAAATTCGAAACGTGAAACAAGATTATACGTTACCTTTTTGCCTGATTTCAATTCCAGAGTCAGTGTTGCTTGACCTGTATAACCTTGCTGATAACGCTCACTGCTCGTCATATGAAGTGTTTCCTTGGTTTCCGCCAAAGCGACAGACACCATATCCAAAACGTCCGGGTCTTCGACAGAATGGCTGTAAACAATCGCTGCATCCCATGTACCATAGTAACGATTGCTACCGCCATCCATCTGTACGGAAACGATCTCATCTCTTTCGGGTGTGGTATTGTAAACGACCCCTCTCGCCGCATAAACGCTTCCCACATAGCCAAGGGAAAGCAGAACGGGAACAAGGAAAAGCGGAGCAGATTTCAATACGTTTTTAATCTTTTTGGTCGTCAGAAGTTCGTAAATGATCCAGACAAGTGCCGCGAAAACGATGAAGATCAAATGGTAACTCTCAAAGTTTTCATCAAGTAAAATCATGAACATCATGAGCATCATAAAGGGGAATGTAACGGCAATGCGGTAAATATGCTGCATGATTTGGTTCGGTGCGCTTTTGGTCGCGCTTTCGCTCTTGCGGCGGTGATAGAAGAAGCCTGCTGCAACGAGAAGCAAAATGCCAACGACAGCCCAATAGCAAAGCAGTCCCGCATCGTAAAAGCCGAGTTCTCTGTTATACGTATCAAAGTCCATAAACAAACGAAGCGGTAGGAAGAAATCAAAATCAAAGATTCCGAGCCAAGAGTTCGTCACGTTGAAGATCGGCGCGACCTCCTGTAAGCCGTAAAGGAAGAAAAGACCAAACGCACGGATAAACAGCGCGAACAGAATGAATACGAGAATATTGGAAACCGCCGTACCCGTCACCGTCATGGCAAGTGCCATAAAACCAACGAGCATCAATGCTGTAATAAAATACGTCACGGTACTCATGACCATCGCCAACACACTGACACTGTAATAACGGGCAATGCCCCAAAGGATCGCATTGAGAATCGCGCTTGCAATCAGCGTTGCCGCGATCCATGTCAGAATCGCCGCGATGAAGCTGATATAAACGCAGATTCGTTTCTGCGGAAGCGAATGATAAAAGTCGGAAGCCCTTCTCTCATTGAGATAGGAAAACATAATATACGTCAAAAGGGGCGCAAATAAGATCATTCCAAGACCTGCTGGTGCCGCCACAGGTGCTTCTATGATCTGAACACTTCTGTTCATACCCGGAAAATCAAATTGGCTGTCAACGATACAAATGATCGGAACGAGCGCATTGACAGCAATGATGATGATTGCCATGGCGATAGCCGCCGTGCGTATCTTGCGTAAGCCTTGCAGATAAAGGCTTTTGGAAAAAATATTTTTCATCGTCTGCATCCTCCTTACATCAGGATATCCTTGAAAGCGTAGCCAAGCGCTTCCATTTCATAGATAAATACTTCTTCAAGATTGAGCGGCAGAACATCAAGGAGCAGCGGATTTTTCTCACGGATGGAAGCCGCGACCGCTTCCCTGTCGCCTCTTGCGATAAACGTCGCAACAGAGCCTGCCTGCGTATAATTAAGCATCTCGATATTTTCAAATTTCGCTCGGTCAAAGCGTTCCTTGAATGCCACCTGAACCTTAAAGAGTGAAGTTTTCAAATTCTGAATATCACTTTCAAAAACGATACCGCCCTTATGCAAAAGCGCGAGCTGATCGCAAGTATCTTCCAACTCACGAAGCGAATGGGACGTGATGATGGTCGTCGTTTTGCGTTCCATTACGTCGTTATAGATCACCTGTTTCACAAGATTTCTCATAACAGGGTCAAGTCCGTCAAAGGTTTCATCAAAGAAAAGATATTGCGGCATTGCGGAAAGTGCAAGGATCGTGGATGCCTGACGCTTCATACCTTTGGAAAAGGTATTGATATTCGCCGTCGGATCAAGTCCGAAGGTCTTTGTCAATTTCTCAAATCTGTCATAACTGAAATCCTCATATGCAGCGGCATAAAAATTCGCCATCACACGCATATTGGATTGCGGAAGAAAATAAAGTTCATCGGGAACGTAAAGAATCTTTTTCTTCACGTTGGGATTTTCATAAACGGGCGCGCCATCGACGGTGATCTCACCCGATTTGGGTCTGTAAACACCGCTGAGCAAACGCAAAAACGTGGATTTACCCGCGCCGTTACTGCCGACAAGTCCGTAAATGATACCGTCGGGAATCTCACAGCTCATATTTTTGAGTGCTGTGAAATCATCAAATTGCATGGTTATATTTTTTGCACAGATCATACTATCATCCTTTCATCAGATCGTTATTTTTTCGCGTAAGCGCGGTGAACGGCATCGAGTGCATTTTCTTCTTCAATGCCCGCTTGCGCAAGCTCTGCGGCGATATCCTCGATCTCCGCGAGTTTTACAGAAAGCCTTTCACGAATTTTGAGGACCGCGCCGTCCGCAACGAAACAGCCGCGTCCCTGTCCCGAAACGATCACGCCGTTTCTGTCAAGCTCCTGAAAAGCCTTCTGAATTGTATTGGGATTGACGGAAAGCATTGCGGAAAGTTCTCGGATAGACGGAAGCTGGTCCCTTTCACTCAAAATGCCCGTTACAATATCTCTTTCAATCCCCTCGATGACCTGTTCATAAATCGGTTTTCGGGAAAATTTGTCAATCACAAGCATAAATATCTCCTTTCACGTCGTAACTGTACTATCTATATTAGTACAGTTATAGTATAACAAACCCCTTGACGTTTGTCAAGGGGTTTGGGAATATTTTTCTTTTTTGTAGGGGAGGCAGTGCCTGCACCCAAATAAGAAATCTTATCAAAATAAAGTCGGTGCCACCACAGAGCGTATCTTTTTGCTTACTTTTTCTTTTCCAAAGAAAAAGTACGTTAAAGCATATTTTCGTCGTAATGTGCGCGGATACCGCCGATGAATTTCGGTCTGGTTCTTGCGGCAAGGAGGATCGCGCCGCCGATGTGATCGACGGAAAGACGAACGGGAACGGCAACCTTTTTGAGATGCATACCGATCAGCGTACCGCCGATGTCAAGTCCCGCATCCGCACGGATCTCTTCAACTGCAACGGGATTTTCAAAATGTGCGTATGCCGCCGTTGCGAAAGAACCGCCTGCTTTGGGCTGCGGAACGACGTTGACGATCTCCGCAAACGGAACGGCCGCTTTTTCAATAATGATCGCACGATTGAGATGCTCACAGCACTGCGCCGCAATATAGATACCTTTGGGTGCAAAAACACTTGTAAGTCCTTCAAAAAGTGCTTCTGCAGCTTCGGGGCTGGAAGCACCACCGATCTTCTGTCCGCAAACTTCGCTTGTGGAACAGCCGATGACAACAATATCACCTTTTTTCAGATTTGCGACCTCAAGAAGATCGTTTGCCGCCTGTGTGGCTTCTTTTTTAATTTCTTCCAAAAACATTTTTATTTTTCCTTCTTTCTCATCATTTTTTCGATCAGTTTCGTTTTATCAAAAACGACCATCAGCACGACACCGACCGCGATACCGACAACGCCCTGAACAATATTGGGCAATACGCTGACCGCAGCACCGAGGCCATAGCTCATAATCGTCGCTTCAAAAACGAAATAACCAAACACCATAATCGCTTCCGCAACAATGCCACTGATTATGTATGCAAGAAATCTTCCTTTTTTAAATAAGGGGAGCAAAAGCTTCGCGATACCCCATGCAGCAAACGCCATCAAGGCTTTGATAACAAACGTCGCGCCCGCATAGATCGGATAGCCCATCAGATCGGCAAGCATGGAACCGATACCCGCCGCAAGCGTACCCCATACAGGACCGAGAATCAAGCCGCTGAGAATTACCATACCATCACCGATATTGACGTAACCGCCTGTCGGCGTAGGGATTTTGATAATCATCGTTGCCACAAAAGTCAAAGCAGCAAACAATGAGGCATAAAGCAAATGAATAAGTTTTTGGTTTTTCACAAAAAAACACCTCTTTTTAATTAAAAATGATACTACCTATAATATAATAAAAAATGTGAAAATGCAAGTCTTTTTCTTAATTTTTTTGATATTATAAAAGAATACCCTTGACATTTTAAAATCAGCATGATATCATAATGATATCATAAACAAGAAAGGAATTTTTCATTATGAAAGAAATCATTTTATCCAAGAAAAAGAACGGTATGCTCGTTCTGATTCTCACCATCCTTGTCGCCATCGCATCCACGATACTCACCATTTGGGGCGGCATTCACGCGGAACAAGGCGGCTCCCCCCTATTTGTCACTGTCGGCGGTATCATTCTCTGCGTCTGCTGGATCCCGATTCCCGGACTCAAGGTATTGAAACCGCAGGAGGCACTCGTTCTGACATTGTTCGGCAGATATATCGGCACGCTCAAGGGCGATGGCTTCTATTTCGTCAACCCCTTCTGCACCGCTGTCAATCCCGCCGCAAAAACCAAGCTCAATCAGAGCGGCGACGTAAAAACACACGCACAGATTGCGGGTCAGAACGCGACCGCTGAAATCGTGAGCAACAAAATCTCTCTCAAGATCATGACCCTCAACAATAACCGTCAGAAGATTAACGATTGTCTTGGCAATCCCATTGAAATTGGTATCGCTGTCACATGGAAGATCGTTGATACCGCGAAAGCCGTCTTCAACGTCGATAACTACAAGGAATTTCTCTCCCTCCAATGTGACAGCGCGCTTCGCAATGTTGTCCGTATCTATCCTTATGACGTTGCACCCAATGTTGACACCACGGGTGACGGCATTGCCGATGAAGGTTCTTTGCGCGGTTCGAGTGAGATCGTTGCGGAACGCATCCGTAAAGAAATTCAAGCCCGTGTAGATGAAGCGGGTATTGAGATCGTCGAAGCACGTATCACTTATCTTGCATATGCGCCCGAAATCGCCGCTGTCATGCTTCAGCGTCAGCAAGCTTCCGCTATCATCGATGCCAGAAAGATGATCGTGGACGGTGCGGTAGGCATGGTGGAAATGGCACTCGAACGCCTCAGCGAAAACAAAGTCGTTGAACTCGATGAAGAACGCAAAGCCGCTATGGTTTCCAATCTTCTCGTGGTTCTCTGCGGCAATCACGATGCACAGCCCGTTGTCAATTCGGGTAGCCTTTATTGATCTATGAACGATTCCCAGAAAAAACAAGTCCCCTTGCGCCTTTCTCCGAAACTTTATGCCGCCATTGCGCAATGGGCAGAGGACGATTTCCGCTCGGTCAACGGTCAGATCGAATATCTGCTCACCGAGTGTGTCCGACAGCGGAAAAAGAACGGCAAATACGTTTCGGATGAGATCGATGAACCGCCCGAAATTGATATAGAATAAAGGAAAAATTATGGAACGCATTTATAAAATACCTATTTTTATCATATCCGTCATAGAAATGATTTTCCTCGCGCTTTTCACGTTTTTATTGAACGGACAGGTGAAAGCAGGTTGGCTCTTCGCCGCCTCATGCTCCTTGCCATTCCGCTTCATATCTTCGGCAAACGCGCAAAAATCTTTTATATCTTCAGTATAGTTCTGAATACATTCGGTTCGGCATGGTTCTGCGCGGTATATTACGCAAAAGCGGAAAAAACGCTTTCCCTGTCTGAACTTTTCATCAGCTTGATTCCCGCGGGCATCATCCTGTTTCTGACGCTCATTCTTCTCTTTTGTGCCCCGAAAGCCTCGCTCGTTATGCTCGCTGTCAATTTTGCGCTTTCGATTTTTGACATCGTGCAATGGGTAAGACTCGGTGATACCGTTTATAGCTTCGGCTTTTTCGCCTCGGTCATCACGTTCATGTGTATCTGCGCGATGATCGCGCTTTCCGCGGAATCCGAGGGCGGTGCGCTCCGTTACGGCTCGTTTGCGGGATTCGGTATTTTCATCATTATTGCTTTCGTTGTGCTTCTCATTCTCAGCGAAGGCGAAATTTTGGATGGTGCCATCCCTGATTTTAATCTGCCCGGCAAAAGGAAAACCAAAATAAAATAACAAAAAGGGGAACTTTTTCGAGCAAAAGTTCCCCTTTTAAAATCCTCTCAAAAAGCTTTCTCTGTGGCAAAAGCCGTTTATTGAGATATAAATTCTTTAAAAATCAAGAGCAAATGCTTCCATCGGATCGAAATCTGCAAAATTTTCGTTTTTATAATTCAGAAGAAGTGCCGTGACATTGACACAATTGTTTTCGATCGCAATATCAATAAATTCCATGATCTGTGCCAACGTAAAGTTCGGCAGGAATTGCGCAATCGTGATATCATCTTTACGGATACGGTCATAGATGGTGACACGGTCAAGATATGCGACGATATGATTGGTCATGCGGGTATATTTTTTAAACGAGATCGATTGAACCTCAAAACAATCACTCGGATGAACCTGATGCAGATCGTAATCAATGCGTTCCACCTCTGCATCACAATCGGCAAAATGAATTTCGATCACGTCATGGAAATCATAATCTTCAATGGTAATGCCGTGCTTTGCGCGGTTTGTGAAGCGATAATACGAGATTTTGCAATCTTTATAGCGGTCTTTACTGATCGTTTTAGGGTCTATAACGGGTTCCCAGATCTGCTCAAACGGCTGTTTCAGCGCATAAGAAGTGAAATATTTCTGCCAAGCGGTAAGGTCATCTTTGTCCATTTCCATCGGATGTGCAAGAGCAATATCATGTTCCGAAACGATCTCATAAGTCTTTCCGTCAGCCGTTATCGCACCGTTTTCGGTCAAGGTAAAGGTGTTCTTATCCTGTTTCCAAACGAGAATGCTCGCAACCATACGGAGCAAAGGATTTTCAAGATACGAAACCTTCCATGCATCTGCCTTGCGTGTGCGGCCGCTCAAAAAGTCCTCAAAAAGCACGTCTTTTCTGTTTTTGACGATCTTTTTGACACTCTTTTTCATTTCGGAAAAGTGATCGTTTGCTTCTTCGTACTTTTCGGGTTCAGCACTCTTTTTCGGCAAAGATTTTGCAGTTTTACCGTTCGCAAGATGAATGATAAAACTGAGATCGGGTTGCAGAACGGCTTTGACAGTCTGATTGCCGAGGTCATATGTTTTCGTGCCGTCAGCTTCCAGACCGACATCGGAAAGGAACCCGTCACGTAAGGTATCTTCATCTGTATCACGGATGGATGCATAACGGTCAAGCTCGTGGTAGCGGTCGGAAAACATCATTGCCGAGCGGGTTTCACTGTACGTATTCGCCATGCGGAAACTACGGAGAGGCGGTGCATCGATACCAGAAACGGAAGAAGCCCACGAGGGTGCTTTTTTCGTCAGGTCACGCATGAGGTCTTCATCGGCATAACGGCAAATGGGATACGCAAGAAACAGTTTTTTCGAGCGTCCGGGTGTGCCGAGATAGGTTTCAGCAAGCGTGCGAAGTACGACGAGAAGGCTCTCTTTATCAAGCAGCGCGACAATTTCAGCCGCATCGGGAGAAATCCCCGCTTTTTTATAGATTGCTGTCGTATCGGAAACGCTGTATTGATCTTCTTCGATACCCTCGTGTGCAGTCAGCAGATACTGCATCAGAACGGACGGTGCATCCGTGCCGTCTGCATATTTGACGGTCGGAATGTCCTTGGGTGTCAGGCTGTAATATTTTTTGAGGTTATCCTCTAAAATTTTATAGGAAAGTTTATTTTTCTTCAAAATTTCTGCGAGCTTCTTTTCCGCTTCGGAAAGATTTTCATCGGTCTTATTTTCTATGCTCAGAATTTCCATCAGAACGGGATCTTCTTCAATCGTTTTGACTGCTTTTGCACCGTTTTTCTGTGCTTTCAGAACAGCATAGACTGCTTTCAAGGTTTCTGCGGAGGCAGTCTGCGAACAGATCGTCATGAAAGATGCCATGAGATTACATTCTTTGAAGGAAAGTTTTGCACTTGCTTTTACAAGGAGCGTTTTGCCGATACATTCGGCAGTTTCCGCTGTCATAAGCGAAGAATAAATGGGTAAGAGTGTTTTTCCTTGTTTGGCAAGGAAGATTTCCGTCTGCAATTCCGAAGAAAGCTGATTCCATATTTTTTTATCTAAAATATGTTGTTTGATTGCACCGTCTGCCATTTTGGGATAAAGTTCGGGAATCTGATGGATAAGACCGCTCGGCAAAGCACCTTCAAAAAGATTCGCTTTGATCGTAACATCACCTTTGATTTCAAGGTTTTCAAGTTTGGGACAGCATATCAGCATATGATCGCCAAGCACCTTTACGCTTTCGGGAAGGGCAATGCTCTTCAAATTTTGACAAGAAGAAAATGCATTGTATCCGATCTCCTGTACACCGTTTGGAATATCGATATATTCCAAATAATCACAATAAGAAAAGGCGTTAGAATGAATTTCCGTCAGCGTGCTCGGAAGCGTAACACTTTCGAGCCTTTTGCAACCCCAAAACATATCCATCTCGAGCTTCGTGATTCCTTCGGGGATCGTAATACTTTTCAATTTTACGCATCCCTGAAACGCACCCCAACCGAGTTTTTCCACGCTTTCGGGAATATCGATCTGTTCCAAAGAATCGCAATTATTAAACGCTCTGCTATAAATCACCTGTACGCCATCAGGAATACGAACGGTTTTTAATTGATGGCAATAACAAAACGCCTCCTGTCCGATAACCGTTACCCCATCGGGAATATCGATGCTTTTCAGACTGCTGCATCTGTAAAACGCATTGTCACCAACTTCTTTCAAACTATTTGGCAAAACGACACTCTCGATCCAATGGCAATTATAAAAGCCCCCATGCCAACAGCCTCCGATCTTCGTAACACCTTCGGGAATGATGACTTCCGTATCTCTGCCATTATACTGCTTCAAAATACCGTTTTCGATTACAAAATCACTCATAGTCCATTTCCTTTCCGAATTTTTATTCCTATAAATTATAGCATAAATATATTTTGTGTGCAAGAAAAAGCAAAAAATTCCTCCGTTTCGGAGGAATTTTTCATGAAATTTCAATATTTTCAAGAAAAGTAACTGAAAGCCTCTCACTCCGGGAGAGGTGGATTGCCGCAAGGCAAGACTGAGAGGGCTGATATCTAAACAAATCACGCCCTCTCAGTCAGCTTACGCTGACAGCTCTCACAAAGGGAGAGCCTTTTAGTTAGTTTTTTCTTAAAATGGACAATATTGCCCCTTGGGGAAGGTTGAAAAAACTTAGTCCTTAAAAATTTTCGCAAGTTCTGCACCAACGGCATCCGCCATGATACGAAAACCGTAATCCGTCGGATGTGAACCGTCAACGGTACAGCCGTCCTCATAGAAAGTCGCGTAAACCTTTTTGCCGTCAACGAAATACACGTTTTTGTCGCCTTCGGCAAGCGCGCGTTCATAAGTCGCTGCAATTACGTCACGTCTTTCGGGAAATTCGGGATTTTTGAGATTGCCGTAAGCCGTGCTGGTACACATGATAATGGGAAGATCGGGTTGTGCATCACGCACGGTGCGATACCCTTTATAATGTGTCGCGCGCAAATGATCGGCATTGGGGGCGTTATGGTCATAATCGTATACGAAAACGCTCATATCGAGCTTCGCGATATAATCCATGATCGTCTGTTCGCCCTTTGCACTGCCCGAAAAACCGAGATTCAGGATATCCGTATCAAATCTTCTGGAAAGGACGTTGACGTAATCGGTTGCGGGAGTCGTTGCGGATGCGCCTTGCGTAATAGAAGAACCATAGAAAACGACGGGCTTATCATCTCTCTTGTAACCGTTCCATTTCGTGAGGGTTGCACCATCCTGCAAACCGATTTCAAGGGATTTCACGCCGCAGTAAAGGGGCATATAAATGATGATCTCTCTCATTTTTCTGTCGTTGAAGGTCACGATGGAATCATAACCCTCTCCTTTTTTGAAATCGGGCATGAAGCTACCATAATATTTGATTTTACCATCTTCGCGGATATAGAGATTCAGACCTGCGGAGCCGGCAAGTGCCATATGTGGCATTCTCCAAAGTGAAGGACGGCGGTAAGAGATCCCAACGTATTCGGAATCTGTCTGAAAACAAACGCGTCCGCCCGCCGTATTGATCGCAAGTTCAGCAACACCGGGATTGACCGTATCCGCAACGTCCTGGGGGATACGGCGGTAAACACCGTCACCGAAATAAACGCCGTACAGCTTGAACGGTTCTTTGCGCGGATCGTGCCAAACCACATCATCTCTGCCGATTGCGGTATTGACCGCCAACGCCTTATCAATGGAACTGATATCTGTCATAATGAAATCTCCTTTATGATTATTTTTTATTAGTATACTATTTTTTCGTCATAAAGTCAAGAAATATCCTTTTTTTCCTTGCATCGTCTTGGAAAATGTGTTAAAATGGATGCAGTTTTTATATAAAGAAAGGAATTTTATTTTTGTGAAAACAGAAAAGCTTTATGAAACGGACGGTATGCTTCATACGTTCCGTGCAAATATCATAGAAACAAAACAGACGGAAAAAGGCTTTGCCCTGATGCTTGACCGCACGGCATTTTTCCCCGAAGGCGGCGGTCAGACAGCAGATAAAGGCATGATCGGCAATGCAAAAGTGCTTGACGTACAGATCGTTGACGGAGAGATCTGGCATGATACGGATATTCTGCCCGAAACGGAAACCGTTGACTGCACATTGGATTTTGACGAACGCTTCCGCAAGATGCAGAATCATTTGGGAGAACATCTTCTTTGCGGTGCGATTCATAAACTTTACGGTTATGAAAACGTCGGTTTTCATCTCGGTGCGGATTATATGACTTTTGATATCAGCGGTCCGATGACAGCGGAACAGATTTATGAAGCAGAAAAACTTGCCAACCGTGCGGTTGCGGAAGATGCCCCCGTGCGTTGTTACGTTCCCGAAGATATTTCCGCTCTCGAATACCGCGCAAAAAGCGAAAAATTAGAAGCGGTTGCGGAGATTCGTATTGTTGAGGTCAAAGGTTTTGACCGTTGCGCTTGCTGTGCGCCTCATCTTGACCGTGCGGGAAAGGTCGGACTCATCAAGATCGTGGATGCGATGAAATATAAAGGTGGTATGCGTTTCTCTGCCCTTTGCGGTTTTGATGCGCTTGCGGACTATGACCGCCGTCTGACAGAGATCCGCCGTGTTTCCGCATTGCTTTCCGCAAAACCGCACGAGATCGCGCTCGGCGTGGAAGCCAAACTTGCGGAGCTTGGCGAAGCAAAAAAACAGATCGGCGCACTCAAACGCGAACTTTCCGCGCTCAAATTGGCGGTGATCGAAGAAACGGACGGCAACATTTGTATTTTTGACGACACGATGGATGGCAATGCTCTGCGTGAATTTGCAACGAACGGCGTTAAGAAAACGTCTGCGATCTTTGCTGTTTTTTCGGGCAACGATGAAACGGGTTATCAATTCGTGATCGCATCCGCAACGATCCCGCTCAAAGCCAAAGTGCAGGATATCCGCGCGGCGCTCGGCGGCAAATGCGGCGGTTCGGATAAGATGCTGTTTGGTCACGCGGATGCATCCAAGGATGCGATCCTTACATATTTCGGATGAGGTTGGGACGGCTGTCACAAACCCTGCTTCAAGGAACTTTTTCGTGTAAAAGTTCCTTGAAAATCCTCAAAAAGCTTTCTTTGGCAGACTTGACATCATTTGATGGTTATGGTAATATATTGATATCATCTTATTTTCAATGGAGGTTTTCACGATGTTTTGTTCTAAATGCGGCACCGAGATCAGCGACGAAGCCGTTATCTGTGTACACTGCGGCGCTTCCGTCGGTCAGCCCGAAACCAAACCCGAAGCACCCGTTGCAGAAGACAAGGTAAGCATTGGTTTTTGCATCCTTGCTTTCTTCATTCCGCTTTTCGGTGTGATTTATTGGGCACTCAAATACAAAGAAACGCCTAAAAAAGCAAAAGCCTGCGGTATCACAGCGATCGTAAGCTGGGTTCTCAACCTTTTCCTCAGCGTTATCATTAGCGTGGTTTATGCCGTTCTGATGACATCACTGATGTAAAAGCATTGAGGTTATTCTAAAAATTCTATATGTGGCAAAAAGAGTCCCTTTTGAACATTCAAAAGGGACTCTTACTATATTCGGACTCAGGAATCGTAATTGCTGTCTGTTTTCTTCAGTTCAGCAAGACATTTATCGCAAATAATTCTGCCTTTGAAGAGCGAAGCGTTATCGAGGCTGCCGCAGAAAATGCAAGCGGGCTCATATTTTTTCAGAACGATCGTATCTTCATTCACGAAAATTTCAACGGCATCCCGGCTGGCAAGCGCAAGATTCTTTCTGATTTCGATGGGAAGAACGATTCTGCCCAGCTCGTCGATTCTTCTAACAATACCTGTGGATTTCATTTTGATTCCTCCAAATTTATTCGGTGATAACAGTATACCACGGAAATCAAATTATGTCAATAAATGTAAGCATTTTTTTATCATTTTCCTAA
The DNA here is from genome assembly GCA_017472285.1 of Clostridia bacterium. Taxonomy (GTDB): domain Bacteria; phylum Bacillota; class Clostridia; order Oscillospirales; family CAG-272; genus QALR01. Next base: position 107,396 of record JAFUQQ010000014.1, on the reverse strand, counting down.
GATTCTCCATTTTTTACAAAGAAATCTGTCAAATTTTATCGATTTTAGCAAGACGAAAGAAAATAAAAAGCAAAGAGATGGAAATTCCTTCTCTTTGCTTTTTCAATGAAATTTTCATTTTTGTGAGAATGGCGACCCATCATATATCGCGTCTGCCGTCAAGCGCGCGTAGCAAGGTGACTTCATCTGCGTATTCAAGGTCGGCACCGACGGGAACACCGTAAGCAAGTCTTGTAACTCGCACACCAAGAGGCGTGATGAGTTTGGAAAGATACATTGCCGTGGTTTCGCCCTCGATATTGGGGTTGGTCGCGATAATGATTTCTTTGATCTCACCGGAAGCGATGCGTGTAAGCAATTCTTTGATACGGAGATCGGCAGGTGTGATCCCGTCCATCGGAGAGATCGCGCCGCCAAGCACGTGATACGTTCCGTTATATTCCTTGACTTTTTCCAGAGCCATAACGGTTTTTGCATCTTCCACGACGCACACCGTTTCTCTGTTTCGTTTTTCGTCCGAACAGATGCTACAAACGGGTTTATCGCTGAGATTACCGCAGATCTCACACTCCCTGACGTTCTTTTTCGCGGAAATGATCGCATCGGCAAACGACTGTGCTTCTTCTTCGGTCATATCAAGAACGGCAAAGGCATAACGTACCGCCGTTTTCTGTCCGACACCGGAAAGACGGCAAAATTCTTCGATCAATTTCTGAAGCGGAAGGATATATTCCGTCAATTTCGTCTACCTCTTTCTTAGAAAAGACCGGGAATACCGCCAAGACCGGGCATACCGGCTGTAATCTTTTCCATTTCTTTCTGAGAAGTTTCTTCAACGCGTTTGATGGCTTCGTTGATACCTGCGATCAAGATATCAGAAAGGGTTTCAACGTCATCGGGATCCACGATTTCGGGAGCGATATCGAGAGAAACGATTTCTTTTTTACCGTTGATAACGATTTTTGCCGCGCCGCCGCCCGCAGAGATTTCATATTCACGTTCTTCAAGTTCTGCCTGAAGTGTTGCCATATCCTCCTGCATCTTCTGCGCCTGTTTGATCATTGCGTTCATGGAAGGACCCTGAGGTACTCTTGCTTTCATGGTTTTGTTCTCCTTTTATTTTATAATTATATTGATGATTTATGGGATTATTGCTGTTCAACTTCGTCAAGCTCGAGAATATCTTCGATCGGTTCACGGATACCGCCGACATCTTCGCGTACGGAACCGATGATATCATTCGGCAGATAACGGTTTGTGCTGAGTGCATTGACCGCACCGCAGATCGTTTTTCTCTTTTCATCCGTCAGAAGCGAAACAGCGAATTTATTTTGAAAGAAAATATAGAATTTGCCGTCCGAACCTTCATAAGCGTAAGCCTGTTCCAGAAAAGGAGCAAGCAGACCTTCCGTTGGGGAAATACGGCGGATTGCTTCCTGCCATTTGCGGAAGCCCTTGAGTTTTCTGCCTTCAAATTCCGTTTCAGAGCGTTTTTGTTTGGGCTTTTCGGTTTCTTTGGGCTTTTCTTCTTTTTTGGGAGGGGGGGCGATCGGTTCTGCTTTCGGTTCGATCGGAATTTCCATATAAGCTTCGGGAGGAGGTGCTTCAAAATTGCCGACGTATTCGGGCGGTTCGGGAATATCGAGGATTTCTCTTTGCGGTTGTACGGTATTTTGCGGTGCTGTGAAGTTTCCCGTTGCGAGCTTATCTTCAAGCGCGGAGATGCGTTCGAGGATAGCCGATACGTCTTCGGAAAGCGAGCTATCGCAAGCGCGAATCAATGCCATTTCTGCATAAAGTCTTGCCCCACTCGGATTTTTCTGCATATCCGCTTCCGCATCCATAAAGATTCTCATGGCATAGAGCAGTTTAGGCAAGGAAAATTTTGCTGCCGCCGCGCGCAGGACTTCGTCTTTCACACCTGTCATTTTCGTACTGAGAGCGATCAACATATCGCGGCAGAAGGAAATATATTCACGCCAGAAGACCGCGATATCACGGGAAGTGCTGTGGATATGATCGATGACGGCAAGCGCATTGGCAGTATCTCCCGTTGCAACGGCATTCGTCAGAGAAGAAAGAAGCGTGCGCGATGCCGTACCGAGCAAGCGTTCCGCTTTTTCCATGGTGATCGTACCGCCGTCACCCGCGCAATATTCGAGCATATTGAGGGAATCTCGCATACCGCCTTGTGAAAGTCTTGCGATCAGTTCCAGAGAATCGTGATCGGCAGTGATACCTTCACCTTTGCAGACGGTCTGCAAACGTCCGACAATGGCATCGAGCGCGACACGGTGGAAATCGAATCGCTGACAGCGTGAAAGTACGGTCGCGGGAATCTTATGGAGTTCCGTGGTTGCGAGGATGAAAAGCACGTGCTTCGGCGGTTCTTCCAATGTTTTGAGGAGTGCATTGAAAGCCGAGATCGAAAGCATATGTACTTCATCTATGATATATACGCGGAATTTCAGATCGGCAGGCGTATAGACAACACCTTCACGGAGTTCACGGATGCTGTCGACACCGTTGTTACTTGCCGCGTCCATTTCCACAACGTCCGTCGTCGTACCCGTATCGATGGCAAGACATGCCTCGCATTTCCCGCAAGGATTGCCGTTTTCGGGGGACAAACAGTTTGCGGCTTTTGCGATGATCTTCGCACAAGTGGTCTTACCCGTTCCTCGAGGACCGCAGAAAAGATACGCATGGGAAAGTTTTCCGTTCTCCACTTCGCTTTTCAAAATAGAAGTGATATGTTCTTGTCCGACCACGTCATCAAAAAACGCAGGACGCCATTTGCGGTAAAGTGCCTGATACATAAAAAACTCTCCCTTCGGTGATTATATTGCAAAAAATAAAAGTGAGATACAAAATCAGACCATACACCTCGTAATCGAGATGACCTTCCATGCGCCGCCGTATGTCTTGTTCGGGGCAGGCTGCCTCGTGGCACATCAGTTAAACTGCTTAATGCTGCTCGGTTCCCCGCCTGACATGGTTCACAGCCACCAATTGCACAAGACCCACCCGTCATCACAAGGTTGACACGGTGCAGACCACACAAAATCACCCCTCAAAAGAGGAAACCACCCCTGCTGTAGCGGATTGCAGGTGCAGGGCACCGCTGACTCCCCGGCTGGTATGGCCTGATTTCATATCTCACTTTTGTTATTATAACAGATATTTTCAGAAATTGCAATAGGTATTTTGAATTTTTATCAAGTTTTCGCGCGAAATAAATTTTTTCTCATTTTCGTGAGATTTTTTCCGCCTAAATACGACTAATAGATAAAGACAAAGAAAGGATGGTATCCATAATGAAAAATTTTTTCTCCTTATTATTGATCTTGTCACTCGTTTTCCTGACTGCTTGCGCGAATACGGACAATCCCGAAACAACGACTGAACGCTCTCACGAAACAACGAAAACCACAAGTACGTCGGAACAAACCACAGAAACCTCCGAACAGACAACGGAAACCACAAGCGAGAAAAAATATCTGTTTGAAACAGAAATCCGAGAAACAACACCGATCAGAACAGAAAGCCCGGAATTACAGGAAAAGATCGACCGCAATCAAGAAAATTTTCCTTGGATTGCCAACAAAATCGTTATTGAGGTCGGAGACCAAAGAGATGTCCCTTATATACAGCAAGGGCATTATGGCGAATATTTCGATGAAAAATATCAGCATCCTTGGGTCTGGATGGGAGGCGGCACGGACGGACTCGTTCATACGTCGCAGAAAAAATTGGATGAAGAGGATCTTCCTGTTTTCCGTATCAGCAAGGGCGATACGCTTCGGATCTATAAAAACGACGTTCCTCAAGAAAAATTCGGGCTTACCGTTCTCGACTATTCTGAAAATGAAAACGATCCCCAAAATCATCACTATGCGGATTTTTCCGCCCTTTGCGAAGAATGGGGTAGCGGCACATATTACGTCTATACACAGATCCGATGCGAAGGGGATTATATCCTCGTCAACGGTATATTTGATGAGAACTATACAGAATACGCCGATTTTCTCGTTTTCTTTATTCTTGAAATCGAATAAGATTTTCCCCATACCCTTGGTATGGGGATTTTTGTTCGCATGAAACAATTTTAATCGATATTTTTTAACATCTTTCTCATTGACAGCATATGGAAAGCTATGTTATAATAAGAAATAATGAACTTTTTGATTTATATATCATAAATAAAAAACGAAAAAGGATTGGTAAAAAATCATGAACTTCAAAAAAATCATTTCTCTTATTCTCGCGCTTTCTCTTTGCGCGGTACTTCTCTGCTCCTGCAACAAAAAGGATGAAGACATTCCCGACGGTATGCAGCTCGTAACGAGTGAATTTATGGATTCCAAATTCTTCGTACCGAACGATTGGACACCCGAGATCACAACGGGTACGCTCGTTGCCAAAGCGGAAGACAACAGCAACGTATCCGTTCAGAAGATGACTCCCAGCGGTTCTTACAGCAGTGCTGACAGCTATTTCCGTACCGATTATTTCCCCAAACTCACTTCCACATTCAAAAACATCGTACTTCTGGAAGAAGAATGCAGCATTGAAAATCAGACCTTCGGTAAAGAAGAAAACGGCGCGGTCAAATACGTTTATACCGTTGAAAGTGACGGTTCGACCTATAAGATCATGCAGTATTTCTCCGTTTATTCGGGTTATCTTTATATTTTGACATATACAGCGGAAGAAAGCGTTTTCGCAGATCATCTTGAGGATGTTTCTTCCATCGTAAAAAATTTCGTATATTAAACCCGACAGTTTCTATACTATATTAAGGATACTTTTGATTCTATGACAGAAATTTATCTTGATAACAGCGCGACAACGCCTCTTTGCAAAGCCGCTTCCGAAAAAATGATGGAAGTGATGAACGGTATTTACGGAAATCCGTCTTCCTTGCATAAAATGGGACTTGCCGCAGAAAAAATTCTGACAGAAGCGCGTGACAATATCCTATCCGCTCTCTGTCCCGCAAAAACAGGACTCCGTCCCAAACGTGAACAACTGATTTTCACGGCATCGGGCACGGAAGCCAACAATCTTGCCCTGATCGGTACGATGACGGCAAAGCCTCGCAACAAAGGCAAAAAACTCATCGTCGGAGAAACGGAACATCCTTCCGTGATCGAAGCGGCAAAACATCTCGAAACACTTGGTTATAAAGTTGCGTACATTCCTTCTCCGAACGGTGTTTTCGATATGCAGAAATACAAAGAAGAATTGACGAGCGATACGGTTCTCGTTTCGGCAATGCTCGTCAACAACGAAACGGGTGCAATGAATGACATTGCGGAGATCGCAAAAATGGCAAAAGCCGTTTCTCCCGATATCCTCATTCATTGCGATGCGGTACAAGGTTTTCTCAAAACGGCACAGAATCCTTTGCCGCATGCGGATATGGTTACGATAAGCGCGCATAAGATCGGCGGTCCGAAAGGTGTGGGTGTGCTTTACGTCAGTGAACGCGTCCTGAAAACAAAATCTCTTGTTCCCGTGATCTTCGGCGGCGGACAGGAAAACGGTTTTCGCTCGGGTACGGAAAATGTCATTGGGATTGCGGGATTCGGTGCGGCGGCAAAAAGCGGTGCTTCCCATCTTGCGAAAACGCTTGCAGATTTTTCGGAATTGCGCGCATATTTCATCGAAAAATATCCCGAATATCTCGGTGATGGCGCAAGAATCAACGAACCCGCATCAAAAACGACAGCTCCGCATATTATCAGTTTGACGGTAAACGGCTTCAAGAGCGAAACACTTCTGCATAGCCTTTCGGGCTACGGCGTTTTTGTTTCCAGCGGTTCGGCTTGTTCTTCCAATACGGGACACGCAAGCTACGTTCTCCGTTCGTTCGGACTTTCCGATAATGAAGCGGATTCCACGCTCCGCATTTCTCTCGGAGAACAAAATACAAAAGAAGATATCGACGCGCTTCTTTCGGCTTTGAAAGAAAGCATGGCAAAACTTGCGCGCATCAGAAAAAGATAAGGAGCGAATATGAAGCAGTATATCACGAAAAGCACGGCAGAAACCGAACAGATCGGTTTTGAATTTGCAAAAACGCTCCGCCCCTCCGATTTTGTCGCCATGTTCGGTGATCTCGGTGCGGGAAAAACGGCATTTGTACGCGGAGCAGCAAAATATCTCGCACCCGATGCCCGTGTGCAAAGTCCAACGTATACCATCGTCAACGAATATCCCGCAAAGACCCCTTTTTATCATTTTGATATGTACAGGATCGATGACGGGGATTCGCTCTATTCGATGGGATATTATGATTATCTCGAAAGCGGCGGTATCTGTTTTGCGGAATGGTGTGAAAAGATCGAGCCCTATCTGCCCGATACGTTTTATACCGTGACCATCCGCAAATGCGAAAACGATACGGAAAGCCGTATCATTACCATTGCCAAAGAAATAAGATGATATTATATTAAGGAATAACATTATGAAAATTTTAGCAATTGATACATCCGCGCTTGTCGCAACGTCGGCACTTTGCGACAACGAAAAACCGATCGCTGTTTATTCGCAGAAATCGGGACTCACACATAGCCAAACGATGCTTCCCATCGTCAAAAATATCATGGATAATACGGGAACTTCCATCGATGATATCGATATGATCGCCGTTTCCGAAGGTCCCGGTTCATTCACGGGTATCCGCATCGGTATCGCAACGGTCAAGGGTCTTGCGTTCGGCAAAAATAAAATTTGTGTCGGCGTTTCCACGTTGGAAGCCATGGCAAGAACGATCGCGGAATTTTGCACGGATGCGGTCATCTGTCCCGTCATGGATGCCAGACGCAATCAGCTTTATAATGCTGTTTTTGAAATGCGCGGTGGCAAACTGCTCCGTCTTTGCGAAGACAGAATGATCGAAGCACCCGCGCTTGCAAAAGAACTTGACGCGATGGACAGACCCGTTTATTTCATCGGTGACGGCTATGATATCATGGCGAGAATGAAGCTTTCGTATCAGAGAGAAACGCCTGCCGCTTGCAGATGGCAGAACGGTTACGGCGTTGCCATGGCGGCACTCGCGCTTTATAATAATACAGAAGACAAATCCGTATTCACGGACCGTTTGCTCCGTCCCGAATATCTTCGTCTGCCTCAGGCGGAAAGAGAGCTGAAAGAAAAAGAAGCGGCAAAAAGGTGACCTTTTAGAAAAGACTTTCTAAAGGCTCGCCTTCGGGAGAGCTCCCGACGAAAGTCGGGTGAGAGGGCGGAAATCTATGTTGAAAATGCCCTCTCCGTCATGGTAAACCATGCCACCTCTCCCAGAGTGAGAGGCTTTTAGACACATTATTTTTTAAAATTTTAGATGAAATAAGATTCTACAAAAAAATTTAAAATATATTTTTCAAGCCCGCGCAAGCGGCAGAAAGGAGCCTCCTATGGCAAAAACACTCGCAATCGCATCCGACCATGCAGGTGTCGCTTACAAGAAAGACCTCATCGCGTATCTTACCGATAAAGGTTATACCTGCATCAATCTCGGTACGGACACCGAAGACTCCGTTGACTATCCCGTTTACGCAGATGCTGTCTGCAAGAAGATCACCAGTGGCGAAGCTGATCTCGGTATCCTCATTTGCGGCACAGGCATTGGTATGAGCATCGCGGCAAACAAGCATAAGGGCATCCGCGCGGGTCTTTGCGGCGATCCCGATTCCGCTTCCCTCACACGTCAGCATAATAACGCCAATATTCTTTGCATGGGTGCGCGCATCCTCTCTTTTGAAAAGGTCATTGAGATCACAGAAGCCTTTCTTGGCGCGGAATTTCTCGGCGGCCGCCATCAGCGTAGGGTCGATATGCTCGAAAATTAACAAATTTCATCAAAAATTTGCGAATATTTTCATTACTTATTGACTTTTTTCACACAAAATGATATAATGAGTTAGCAAAATAATTAAAGAAAGGATTTTTCATCTCATGAAAAAATTACTCTCCGTTTTTCTTACAGTTCTCGTTGTTTTCGCAGCAGTAACTGTAATCGCATCCGCAGCCTACATCCAGAAAGATGCTGATGGCGTTTACCAGACCAACTTCCTCGACTTCACCAAGGATACCAACGAACTTTGGGCTTCCTATGATGAATCCACAGGCAAATGGAAATGCGACATCACGTTCAACTCTTACAGCCAGCCTGAAGACGCTGAAGGTAACCTCATCGGTCCCTATGTAAGAGATTACACATCTTTCAGCGCACGCTCCTGGTCCCTCATCGAAGACGGTGAAGTTCTTCACCTCGAATGCACCGCTTCCTCCGTTTATCCCGGCATCTCTTTCATCATTGACGAATACCACACCAACGCAATGGTAGTAGGTCCCGCAAGCGGTTCCACACCCAAGGCTGAATACGTTAAGATCCGTGTCAGAAACCACAGTACCGCTGACCAGATCACATTCGCTTTCTGCCACGGTTCCACCAACCAGTACAAATTCATGGAAAAATCCCTTTCCGAACTTACCGTTGATATGAACGGCAAGCGTTACGCAAGCTCTGGTGAATGGCAGACCTATATCTTCTCTATGGCTACCATCAACCAGGAAACCAACTACGGCGACCTCCTTTATGACTCCGAAGACGAAGAAGCTGTTCCCACACATTGCTGGAACGGCGGCATCTCCGAATTCCTGATCTTCCCCTTTGGTTACAACGTAACTGACGGTACAGGCGCATATCCCGGTGCTGCTATCGACATCGACTATATCGTTATCGGTAGCCTTGACTACGTTACCAACTACAAGAGTGCTCTCGAAGTAAAAGAAGAAAGCATCTCCAAGCTCGAACTCGTTAAGAACCCCACAAAGACATCCTACTACATCGGTGAAGCTCTCGACCTCGATGGCCTTGAACTCAAGGCAACCTACAAAGACGGTTCCACCGAAACCCTTACCACAGCCAGCGCAAACGTTTCCACATTCTCCAGCGTTGACGCAAAAGAAGTAACCCTCAGCTTCGGTTCCGAAAGAGTAACCTTCCCCGTAAGCGTTACCGGTATCCAGAATATCGAAGTTGTTGCAGAACCCGAATCCAAGGTTTACGAAGCTGCTGAACTCGAAGACGCTTTCGTTACTGATGGCTTCAAATTCAAAGTTAACTTCACAGACGGTACTTCCAACGAAGATCTCCCTGCAACGATCTTCAGATACACAGGTGACTTCGTGACACCCGGTACAAAGACCATTGCTGCTAACTACTTCGGTTCCTCCGTTGACTTCGAAATCGAAGTTATGAACGTAACCGACCTCGAAATCACAGCTCCCGCTGACGGCTATCGCTACAAAGAAGCTGCTGCTATCGAAGATTTCGGCGTAACTCTCGTATTCGGTAACGGCGAAAAGATCGCAAGTGGCGACGCTACCACAGAATTCGAATACACTGTTACTCTCGACACTAAGGTTCCCGGCGAAGCTATCGCTACCATCGTTGCTACCAACAGCACATACGATATCACCATCACCAAGGAAGTTCCCGTAACCATCGAAGCTCCTGTTGAAATCGTTGTTACCGATATGCCCACCAAGGTTATTTATCAGCCCGGCGACGAATTCAATCCCGAAGGTATGACCGTTAAGCTCGTTTACGCAGACGGCAAACAGATCAAGATGGATGCTACTGACTACACTTACCGCGTTGACCTTTCCGAACCCGGCGAAAAGAGAGTTTCCGTTCGTTCTGCAATCGAAGGTCTCGACCTCAGAACCAACATCGACGTTACTGTTGAAGGCGAAGTTGTAACTCCCACAACTCCTTCCAACACCACGAACACAACCACAGCTCCCAAGACATCCGACGGCAGCGCTACTCCCATTATCATCGTTGTTATCGCTGTTGTTGCTGTTGCAGCTATCGCAGTTGTTGTTCTCGTTATCATTAAGAAGAAAAAGAAATAATTCTTCCGTATAACAGATAAACAAATTTCGTAATCCAATCGGTACAGTCTTCGGACTGTACCGATTTTTTCGCTTCGCTGATCTGAAAATTGTATCAAATATACATAAAACTTTCAAATACCCCCTTGACATATTTTTCCCAATATGATAAAATATATACGAATAAGGGAGTAATCGACGCACGTCGTAGTAAAGTCAACAACGTGAATCCTTTCGGATTCTGGCTTTATTTTAAACGATGAGACTTATCTGTCCACGGCACAGATAGGTCTTTTTTTCGTTTAAATGGCATAAAATCGGTAACAATCTTATTATTTATTATTAAAATTTTTTAAGGAGTTCTAACATGAAAGAGTACCTCAATGGTTCTGCCGAAGTTCTGAAAGAGCTTTCTTCTTCCGAACAGGGTTTGACAAAAGCGGAAGCAGAAAAACGTCTGGAGCAAAACGGCAAGAACAAACTCGTCGAAGGCAAAAAGGAATCCATGCTTCACAGATTCTTGAAGCAGCTTGCTGAGCCGATGACGATCATCCTCATCGTTGCCGCTGCAATCTCCGCAGGCGTGGAGATCTATAACGGCGTAGCTCAGGGTCATTGGGAATTTCCCGCTGACGTTGTTATCATCCTCGCGGTCGTCCTCATCAATGCAATCCTCGGTGTATTCCAGGAAAGCAAAGCAGAAAAAGCCATCGAAGCCCTGCAAGAAATCGCTGCCGCAACTTCCAAAGTTATCCGTGACGGACATCAGATCACGGTCAAAAGCGAAGACCTCGTTGTCGGCGATATCATCGTTCTTGAAGCCGGTGACGCTGTTCCCGCTGATGCAAGAATCATTGAATGCGCCAGCATGAAGATCGAAGAAGCCGCTCTTACGGGTGAATCTGTTCCTGTTACCAAACAGGTCGAAGCCCTCACCGCAGGCGCAAACGGCGACGTTTCTCTCGGTGACCGTAAGAACATGGTATTCATGGGTAGCGTTGTCGTTTACGGACGCGGTAAAGCTGTCGTAACCGCAACCGGTATGGATACCGAAATGGGTAAGATCGCAGACGCTCTTGCTCAAGCAGAAGAAGGTAAAACACCTCTCCAGATCAAACTCGCTGGTCTTTCCAAAATCCTCACATATCTCGTTATCGGTATCTGTCTCGTGATCTTCGGCGTTCAGCTCCTCCGTGACGGTATCGGTTTTGAACCCATCCTCAATTCCTTTATGCTTGCGATCTCTCTTGCCGTAGCCGCAATTCCCGAAGGTCTTGCAACGGTCGTTACCATCGTTCTTTCCATCGGTGTTACGAATATGTCCAAGAGAAATGCGATCATCCGTAAGCTCACAGCCGTTGAAACTCTCGGTTGTACACAGATCATCTGTTCCGATAAGACAGGTACACTGACACAGAACAAGATGACCGTCGTTGACCACTATGGTTCCGACGAAGCACTCCTCGCAAACGCAATGTCCCTCTGTTCCGACGCTGAATTTGATACCGAAGCAAAAACTGCTGTCGGTGAACCCACAGAATGTGCGCTCGTTAACTATGCTGAAACCTTGAACCTCAGCAAAAATACGCAGAAGAACGTATACGTTCGTATCGGCGAAGTTCCTTTCGACTCCATGCGTAAGATGATGTCCACAGTTCATAAGACTGCTGACGGCAAGATCACACAGTTCACAAAGGGTGCACCCGATGAAGTTCTCAAACGCTGCACAAAAGCGCTCGTTAACGGCAAAGTTGTCGCTATGAACGATAAGATCAGAAACGATATCCTCGCCGCAAACAAAGCCATGGCTGACAAGGCACTCCGTGTTCTTGCCGCTTCCATGAAAGAACTTGACAAAGCTCCCGCCGTTTATGAACCCGAAGCTGTTGAAAACGATCTCTGCTTCGTTGGTCTTGTCGGTATGATCGACCCCGTTCGTCCCGAAGTAAAACCCGCTATCGATGAATGTCGTTCCGCAGGTATCCGTCCTATCATGATTACAGGTGACCATAAGGATACTGCCGTTGCGATCGCAATGCAGCTCGGTATCATTGATAACGCAAATCAGGCGATCACAGGTGCAGAACTCAACGAAATTTCCGATGAAGAATTTGAAACAGCCGTAGAAAAATACTCCGTTTACGCACGTGTTCAGCCCGAACACAAGACAAGAATCGTCAATGCATGGCGTAAAAAAGGCAAAGTTACTGCAATGACCGGTGACGGTGTCAACGACGCTCCTTCCATCAAGAATGCAGACATCGGTGTCGGTATGGGTATCACAGGTACTGACGTTACCAAGAACGTAGCTGATATGATCCTCGCAGACGATAACTTTGCGACCATCGTTTCCGCTGTCGGTGAAGGCAGAAGAATTTACGATAATATTCGTAAAGCAATTCAGTTCCTTCTCGCATCCAACCTCTCCGAAGTTCTCTCCATCTTCTTCGCAACGCTCATCGGCTTCACCATCTTCCAGCCCGTACAGCTTCTCTGGATCAACCTCATCACAGACTGCTTCCCCGCTCTCGCGCTCGGTATGGAAAAACCCGAAGCAGATATCATGAACCGTAAGCCCCGTGATTCCAAAGAAGGTATCTTCGCAGGCGGTCTCGGCTTTGCCGTATTCTATCAGGGCTTCCTCGTTACCGTTATCACCCTTGCTTCTTATTTCATCGGACATTGGTTTGAAACCGGTAACTTTGAAATCACAGATAGCGTTCACGGTACCACAATGGCATTCCTCACGCTCGCTATGTGTGAAGTATTCCATTCCTTCAATATGCGTTCTCTCCATGGCTCCATCTTCACGATGAAAGGTCAGAATAAATGGCTCTGGGGCGCAGGTCTTCTCTCCCTCGTTCTGACATCCGTTGTCGTCCTTGTCGAACCCATTGCAAAGGTATTCGGCATGGTTGCGATCGGTTGGGAAGAATACGTTGTTGCTATGCTTCTCGGTCTTGCAATTATTCCGATCGTTGAAATCATCAAGATCTTCTCCCGCATGATCGATAAGAAGAAAGCTGCCAAAGAATAAGCCACCCATCTTACAATGTCATTAAGATAAGCTATCCGCCCGCGTCATCCTCGAGGCGCAGACGCACGGGATTCTTCGTGTACATCCGTTTTTGAACGTCTGTACACTCCAGAATGACATCGTGAGCCTGCGCCGAAGGATCTCGGGCGAAACGCTTTCTCTCTTAACTAAATGACATTGACCCATCTTATCCCCCTTTATTATATAAAAAGCCGGAATCTTCGGATTCCGGCTTTTTTTCTTTGTAAAACCTATTGACTTTAATAAAATTAAAGTGTATACTTAATATTGTTAAAGATATTGTTGTTTTTACTTCAATTTTATTAAAGGAGGACGATATGCAGCCAATACCCGAATGGATACTCGCACTCGATGAAGAAGACTTGAAATTCGCAAAAAATTTTATCCTTGCATCCGGCTCTCTCAAAGAGATCGCAACGCTTTACGGTGTCACCTATCCCACCGTCAGATTGCGCCTTGACCGTCTGATACAAAAAATCGGTTTAAGTGAATCCGCCGAAACCGATTCTTATATCATGCTCGTCAAACGTCTTGCGATCAATGAAAAAATCGATTACGACACCGCCAAACTTTTAATTTCTGAATATCGAAAGGAGAAAAAACAATGATGCTCTGTGATTCTGTGCCTTCAAGCACAACAAATTTTTCTGCTCTTGCCATTATGCTTCCCATCATCCTCTTTGTGCTCGCATTTCTGATCGGACTCGGGTTTGCACAATACCATGTTTCAAAATCAAAAAACAAAGCTCTCGGATTGATTCTGCCCATCGTTTTTTGCGTTTTGGGCCTTTCCGTAACGATATTCATTTCTTTTGTTCTCTCACTCGCAGCTTTCGCAGGAAGAACATTCCTCATTTTCTTCATTCCCACGCAGCTCCCTGCTCTCGCTTATATCATCATTTATTTTTCCGTGCGTTCTTCACAGCCGAAAGATGACAACAAAAAACGAGATAAAGAAATCGAAAAAATGAATATTCAGGATTTATAATATCGAAAGGAGAAATCATTATGTCATCCGCTATGCCCATTCTTGCTTTATTTACAATTTTCGTTCTGCTCCTCATCGGCATCGCCGCCCTTCAATGCTTCATCTGCACAAAAGCCAAAAACAAATTTATGGGGCTTATTATTCCCATCATCGCCTGTCTTGGCGGACTTTTTGTAGCTCTCGTGCTGATGTATGCACCTTTGGAAACATCAAAATTTATCCGTCAAATGCTGATCTGTCAGATCCCCGCGCTCATTTATCTTGCAATTTTCGTCATCGCCCGTCTGATCGTAAAAGAACCGAAGGACAATACGGAAAACCGTGAAATTCAGAAAATGAATATTCAGGACTTATAAAGCCTTGTCATTTTGCTGCGGACACCCTTGACGAAATCACTCTCATTCCCCTCAAAAAGAATATCCAAAACGGCAAGCATTTTCTCGTAATAACGCTTGTCGTTTTCCGTTTCTGCAAGCGCTTGCAGATGATAAGAAAGCAACCAAGCAATCTTATCCATTGCGTCTTTCGCAATCGTATGTTTCTTTTCCTTGTCATTCAAGATCATAACCAATGCCGATTCTCTTGTTTTAAAGAGATTCGGCAATTTTTCTGCATATACAAGTGCTTTTTCATAATCACCGTATCGCCAATACGCATCCGCAATATTAAAAAGCGTCGAACCACGGGTTTCGGAATCATCGCAATAACGCAAAATTTGTTCCTGAATCATGATGGATTCACGCAGATTTTCTCTTTTTTCCGCTTCTGTACCGTCCATCTTTTCCAGCGAACAGTAAAGCTGACCAAGCAAAATCGGATGATTCGGGTAGGTTTTCAACGCCTCGCGCATAAGTGCCACGTTCTCCGCGTGTTTCTTTTCTGCCCTGTTTTCATTCCATTGCTGATTGATCTCATTCAATTTTTGTGCAGACGTGATATCGTCCATACCGATGAGTTCGTCGACGGAAACACCGAAATAATTTGCCAAAGCGGGCAACATCGTGATATCGGGATACCCGTCGTTTCTTTCCCATTTGCTGATGGCTTGAAACGAAATACCGAGATGCGCCGCCACTTCTTCTTGCGTCAGATCTTTACTTCTGCGCAATTTTCTTAAATTTTTACCGATCATCAGTTCCATAGAGGGAACCTCCTTTGTGTTTTTTAAGAAGCTTCTTTGTCTTTATTATAACGGCTTTCATCGAAAAAAGCAATAACCGCAAAATAGACCTATTTCCACGAAGCGTAGAGTTTTTCGCACGGACGGTGTCCGCTTCCAAATTTCTTTCTATCGCAGTTTCCATATTGCTTTTCTCGTCAAACTGTGCTATAATAAATTTATAATCTTTCAAAAGTGAGGTTTTTATGAAACTGAAATTGGTTGCGACCTGTTTATTTGGTCTTGAACATATTTTGGGCGAGGAAATTGATGCCCTCGGTTATAAACGTATTGCCACGATCGATGGCAGAGTGACCTTTGAAGGCGATGAAACGGCTATCGCGAAATGCAATCTCTGGCTCCGCACAGCAGAACGTGTTTTCATTTTGCTTGATACCTTTCATGCGGCAACCTTCAACGATCTTTTTGAAGGAACGAAAGCACTCCCTTGGGAAAATTTCATTCCGAAAAACGGCGAATTTCCCGTCAAAGGACATTCCATCAAAAGCACTCTTTTCAGTATTCCCGACTGTCAGAAAATCATCAAAAAAGCCGTTGCCACAAAGCTTTCTTCGGTTTATAAGACCGATTGGCTTCGTGAGGACGGCGCGAAATATCAAATTGAATTTTTCATTCTGAAAGATGAAGCAAGCCTCATGATCGATACGTCGGGTACGGCACTTCATAAACGCGGCTACCGTCCGCAGAATATGCCCGCGCCCTTGCGTGAAACACTTGCCGCCGCCATGGTCAAAATTGCCCGTCCCCGTGAAGACGTGCTTTTGCATGACCCTTTCTGCGGTTCGGGTACGATTCCGATCGAAGCGGCTATGCTGATGTCCAATACCGCGCCCGGTCTTTCCCGTTCGTTTGCGGCTGAAGATTTTGATTTCATTCCCAAAGAAATCTGGCAGAACGTGCGCGAAGAAGCACGAAATGCAATCAAAACCGATTGCACCTTTGAAGCTTATGCTTCCGATATCGATCCTGAAGCCGTCAAAAATGCGGAACTTTGCGTGAAAAAATCCGGTATGACAAAATATATCAAAGTTTACCGTGCAGATGCTTTACAGATCACAACGGGCGACAGACGAGGTACGGTCGTCTGCAATCCGCCTTACGGTGAACGGCTCGGCACGATCAAAGAAGCAGAAACCCTTTACAAAAAAATGGGCAAACAATTCGCCACCCTCGGCGCATGGCAAATTTACGTCTTGACTTCCAATGAAAGCTTTGAAAAGCTTTACGGCAGACGCGCCGATAAAGTCCGCAAACTTTATAACGGTATGCTTCCTTGTTATTATTATCAATTTTTCAAAAAGCCCTCGTCAGAACAAGCAATAAAATATAAAAAATGAAAAAAGAAAGGAACTCTCTATGACAACCCAGCAGATTTTTAAAAGAATCCATCAGCTCACGGAATATGCGCTCGCAAACGGTCTGATTCTGAAAGAAGACGTGACCTATACGCATAATGCCCTGATCGGCGCGCTCGGTCTTGATGCTTATGAAGAAGTCACCGATGCCGAAGAGGCAACCATCGAAGAAATTCTCGCGGATATCGACGATTTCGCCTTTGAAACAGGTCTGATTCCCGATAACGGCGTAACGCAGCGCGACCTTTTCGATGCGAAAATCATGGGACTTCTCACCCCCCGTCCCTCTATGGTCATTGAAATTTTCAAAACGCTTTATGCAGAAAGCCCCGAAAAAGCGACCGATTGGTATTATGCTTTCTCCAAAGCAACGGATTATATCCGTACGTATCGCATCAAAAAAGACCTGAAATGGAGCGTTCCCTCTGTTTACGGTGAGATCGATATCACAGTTAACCTTTCCAAACCCGAAAAAGATCCCAAAGCCATTGCCGCCGCAAAAGCACTTCCCCAGAGCGGTTATCCGAAATGTGCGCTTTGCGCCGAAAACGAAGGCTATGCAGGCAATCTCCGCGCCGCCGCAAGACAGAATCACAGAATCATTCCCATGACTATGGCAGGCGAAGATTGGTTCTTGCAATATTCTCCTTACGTTTATTACAATGAACATTGCATCGCACTTTCCGCGGACCACTGCCCGATGAAGATCGAAAAAGATACCTTCCGCAGACTTCTCGACTTTGAAGAACTCTTCCCCCATTATTTCATCGGTTCCAACGCTGACCTTCCCATCGTCGGCGGCTCCATCCTTTCTCATAACCATTTCCAAGGCGGTCATTATACCTTCGCTATGGAAACCGCTCCCATCGAAAAAGAAATTACGTTCAAAGGCTTTGAAAACGTCAAGGCAGGTATCGTCAAATGGCCGCTTTCCGTCATCCGTATTTCCAGTAAAGACAAAAACGAACTCGTCGAACTTGCCGATAAGATCCTTCTCGCATGGCGCGGTTATACCGATGAAAATGCCTTTGTATTCGCAGAAACGAACGGCGAACCCCATAACACCATCACGCCTATCGCGCGTCGCAGAAACGGCGATTTTGAGCTTGATCTCGTTCTCCGCAATAACATTACCACCGAAGAACATCCTCTCGGCGTATATCATCCTCATGCAGAGCTTCACAACATCAAGAAAGAAAATATCGGTCTGATCGAAGTTATGGGTCTTGCGGTACTTCCCGCCCGTCTGAAAGCGGAAATGGCAACACTTGAAGATGCGCTCATAAATGGCAAAGATATCTCCGCTGATGAATCCATCGCAAAGCACGCAGATTGGGTCGAAAAATTCCGTGCAAACTACACCTTCACAGCCGAAAATACCGCAGAAATTCTCCGCGCAGAGATTGGTAAGACCTTCGTTCTCGTCCTTGAGGACGCAGGTGTTTACAAATGCACCGACGACGGCAGAGCCGCTTTTGTTCGCTTTGTTGATTATGTAAATAACTAAATAATTGGGGTGTTACCCCAATCCCCGCGGGTAGCACCCGCCGGCAAATTCTCGCCTTTTTGTAGTTTTCCGGAATCCAAACACGGCAAAACGGCGAGGTCGAAATACAAATAAAATCTTATAAAAACAAAGCCCCTTTTTGAAAAAAGGGGCTTTTGAATCACCAAAAACTTTTAGCATATTCACTGTTTTGATTACGGTTCACATCGTCATGAATCACGATTCGCCACAGAGAAAAATTTTGGCGGTGGGGTTTAAGGGGAGGTACCTTTTTTAAAAGGTACCTCCCCTTCGTATCCTTAAAATTCGATATTGCCTATCTTATGCACCAAAGGAAGTCCTGCTTCTTTTGCGAGATGATAAGCGAGAGCATATGCCGTACCGAGCGCATCCGTGCTGTGGCTGTCGCTCGTAATGACAGCTTTTCCGCCGTGCTCCGCAAGATATCGCATGATATCCACCGCGGGATACGGTGTTTTTCTGTATCCGCGTGAGATTGCGCCCGTATTGATCTCAAATGGTTTTCCTGTTTGAAGTAGTTTATCGGCTGCAGTTTGCCATGCCTTGATATAACGGGGATTTTCGGGATCGAAAGCAAGACCGCAATCTTTAAATTTTGTAATGAGGTCGAAATGACCGATCAGA
This sequence comes from Clostridia bacterium, assembly GCA_017472285.1. GTDB lineage: Bacteria > Bacillota > Clostridia > Oscillospirales > CAG-272 > QALR01. The sequence continues at coordinate 88,751 of JAFUQQ010000014.1, read as the reverse complement.
TCGGCATTGGTTTTGGTAACAACGTTGCCGACGAGGTCATAATAGGCTTCAGCGTAAGCATAAATATCGCCGCCATAGAGTTCACTGATGGCACGTTGTGAGGTTTCTGTGCTATGGTCAACATCGACATATTGACCGTGTTTGAAAATGGCATGTACCGAACCAATCACATAATCATAAGCATCGGTTGCGGTTTTAGAAAAATAATCTTGTTCAATACCGCAATAAACACGGATTTTGTCGGCATATCGATCGCGCAAACGATGGATTTCCGCACGGTATTCTTCTGTTCTGTCGGGACGGATACACCAACCGCTTTTATCGTGTGCAAGCGGAGAATGCACGGAAAAACCGATCACGGAAAGTCCGATTTCAATGCCTTTCAGAACCATTTCTTCCGCGGTGTTTTTACCGTCGCAGAAAACGGTATGCATATGAAAATCCGCTTTGGGTGTCAGAATCGTTTCGGAAGGACTCATTGGTTATCCCCCGCCATTTTTTCCTGTTTTACTTTGTGGTCGATGACATGACGGGATGCAAGTTCGCGGTGGATATCCTCAAGAGAGATGCCCATTTCGAGCATGAGGACCATAACATGATAGGTCAGATCGGCTATCTCATAGACGGTTTCGGCTTTGTCGTTTGCCTTGCCCGCAATGATAACTTCCGTAGATTCTTCACCGACTTTTTTGAGAATTTTGTCAATCCCCTTTTGGAAGAGATATGAGGTATAAGAGCCTTCTTTGGGGTTATTTTTTCTGCCTTCCAACATGGACATCAAGCCTTCGAGAGAAAATTCGTGGCGGTCTTCGCTCTGATAGATCACTTCATTGAAGCAGGAATCCGTACCTTTATGGCAAGCGGGACCATCTTTTTCGACGACAATGGTAAGCGCGTCGCGGTCGCAATCAGCAGTAATGCTGACGATATGCTGATAATTTCCGCTGGTTTCGCCCTTTGTCCAAAGCTCGTTACGGGAACGGCTCCAAAAACAAGTCAGACCTTTTTCCATCGAAAGCGCAAGACTTTCCTTGTTCATATACGCTACGGTCAATACCTTTTTGCTCACGGCATCGACAACAACAGCGGGAATCAGTCCTTTTTCATCAAATTTCAATTCATTGATATCAAACATAAATATAAAAATCCTTTCTGAATGTTAACGGCGCACCGTAATGCCCGCACCCGCGAGATCTGTCTTGAGATCGCTGATCTGCAATTCTCCGAAGTGGAAGATCGAAGCGGCAAGACCCGCATCGACACGCGGAAGTGTTTTGAAAAGCGTAATGAAGTCTTCTTTACAGCCCGCACCGCCCGATGCGATCACGGGGACGTTCACGACGTTACAAACAGCATCGAGCATTTCAAGGTCAAAGCCTTTTTTCACGCCGTCCGTATCGATGGAATTGAGTACGACCTCACCTGCACCGCGTTCCACACAGCTTTTGATCCATGAGATCGCTTCCATACCCGTATTTTCTCTGCCACCTTTGGCGAATACGCGGAATACGCCGTCCACACGCTTCACATCGGCAGAAATGACGACGCATTGGCTTCCGTATTTTTTCGCGGCTTCGGTGATGAGCGCGGGATTGCGGATCGCACCCGAATTGACGCTGACCTTATCCGCACCGCATTTCAGCACGCGGTCAAAATCGTCCACGGTATTGATACCGCCACCAACGGTAAGCGGAATAAAGATCGTGCGTGCAACTTCTGTAAGGATATCTGTAAAGATCGCGCGTCCCTCTGCGGAAGCCGTAATATCATAAAAAACAAGCTCGTCCGCACCGCCGTCGCTATAAAATTTTGCCAGCTTTACAGGGGAGGAAACGTCGGCAAGACCGAGAAAATTCACGCCCTTGACCACACGTCCGTCCTTCACGTCGAGGCACGGGATAATTCTTTTGGTTATCATAAATATACTCCTTGGGGGATTCTGTGGGGAGGAGCTTTTTATAAAAAGCTCCTCCCCACACCCCACCGCAAAAATTTTTTATGTGGGGTTTAATTTGTCAATTGGATAGCTTCTTCGAGGTCGATTGCGCCCGTATAATACGCTTTGCCGATAATTGCGCCGTAAATATTCATTTCGGCAAGTGCCTGAACATCGTTCAATGAAGAAACACCACCCGAGGCAATGACATTCATATTCGGAAATTTTTCGGAAAGTTCGGCATAAAGGGAGCGATTTGTACCTTTCATTGCACCATCACGGGAAATATCAGTCACGATGACGGTTTCCACACCAATTTCGGTCAATTTTTGCATGAAATCGGTATAAAGCAAAGCGGAATTTTCCGTCCAGCCGTGGATGGCAACGTAACCGTCACGGATATCCACGCCGACGGCAACTGCTCTTCCGTATTTCGCTACGGCTTCACGGAGAAAAGTTTCGTTTTTAACGGCAGCCGTACCGAGAATCACGCGGGAAACACCGGCACAAAGATATTTTTCGATGACCTCCATCGAGCGGATGCCGCCGCCGATTTCCGCAAAAAGATTGGTCCCAGAAACGATTTTTTGAACGGTATTCAAATTCGGTGTTTCACCTGTTTTCGCACCCTCAAGGTCAACGAGATGGATAAATTTTGCGCCTTTGGCTTCAAAATCTTTGGCAACAGAAACGGGATCATCGCTATAAACCGTCATTTCATCGTAGTTGCCTTTATATAAACGGACGGCTTTACCGCCGTAAAGATCGATTGCAGGAAAAAGATTCATGATCGTTTTTCTCTTTTCTATTGTTTTTCTTGTGCGCAGAGTTGTTTTTCCTTCGCCGCTCGGCTGTATTTTATGACCGAATGGACGACGGTGGGCGCAATGATCTGCCCCAGACTCTGCTGCTTTTTAATCTTATATGTTTTTTTAATATATTTTCTTTTGATATTCCTGAGCATTCTGATCGCGCCACAGATAAAATTCTGACAAGCAATCGGATTCAAAAATGCGGATAAGTTCCAGGAAATCGGGGGCAACTTTGTAGTTTTCAAGCTCTCGGCGTGAAATCCAAAATACTTCTCCTTCGGATGAAGATACAATTTCGCCCGAAAATGTCCCGGTTTTATAACAAAAAACCACATATCGTTCTCCTTCTAAGGTTGGAAATTGTTTGACACCGCAAAGGATGGGATTTTCAATGGTAAGACCGGTTTCTTCCCTGACCTCGCGGATGACGGATTCCGTAAAGGATTCTCCCTCCTCCACGTGTCCGCCGGGGAAAGTCACACCCTTCCAATTCGGATTTTTTCGGTCTTGTACGAGAATATTTCCTTTACCATCATAGACCATACAAAGATTTGTAAAGATTGCTTTTTCTATTTTTGCCATAATTGAATATCGTTCAAATTACATTTGGGCGAACGCTTTTAGGATGGAAAGTCCGACAGTGCCGCTCTTTTCGGGATGGAATTGACAACCGTAAATATTGCCGCTTGCCACCGCTGCCGTCAATTCCACACCGTATTCCGAGGTTGCAATGACACTCTCCTCGCAATCCGCGGCATAGAACGAATGAACGAAATAAACGTGATCGCCGTTTTTAATATAGCGGAAAAGCTCGTTTTCTTTGGTAAAATGGAGCGCATTCCAACCGATGTGAGGAATTTTAAGGTCGGCGGGAATCACATCGACGATCGGGCGAACAGCACCTTTGATCAGCCCCAAGCCGTCAAATTCGCCGAATTCATAGCTTTTTTCAAACAAAAGCTGCATACCGAGGCAAATGCCGAGCAAGGGTTTGCCTGCTTTTGCTTCTTCGCAAACAACCTCGGCAAGACCGCTTTCACGAAGTTTTTTTGCGGCATCTTCAAACGCACCGACACCGGGAAGCAAGATTTTGTCTGCTTTGCGTATTACTTCTGCATCGCCTGTTACCACAGTTTCCGCACCAATGGTGGCAAGTGAGGAAGAAAGCGAGAATAAGTTTCCGACACCGTAATCAACAACTGCTATCATTTTTATAACCTCTCTTTCAAAGGATGCCCTTTGTGGACGGAATCTCACCCATCGTGTCGGAATCGATCTTCACCGCCGCACGCAAAGCACGAGCCACGCTTTTGAATGCGCCTTCGATGATATGATGCGAATTTTCGCCCGCAAGCTGACGGACATGGAGCGTGATATTCGCACGGCGTGTAAAAGCTTCAAAAAATTCAAAAACAAGTTCGGTATCGAAGTCTCCGACCTTTTCCGTCGGAATTTTGAGATCGGAAACAAATTTTCCTCTGCCCGAAATATCGACGGCAGAAAGAATGAGGGTTTCATCCATCGGCAAAATCATATTGCCGTAACGCGTGATGCCGCGCATTTCACCGAGCGCGTCCGCGAATGCATCGCCAAGACAAATACCGATATCCTCGGCGGTATGATGATAATCCACGTCGATGTCCCCGATACATTTCACGGCGAGGTCCAAACGTCCGTGTTTGGCAAAAAGCGTCAACATATGATTGAGAAAACCGCAACCTGTATCGATCGCGCTCTTGCCCGTGCCGTCCAAATTCAAGGAAAGAACGATATCGGTTTCTGCAGTTTTACGGATAATTTCAGCGGTTCGTAACATCGTATCATTCCTTTCTTATTTTTGAATATCGTTCAGGATTTCTTTGACGCGGGTGAGGAAGATATCCATCTGTTCGGGAGTACCGACGGTGATGCGGTTATAATCCTTAATTTTTTCCGTCGTGAAATGACGGACGAGAACACCGCGTTTTTTGAGTTCCAGATAAAGCGTTTCGCCGTCGATGGCATCGGACTTGGCAAAAAGGAAGTTCGCTTTGGAATCAGTCACGAAAAAGCCGAGCTTTTCGAGTTCGTTTTTCGTATATTCACGTGTTGCGATGATCTTTTTGCAATTTTCCATATAATAATCGTTTTCGCGGAGTGTCGCTACGCCTGCCGCCATCGTCATGCGGTTGACGTTATAAGGATTCGTGGAATATTTGATGGTGCAAAGGTCGGCAATCAGCGATTCTGCACCGATACCGAAACCAAGACGTGCGCCTGCCATGCTTCTCGATTTGGAAAATGTTTGTGTAACGAGAAGATTGTCATAACGGTCAATCAGAGAAACCGCGCTTTCCGTACCGAAATCCACGTATGCTTCGTCAATGATGACGACGTTATTGGGATTGCTTTCAATAATTTTCTGAATATCGTTCAAAGAAAGAGTAAGTCCCGTAGGCGCGTTGGGGTTTGCAATAACGATATTCTTACCGATGCCGATATAATCATTGATATCGATGGAGAAATCGTCTTTCAAGGGGATCTTTTCATACTGAATACCGTTCAATTCTGCAAATACGGGATAGAAACCGTATGTGATATCGGGGAAAACGATGGGGTGCGCTTCATCGCAAAAAGCCATGAACGCAAAGTTCAGAATCTCATCCGAACCGTTCGTCATGAGAATTTGTGTAGGTTTCACTCCAAAAAGCTTTGCCGCCTCCGAAACAAGCTCCGTACATTCGGGATCGGAATACAGACCGAGCTTTCCGACTTCATTCATGACCGCCGCAGAAACGGACGGAGAGGGGGGATACGGAGATTCATTCGTATTCAGCTTGACGTATTGCATATCTCTCGGCTGTTCACCGGGGGTATATGCCTTTAAATTTTTATATTTCGTACTAAAAAATCGGCTCATTTTTGTTAAATGTTCCTTTGTTTTCAAAGTTTATTGTTTATTTTTTCTGGAGATCGCGCTTCTTGCGTGTGCGGAAAGACCTTCTTTTTCCGCGAAATATGCTACGTCATCCGCAACGGTGGCAAGTGCATCTTTTGTGAAATAAGTATACTGTGTTTTCTTCACGAAATCATCCACGGAAAGAGGGCTTGAAAATTTTGCCGTACCGCTTGTGGGGAGCGTATGGTTCGGACCGGCAAAGTAATCGCCGAGTGCTTCGGGACAATTCTTACCCATGAAGATCGAACCTGCGTGTTGAATTTCGTTCAAATAATCAAAAGGATTGTCTACGCAAAGCTCCAGATGTTCGGGGGCGATCTCGTTGGAAATCTCAATGGCTTCGGAAAGATCTTTTGTAATGATGATCTTACCGTTTTTATCAATGGATTCTCTTGCGATCTCTGCTCTCGGCAAGACGGCGATCTGTTTTTCAAGTTCTTCGGAAACGGCATTGGCAAGGGGTTCGCTGTCCGTTACGAGAACGGCACTTGCAAGTTTATCGTGTTCTGCCTGAGAAAGCATATCTGCCGCAACGACTGCGGGATCACAAGTGGCATCCGCAACGATGAGAATTTCGGAAGGACCGGCGATCATATCGATGGAAACCTTACCGAAAACTTGTTTTTTCGCTTCTGCAACAAACGCATTACCGGGACCGACGATCTTATGTACGGCGGGAACGCTTTCCGTGCCGTAAGCAAGTGCCGCAACAGCCTGTGCGCCGCCGACTTTAAAGATTCTGGTTACACCTGCGACTTTTGCCGCGGCAAGAATGGCGGGATTGACTTTGCCATCCCCCGAAGGCGGTGTGACCATAACGATCTCTTTACAGCCCGCGATTTTTGCGGGAATGCTATCCATCAGGACGGTCGAGGGATAAGCTGCCGTGCCGCCGGGAACGTACAGACCGACTTTTTCGATCGGAATGACTTTCTGTCCCATGACGACACCTTTTTTATCGTTGATGACAAAACTGTTTCTGACTTGTTTTTCATGGAAAGCACGGATATTTTCCGCCGCATCCCGAAGAATACGGATAAATTCGGGTTCAACGAGAGCAAATGCTTCATCGATCTCCGCTTCCGTGACTTCCAGCGCGGAAAGTTTAACTTTATCAAATTTTTCGCAATAATCAAAAAGTGCGCTGTCACCGTTTTTTCTGACGTTGGCAATAATATCCGCAACAATATCTTCTACGTTTACACTCGGAACGACGCGGGAGAAGATTTCATCTCTCGAAACCGCCGAGGAATTTAAAATTTTTATCATAATGATCGGATTCCTTTTTATTGATTTTGTTTTGAGATTGCTGCAAGACCATTCACGATCGCTTCGATCTTTTCACTTTTGAATTTAAAATTGGCTTTATTAGCAATGAGTCTTGCGCTGATCGGGACGACGGTTTCCATCGGGATGAGATCGTTTTCCAGAAGTGTTTTTCCCGTTTCCACGATATCCACGATCACATCGGAAAGACCGAGGATAGGCGCGAGTTCGATCGAGCCGTTCAGGTGAATGATATCGATATCTCTTCCCTTTCCCGCGTAATATTCGCGTGCGATACGGGTGAATTTGGTTGCGACGCGGAGAGTTTTTTCTCTGTTGTCACGGAAACCGCTTTTTGCGGCGACTGCCATTCTGCATTTGCCGATACCGAGATCGAGAAGTTCATAAACGTCGGGACAGTATTCAAGCAGAATATCCTTGCCCGCGATGCCGATATCCGCCGCACCTCTTTCAACGTAGATCGCAACGTCAGAAGGCTTTACCCAAAAGAAACGAAGTCCTTTTTCTTCATTTTCAAACGTCAATTTGCGGTTATTTTCTTTGATGGAAGGACAGTCAAAACCTGCCGCTTCAAACATATCGTATACTTTTTCTCCCAATCTACCCTTGGGGAGTGCTACGTTAATCACCGATTTCAAGGATTTCAAGACCTCCGTTTCTGTAAGCCAGAAGCTGTCTGTAACGGATCGCTTCGGGTTTTATTTTTTGTGCAAGAACACGGGTTCCGTTTTTAGCAAGAACGGAAACGGCTTTGATGAGCTCACAGGTATCCGCCTGATCGTCATAAAGCAAGAGGATATCCGTATCGTATTCTTTTTCATGGGTATCGAGCAGTTCCAGCATATCGAGATAAACGGCAAAACCGACAGCGCCCGTATGGCTGCCCATTTTCCGCATCAGCTTATCGTATCGGCCGCCCGAAAGGATGCCTTCGGGGATACCGTCGATGAAACCGCGGAAGACGATACCGCTATAATAATTCATATCGTTGACGACGGAAAAATCGATATGGATGCGGTTTGCATAACCGACAGTCTCAAGAGTTTGTGTGATAACTTCCAATTCTTTGATGGCTTTTTCCGCTTCTTCGCCCGCATCAAGCGCGCGAAGTTTCGGCAATACATCGGAAGGTTTGCCATATGCACCGATCAAAACAACGAGTTTTTCGGAAAGTTCTGTCGGAACATTTGCTTCCGCGCAGATTTCTCTGACACCATGCGGATTTTTTTCGCCGATACAATGGATCAGTTTCTTTTTGTCGCTTTCTGAAACGGAGAGTGTTTGCATCAATGCGGAAAGTACGCCGAGATGCGAAAGATCGAGCATATAATTTTCGCTAACGGCTTCCAGGCTTTTCACAGCAAGCAATACGACTTCCGTCATGGCATAGGTATCGATATTGCCGATATATTCAAGCCCTGTCTGCATGATCTCCTTGAAGGTATGCGTATTTTTTGATATTCTGTATACGTTTTCGTTATAATAAAGTTTGTGGACGGTTTCGGATTCATCCTGATTGCTTTTCACGATGGAAAGTGTCACGTCAGGCTTGAGGGCAAGGAGCTTGCCGTCGGTATCATTGAAGGTGATCACACCGTCACCGACCAGAAAATCTTTGTTACGGACATAAAAATCATATTCTTCAAATTTACTCATTTTGAATTGTATATAACCGTAACGCTGATAAAGCGCGCGCAGGGCAAAGACCGCCTGTTCGCCGCTTTTCAGAATCTTATCATCGAGTATCATATTCTGATTGTTTACCCTTTCACAATTTTGTTAACATTTTATCATGCTAAAACGAGAAAGTCAAGAGGCTTCTCTGTTTTTTTTGGAATCATGGAAACTATTTTATACCTTTCTCACGAAAAAGTCAATAAAAAAGTACATCTTTTGTATTTTTTTATTCCATAGAAAATTGCACAAAATCGACCTCGTAATTTTACCGCATCTGAATGCTGAAGTCTGACGATTTAAATAAATCTTAAACGAAAAAGTCTTTTCTTTTCGGAAAATATCCTGTATAATGAGAATAAGCAAAAGAAAGGCGAGGTGTTTTTTATGTATAAGATTCTGATTTGCGACGATGAAAAAGATATCGTTTCCGCATTGAAAATATATCTGACCAAGGAAGGTTATCAAACAAAAGAAGCGTACAACGGAGAGGAAGCGGTCGAAGCCGTCAAAAATGAAGATTTTCATCTGGTTTTGATGGACATCATGATGCCTGTCAAGGATGGAATGCAAGCAATGGCAGATATCCGTAAACTCTCCAATGTGCCTGTAATTCTACTGACAGCAAAAAGTGAAGATAACGATAAATTGACAGGATTGGATGCGGGCGCGGATGATTATATCACAAAACCGTTTTTACCCGCAGAATTGTTGGCGAGAGTGCGTTCACAGCTCCGCAGATATACGAAGCTCGGGGGATTCTCGAGTGAAAAAGAAACGAAATACGTACATGGCAATATCGTAATCGATACGGAAGAAAAATCCGCCTCTGTTGACGGAGAACGGGTATCGCTAACACCGACGGAATTTGAAATTCTGAAACTCCTGATACAGAATCCGGGTGTGATCTTTTCACCGAAAGAGATCTATCGACGCATCTGGAAAGACGATCCCTACGGCGCGGAAGGCACGGTCGCCGTACATATCCGCCATCTCCGAGAAAAAATTGAAATCGTTCCCGCTGAACCGCGTTATTTGAAAGCCGTCTGGGGACAAGGCTATAAAATAGAAAAATAAATATCACGGGGGATAATATTCATGAAAAAATATAAAACATATAAAAAAGTCCTTGCGGTTCTGCTTTCCGCCGTTTTTTTCACCGTATTTTTATTCAGTATTTCCGCTGTCATACTAATGGCATCCAATAATTTTTATAATCATTCCCGCAACCGTATCCGTCAGGATTTCTATGCGGATCAGGTCTTTCAGCATTTATATAGTATTCTTGATTATTATGAAGAATCTTCAAAAAATCAACTTTTTTATACCGATCCGATGGAATATTATGAAAATACGGATTTTGCCTTTTCCGTCACGGATGAAAAGACGGAAGAAATGTTTGCCAATACGTATCAGGGTGAAGCCGTAATCTATCAGGATGACGTATATCTCGTCAACATGAAGGGTTCCAATATCATTACCAATGCCATTCCTCGCGAAGATGCAGAAACGCAACTATTGATGACGGCAACTGGATACATCATCGCAAGTGATGCCACAGAAGATCTTCTTTTTTATTCCGAACTGAATTTATATATGCTTGGTTATTCATGGCGGTATCCGATGATTGCCATTGCTTTCGTATCCTTTTGTATTTTGGCTGTGCTGATCGTTTACCTGTTTTTTGCCGTAGGACATCATCCGGATGAACAGGAAATCCGAAAAGGCATCCTTGAAAAAATTCCGCTTGACGTATTCACAGTCGTTTATTTGATCGCCGCTCTGATCTTCGTTTTCGTGATCTTAGCGATCTTTACTTATGCATCGTTTCATATTCTGACGATTTCCATACTGATGTTTCTGGCAGTCCTTGCATATCTGGTAACGCTTATGTATTCGCTCAGCTTTGCTCTGCGCATCAAATGCGGCGGTATCGGAAAAAGTCTTCTGATCTATCGGATATTTGCGTGGTCGATTCATAAACTTTCCGCGTTCTTCCGTTTTATTCCGATGATTTGGAAAACGGTCTTTGCGATCATTTTCTATTTTCTTGCGGATTTGATTCTGATCCTTCTGTTTGGCTTGGATATGGACATTTTTATCCTTTATTATATCGTTAAAAATCTGATTACGGGTATCATCATCCTCTGTGTTGCCGTGTCCTTGCGAAAATTGCAAAAAGGCGGTGAACAGATCGCAAACGGTGACCTGTCTTATCAGATCGATACGAAAAGTCTTCTCAGTGATTATAAGGATTTTGCCGTTACGCTGAACCGTATCAGTGACAGCATGAGTGTTGCCGTGGAAGAACGGATCAAGAGCGAACGCATGAAAACAGAACTCATCACCAACGTTTCTCACGATATCAAAACGCCTTTGACATCGATCATCAATTACGTTGATCTGCTGAAGAAAGAGACCCCCGCAGATGAAAAAACGGCGGAATATCTGAATATTCTGGAATATCAATCGTTGCGGTTGAAAAAGCTGATCTGTGATCTCGTTGAAGTTTCCAAAGCGTCAACGGGTAATATTCAGGTCAATTTAGAAGAATGTGATATTTGCGTATTATTGCAGCAAGCTATCGGTGAATATTGTGAAAAATTCAAGCAAGCAGGCTTGGAAGCCGTCACGTATATCTCGACCTTACCCATTCTCATCACGGCGGACGGCAATCTGCTCTGGCGTGTTTTTGATAATCTTCTCGGCAATATCTGCAAATATTCCCTTTCGGGAACGCGTGTCTATCTGGATGCCGCGGTACAGGGTGATCTTTGTGTGATTACGTTCAAAAATATTTCCCGCTCTCCGCTCGGAATCACCTCCGAAGAGCTGATGGAGCGTTTTGTACGCGGAGATGCATCCCGAAACACCGAAGGAAGCGGTCTTGGCTTACCGATTGCAAAAAGCTTGCTTGAACTGCAAAGTGGTGAGATCAATATTTCGACGGACGGCGATCTTTTCAAAGTTGTCGTTACGTTTCCTTTAAAGAAAAGCGAATAAGAGAGGATACGGCGGGGAGGGACTTTTTGTAAAAAGCCCCTCCCCGTAACCCCACCTCAAAAACTTTCCCGTTTGGTGCCTCTGATTGAATAAAAGCAGAACCCCGATATGCTGTGGCATATCGGGGTTTCTAATATTCTTTTATAACTTTTGCATTATTTTTCCGTTTGTTTGCGTCTATATAAATAGAAAGGCAAAGCGATATTGAGAGAATCTATTTTTTGTGATAAAATAGATACAAATATCCGTTAAGGGAGGCAAAAAAACAGATGCTTATTTATCTGTCGGTGATCGAACGCGGACCGCAACGCATGGAATTTTCGCGTATTTATCATCGATATGCAGACAGTGTTTTTCGTAAAACGCTGTATATATTAAAAAATCAACAGGATGCCGAAGATGCTGTACAGGAAACGTGGTTTAAGGTTGCGAAAAATATGGATCGTTTACATGATATGGAAGAACGGACGGTCGGCGCATATATCATGAAGATTGCGTACAATCAAGCGATCACTGTTTTACGTCAGCGGGAGAAAATACCGCTATATGACGAAGAAGAAACGGAACTTGCCGTTACGGAAGACGCGCTTTTTTATCTTTGTGAACAAGCGGATATTGCAGATATTACGGCTTGTTTTGCGGCACTTCCCACGCATTATCGTGACGTACTCAGTTTATATTTTTTCTATCATCATTCTATCCCCGAGATTGCAAGGCTTCTGAATGAAAAACAGTCAACGATCAATTCCCGTTTCACACGCGGCAGAAAACAATTGATTTCACTTTTGGAAAGGAGGGGTTTTCATGGCAAACCATGAACCAATCGGCAAAACACGTCTGGAAGAAGCGATCGGTACTTTTGAATGGAGTTATTACGAGTCTTTACAGGAAGCGGAGGGGACGGTCGAATATTCTGAGCGGTATCAACGAAAAATCGATAAGCTTTTAAAGGAACGGAGTGCAAGAACATCGGTATTCGGCAAACGAACGGCAGCGATCTTACTTGCGGCAGTTTTGCTTTGTTTTGGTGTAATCGGTATCTCCGCGGCAAAATATCCCTCTGCGTTGGAATGGCTTGAAAAGATCTATGGAAGTTTCACGGAATTTTTCTTTTCGAGTCGGGATATTTCTCTTGCGCCCGAACAGATCGAAATGATCTATGCACCCGCATATATTCCTGAAGATTATATTCTGAAAGATCGTTATCTTGCACAAAGTGAAGTAAAGGTCGTTTGGATGAATCATAAAGAAGAACAGATCATTTTCTTACAAACGATTCTGGATGCAAAAACCACCGTTGACCACGAAGATGCAAAATATGAAACGCGGAAGATTGGTGATTGCAAGATCTTTGTTTTGTATAAAAAAGAGAAACGATGTTATTATTGGACGGATGATGATTACGCTTATTCATTGATCGTTGCAGATACGTTATCGGATGAAATCTGTATGGAGATCATTCGTTCCGTGAAAAAAGAATCTTAAGAAAAGAGGCTATATTATGAAAAAAAGATTATTCAAAAGAATTTTTTGGGCAGGAATGATGGCAATGCTTATCATATTCGCTTGTGCTTCCTGTGAACCAAGCAGAAATTACAATCAAAATACCATGCATACCGTCACGAGTTTTGGTTTCACGGAAGATGGCAAAGCAAGAGTTTCCGTAGATTATACGGGCTATCACGATACGACGGGAGCCGATATTGACGTTACAATTGAAAAACAAGGCTTTCTTTTCTTTTGGGAAAAGGTTGTAACAAAGAGTTACCATGCCGATGGGGAATCTTACCATAATGAATATTTTTATGATATTGATGAAGACGGAACGTATCGCTGTACGGTCGTTTATACGGTTTTTGGTGAAGGTGAGAACGATGTGATCACTTTTAAAGATACGAAGGATTATCGTGCCGGTGATGAGATCATAGAAACGACGGATACTTCGACCGCGCAGACCACAACAACAGAAACGACGAAAGCAGAATCCTCTTCCGTGATACAAATTCCCGAAATTCCGAAAATGACAGCCGCGGAATTTGCGGAAAAACTCGTGAATATTTTGGAAAAGCAAGATGATAGCAATACGGAATTTCATACGTGGAAAACCGTGACCATTGACGGTGTTACCTATCAAAGCAATATCCTGACATCCGTGCAATCGGATTTCCGCGACAACGCTTCCCCGCTCTATTCTTATTTTTCGACGGCATCGTCCCAAACGGAAGATTTTGAAAATTATTATATTTTCATCGATGATACCGTCTATATTTCCCGCAACGGCGAACGCTTACAAAAGCCGTTTTCCGCCGAGGATTTCATGGAAAAAGTTCCCCGTCACGCGCTCACTTTGCTTTTCGGGAATCGTTTATACGATGAGATTTCATGGTCGCATATCGAAATGAATGAAGACGGAACGGTAACGGCATCCACCAATTTTGGTTTTTCGATATATAAAGAAAACCTGATCGATTTGATCGAATTTCTGACAAACGATGACGTTTCGGAACATGAACCGAGAAATTACGATATGGTTGACATTGCGATCACGTTGGATGCCGACGGGAACTTACATTCTTACGTGATTGAATTTTCCTGTGAGATCATGCAAAACGGGACATTTATTCCTGTAACGTATCGGATGCAAGGCGAGGAAAAAGAAATGGGTCTTGAAAATTTCAGAAAAAATCTCTTATATCAAACGGAACCTTATGTTTATCTGACGAAAGAAGAAAAGCAAAATCAGTCAACCGAGAAGCCCGAGGAAGCCGAAAAACCGCAGGAAACGGTAAGCCGTGAAGAATTTCTTCAGCTATTCCGCGAAGCCTCCGCAAAGCTCGATCATGAGCGTTATGAGATACAAATTTCCGCAAACAGCAGACTGCATATGTCTTTGATCTCCATCGATATTCCTTTGAATATGCATATCAAAATGGATTGCGGGAACAGAGATTATCCGCTTTATTCGCAGGAAAGGAATACCAAGGTTGCGGGCGTTTCCGTACATAGCGAAATCTATTATCGGGATGACCGTCTTTATACGTCCTCTGAGGGAGAAAACTATATGGTCATGATGCTTTCCGATTATTTTCTGGAGGATTATGAAGCGGAATGGATCTTTTTTGATGAATCTATGACAGAAAATGCGACATTCCGAAAGAATGAAGATGGTTCCCTGACCGCATCTGCCCGTATCAGCGGTTACGCATCAAAAATTCTTCAGTTGATCGCCGCAACATATGGAGATGATTTTTCATATGACCAACCGATTTTATCATATGAATCACCCGTAACGCTTACCATTGATACACAGGGCAACATCAGAAGTTTTACGCTCGGCACCCGTGTTTCCGTCATTGACGATCGGGACGGTTCGCAATATTCCGTATCGTATACCTTTGAGATCGTGCCGAAGGCAATGGGAGATACCGTTGATATCTCTTTTCCCGATGATCTTGATACGTATGAAGATATCACAGAGGAATATTATCGGAACTATCAACCATAAGTAATTTGAAGAAAAATTTTAAGAAGGAGGATTCTTTTCATGAAAAAAATGCTTTTATCCCGTATTTTATCCGTTATTATGCTTTTTGCTCTGCTGTTTGCATTGACCGCTTGCGATAACAGGCAGAAAATTTACAACAATCATACGATGCATACCGTCACGAGTTTTGGTTTCACAGACGATGGCAAGGCACGAATTTCCGTAGATTATACGGGTTATGACGATACGCAAGGCGCATTCATTCAAGTAAAAATCGAAAAACAGAATTTTCTTTTCTTTTGGGAAGATTTTGTAAAGCAATCGTATATTGCGGAAGGCAATGCATATCAGAATGAATATTTTTATCCTGTTGAAGAAAAAGGTACATATCGTTGTACTGTAACATATACCGTTCTGGGCGATGGTCAAGATGACATTATCACGTTTACGGATACGGAAACGTATCAGATCCATGATACAGCAGCCGAAACGACCGATACGACGGAATCCACGGAAAATCCACCGGTCACACCCGCGCCCGTTGGTTTCATTTCTCCTGACGATGAGATCGAAACGACAAAGACCTTTTTCAAGGAAAATGATGATATCCGTCTGGAATTTACTTTTTACGGCTATGCGAGTGAAAGTCTGGGCGAAGAATTTTATCTGAAAAGCAATGAACGTATCCGTGCATCCGCAAAAGCGACAAACCTTTCGGATGGTATACTCTATAATCATAGCTCTGTCGATATTTACCGCATATTCCGTCCTGATTTCCGAACGGAAAACGATATACCACTTGCTTGCGATAACAGTTGGTATTGGGGAACATTGGCTATGAAACTTCAAGAGATTGCTCCGGGGGAATCATTGGGATATAATGATCTGAAATTGATTGCCGGAGAGCACGTTACCGATGAAGAAGCTGTTGATATTTATCTTTCCGATTATTACATTAATCAGGGATATCGGCTTTTTGACCGTGAGCTTTATCGGGATGACGTTCTGAAATTTTCGGGGAACGTTTCTTTTTCCTATGGAAAGACATGGGATCCTGATTATGATATCATCGATTCACAGGATATCGTCTGTGAGATTACTGATTTAAAGATTTTTTACGTGGATTTTGATAAAGAGGAGCGGTATCCTGTTTTTACTGCCCCCGAAGACGAAGTCAAAACGAAAAAAGCGTTTGCAGTAACCAATGATGACGGTATTCAGATCGGATTTACCATTGAGGGATATTCGAGCGAAAGTCTGGGTGAAAAATTCTATTTGAAAAACAATGAATTGATTCATGCGACAGTCCGTGTCAATAATACTTATCCGAATCCCGTTTTTCAGACGACAAGCTATTACTGTCACCAAAATATCGGCAACAGATATGCCCCGCCCGAATGTGCGCATGAATTTACGTTTGATATCAAATATGATGAGAACGTTTATCTGAATTATGATGATTTCGGTTGTTATCATATTGACAGAGATATCACTTGGACGCTTGCAGGCGGAGAGAGTTTCAGCCGTGAAGAATTGGTTTTCGGCGTGGGATACTATGCCTCGGAAACTTCAGATATTGACATTTATACGTTTGAAGAAAAAGAACGAGGTTATGTACTTTACGGACGCGGTCTTTATGAAAATGGGTCTGCGGATTTCACAGGAAAGGTTTCTTTCAGTTATACCAAAGAGGATGGCAGTGAACAAACGATCTCCTGCGACGTTGACCTGAAAGTATTTTTCGTTGCCGATTGATTGCTTATTCAGCCAAAAGGACAGAGAATTTCAAAAATTCTCTGTCCTTGTATTTTTCACTTGAAGCAAACGGTAAAGACCGTTCCCTTTTCCGCATCACTTGAAACGGAGATCGAGGCATGAAGTCCTTCCGCGAGATTTTTCGCAATAGAAAGACCGAGTCCGAAACCACCGACCGTCCGTGCCTGATCTGCACGGTAAAAGCGTTCAAAAAGATGTGATAATGTTTCTTTGGGTATCACTTCTCCGCCGTTACGCACAGAAAGTATCAAAGTACGTCTTACAGGCTCGAGAACGATCTGAACCGATTCTCCGCGCGGACTGTATTTCAGCGCGTTATCCAACAAGATGTGCAAAAGTCTTTCAAAGGCTTCAGCATCGGTCTTGCGGATGATATTCTGCGCAATCTTACTTTCGATCATGATCTCCCGTTCAAAAGCGACCGCTTCAAATTGCAAAGCGACCTGTTCACAAAGCTCACTGACATTGACCTCATGAAAGGTCATACGCTCTTTCATATCTTCGGATTTGGCAAGCATCAGGAGTTTATCCACAAGTCCGCGCATCCGCTTCGTTTCTTCTTCCGTGCTTTCAAGCCATTGTTTCTGAGAAGCGATCGTTTCGCTTTCATGAGAAAGGAGGATATCCTGATTGGCAAGAATAACGGTCAGAGGCGTTTTCAAGTCGTGAGAAGCATCTGCAACGAAGCGTTTTTGTTTTTCCCATGCTTCCCTTGCGGGACGGATGGCAAGTTCCGAAAGTCCGATGCTGACCAGCAAAAAAAGGAGTAGACTGGCAAAACAAGCCGCCGCAGAGATCAGGACCGTATTGCGCATCGTATTTTGCAAGTGTTCTGTGGAAGCAAAGGCGATCATATAACCGAGTGTCGTTGGTTTACGCAAATACATCAGATTTTGGGAAGATAAGATACCGCGATCTTCCTCGGCGCTCACGGCGGAACGGATGGATTCAATGAGAAAATCTTCATCCATTTCTAATTCTCCATCATAAGTGACGAGCAAGTTTCCATCAAAATCGACGAGTACGGGAAAAGTATATACAGCGGGAAGAAGGTAATCTTCTTCTTTTTTCTTTTCTTCAAAAGGCGGAAGCGGTATACCGCCAAAATGCAGATCATTTTTGCCACGTGAAAAGACCGCATCTTCCAGAGCCCGCTCCATTTCTTCCGTTTGCGAGCGGTACGTCATCACACATACGGCGGAAAAAATAAAGAGAACGACAATGCCGACGAGCAGCATATTGGTCAGAATAAATTTCAGTTTCAGTTTTTTCAGCATAGGGGTGCCTCGAATTTATAACCGATCTTCTTTTTGGAAACGATCTGTACTTCTGAACCGACGAAATGAAGTTTTTTTCGCAGGAAAGAAATATAGGCTTCGACGTTATTATCACTCGCATCGGAATCATAACCCCAGATCTTTGTGATCAATTCTTCTTTGGTCAATACGGATTCGGGACGGGATAAAAACAGCTTGAGCATTTCCGATTCCTTGAAACTGAGCTTGATGTTTTTTGACGTTGAGGTACAGGAAAGCTCCGCGCGGT
The DNA here is from genome assembly GCA_017472285.1 of Clostridia bacterium. Taxonomy (GTDB): domain Bacteria; phylum Bacillota; class Clostridia; order Oscillospirales; family CAG-272; genus QALR01. The sequence continues at coordinate 70,296 of JAFUQQ010000014.1, read as the reverse complement.
CTAAATAAAAAACAATATCGTGAAAATGCATCTCATTCATAATCATTTCCCCTCGTCTGCGTGTCAGGACACGGATACGGGCGAGCAGTTCTTCCGTGGAAAAGGGTTTGGTCATATAATCATCCGCGCCCATTTCAAGCCCTTTGACTTTATCGGATATAGAATCTCGCGCCGTCAGCATCAGAACGGGTGTGGAAAGATTTTCTTTTCGCATAGCGGAAATCACTTCAAAACCATTCATATAAGGAAGCATGATATCCAGAATCACAAGATCATAGATCCCGCTTTTCACATATGCCAATGCATCTTTTCCGTCAAAAACAACGTCGACCATATATTTTTTCTCCGTCAAAATCTGTCGGAGTGCATTCGCAAGACGCTTTTCATCCTCCGCGATCAGAATACGCATGAGATCATTCTCCTTTCCGTTTTGTTTTTATTATAATAGAAATTGAATGAGGATACAAGAATTGTAGCGAAAAATCCTTAAAAAATGCTGAAAAATTTTTTTGAAATTTTTCAGCATTCCGTAAGTTTTGATATTTATAATGAACTTGAACATATGGAAAGGAGGTTTTGGATGGAAGACATCTGCATATTTAAAAGAACAGAGAAAAAATATCTTCTGACAGAAGCGCAATATCTTGCCCTGATGCAAAAGATCGGCGGAGCTCTGACTCCCGATGCACACGGAAAAAGTACCGTTTGCAATCTGTATTTGGATACGCCGTCATTTCTGCTGATCCGACGGTCGATTGATGCAAAGAATGAATCGGCTGTTTATAAAGAAAAATTGCGGTTGCGGAGTTACGGTATCCCCGATGCAAAGAGCCGTGTTTTTCTGGAAATCAAAAAGAAATTCAAGAGTGTCGTTTATAAAAGACGTGTTTCCATGTCGCTCAGAGAAGCGATGGCTTATCTGAAAAACGGAACGAAACCCTTTGATTCACAGATCATGCGTGAGATCGACTATGCGATGCATCTCTATTGCCATCCCGTTCCGGCTGTTTATTTATCCTATGACCGAGAAGCGTTTTATTCCGAAGAAAATCCCGCTCTCCGTCTGACGTTTGATACCAATATCCGTTATCGGACGGATCACATACGGCTGGAAGACGGGATCTACGGAAAAAAGATTCTTGCGGATCATCTGCATCTTCTGGAGATCAAAAGTGACGGTGCGATGCCGTTATGGCTGACAAAAGCATTGGATGAAACGAAGATATTTCCGACTTCCTTTTCCAAATACGCGACGGCTTATCTCGATATGCAAAAAGCCGTTCCCGTAGAACATCAAGAAGAAAAGGAGATTCTTTATGTCTGAAATTTTCACATCCGTCCTGAGCGGTACGTTTGATATCGGAACGTATCTGCTTTGTACGGCAACAGCCCTTGCGTGCGGTATTCTGGCGGCACTGACGGCTTCATACCGTTCACGCGCAAGCAAAAGCTTTCTCGTTTGTCTGACGCTCTTACCGGTGATCGTGGAAACGGTCATCATCATGGTCAACGGCAATATCGGTACAGGTGTTGCGGTCATGGGCGCATTTTCACTCGTCCGATTCCGTTCCGTACCGGGAAAAGCAAAAGATATCGCATCGATCTTTCTTGCGATGACGGCAGGACTTGCCTGTGCGGCGGGATACGTTGCAATCTCGCTCATATTTACGGTCCTTGTTTGCGCCGTCATGCTCGTGATGATGCGTTTCCCCACGTCACACGACCGCACGGCAGAGCTTCGCATCACCGTTCCCGAATCGCTTCATTTCATGAATGCTTTTGACGATATTTTCGCAGAATATACCAATGAACACAAATTGGTATCGGTCAAAACAAGCAATATGGGCAGTCTCTATAAGCTTTTATACCGTATTGAATTAAAAAATGAAACACAGGCAAAAGAAATGATCGATGCTTTGCGTTGCCGCAACGGTAATCTTGAGATCTCTCTTGGTGAACCGACGGAGAAAAGCGAGGAATTATGAGGAACAAAAAAAGATTTTTAACCGTATTGCTTCTTTCCGCACTCTTGCTGTCCTCATGCGGAAAAGGAGCGGAAAAACCGAATGATACGGATATCAGTACAGGCACTTCGGCAATATCCTCCGAGGAGCTTGAAAACATGGATATGTCCTTTTCGGGACGTGACGAGGAGAGCGATTATTCGGAAAACGGCGCAACGGTCATTACGCTTTCCGATAGCGGAAATACTGTCAAAGGGCTTGGTGTCAGCGAAGCCGACGGCGAGATCACGATCACGAAAGCCGGCACTTATATTCTGCGCGGAAGCGTAACGGATACGATGCTGACGGTACGGGCATCCAAGGAAGATAAAATACAGATCGTTTTTGAAGGAGTTTCTATTCAAAACGGAGGCGGTCCCGCGATGCTGATCGCATCCGCAGATAAGGTATTCATCACGCTTGCAGACGGAACAGAAAACAGCCTTTCAGATGGGGATTCCTATACCTTAACGGAAGACGATACGACGCTTGACGCGGCACTTTTCAGCAAAGAGGATCTGACGGTCAATGGAAGCGGAAAATTGACTGTAAACGGCAATTATAAGCATGGTATCGTATCGAAAGATGATCTGGTCATCACGGGCGGTACGCTTACGGTCACGGCAAAGAACGTTGGCTTGAACGGTAAAGATGCCGTCAAGATCAAAGATGCTTCTATCGATATTAGTGCGGGCAGCGACGGAATCCGTTCTGATAACGCAGAGGATGCGGAACGGGGATTTATTTATATCGAAAGCGGCAACATTCAAATTGAAGCCGAAAATGACGCTCTGCAAGCTGAAACGGTTTTGAATATCGAAGGAGGCACGTTCCACCTAAAGAGCGGCGGAGGAAGCGAAAACGCATCCACAAACAGCAATGGTTCATGGAATCAAGGCTGGGGCGGTTGGGGTGGTTTCGGCGGCATGGGAGGAGGTTATCAGACTTCAACCACAGATACCGAATCCGCAAAAGCTTTGAAAGCGGCGCAATCCATCATCATTTCGGATGGCAATTTTAGAGTAGATTCTTCCGACGATGCGATTCATTCCAATGGGGATATCAGCATTACGGGCGGTGATTTCACAATCTCCTCTGGAGATGACGGAATCCATGCAGACAATACGCTCACGATCGCGGGTGGCACATTTGACATTCAAAAGAGTTATGAAGGCATAGAAGCCACCTATATCACGATCAGCGGCGGCAAGATTGCGCTTGTCGCATCGGATGATGGAATCAACGCGGCAGGCGGCAACGATTCTTCCGCCATGGGCGGCAGACCGGGACAAAATATGTTTTCGGTCGGTACAGGCAGTATCGTGATCTCGGGTGGATATCTTCTCGTCAATGCAAGCGGTGACGGTATCGACTCCAATGGTACGCTAAACGTCACAGGTGGAATTACACTTGTTTCCGGTCCTACGAACAGCGGCAACGGTGCGCTCGACTATGAAAGCTCCGCAAGTGTTTCGGGCGGTATCTTCATTGCAACGGGCGCGCAAGGCATGGCAACAGGTTTTACAAGCGCACAAAATCAAGGCGCAATCCTGACATCCGTTGGTACGCAAAACGCGGGAAAGACACTTTGTATCTGTGATGAAAGCGGAAAGGTTCTTGCATCTTTCACGCCTGAAAAAGCATACCAATCCGTCGTGATCACAGCACCGGGTATTGAAAGCGGAAAGGCTTATACACTCGTTTCGGGCGCATCGATCGATGGCGCGGATGAAAACGGCTTTGCGGAGAACACGACAAAGAGCGGCGGCACGGTGATCGCTGAAATCAATATGACCTCCGATATTTACGGCAGTTCGGGTGGCATGGGCGGCTTTGGAGGAGGCGGTATGATGCCTCCCGGTGGCAGTGGACGACCGCGCTAAGTTCGGGTAACCGCCCCAAACCTTCCCCAACAACTTCAATACACTTCTGATTGTATAAAAGTTTAGATTTGCTATCTTTCACCTCTCTCTATATATTATTCGCAAAGAAAGCTCCTTCGGGGGCTTTCTTTGTTTTGAGAAAACGGCGAAGTCGAATTTGCACAAATTTCTATGTAATAAAAAAATCCGTCCAAAAGGACGGATTTTTTATTCATATGATTAAACGAGCTTAACGATTGCCATTTCAGCAGCGTCACCGCGACGGGGACCTGTCTTATAAACAGCTGTGTAACCGCCGTTTCTTTCTGCGTAAGCAGGAGCGATTTCATCGAAAAGTTTCTTAACAACTGCGTCTTTCGTAATGAAAGCGTATGCTGCGCGGCGAGAAGCAAGTGTGTTCTTCTTGCCGAGAGTAATCATTTTATCTGCCAGAGCTTTTACTTCCTTTGCTCTTGTAACGGTCGTTTCGATAGAGCCGTTTTCCAAAAGCAACGTAACCATGCCTCTGAGCATTGCTTTTCTGTGGGCAGTAGGTCTGCCGAGTTTTCTGGTTCCGGGCATTATACTATTCCTCCTTTGCCTATTTTTATAAAGGATTCACCGATAAATATCTCTGTTTGTGATGTTCACTCCACAGAGGGTATCAGTCTTCTTCTTTTTTCAGACTGAGCCCGAGAGAGTGGAGTTTGTTGATGACCTCATCCAAAGATTTCTTACCGAGGTTTCTGACTTTCATCATATCCGCTTCGGTATTGCCGATCAGATCTTCAACCGTATCCATGCCTGCGCGCTTCAAGCAATTGAAGCTTCTTACAGACAGATCAAGCTCCTCAATGGTCATCTCAAGGACTTTTTCTTTCTTGGTTTCTTCTCTTTCTTTCAAGATCTCGACACTCTGTGCTTCATCGGTAAGTTCCACAAAGAGGTTGAGATGTTCGTTGAGTATCTTGGCTCCAAGCGATACAACTTCTTTGGCGGAGAGTGTACCGTTTGTTTTAACATCGACCGTAAGCTTATCGTAATCGACAGCGTTACCTACACGGGTAGGATCGACCTTGTAGCTTACGTTGTAAACAGGGGCGAATATAGAGTCTACATAAATTACGCCGACTTGTCCTTGTCCTGCCGAATACTTCTGTTTATTTTTGTCCTGGGAAACGTATCCGCGACCGTGGTCAAATGTAAGTTCCATTCTGAAACGCACACCGTCGGAAACGGTAGCAATATGATGCTTGGGATTCAGGATCTCGATATCGGAATCACAATTGATATCGCCTGCAGTAACGTCCTTCTGACCGATTACGTCGATGGTTACGGTTTTTGCGGACTCCGTGTGAAGTTTTGCTGTAATACCTTTTACGTTCAATACGATTTCACAAACATCCTCTTTCACACCGGGAATGGTCGAAAATTCATGAAGCACATCTTTGTCTCCTCCGGAGATCTTGATGCTGACGACTGCAACACCGGGAAGCGAGCTGAGAAGGATTCTTCTCAGGGAGTTACCGAGAGTTACACCGTAACCTCTTTCCAAAGGTTCAATTACGAACGTACCGTCTTTCTGATTCTCACCGGACTCGGTGACTGTGATATTCGGTCTGGGTATTCCAACAACGTCTTTGATATTCGGTTTTTCTATCATCTAATTAACCCTCCTTTTATTATGAAAATACAAAATGAATTTTGCATTGGATTTCTGACACCGTCGTACTCCAACCAATATTGCTCGAAGACGAAAGCGTCGGGAGAAACATTGGGGGTAATTATTATTTGGAGTACAACTCGACGATCAAGTGTTCTTCGAACGGGAAGTCAACGTCTTCTCTGCTGGGAAGAGCGATTGCTTTTGCGGAAGCGTTTGTCTTGTCAACTTCGAGCCACTTGGGAGCGGTCTTGGTTTCCATGAGTTCGAGGAGCGCTTTGAACTTTTCAGAGTCACGGCTGGAGCTTGCGAGAGCAACAACGTCACCCTGTTTGATAATGATGGAAGGAATATTTGCCTTCTTACCGTTGATTGTGAAGTGACCGTGAGTTACGAGCTGTCTTGCTTCCTTGCGGCTTTCTGCGAGACCCATTCTGTAAACTACGTTGTCAAATCTTCTTTCGAGGAGGCAGAGGAGATTTTCACCGGTCTGACCTTCCTTCTTGTCAGCGATTTCAAAATATGTTGCGAACTGTTTTTCAAGAACGCCGTAGTATCTTTTTGCTTTCTGCTTTTCACGAAGCTGCATCCAGTATTCTTTCTGTTTTCTGGACTGAGCTGCACCGTGCTGGCCGGGAACTGTACCGCGGCGATCTACGGGGCATTTGTCTGTCAAGCAACGTTCACCTTTGAGGTAAAGCTTTGTGCCTTCTCTGCGGCACATTCTGCATACAGGACCTGTATATCTTGCCATTTTAAGCCTCCTATAATTATACGCGTCTGATTTTGGGCGGTCTGCATCCGTTATGAGGAACGGGAGTTACGTCGCGGATAACCGTGATTTCAAGACCCTGTGTCTGAAGTGCGCGGATTGCGGATTCTCTGCCCTGACCGGGACCCTTTACGTAAACTTCAACGGTCTTCATGCCGTTGTCAACAGCGATCTTTGCAGCGGTTTCAGCAGCCATCTGTGCTGCGAATGCTGTGGACTTTCTGGAACCCTTGAAACCGAGTTCGCCGGCGGAAGCCCAGGATACAGCGTTGCCGTTTACATCAGTGATAGTCACGATCGTGTTATTGTAAGTCGCACGGATATGTGCTGCGCCTTTTTCAACGATTTTACGTTCGCGGCGCTTTCTGACTACTTTTTTAGTTGTTGCCTTAGCCATGATTTGCTATCACTCCTTTAATTATTTCTTCTTGTTAGCGATTGTCTTTGCAGGACCTTTTCTGGTTCTTGCATTTGTCTTCGTTCTCTGACCGCGAACCGGCAGACCTTTTCTGTGTCTGATACCGCGGTAGCAACCGATTTCAACCATTCTCTTGATGTCAATAGCGACATCACGGCGGAGGTCACCCTCTACTTTGTGGAAGTTTTCGATTTCGTCACGAAGCTTGGAAACGTCGTCTTCTGTGAGATCCTTGCAGCGTGTATCGGGATTGATACCTGTCTTTTCAAGGATTTTGTTAGAGGTTGTTCTGCCGATACCGTAGATATAGGTAAGACCGATTTCAACTCTCTTCTGATTCGGAATTTCAACACCAGCTATACGTGCCATTCTGGAAATACACCTCCCTTTTCCTAATTACGCGTTAACCCTGTCTCTGTTTGTGCTTGGGGTTTTCGCAGATTACCATTACGTGGCCTTTTCTCTTGATAATTTTGCACTTGTTGCAAATCTTTTTAACGGAAGGTTTAACTTTCATGTGTATTACACCGTTCCTTTCATTATTTTAGTATAAAACCGTGGTGGATCAGCTCTCGCGGAGTCTCCATGTGATACGACCTTTATTGAGGTCGTAGATGGAAACTTCAACGGTAACTTTATCACCCGGAACAATCTGAATCGAATTCATACGAAGTTTGCCAGAAATCTGGGACAAAACAATGTGTCCGTTGGGCAACTTCACTTTGAAGGTCGCGCCGGGCATTGCCTCAACAACCGTCCCTTCAAATTCCATAACATCGTCCTTTGGCATACGCCCCTCCTGAATTGGAAGTTTTAATTAGGTGAAGCCTTCGAGATCAAGCGAGGACAGTGCTTTTCGCAGGAAGCTGTCGTTTGCCGTACCCTTGCGGATCGCCTCTGTTTCCTCCTCGGAAAGCTTTGTTATCATGCTTAAATGCCGCATCTTTTTCTTCTTCGGTGCGTTAAGCTTTCTCGTTTTTCCGTCGGCTGTGAAAACGTGATCGCGGTCGATTCCCGCAACGACAGTGAGAAGAAGTCCCGCGTCGTGTCCCGCCATGGAAACGCATACGCTGCCGACTCTTGCATCCGTTCGATCGGGAACGGCAAGCATTTCGTCTTTTGCGTCCTTTTTCAGTCGTTTCTTTTTCATGGATAGGATCACTCCACGTAAGTGAGAAGGATCGGTTCCCCGTCCGTAATCGCAACGGTATGCTCATAATGAGCAGCGAGCGAACCGTCCGCCGTGATCACCGTCCAACCGTCGTCAAGGATTTTGACATCGCGGGTTCCTGCGTTGATCATCGGCTCGATCGCAATGGTCATACCCGGATAGAGTCTCGCGCCTCTGCCCGCCGTTCCGAAATTCGGAACTTCAGGGTCTTCGTGCAACTCGCGTCCGATGCCATGACCAACGAACTTGCGTACCACCCCGTAACCGAGGTCTTCCGCGTATCCGCAGATCGCTGAACCAATATCTCCAATTCTTTTGCCGCCTGTTGCCATCTTCACGCCGCGAAAGAAGCTTTCGCGTGTGACTGCAATCAGTTTTTCGGCTTCTTCACTGATTTTGCCAACACCAAAGGTATTGGCACTGTCGCCGTGAAAACCGCCGATATAAGCACCGACATCGATTTTCACGATATCGCCTTCTTCGAGAAATCTTTTCGCGCTCGGAATGCCGTGTATCACTTCATTGTTGATACTGATGCAGGCACTTCCGGGAAAACCGCCGTATCCGAGGAACGAGGGTTTCGCGCCGCATTTTTCGATATAATTGCGGATTGCCGTATCGATTTCTTTCGTACTGACACCCACTTTTATATGCTCGCGCGCCACAAGGATCGCCTCACCGGTGATCCTTCCCGCCTTACGCATTTTAGCCAACTGTTCGCTGTTTTTGATTTGAACCATAATAGATTAGCCTCTGATGCTTTCGATCGCTGCGATGGTAAGCGCTGTTGTATCTTCGATCTTTTCCTGACCGATAACGGGCTTCAAAACGCCCTTTGCAGCGTAGAAATCTTTGAGCGGCTCTGTCTGCTCGTGGTAAACATCGAGTCGGCTCTTGATAACTTCGGGCTTATCGTCTGCGCGGGTGATGAGTTCACCGCCGCATTTATCACAAACACCTGCAACAGCAGTAGGTTTGTAATCAACATGATAAGAGGAACCGCATTTACCGCAAAGTCTGCGGCCGCCGAGTCTGCGGATGATCGCGTCATCTTCAACTTCGATGCTTACAACGCCGTCCATCTTGATGTCCATTTCGTCGAGAGCCTTTGCCTGAGCAACGGTTCTCGGAAAACCATCGAGGATAAAACCGTTTTTGCAATCGTCAGCGACAAGTCTTTCCTTGATAATGCCGATTACGACATCGTCGGGAACAAGAGCGCCGCCATCAATATAGCTTTTTGCTTTCATACCGAGTTCGGTACCGTTTGCCATTGCTTCGCGGAGAAGCGCACCTGTGGAAATCGCAGGGATGTTATAGCGTTCGGAAACGACCTCAGCCTGTGTGCCTTTACCGGCGCCGGGAGCGCCAAGAAACATAAGCTTCATTACGGGATTTCCTTTCGTTATGATTTTTTAGATTGCGTATCCGCATGACACGGATACGCAGAGTGAATTTTGATTAAGGATTAATCGAGGAAGCCCTTGTAGTGACGCATGGTCATCTGTGCTTCCATTTCGCGTACTGTTTCGAGAATTACACCGACAACGATGAGGAGTGTGGAACCACTGAACGCAATGACGTTAAGAAGACCACCTGTTGCCATGTTGAGGAGGAACGGGAAACAAGCGATAACAGAGAGGAAGAGCGCGCCCATCAGAATGACCTTGTTGAGGACCTTCTTGATGTAGACTGTGGTGGGTCTGCCGGGACGGATGCCGGGGATAGAACCGCCGTTGCTCATAAGGTTGTTCGATACTTCAACAGGATTGAAGGAGATCGAGATATAGAAGTAAGCAAACGCGATAATCAGAACGAAGAGGAGAACTACGTAGATCAAGCTCCAAGGACTGCTTGTCGGGGAAAGAATCTTGTAGATCACACTGTCCTGATTGGTTCCTGCGAACTGCATAATGGTCGCGGGAAGAGAGAGGATCGTGCTTGCGAAGATGATCGGCATAACACCGGACATATTGAGCTTAATCGGAAGATTGGAGCTCTGACCGCCGTACTGCTTTCTGCCAACTGTACGTTTTGCGTACTGTACGGGGATTCTTCTTTCAGCGTCAGACATATAGGTTACGAAGATAAGAGAGCCAACGATGATGGCGATAACTGCAACCCAAAGGATGATCTGAAGCCATACAGGAATGATTTCGCCGTTGAAGATGAAAGAACCGTGAGTGGTCGTGTTGAGATTGCCATGGAACTGAACGAACATGGACGGCAAACCGGATACGATGTTTGCAAACAGGATCATAGAGATGCCGTTACCGATGCCCTGTTCGTCGATTCTTTCGCCGAGCCACATAACGAGGCAAGCGCCGGCTGTGTAGCACGCGATGATAACGAACATAGAGAACCATTTAGCGAAGCCTTCGGTATAAGTAATGAAACCGCCGTCATAGCCGGTCATTGCCGAAGAGCCGAGAACTGCGTAGTAACCATAAGCGGAGATAATTGCGATCGCAACGGTTACGTAGCGGGTGATTTTTTCGATTTTCTTTCTGCCGTCTTCACCGTTTTTGGAAAGCTTTTCAAGCGCGGGGATCGCAACTGTGAGCAGCTGCATGATGATCGAGGCGTTGATATACGGTGTTACAGACAGAGCGAGTAACGTTGCAGACGAGAATGCATAACCCGAAAGGATATTCAGGTAAGAAAAGATACCCGTGCTGAACAGATTTGCTTGCTGCTGGAGCAAGTCATATTCGATAAAAGGAATGGGGAGCGCTGCGCCTACGCGGTATAAGAAAACGATGAAAAGCGTGAACAGGAGCTTACGACGAAGTTCGGGAATCGCCCATGCGTTTCTCAATGTTTTAAACACTTATACCACCTCGCACTTTCCGCCTACGGATTCGATTTTTTCCTTAGCGCCGGCAGAGAAGATAGCAGCTTCGACTGTAACCTTCTTTGTAAGTTCGCCGCGGCCGAGAACCTTTACGCCGTCAAGTGCTTTTCTAATGATACGCTTTTCGAGAAGGGCTTCTGCATTGATAACTGCGCCGTCTTCAAAAGCGTTGAGATCACTAACATTAACGATTGCGTATTCTTTCGCAAATACGTTATTGAAGCCTCTCTTGGGAAGTCTTCTGTAAAGCGGAATCTGACCGCCTTCAAAACCGGGTCTTACACCGCCGCCGGAGCGAGCGTTCTGACCTTTGTGACCTTTACCGGCAGTTTTACCGTTACCGGAACCTGCGCCTCTACCCTTACGCCAAGCTGCCTTTGCGGAGCCTTCAGCGGGAGAAAGTTCATGGAGCTTCATTTTGGTTATCCTCCTTATACTGTGAATTTTAAATTAAAATTAAGATAATTTTCAATGTATAACGAGATTATACATTTTCCACCTTAACAAGGTGAGCGATGATTTTTACTTTACCCAAAACGGAAGCGTCATTTTTCTGAACGGTTACATCGCCGATTCTATTGATGCCGAGCGATTTTGCAACCGCTTTTTGTTTGGGGGTCGAACCGATAAGGCTGCCTGTGAGTGTGATTTTGATCTGTTCCATCTCCGTAAGCCTCCTTATTTCAAAGATTCTTTGCTGATACCGCGGATCGCTGCAACTTCTTCAGCTGTGCGAAGAGCCTTCAGACCTTCGAATGTTGCCTTAACGACGTTAGAGGGGTTGCTCGAACGGAGGCATTTTGCACGAATGTCCTTGATACCTGCCATCTGAACAACGGCACGAACTGTACCGCCGGCGATGACACCAGTACCGGGAGCTGCGGGTTTCAAGAGAACTTTTGCTGCACCAAACTCGCCGATAACTGCGTGCGGGATGGTGGTACCCTTGAGGGATACTTCGATAATATTTTTCTTTGCATCTTCGATACCTTTGCGGATTGCTTCGGGATATTCGGATGCTTTTCCAAGACCGTAGCCTACATGGCCGTTTTCGTCACCGACAACCATGATTGCAGTCTGACGCGCGATACGACCGCCCTTTACGGTTTTGGAAACACGGTTTGTAGCAACGGTAACCTCTTTGAGTTCGAGAGTTTCCGGATTGATTCTTCTAGCCATTTGTTTCCTCCTCCTTAGAACTTAAGTCCGCCTTCGCGGGCGCCGTCTGCAAGTTCTTTTACTCTGCCCTGGTAAACGTAACCGCCGCGGTCGAATACGACTTCGGTGATACCTTTTTCAAGAGCTCTTGCGGCAATGGTCTTGCCGATTTCTTTTGCTGCTTCTTTGTTTCCGCCGTTGCCTTCAAAAGCTTTTTCGAGGGTGGAAGCGGATACGAGTGTTACGCCGTTAACGTCATCAATGATCTGTGCATTGATGTTTGCAAGAGAGCGGTAAACGCAAAGACGAGGTCTTGCGGGAGTACCGGAGATCTTGGAACGAACTCTCTTGTGGCGAACGAGACGCGCTTTGTTGCTGTCTTTTCTGGATACCATTTTACTCCACTCCTTTCATTATTTACCGGTTTTTCCGGCTTTGCGGCGAATGTGTTCGCCTGCGTATTTAACACCTTTACCAAGGTACGGTTCCGGAGGTCTCTTTTCGCGGATCTGAGCTGCGATCTGACCAACCATCTGCTTGTCGATACCGTTTACAACGATTGTTGTAGAGTTGGGTACGTCAAATGTGATGCCGTCTTTTTCTTCGAAAAGGATCGGGTGAGAGTGACCGAGGTTGAGAGTAAGAGTCTTACCGGACTTCTGAGCCTTGTAACCTACACCGATCATTTCAAGAGTCTTGGAATAACCCTTGGTAACACCCTCGATCATATTGAAAACGAGAGTTCTGGAAAGACCGTGGAGCGATCTGTTTTCGCGTTCGTCGTCAGCACGAGCAACGGAAACCGTTGTGCCTTCAACTGCAACGCTGATATTTGCGTGGATTTTTGTTTCGAGAGTTCCTTTGGGACCTTTAACGGTAACAACGTTTTCGTCGTTTACGGTAACGGTAACGCCTGCGGGAATTTCAATGACTTTTCTACCGATTCTAGACATGTCCGTTTACCTCCTATTACCATACGAAGGCGAGAACTTCGCCGCCTACGTTGAGTTCGCGAGCTTTCTTATCGGTCATAACACCCTTGGAGGTGGATACGATCGCGATACCGAGACCGTTCATAACCTTGGGCATATCTTCGCAGTTGGAATAAATGCGAAGACCGGGTTTGGAAACTCTGCGGAGACCCTGAATAACTCTCTGTTTGCCGCGACCGTACTTGAGGGTGATGCGGATGATACCCTGCTTGCCGTCTTCAACGATCTGATAGCCTGCGATGTAGCCTTCTTCTTTGAGAATGTCTGCGATCGCCTTCTTCATGTTGGAAGCGGGAACGTCTACGGATTCGTGTTTTGCGCTGTTTGCGTTTCTGATACGAGTCAGCATATCTGCAATAACGTCTGAAATTTGCATTGTAGTTTTCCTCCTTTATGCAAGTTGTATTGGTTTGTGGGAGAAGCTCTCCCGTCGCCGAAATCCTTGCTGCCGGATTCTACCGGCGGCGAGCCGATGGTTAAAGCCGCGCGCTTTCGCGCTTGGCTTTCCTTTCGACAAGATTGGAGCGTTTTATGATGAGAGTTTCTTTGAAACTCTATCAAACTGAATTACCAGCTAGCTTTCTTAACGCCGGGAATCTGACCCTTATAAGCAAGCTCGCGGAAGCAGATACGGCAAATGCCGAATTTGCGGAGATAACCGTGGGGTCTGCCGCAAATCTTGCAGCGGTTGTATTCTCTTGTGGAGAACTTCTGATCTCTCTGCTGCTTAACTTTCATAGAAGTCTTTGCCATTGTTCTTACCTCCTAAGTTATTTAGCAAAGGGTGCGCCCATCAGTGTGAGCAACTCTTTTGCTTCTTCGTCTGTGGTTGCGGTCGTTACGAACGCGATGTCCATACCTCTGAACTTTTCAACCTTATCGTATTCGATTTCAGGGAAAATGAGCTGTTCTTTAAGACCGAGGGAGTAGTTACCGCGACCGTCGAACGCGTTGGGGTTGATACCCTTAAAGTCACGTACACGGGGGAGAGCGATGTTGAAGAGTCTATCCATAAACTCGAACATTCTGTCGCCGCGGAGCGTAACTTTTGCACCGATCTTCATGCCCTGACGGAGCTTGAAGTTTGCAACGGACTTTCTTGCAAAAGTCGGTACAGCCTTCTGACCGGTGATTGCTGTGAGTTCTTCGATGATTTTATCAATTACTTTCGCATTGTCTTTTGCATCGCCTGCGCCAACGTTGATAACGATCTTGTCGAAGCGCGGGATCTGCATGGGGCTCTTGTAAGCGAATTTCTTCATCAATGCGGGAGCAACTTCGGATCTGTAATAATCTTTAAGTCTTGCCATTTCTCTATACCTCCGCATTAAATCTTCTTGCCGCATTTTGCACAAACGCGGACTTTCTTACCGTTTTCAATAACGGTCTTGGTACGGCGACCAGCCTTGCATTCGTTGCAGTAAACTGCAACCTTGTCTGCATACATCGCGCCTTCAACTTTTACGATACCGCCGGTTTCGCCCTGTCTTCTGGGTTTCACATGCTTTGTCTGCATGTTAGCACCTTCAACGATAACTTTACGTTCGTCGGGGGAAACTGCGATTACTTTACCCTTAACGCCCTTATCGTCGCCGGAAATTACGATAACGGTATCATCTCTTTTAACATGAAGCTTATTCATTCTGCGATTCCTCCATTAAAGTACTTCGGGAGCAAGGGAGAGAATCTTGATAAAATCTTTATCTCTGAGTTCTCTTGCTACAGGTCCAAAGATACGAGTACCTCTGGGTGTGTTGTCTTCTTTAATAATAACTGCTGCGTTTTCGTCGAACTTGAGGTAAGAACCGTCAGCTCTCTTTACGCCCTTTACGGAGCGGACGATAACAGCTTTAACGACTTCGCCTTTTTTAGCAGTACCGCCGGGGGCTGCTTTCTTTACGCTGCAAACGACAACGTCGCCGATGTTAGCGTATCTTCTACCGGTGCCGCCGAGAACTCTGATGCACATGAGTTCTTTTGCGCCGGTATTGTCGGCTACTTTCATCAATGATTGTTGCTGAATCATTGTGCTATCCTCCTTAATAAATATTCACATCTCACAGGCTGCGACTTGCGCTCTAGCCTTGCACTATGATATTATTTTGCTTTTTCGATGATTTCAACAAGTCTCCATCTCTTATCTTTGGAAAGAGGTCTTGTTTCCATGATCTTAACGGTATCGCCTTCTCTGCACTCGTTGTTTTCGTCGTGTGCTTTGAGTTTAATGGTTCTCTTGATGACCTTGCCGTACTTGGGATGCTTTACGTTGTCTTCGATCGCAACGACGATAGTCTTGTCCATCTTATCGCTTACTACCTTGCCGACTCTGGTCTTTCTGAGGTTTCTTTCGATTGCTTCGCTCATGACATATTCTCCTCTCTTATGACTTATTCAGCAGCCTTTTTGTTGAGGGCTGTCATAACTCTTGCGATGTCCTTCTTGACGTCTGCGATCTTGTGGGGATTGTCAAGCTGATTGATCTCATTCTGGAAGCGGAGCTTGAAAAGTTCACTTTTCAGCTCTTTGAGCTTAGAGGTGAGTTCAGCGGAAGTCATCTTGTTAAGTTCAGTAGCTTTCACTGGCTTATACCTCCTCTGCTTCTTCTTTTTTCATGAATTTACATTTGATCGGGAGCTTGTGGGATGCGAGACGCATAGCTTCTTTAGCAACGTCTTCTGCAACGCCGTCCATTTCAAACATAACTCTGCCGGGTTTAACGACTGCCACCCAGTATTCAGGAGAACCTTTACCGGAACCCATTCGAGTTTCAGCAGGTTTTTCTGTGATGGGCTTATCGGGGAAAATTTTGATCCAAACCTGACCGCCACGTTTGATGTAACGTGTCATAGCGATACGGGCAGCTTCGATCTGGTTGCTTGTGATCCAAGCGGGTTCAGCTGCTACAAGACCGTAGGAGCCGTAAGTGATTGTGTTACCTCTGGTAGCTTTACCTTTGAGGCGACCGCGCTGTACGCGTCTGTATTTAACTCTCTTTGGCAACAACATTTCTTCTGCCTCCTTCTCTCGGTTGTCTTGCAGTATTGGATCTGCCGTTACCGTTAGCGTTTCTATTGCCACGGCGATCACCGCGTCTGTCGTTTCTTCTGTCGCGTCTTTCTGCGGGAGCTTCAGTCTGAGCTGCGCCTGCTCTGCCGGAAAGAACTTCGCCCTTGTAGATCCAAACCTTTACGCCGATCTTACCGTAGGTTGTGTTTGCTTCCCAGAAGCCGTATTCGATATCGGCTCTGATGGTCTGAAGCGGAATGGTACCTTCATGGTAGTGTTCGCTTCTTGCGATTTCGGCACCGCCGAGACGACCGGAAAGGGTGATCTTGATGCCCTTTGCGCCGAGACGCATGGTTCTGCCGATCGCCTGCTTCATCGCACGGCGGAATGCAACTCTCTTTTCGAGCTGTTCTGCGATGGATTCAGCAACGAGCTGAGCGTTCATATCGGGAGACTTAACTTCCGCAACGTTAACGCTTACGGACTTACCTGTCATCTTTTCGAGAGAAACGCGGAGCTTTTCGATTTCTGCGCCGCCCTTACCGATAACGACACCGGGCTTTGCGCAGTGGATAACTACTTTAACGCCTGCGTTGCTGCGTTCGATTTCGATCTTCGGAACACCTGCAACTTTAAGCTTTTCTTTGAGATATTTTCTGATTTTATAGTCGGAAACGAGGGTATCGCCGAAATCGCTGTCATTCGCGAACCATCTCGAGTCCCAATCTTTGATAACGCCGACGCGGAGACCGTGCGGATTAACTTTCTGACCCATTCTGTGTTCCTCCTATTAAGCTCTTTCCTTGAGAGCGATCGTTACGTGGCTCGTTCTCTTAAGGATTCTGTCTGCGCTGCCTTTTGCACGGGGCATGATTCTCTTGAGAGTCGGGCCGGGGCAAACGAAGCATTCGGAAACGTAAAGTTTGCTTACGTCCATGCCGTGATTGTGCTCTGCGTTAGCAATAGCACTCTTCAGCAATTTAATGAGGTATTCACTCGCAGATTTAGGAGTGTTTTTAAGAATTGCCATAGCTGTTCCCGCATCCTTACCTCTGATGAGGTCAAGCACGATCTGTACTTTGCGCGGGGATATTCTTGCATATTTAAGGTATGCTCTAGATTCCATTTTGTTTTTCCTCCCTTAGCTTGGTGCGAGATTATTTACCGTTGTTGGATGTTTTGGAACCGGCGTGACCCTTGAAGGTTCTGGTGGGAGCAAACTCGCCGAGTTTGTGACCAACCATGTCTTCAGTTACATATACCGGAACGTGTTTTCTGCCATCGTGAACCGCAATCGTGTGACCGACGAATTCGGGGAAAATTACGGAAGCACGGGACCAGGTCTTCAATACCTTCTTTTCGCCCTTGTCGTTCATTGCGCAAACTCTTGCGTAAAGTTTTTCTTCGACAAAAGGTCCTTTTTTAAGGCTTCTGCTCATCTTTATGCCTCCTCCTTATTTACCGTTTCTGTGTTTTACGATGAATTTTTCGGTCTTAGACTTCTTGTTTCTTGTCTTGTAACCAAGCGTGGGTTTACCCCAAGGAGTTACAGGAGCAGGACGACCGATCGGGGAACGACCTTCACCACCACCATGAGGGTGATCGCAGGGGTTCATTACGGAACCGCGAACCGTAGGACGAATGCCGCGGTGACGTGTTTTACCGGCTTTACCAACCTTAACGTTTTCGTGTTCGATGTTGGAAACCTGACCGATGGTTGCAACGCAATCAAGTCTGATAAGACGAACTTCACCGGAAGGAAGTCTTACCTGAGCCATACCGTTTTCTTTCGCCATAAGCTGAGCGAAGGAACCTGCAGAGCGAACGAGCTGACCGCCCTTGCCGGGATAAAGCTCAATGTTGTAGATGAGTGTACCAACAGGAATGTTAGCAACGGGGAGTGTGTTACCGGGTTTGATGTCTGCATCAGCGCCGGAGTAAACCTTATCGCCATCAGTAAGACCTACAGGAGCGATCATGTACTTCTTAGTACCGTCTTCGTACTGGAGGAGCGCGATGTAAGCGGTTCTGTTGGGGTCGTATTCGATACCGATAACAGTAGCTTCACCTGTGCAAGCGCGCTTGAAGTCGATAATTCTGTATTTCTGTTTGTTACCGCCGCCGTGGTGACGAACGGTGATTTTACCGTAGCTGTTTCTACCAGCGTGTTTCTTCTTTACGGTAAGAAGACTCTTTTCGGGGGAGAACTTCGTGATTTCAGCGAAGTCCGGCACAGACATGTTACGTCTGGCAGGAGTCGTCGGTT
This sequence comes from Clostridia bacterium, assembly GCA_017472285.1. Classification (GTDB taxonomy): domain Bacteria; phylum Bacillota; class Clostridia; order Oscillospirales; family CAG-272; genus QALR01. The sequence goes on along the minus strand of JAFUQQ010000014.1, from coordinate 52,131 downwards.
TATACTTGATAGTAGCCATTCTCTTTACTCCTCCTTATCAAATCATACCATCGAAGAATTCGATTGTTTTGGAATCTGCGGTGAGGGTAACGATTGCTTTCTTCCAAGCTTTTCTGTAACCTGCGTGAACACCCATTCTCTTCGGTTTCTTCTTCATGTTGATTGTGTTTACATCAGCAACCTTTACGCCGAAAACTTCTTCGATTGCGGAAGCGATTTCAGGCTTGGTTGCATCCTTTGCAACTTCAAAGGTATATCTCTTATCTGCTGTAGCCGAAAGGCTTTTTTCTGTGATAAGGGGTCTTACGATAATATCGTGAGCAAACTTCATTATGCGTATACCTCCTCGATTTTTTTAGCTGCTGCTTCTGCAACAACGAGAGTGCCGCAGTTGAGAATGTCGTATACGTTAAGAGTGTTAACGTATGCGATCTTAACGCCTGCGATGTTACCAAGGCTCTTGATAACCATTTCGTTCTTTTCTGCGAGAACGACGAGTGCTTTCTTTTCAGCGCCGATAGCCTTGAGCATCTTCGCCATGGTAGCTGTCTTGTATTCGGTAGCAACGATTTCGTTAACGACAACGAATGCGTCGTCAAGAACTTTGCTGGAGAGTGCGCTCTTCATAGCGAGTCTCTTAACCTTCTTGTTGAGGTCTGTGCGGTAGGAACGGGGCTTCGGACCGAGAGCCACACCACCGTGTGTCCACTGGGGAGAACGTGTGGAACCCTGTCTTGCTCTACCTGTACCCTTCTGTCTCCAAGGCTTTCTGCCGCCGCCGGAAACTTCCGTTCTGGTGAGTGTAGACTGTGTACCCTGTCTCTGATTGAGAAGGTACGCTCTGACAGCGGCGTGAAGAACAGCTGCGTTTACTGCAACAGCGAAAACGGAATCAGCAAGTTCGATTGTGCCGACCTGTGCGCCGGTCATATCCAATACTTTCAAATTAGCCATTGTCTTATCCTCCTCTTAAGCTTTTACTGTGTTACGAACGAACACGATGCCGCCCTTTGCGCCGGGAATAGCACCCTTAACGGCGATGAGATTCTTTTCTGCATCAACGCGGACAACGTCGAGGTTCTGAACTGTAACCTGTTCGTTACCGTACTGACCGGGCATCTTGTGATTCTTGAAGATGCGGGCGGGGTCGATGGAACCCATGGAACCGGGCTGGCGATGAACAGGACCTACACCGTGTGTCATGCGGAGCTTGTGGTGATTCCATCTCTTGATAACGCCGGAGTAACCGTGACCCTTTGTGGTACCTGTTACGTCAACTCTGTCGCCTGCAACGAATGTGTCAGCGGAGATTACGTCGCCAACATTCATGCTTGCTGCGTTGTCAAGTTTGAATTCTTTGAGGTGTCTCTTCATGGAAACGCCTGCTTTTTTGAAATGGCCCTTCATAGCTTTGTTGAGTTTCTTTTCAGCGATGTCTTCAAAGCCAAGCTGAACGCTTGCGTAGCCGTCGGTTTCAACGGTCTTTTTCTGAGCGACAACACAGGGACCGGCTTCAATGATGGTTACCGGAATTACGTTGCCGTTGTCATCGAAAATCTGGGTCATTCCGATTTTCTTTCCAATGATACCTTTTTTCATTTTCTATCTCCTTGTAAGGTTATTGGTTGACCACCGCTTCCTGCGGGCGGGTCAACATGACCAACCGGATCATATGCGGAAACTATATATCCATTCCCGCCTATGCCTTGATTCCGAAATCTGCTTTAATTAATAAGGAAAGGGATTAAAGCTTGATTTCGATTTCAACGCCGGCCGGAAGTTCGAGGTTGGTGAGCGCTTCGATTGCCTTTTGAGAGGGCTTGATAACGTCGATCAATCTCTTGTGAGTTCTGTACTCAAACTGTTCGCGGCTGTCTTTGTATTTATGAACAGCGCGGAGAATCGTGATGATTTCCTTTTCAGTAGGAAGCGGAATAGGACCAGAAACGGTTGCGCCGTTTCTCTTTGCGGTTTCAACAATCTTTTCCGCTGCTGCGTCTACCAATGTATGATCGTAGCTTTTCAATCTGATTCTGATTTTTTCACTAACTGCCACTTGATTTTGCCTCCTTAAATATTTTGCTATATCGGCGGCGATATCTTTACGCTCGCAAGCCGTAAGATATGCACGGTTTTCGGCGAACACCACGCCGGGTGTTTCCTCTCACCCGTGTGAAAAGCCGGTTCGACCGGCCGTTGTATTCGCATTTGTTTTGTTTGGATTGACGCTGCACGCAACGCAATATCCCAAACGCTTTTGTTTCGTTCTGCCGGAAAACCGGCGCCCGTTTATCGGACATACTCTGCGGAAATTACCCGTGTTCTTCACGGCAACCTCCCGCTTCATCGCACATCAAGCTTGTATAGTATATCATACATTTCCCGTTTTGTCAATACTTTTCATGAATTTTTTTGAATTTTTTAAAAGTTTTTTCAAAAGATAGCAACGCCCGTTTTTCAAACCATTTTTTGTATAAAATGCACAAAAATGATTTTTTTATCAAAAAAAGCTATCTTTTTTTCTGAACTGTGGTATAATGAAAATAATCAAGCAAATTCTATCACAGTTATCTAAAATATCAAAAAAGGATGATTTATCATGACAAAGACGATCGAATACAAAACCAAAGGAACTTGTTCCCGTCAGATCAACGTACAGATCACCGACGGCATCATCGACTCCGTTGAATTTATCGGCGGATGCAACGGCAACACCAAGGGTATCGCTCAACTCGTCAAGGGTATGAAAGCGACCGACATCATCGAACGTGTCAAAGGCACAGACTGCCGCGGCAGAGGTACATCCTGCCCCGATCAGCTCGCACTCGCGCTCGAAGCGGCTCTCGCTGAATAAAACACAATCAAAATTGCATATCTTGCGGCATTTTGCCGCATTTGCGCCGATAGCTCAGCTGGATAGAGCGACAGATTCCGATTCTGTAGGTCGCGGGTTCGAATCCTGTTCGGCGCGCCAAAAAAGGACTTTCGCAAGAAAGTCCTTTTTCAGTATGCACAACAGAATATTTTATTTTCCAAAACGCATTGACTCCGCATCCCTTTTATGCTAAACTGAATGCACTATATAAATAAGGAAAGGTTTCTATAAAATTATGTCAGAAACAACCCCTTTTCACACCATCGCCCATATTCATTCGGATTTCACCGCCAAATTTGGCATCCCCCGTCAAAGCGGACTTGTCGAATCCGTTCACAGCACAATCATTTTTGAACCCGAATACCGCAATCCCGACGCACTCCGCGGTCTTGACGGATATTCTCATCTTTGGCTCCTGTGGCAATTTTCCGAATCAATGGGCAAAGAATGGACCCCCACCGTCCGTCCTCCGAGGCTCGGCGGCAATAAACGCATGGGCGTTTTCGCAACCCGTTCCCCATTCCGCCCCAATCCGATCGGACTTTCTTCCGTGAAGATCATCGGCATAGAATTGAATACGACCAAAGGACCTATTATCCACGTTGCAGGCGCGGATCTACTTGACGGCACACCGATCTATGATATCAAGCCTTATCTGCCTTATACGGATTCCCACCCCGATGCGATCGGCGGTTTCGGTTTCAAACAGGGCGAAGGCGCCGTCAAAGTCGATATCTCACCCGAATTGCTCGCAAAAATCCCTCAGCACCTCCGTGAAAGCACACTTGCTCTCCTTGCGGAAGATCCCCGTCCGGGTTATCAGAACGATCCCGCACGCATCTATCGCATGGCATACGCAAATTTTGAAGTACATTTCACCGTAAACGGCGACACCTTGGCCGTTACGGCTATTATTATATAATAAAAGGAAGTAATTTTTATGAGAACCATCCATGCCAATCTCCAAAATGAAAAAGGCAAGCTCGACCGCTTCTTTTCCGCTTGTATCGGCGCAGGTCGCGCGGGCGAAGTCATGCGCTATGTTCCCATGATGCAACTGAAACAGATGCAAAAAGAATGTCCTTTCCGCTATATCCGTTTCCACGGAATTTTCCACGAGGAAATGAACGTCGTCAACCGCGACGAAAACGGAAAACTTTCTTTCTGCTTCCAATATATCGATATGCTTTTCGATATGTTGCTCGAAAATAACATCCGTCCCATCGTCGAGGTCGGTCTGATGCCCGATATCATGGCAAAAGATAAAGCATATGTTTTCTGGTGGAAAATGAATAAATCCATGCCGAAGGATATGGAAGAATGGAGCACACTTGTCGAGGCTTTCACCCGTCACATTACTTACCGCTACGGCGAAGACGAAATCAAAAAATGGTATTTTGAAATTTGGAACGAACCGAACCACAAAGGCTTTTTTACAGAATATACCAACATCAATGCCTATTTTGAACTTTATGATGCGGCAGCACTTGCCATCAAAAAAGTCAATTCCGCATATAAAGTCGGCGGTCCCGCAACGGCCGGTATGCAATGGATTCCCGAAACGATCGCGCATTGCCGCGAAAACAACATCCCCCTCGATTTCATCACCAGTCACAGTTACGGCATCAAAGGTGATTTCGACCCCGAAGGCAATGCCATCGTTTATATCCCGAACGTCGATAAAGTTTCCAACGAGATTCGCGTGCATGGTGAATATTGCAAAAAAGAAGGTTATCCGCTCATCATCACCGAATGGTCAAGCTCTTTTTCTCCCACGGATATGATTCATGACAACTATTATAACGCGCCTTATATCCTCCGCGCCATCAAACGCAGCGAGGGGTATGCGGATATGTTTTCTTATTGGACCTATACAGATATTTTTGAAGAAAACGGTCCTCCGACCAATTGTTTCCATGGCGGTTTTGGTCTTTTCAATATGAATTCCATTCCCAAGCCGACCTATCATGCGTATACGTTCCTCCACCGCCTCGGCGACACGGAGCTTGTTTGCAACGACGAGGATGCCTACGTATGTAAATCTGAAAACGGTGCACAAATTTTGCTTTGGAACATCGAAAAACCTGAAACCAACGAAGGAAACCGTAAATATTTTGCCCGACCCTTGCCCGCAAAGAAATTGGATGATGCCACGATCATCATTGAGGGCTTTAAGCCCAATCAGCGTTATACCGCAAGCATCGAAACCATCGGCTATGGGTCGAGCGATGCTTACAACGCTTATCTCGACGGTAATTTCAACGAACTTCCCACGAGAGAAGAAACCGCGGTACTCATCGAAAAGTCCAAACCCAAAAAGAAAACCTTTTCCATCACTTCCGATGAAAAAGGTACCGTATCTTTTGCTGTTCCCCAAATGGAAAACAGCGCGGATCTGATCGAAATACAATAATTGGCTTACCACCCCAAACCCCGTTTCAATGAAAATCTTCCCTCGAAAATTCCTGTTGTGTTAACCAAAATTCAATACTCAACCACTCTGAAAGTTTTTGCGGAGGGGTTTTGGGGAGGAGCTTTTTACAAAAAGCTCCTCCCCATCGTTTTTCTCTTTAAAGTTCCTTGATAACCTTTTCAAGTCGTTCAAAAGCCTCTTTCAGCACCCATCTCGGACACGCGAGATTGATTCTTTCAAAGCCTTCGCCGCCGGGACCGAAGACCGTTCCCGTATCACCGAAAACGAATGCTTTTTTATAAAGAAGCTCGGATTTTTCCTCCTCGGAAAGACCGAGTTTTCTCATATCGATCCACAAAAGATACGTACCTTCCATAGCTGGCGCGGTCAGCATCGGCAGATGCTCGGCAAGAAAATCCATCACGAATTTTCTGTTGCCGTCCACATATTCGACCATGGCATCCATCCAACCTTCAGCGCGCGCATAAGCAAATTCCACAGCTTTATAACTGAGAGCCGCAAGTGAAAAACCGCCGTATTTTTTTCTGACGGCATCGCGGATTTTTTCATCAGGAACGAAAACATTGGATGCGTGCATACCCGCAAGATTGAAAGTTTTGCTGGGAGCGGTAAACAAAATCGTGTTCGGGATATATTTTTCGCCGAGAGTGAACATAGAAACGTGTTTGTAACCGGGCATAATGAGGTCAAAATGAATCTCATCACTGAGAACGTATACATTATATTTCAGACAAATATCTGCGATCTTGCGAAGTTCTTCTTCCGTCCAGACACGACCGACAGGATTATGCGGGCTACAAAGGACGAAAAGCTTCACGTCTTCCCTTGCCGCTTTTTTCTCGAAATCATCAAAATCGATGGTATAAACACCATCTTTTTCAATCAATTGATTTTCTACGACGTTGCACTGATTAAATTCAATAACAGCGCGGAACTGATGGTAAACAGGTGTCATAATCATGACACTGTCACCGGGATTTGTCATTACGCCGATGATCTGACGGAGCGCAGAAACAATGCCGCCAAATTCCATAAACCATTCTTTTTTGGGAGAAAAACCGTGGCGACGTTCCATAAAGCTGATGACTGCATCAAAATATGCCTCTGTCGGTCCCGTATAACCGAGAATCGCCGTATCCAGATATTCTTTGAGTCCCTCAACAATTTCGGGCGCATTTTTAAACTCCATATCCGCAACCGAAAGCGGAACGATACCGTCGGGGAGATCGGGATTCTTCCCTTTCATCGCCATCCATTTGTAGGCACCTTGCGCGCTTCTATCAATTAAAGTTTCAAAATCGTATTTCATATCAGTTTCCATATCCTTCCGATTTATCTACGCCGTTCAGCATTTGTGGATAATAACTGCTGAATTGATACTGACACGGCTCGTCAAATTCCATCTTCAGAACGGTAATACCGACGTGTTTATCGGGACATTCCGTCGGAAGATTTTTGAGTGTGAGTCTGTGACCGACGTGTTCAAATTCCACGTTTTCGCCTGTACCGAGAATCGTGATCTTTTTCGGCGCGGAGAGATATCCGCCAAAAGACATCTTTCCTGCTTTGGGCCAAACGTATTCCCAAACGTAAACGGTTTTCTTATCCACAGAAGCAGTACAATGACCGATCTGATTTGCACCGACTTCGTTGCCATCCAAGCGAGCTTTCAAGCCGTAAGCCGCTTCCCCGTTATCACGAAGCCACGCGCCGAGCTTTTGGAGCGGTTCGACCGCATCCTTCGGAACGGAACCATCAGGTTTCGGACCGATATTGAGAAGCAGATTACCACCCGCTCTCGCACAAGTGCGGAGCATACGAAGCACCTGGTTTGCGGAATACGTATAAGGCAAAACCTGATCTTCATCGAGATATCCCCACGAAATACCGTTGAAGGTCATACAAGCTTCCCAATCGGCATCCTTTTCGGGAGAAACGGATTCTTCGGGTGTGAAGAAATCCTCTGCCATACGGCTTCTGTTATTGATGAGGATATCGGGCTGGAGCTGGCGGAGTTTATAATTGCGATTCACTGAATCCCAATTTTTTGAGCTCATCTGCGGCCAAGGCATATCGTACCAAAGGATATCGATTTTACCGTAATTGGAAAGCAATTCCACGTTCATATCTTCGATATATTGCAGGAAACGCGCTCTTGCTTCCTCGTCATCCATGCATTTCCATGCATCGGGATGCCGCCAGTCCATAAGCGATGAATAAAGACCGATGCGGAGATCATATTTGCGGCAAGCCTCCACAAATTCCTTTACGATATCTCTGCCGTAATAGTTATAGGAGTTGAAAGAATTGACTTTGGAGTTCCAAAGCGAAAAGCCCTCGTGATGACGCGTAGTGAGAACGGCATATTTTGCGCCCGCTTCCTTTGCGAGCTTACACCATTCCTCCGCGCACCCCTCTTTCGGACAAAACTTCTCCGTCATTTTTTCATATTCCTTGATGGTATAACCGTCCCAAAGCTGCGCCCATTCACCTGTTTCTGCCGCTGCGAAAAGCCCATAATGGATAAACATACCGAAACGCGCGTTGCGGAACCATTCCATACGGCGATCTTTCGATTCTTTCGTAAAAGCTTTATATTCTTCGGGTGTGATTCTGTTCTCCATGATTTTTACCTCTTTTCAGAAATCAAGGTCGAAATTCGCACCACGGAAAACCGCGCTTGGAATTTCGACCTTTCGTGTTATGCGTTTTCTTTATTTTCTACAGAAAGAATGAATTCTTTCGCATAAGGAAGCGATTCGATCCAATGACAAACGACGTGCCATTCATCGAGCTTATGAAATCTTCTCGCATAATAAATGTTCATGAGATTCTCATAATTCATCGTGACCGTGCGGAGCTGATTGTAGCTCGACGGCAAAAGCTGGATCATATCGTACCAATACGCTTTATCCTTGGTTTCAAGGAATTTCTGTCTGCGTTCTTCCAGACAAGCGATCGTTGCATCAAGGCAAGCAAGCGCAGTTTCGCTCATGTGATCGTGAGAGAAATCATCACGGGAAAACGCTTTCGCCTGAATCTTATGCATCGTGCTTGTAGAATTGGCAACCGTTCCGACTTTATAGGTATCAAATTCTTTCCACCAATAAAGCGGAGCTAAAATGTCAACGCTGACAAAGATCTGACGGATAAATTTTCTGTGATCCGTACCCGCGCGGCAAAGCTTCGCACCGAAAACGATATCGGCTTCACCGAGATGAAATTCACCGTTTTCATCGTAGAAGCTGTCGCTTCTCGCCCAGCTATTCATCGGATTGCGCGCGCCGCGGATCGCGTTATCGATATTCATAACGCTTGTTTTTGAAATTTCTAACATAATATATCATCTACCTGAAAATTAAAATACGATGGTTGCTTCCTTTGCATTGCCAAGTTCAAAGGTGATAAACTGACCGTCGAAATCAAAGTCAACAGCAGTTTCACCAACGGTAACGGACTGCGGTTTTTCGGAAGCAAATACGCGAGCGGTGTAAACACGTTCGTCTGTCATGCCCTTGAATTCGCCTTCACGGTCACCGATACCGATATTACAGATGCCGTCAGCTTCCACCATGGAGATTCTGGTGCAAGCGCGCTTGCCTGCCTTGAATTCCATCGTTTCGCCGTCATCTTCATAGAAATCGTAGTAAGAAGCACCGCAAGGATACATTTCAAGAATGATATGCTTGGTATCGCCGGGAACGGTATGCTGTCTGGGTTCATCGGTCGGGATGATCGCACCCGCCTTGACAAAGAGATAACCGCCGCGGTTTGCGGGAATACCACCCTTGATGGTCTCGCCGCCCTTATAAGCCTTGCCTGTCCAGTAATCGATCCATGTGTGACCAGCGGGAAGCGTGATCTCATCCGCAAATGCACCGACGAGGAAGTTTTCACCGAACATATACTGTGTGATGCAGTTCTGAAGTGCTTCGTCTTCATAAATAAGAGGCATGGCACGGCAAACGGGCATACCCGTCATGTTTGCCGTGATCGCCGTGGAATAGATATAAGGAAGGATACGGTAGCGGAGCTTATCGTAATATTCGAAGATGGGTTCCATTTCTTCGCCCGCCCACCAAGGATGAGAGAAGCCGTACCAGCTATTAAGCTGACACCAAGCGGTGAAGAAGCAATAATGCAGACCCGCTTTTTTGAAGATATCCATATCGCAAGTCACATTGGAGATACCCGACATACCGCAGGAAAGTGTCCACGCGAGTGTGGGAAGACCGCCGCCGTTATCACCCGTATTGGAGGCAGCATAAGCACCTGTGCCGGTGTAACCGCCGCAATAGTGATGCATCGGACGTTTACCGGTATATTCCGCAGAACCACGGTACATATCACGCATGAAGATGGTCTGAATGAGGTTGTGCATTTCGGGGTCGCCCTTACCGTTTGCATAGATTCTGCCTTCATCTGCATTGTCAACGGTATGACAGGGGTCGAGTTTGAAGGAGGATGCGCCATCGTTCATAAAAGCTTTGAGATGGTCGAACCAATCGGGGATTTCGGGAGCAACTTCATTGCCGATGCGGCGTTCTTCTTCTGCCGTAAAGTCGTGCTGACAGCAGAGCCAGAGGTGAAGCTTGAAGCCATAGCGAGCGAGAGCCGCCGTGAAGAAGTTCGGATCGATCTTGCCGTATTCCTTGCTTCTTGCCCATTCTTCGATAAGGAACTTACCGCGGGGACCGTTGCTCCACTTCTTGTTGACGGAGAAATCGTAGCGTTTTTCCATCCAGCCGGGCTCCAAGCTGATGGAGTCACAAGGAAGCTTCGATGCGCGGAACTGTGCCGCGTTTCTCATCACTTCATACTGATCGGCTGTATACTGATCGAGGAAGGCAAGACCATGCGCCCATTTCGGAAGGAGCGCGGGACGACCTGTGAAATATGTAAAGCGTTCAAGAAGGTCTGCGAGCGTATCGCCTGCGAAAACGGTGAAGTCGATATCACCGTCGGGGAGATACCAGAGAATTTCATTTTCTTTCTTTGCGCAAACGTCAACGCCATGCCACCACGTCGAGTTGCAGAGGATACCGTAGCCTGCTTTGGTCATCAGGAACGGAACGGGCATTTCATTTGCCTGATATACGACACGCTGGAGATAAGTTTTGCCATTGAGAATCAGTCTGTCCGTATTTGCCGCACCAAGACCATAGAAAACTTCATCTTCCAAGCCTCTCACGGTGAAATATTTCGGATTCTGCTGGAAATCGACCGTACCGTAGCTGCGTTTTGCGTCTTCACCAATGATCTGTTTGGGTTCGGGACGCATACCGCCGAGCGTTTCATTGAAATATGCTTTGACAGCATCGGTTTCGGGATTTTTGAGATCAACGGTACGTGTCACGCGGCCTGTTGTGAACGTAACGATGCCGTCTGCATATGTTACGGTAAGACCGGGAACAGCGATACCGTTTTCAACTTCCGTACCAATGGTTTCATCGGGTTTTGTAAGGAGATTGTAACGGTCAAAAAGCGATTCCGCACCGGGCGCACTGTACTGCACACGGATGATCTGATCGGAATAAGCGGTCAGAAGCACGCGTTTTTCACCAAAAGAAAATTCTTTTTGCATAGTAAAAAGCCTTCCTTTCCATTATGATTCATTTGTATTAAGGTTCGTTTTTTCCGTATCGGAACATTTTGAGCAAGGCTCATAGCCATGTTCCGATACGTATTCGATATCGGGAACGTCGATCAGCAGACGGTTTTCCTCCGCCATGCGCACGGCATAGACACAAGAAACGTCAAGATGATATTTCCCCGAATTTTTATTGATAAGAACGGTGAGTCTTTCCTCTGTCTTTACGATCGGACGGGACACGGCAGTTTCAGGAGAGATCCTGAAATCCGTCTTTGCCGTACAACCGCAAGAAAGAAAAAGCATCACCGCCGTTAATATAAGCAATCGTTTCATTCGGCTTCGATCTCCTCAGAGATCTTTACGAAAGCATTGTAGCCCGCGTTATCGGGCATACGGAGCCAAGTGAAAAAAGAGGGTTTCAAAGTGAAATGCTTGGAAACTTCCCCCGAAAAAGCATCTCTTGCCAGAAATTCCGTCTGGATTTCATATTCATCACGACCACGGTTGACCATAATAACGACCTTCTGTCCGTTATGACGGCGTTCATAGCAAAGGATATCCGCATCCGCGTAAACAAACAGGAAAGATCCTTCGCGGAAGATCGGTTCCTCCTTTCGCGCGAGAGAAACCATACGGTAAAACTCCGTCAGCTCTGTATCTTCCCTACCCCAAGGGAAAGGTAGACGGCAAAACGGGTCTTTATGTCCTTCCATCCCTGCTTCGTCACCATAATAGATGATCGGAACACCCGGAACTGTCATCTGGATGCAAACCGCAAGACGCAGGCGTGTCATCGCACGTTCATGCGATTTTTCGGACATCTTATATCCCGCTCTTTTTTCATAAGGAAGTTTTTCCACTTCTTTATCACCGAGAGCCGTCAGGATGCGTTCCGTATCGTGCGAGCCAAGCAGATTCATGAGGGTATTTGCCGCTTCGGGCGGATAATGACCGTAGATGGATTCCAGCGTTCTTCTAAGAAGCGCGAAATCACCGTGCGCAAGATAAGCGATGATCGCCTTCTGCACAGGATAATTCATAACGGAATCCAATTCTCTGCCATGGAAATAACGCTTGCGCGTTCCGTAAGAGATCTTATTGGTCGCATCTTCCCAAACCTCACCGATCACGATGGCATCCTTCTTTTCCTCACGCACCGTTTTGGAAAGCTCGGAAAGAAAGTCGTCGGAAAGCTCGTCGGCAACGTCAAGTCGCCAACCGGAGATTCCCATGCGCGTATAACGCCTGATGATACCGTTTTTACCAAAGAGAAAATCTCTGTACGTCGGTTCATCGGAACGCACACGCGGCAAAGTTTCAATGCCCCACCATGATTCGTAAAGATCGGGAAAATGACGGAACGTATACCACGAAGCATACTGAGATTCCTCGGATTGTACCGCGCCGATACAAGGATAATTCGCATTTTGATTGAAATAAATGCTATCACTGCCCGTATGATTGAAAACACCGTCGAGAACGATACCGATCCCACGTTTTTTTGCTTCATCGATCAGCGTTTGCAGATCTTCTTCCGTACCGAGCATCGAATCGATACGGCTGTAATCCGCCGTATTGTACCGGTGATTCGATGAGGATTCAAAGATCGGATTGAGATAAAGACAAGTCACGCCGAGCGACTTCAGATAATCGAGCTTTTCCGTAATGCCCTGAAGATCGCCGCCATAGAAAAGATTATTTTTGTCATTCTGCTTCTTGACGCGCATATGTTCGGGAAATTCTTCTGCATCACGGCAAACAACCGCATCTTCCTTGACAGCATTGTTTCCAGCAGAAAAGAAGCGGTCGGGAAAGATCTGATAGAAAAGACCGCCATGAAGCCACATGGGAGGATTTTCTCTTTTTTCATAAACGAGGAGCTGAAAATCGCCGTGTCCGTCATCCGCGACTTTATACGTTTCGGAAAGATCGTATTCGCGGCGACCCATATCGAAAAAGCCCATCTCCGTGAGTACACGGTATTTATAATAAAAAAGTCCCGTTTTCTTATTACCGCAAAGCGTTCTCATAGAAAGAGAAACTGCGTATTTGTCTTTTTTCTTTTTCATAGGAAAACGCATTCGTTTTCCCGTCGCATCGGCATAGACCTCCATCGTCGCGCTGATCACGGATTCCGGAACGCTGATGCGAAATTCCACAGTGTCATGGGACTCGAACGCGCCAAGTCCCGTGACTGTGTTTGATTTGATATATTTTTCTTCAAGCCGTTTGGAAACGGCGCCGAATCTTGAAAAACCCGCCATATTAATGACCATTCCTTTTTGATTTCGGCAATTCCGACGGTTTCTCCTCGGAATTGCCGCGGGTGAAAGATGATCGGAAATGCTTATTCCGTTACGTTTTTAAGTTTCCAGATGTTGCTTGCGTATTCATGGATACTGCGGTCAGCCGCGAAATAACCCGCGCCGCCGATATTATGAATCGCTTTCGTCGTCCATGCGCTGCGATCTTTATAATCGTCAAGCGCATTGTGATACGTTCTGAAATAAGATTCAAAATCCGCGAAGCACATATAAGGATCGGCTACGCTGAAATTACCGGTGATAAAGTAATTGACAAGGCCCTCAAAGCTTTCGCCGTTGAAGCCGCGGGAAAGACGGTCCATGACCGCTTTGATTCTCGGATTGCTTGCATAATATGCCATAGAGGAATAACCGCTCTTCCAAAGCTCCTCTACTTCTTTTGCCGTCAAACCGAAGATATAGATATTATCCTTGCCGACAGCGGAAGCCATTTCGACGTTCGCGCCGTCGAGCGTACCGACCGTCATCGCGCCATTAATCATGAACTTCATGCAGCCCGTACCGCTCGCTTCTTTACCTGCGAGAGAAATCTGTTCAGAAATATCGGTCGCGGGCATAAGAATCTCAGCCGTGCTGACGTTGTAATCTTCAAGGAATACAACGCGGATCTTATCTCTGACAGCGGGATCGTTTTCGATCTCTTTGGAAAGATTCCAAATCAAGCGGATGATATCTTTTGCCATATAATAACCGGAGGCCGCTTTACCGCCAAAGATAAAGGTCTGGGGCGCGATATCGGCATTCGGATTGTTCTTGATTTCTTCATAGAGAGCAATGATTTTCAGCGCATTGAGCGTCTGACGTTTGTATTCATGAATTCTCTTAACCTGAACATCGAAAACGGAATGGGTATCGATCTTCGCGCCTGTACGTGCGCAGAACCAATCCGCAAATTTTTCTTTGTTCTGATGCTTGATAGAGCGCACCGCATCGATCACGGTGCTGTCATTTGCGTATTTTTTAAATTCCGCAAGTTCTTCGGGATTCTTGCGATAACCGTCGCCGATGGTTTCATCGAGAAGATTTGCAAGACCGGGGTTGGAATAACAGAGCCAACGCCTGTGCGCGATACCGTTGGTCACGTTCGTGAATTTATCGGGAGTTGTCTTATAGAAATCGTGGAATACCGTCTGCTTGAGGATATCGGAATGGAGCTTGGAAACGCCATTGACCATATGAGAGCCAGCAACGCTGAGGTTTGCCATACGAACCTGACCGTTACCGATGATGGACATACGGGAGATACGGTCCCAGTCACCAGGATAGAGGTTCCAGAGATCCGCGCAGAAGCGGCGGTTGATTTCGCAAACGATATTGTGAATACGGGGCAAACGGAGCTTGAAGATATCTTCGTTCCAACATTCAAGTGCTTCGGGCATAACGGTATGGTTGGTATAAGAAACGACCTTGACGATGGTATCCCATGCAGCTTCCCAAGAGAAAGAATAAATATCCATAAAGATTCTCATGAGTTCGGGGATACAGAGAGCGGGGTGTGTATCGTTGATATGGATACAGTTCTTATCGGCAAAATTTGCGAGCGTACCGTACTGGGAAAGATGATCCGCGATGATATTCTGCAAGGAAGCGGATACGAGGAAATACTGCTGGCTCAGACGGAGGAGCTTACCTTCCATATGTTCATCGGAAGGATAAAGAACCTTGGTCAGCGTTTCCGCGCTTGTATTCTGCGCGACAGCCTGCATATACTGCCCCTGTGTGAAAAGTTTCATATTGAAGCTCTTGATATCCTGCGCTTTCCAAAGACGAAGATTATTGACAGCGGTATTTTTATAACCGGAAATCATCATATCATAAGGAACAGCCTGCACTTCTTCATAATCCACATGATTGATCGTCAGTCTGCCGCTATCCCATTCTTCACAGACTCTGCCGCCGAAACGGACGGAGAACGTCTTATCTGTACGGGGAACGAGCCAGCCTTCCGAACCGGGCATCCAGATATCCGGCAATTCGACCTGATTGCCTTCAATGATCTTCTGCTTGAAAAGACCGTATTCATAGAGGAGAGAGAAGCCCGTTGCGGGATAATCGAGTGTGGTGAGAGAGTCCATAAAGCAAGCTGCAAGTCTGCCAAGACCGCCGTTACCAAGACCTGGGTTAGGTTCTGCTTCATAAAGCTCGTTGATATCACATCCGAGTGCTTTGACAGCCGCAGCATATTCGTTTTCGATACCGAGATTGCGAAGATTATTTTTGAGAGAAGGTCCGATGAGGAACTCCATGCACATATAATATACGCGTTTCGCGCTATCACGTTTCATCAGGCGGCGGAAAGCAGAGCGTTTGACCGTCAGCATATCCTTAACGGTAAGGATAACGGCTTTATAGACCTGCGTTTTTGTTGCTTCTTCGGGGCGGACACCGAAATATCTGGAAATTTTATCTTCCAGAATGTCCTTGATGTCCTGTTCCGTGTAAATTCCGTTTGCGTTAAACTGATCCATTGTATTATTGATCTCCTTCTGAGTAAAAGCGAGCAACCTGTCGAAGACGGGACTTCAAATCCCTCTCCGACAGATGCCTATGAAAAAATAAATTTTAAAATATTTTGCCGAGGGGGGCTTATTCTTCTGTTTCAAAAAGACGCTCGTAGCAAGACATATATTCTTTAGCGGAAACGTCCCATGAGAAGTCTACGCGCATAACTTTTCTGACAAGCTTCTGCCATTTATCTGTGTCGCCGTAGAGTTCGATCGCTTCACGGAGAACGTAAAGCATATCATGAGCATTATATGCGGCAAAGGTAAAGCCGTTACCGCTTCCGTCAAAGCCGTAAGGTTTGATGGTATCATAAAGACCGCCCGTTTCACGAACGACGGGAACCGCGCCGTAACGGGAAGCGATCATCTGGGAAAGACCGCAAGCCTCGCTCTTGGAGGGCATCAGGAAGATATCCGCGCCCGCATAGATGAGCTTGGAGAGCGCACGATCATATTTGAGATTGATGGAAGCCTTACCGGGATAGCGTTTTGCCATCGTGCTGAAGAAATCTTCGTAAGCTGTTTCACCCGTACCGAGAAGGATGAACTGTACGTCGTCTTTCATCAATTCATTGAAGGTCGCGAGCACGAGGTCAAAGCCCTTATGAGAAGCCATTCTCGAGATCATTGCGATTACGGGAACATCGGGTTTCACCTCAAGACCAAACTTTTCCTGCATCTCTGCCTTGTTTTTCTTCTTACCGGAAAGCGCGCGCCAATAATAAGAATAAGGCAGATCGGGGTCTTCCTTGGGATTGTAATAAGTCATATCGATACCGTTGACGATGCCGCCGATCTTATAAGAGTTCTGACGGAGGATATTCTGGAGTCCGCAGCCGTAAGCTTCGGTCTGAATTTCTCTCGCGTAGTTCGGGCTTACCGTTGTGATGTAATCCGCGCAAACGACCGCACCTTTGGTCAGGTTGATCGCGCCATCCCATTCAACGATCTGACTGTCCATGCCTGCGAGATCAAATATGTCTTCCAGCATTTCCATGCCGTAAACACCCTGATATTCGATATTATGGATCGTATAGATCGCTTTGATACCGAAATACTGAGGACGCATAGTATAGCTGCGTTTGAGCTTGATGACGGCGAGAGCGGTCTGCCAGTCATTCGCATGGAAAACATCGGGATAGAAATTGACAGCGCGCATCATTTCGAGAACGGCAACCGAGAAGAAAGCGAAGCGTTCCGCATCGTCAAAGCATCCGTAAAGAGAAGAACGATTGAAATAATATTCGTTTTCAAGGAAATAGAAGATTACGCCGTCTTTTTCCAAAGAATAGATACCGCAATAAAGCTTGCGCCAAGCGAGCGGTACCATCATATGCTTCACGAACGTCATTTTTTCACGCCATTCGGGTTTGATCTGCGTATAATAAGGCATAACGACACGAACGTCGCAATCGGGCTCTTTCTGTTTCACAGCTGCGGGGAGCGAACCGAGAACATCGCCAAGACCGCCCGTTGCGGCAAAAGGCATCACTTCGCTGCCTGCATATAAAATCTTTTTCATAATAAAATTACCTTTCCTTTCTGCGGCAAAACACCGCCTGTGTGATTCCGTTGAAATCAAATTCTCCGATCTTCTTGCGTCGGGAAAGAGATATCTTCCGCATCGCTGCCGAAGAGAAAGGAGTTGGAAGCAAGAAGTAAAGGCGAGGCAAGACTGCCGCTGCTTCTCTTGTAAAAAGCAAAAGAACGGGGTTTTTACCGCCGCGTCCGTTACCCCTTACTTCTTACTTCCACCGATGCCATCGGCATAAAGCCGACGGCATCGTAAGACGCAAGAAAATGATCTTCAGATGCGTATCATACCATTCTGCCGCGGTCGATATAGAGCGGGAGCGTGGAATGGCCGGACAGTGTTACGTTATTGCGGATAATGACGTTCTTATCGCAAGTGGTGTAAGCGACAGAAGCGTTATCCGAAATGATGGTATCCTGGAAAAGAATGCTGTTTTTGACGACCGCACCCTTACCGACACGGACACCGCGGAAAAGAATACTGTTTTCGACCGTACCTTCGATGATACAACCGTCGGCAATCAGGGAGTTATGTACGTTCGAGCTTTCGCTGTAATATGCGGGAGCGGAGTTGCGTACTTTTGTAAAGATCGGTCTTTCTTCAATATTAAAGAGAGAATTGAACATTTCCTGATTTTCGATGAGCTGCATATTGTGCGCGTAATAGTCCTCGAAGGAAGAAATGCAAGCGAAATAACCATCGTATCTATAAATACGATAATTTTTCGTGCTGAGGCTTCTGAGGAATACGTCGCGTGTCATGCTGACGTAACCGTGAGCAGTCGCATCCAAAACGATATCTTGCAGATATTTGCGGTTGATCACGAGGATATTCAGGCTGACATCCGCAAAGCCTTCAAAATTCGAGGGATAAGGAAGCAGATCGGTGATCTTGCCCTCCTTGCTGGAGGTAACGAGCGTCTGTTCATTTGCCATTGCGCGTGTAAGCTCCATGCGTTTGACAGCCATCGTTACGTCTGCGCCGCTTGCGATATGGTCGTTGATCATATCATTGAAGTTGATATTGCAGATCACGTTGCAATCCGTCATAACGACGTAATCGCAAGTCATCTGAGCGATGGAATAACCGATACCCTTGAGTGCTTCCAGTCTGGTATTGTATGTCGCGTTCGTCTGATTGCTCATATGAGGATCGATATAAGGCGGAAGGATCTTGACACCACCCGAACGGCGCGCGAGATCCCAGTCCTTACCGGAACCGATATGATTCATGAGAGAATGGTAATTGTAATTGGCGATAACACTGATATTGCTGATATTGGAGTTTACCATATTGGAGAGCGGGAAGTCGATCAGACGGTAACGGCATCCGAACGGTACGGATGCGAGCGTGCGGACTCTCGTAAGCTCCGAGATGGTATGGTCATGAATATTGCAAAAAATGATACCTGTTACTGACATTGCCGTTTTCCTCCTCAACCGATAAATTCTTTGATATTGTTGGCATCGATCATGACACCGCCGGGGATCTTCGCGCCTGCGGGGAATTCGAGTCCTGCGCCGAGAAGCAGGAGCTTCTGGGACTCTTTGTTTTCACCCACGACTGCATTTTCACCGATCACGGTATCGCTGTCAACGATTGCATATTCGAGTTTCGCGCCCGCGCGAACACGTACGCCGCTCATAATCACACAATCCTTGACGACAGCGCCTTTTTCAACGATAACGCCGTTTGCGAGAACGGAATTTTCAACCGTACCGTCGATGACGCAACCTTCTGTAATCATCGCATTTTTCACAACGGAATCTGCGCCGAGTCTGTGCGGCGGGAAAGCGTTATGACGGTAGAAAATACGGAACTTACGGTCGTAAAGATTGAAAGCAGGAGGATTGCCGAGAAGGTCCATATTCGCTTCCCAAAGGCTGGTCAGCGTACCAACGTCTTTCCAATAACCTTCAAAGGTATAGGAATACATGGGGCAACCGTCAGCGAGCATATTCGGGATGATGTTCTTACCAAAGTCATTGGAAGATTCTGGATTTGCTTCGTCTTCAATGAGATATTTCTTCAGCACCTTGGTCGTGAAGATATAGATACCCATGGAAGCCTTATTGCTCTTAGGCTGTTTCGGTTTTTCTTCAAATTCGATGATCTTGTTATTGTCATCGGTGTTGAGGATACCGAAACGGCTTGCTTCTTCCATCGGAACTTCCAGAACGGCAATGGTACAATCCGCGCCGTTCTTCTTGTGTTCATCGAGCATCTTGCTGTAATCCATCTTATAGATATGGTCACCGGAAAGAATCAGCGTGTATTCGGGGTCATAGCGTTCAATGAAAGTAAGGTTCTGATAGATCGCGTTTGCCGTGCCGCGATACCAGTCCTTGCCGCCCTTCGCTTCATAAGGGGAAAGAACGGTAACGCCGCCGCGTGTACGGTCAAGATCCCAAGGTTCGCCGTTGCCAATATATTCATTCAGCACGAGGGGCTGATATTGTGTCAGGACACCGACGGTATCGATACCCGAATTGACGCAGTTTGACATCGGAAAGTCAATGATACGATATTTACCGCCAAAAGGAACCGCCGGCTTCGCCGTTTTTTCGGTCAGCGTATAAAGACGGCTGCCTTGACCGCCCGCGAGAAGCATTGCGATACATTCTTTTTTCTGGAACATAAGAATTTCCTGCCTTTCGTTTTTTATCTGAAATGTTAACGACAATCATACTTGCATATTGCCCTTTTCGGTTTTTTGGCGCAAAAACCCCAAAGGCGCAAATCTGCTAAAATAATTATATATGAATCTTTAAAAAAATGCAAGGTTTATTGCAGATTTTCCTCTCCCCTTTTCGTTTTTTTGTGCATATTCACGATTTTATCACGCTTTTTTCGTCAAAAAAATTTGCCCCTTGCGTTCATAGGAAACATATGGTATAATGTATGTGAATTTTCAAAACACGCAATATCTTGCGCCGGAAAGGAAACCATATGAAAAAGAATCGGAAAAAGGATACATCCGAAAAGTTCCGCCCCTTCAAATCATCCACATTGCTTTGGTTACTGACGATTCCCTTGCTCTTTCTGAACAAGATCATTCCGCATCGCCCGCTCGTGATCTTATGTTTTGTTTCGATTACCCTGATGATCGCCGTCAACATCATTTTTCGCCTTGTCCGAAAAAAATGGAACGTCCCCGTCCTTTACATACTTATGATAATTTTGGGTGCCGCCTTTATGAATCTGCTTGCAACTGAAAATTATACTTTTGCCGATGATGAAACACCGCTGATCGTCGTTTCCGCCGCTCTCGGCATCATCATAGGTACAATCGTTACCATTATGCTCTTTCGTCATAAATACAAAGTCCTCGCTATCATCGGACTCTCGCTGTGTTTCGCCATACTCTTTACTTCGATTTTTATGCTTTCTGCTTTCCACTTGAATTACCTGTTTGACACAAAGCCCCCCATCGAATGTGAAGCCATCATCAAAGATAAAGATATCGACCGCCATCGAAAAGGTCCCGATGACTATGAACTCATCGTCACCATCGATGGAAAACGCATCACTATGGAAGTTTCTTCCGAAGAATATCATCACTATGAGATCGGTGATACCTACACCTTTTACCGCTATCAAGGCGCATTTGATATCCCCTTTTACTTTGAAGAATAACATAACGGCGGGAAAACTCCCGCCGTTTTTCATACATGATATTCAAATTAGTTTACCCTCTACCATACGGCAGACCTTGCCGCCTATCGCATCCGTTTCGACTTCGTCGTGGGTGATGATGAGGGTGGCTTTTTCTTTTAAAAAGGCTTTCAGATACTCTATGACCACCGTTTTCACTTCACCGTCAAGGCTTTTGAATGGTTCATCCATGAGATAAATATTCGCATCGTACGCAACGGCTCTCGCAAGAGAAACACGTGCCGCCATACCTGTGGAAAGCTCGTGCGGATAAAGTTTTTCCGCTTCGGAAAGTCCGAAAGCCGCAAGGATTTCTCTTGCTTTTTCCCCATTTTTCCGTTTATCGCCGCTCATCACGAGCGTGATATTTTCGAGCACTGTCGCCGTCGGAAAAAGTCTTGCTTCCGCAAAAACGACGGCAATTTTCCCGTTCCGTCCGACCGTGCCTCTGTCTTCTTTTTCAAGCCCCGCCGCAATACGCAGAAGCGTGGTCTTTCCGCATCCCGACATACCGTAAAGCATGGCAATATCACCCTTTTTCAATGTGAGAGAAAAGCCATCCAACACCTTTTTATCGCCGAACGCTTTTTCAATCTTCAAGAGTTTTAACATTCGCCACACCTCCCTTTTTCACGAGCTTGTCCAAAAGAAAAATAATTCCCTTTTCGATCAGAACGCTCATGACAACGACCACGATCGTCCATGCGTAAAGTTCTTCGGATTCCAAATAAACCTTTGCATTATTGAGATTCAGACCAATAGAATATTTCGGCGTGCAAATGACTTCCGCCGCAATGCCCGCTTTCCATGCAAGTCCAAGCGCGGAACGGCAAGCCGCCGAAAAATACGGAAGTACCGACGGCAGAATACAATATTTCATGCGTTTGCCGAAACCAAAGCCGAAAACGTCGGCAACTTCTTTTTGCTCCGTCGGAACGGATGCGATGCCGCGTCTGACGTTACCGAAAACGATCGGTACGACCATCAGCATGGATGCCACCATCGGCACAAAACTTTTTTCCATGACGAAAAGCATCAGAATGATGATCGAAGCGATCGGTGTTGCTTTGATGACGGACACAGCGGGTGAAAACACCGCATCAAAAAGTCCGAATGCGGCACAAAATGCAGCAAGTAATACTCCCGCTAAAATACCGCCGATGAGTCCCGAAAAAATACGTCCCAGAGAGAAAAGACAATCGAGATAAAATCTTGACGTGGAAAGTAATTCGAGAAGCTTCTTCAAAACGGCAAACGGTGTCGGAAGCACCGTGACGCGCCCCAACACCGCCGAAAAGATTTGCCACGCAAGAAGCCAGAACGCAAAGCATAAAATGCCTCGCAAAAGCTTTTTTGCGAATTTATTTTCCATAGAATTCGTCCGTAGGAAGTGCGCCGCCGACAGATTTCGGGTTTGCCGTATAGAGCACTTCAAGAATACCCTTCATATAAGCGATACCTTCTTCACCGTCAATGCAACAGATATTGCAGTTCGGGATCGCTTTTTCTGCGAGAGCCGCTTTCGGAATGATACCGTGTTTTTCGATCAGAACGGAAGCATCAGCGGGATTTGCAACAACGAATGCTGCGGAAGCCTTATATTCCTTGATGAACGCTTCAAACTGTTCGGGATGTTCTTCCTTGAACTGATTGGAAACTATGATGCAGCCCTGAACGAGATCGTTTTCATTGGTCTTGCCCCATTCTTCTGTTACGTTGATGGCAATACGGAGATCGGTGTTGCCGTTCTTTTTCGCTGTGGTGAGAGCGGAAGTTACCTGAGGTTCGGGAATGATACCGATGGCAGCGTCACCGGTTGCGAGCTTGGTTGCAAGTTCAGCGTGTTCCGCAATATATTCGATTTCAATATCCGTTTCAAGATTGAAACCGTTTTGTTTGAGAAGATGTTCAAGGATATACTGGGGAGTTGCGCCCTGACCTGTCGCATAGAGCTTTTTGCCCTTGAGGTCTTCAAGGCTCGAGATCTCATTGCCGTTTTCAAGAATATAAAGAACACCGAGAGTATTGACAGCCGCAAAGCTGATGTCCACGTCGGGTTTATTAAAGAGAACGGATGCGAGGTTAACGGGAACAGCCGCGATATCGACCGTACCTGCAATTACAGCCGCAGAAACCTCTTCTGGGCTTGCCGCGAGCGTAAATTCATAATCATTTTCCGTTGTGCCGAGAGAATCGTTTTCCATGAGCTGTACCATGCCCATACCTGTCGGACCTTTGAGAGCCGCAACGCGAACGGTAACGTCTTCTGCCTTGTCCTGTGTGCAGGAAACGAGCCCAAAGATCATAACTGCCGCAAGAAGAAGTGCCATAAGTTTTTTCATTTTTCATACCTTTCCTTTCAAAAAAATATCATTTGCCGTCATTCTCTGCTTTTTCTTTCTAAAAGTTCTCTTTCAAGAATCTGAATCTTTTTTCCGTCATGCGTGATCGCGCCCTCCGCTTCAAGCGCATCGACAGCGCGGTAAAGCGTTGTTCTGCCGATATCGAGCGTGGAAGCGATGCGTGACATATTGACCGAAAGCTCGCCGTTTTCGTCAGCGGCACGGAGCAAATAGTCCGCGAGAGCGGCATCCGCGTTTTTCGCTGTGAAACCGATGATCTTACGGTTCAGAAAATAGATCCTTTCGGAAAGAAAAGCGATATATGCCGAAGCAACGGCAAAATCGTTTTCGATGATCGTTTCCAATGCAGAACGCTCTATGAAAAGCACGTGACATTTTGATGCCGCGATCACAGTGCTGACCGCTTCCCTTTCGGAAAAAAAGACGGTTGCCGCGCCGAAGACTTCCCCGGAAGAAATACGGTTGAGAAGCACACGTTTTCCGCCGTTGCGCCCGTAGATCGAAGCCTTACCCGAAAGCATAACACCAAGACCTCTGAACGAATCGAAATCATCTCCGCTCGCGACACTCTGCCCCGCGTGGAATTGCGTTTCCGCCATACCGAGAAGTGTTTCTTCCGTTTTTGCAGACATATTCCTGAATATCTCCGTTTTACGCAAGACGGCACATCTTTGTTTTTTCTCCGTTTCGGAAAGCATTTCATCACGACCTTTCAAAAGTGTTCCGTTTGGAACACTTTTATTCTATCATTCTTTCTGTAAATTGTCAAGAAAAACTTTCAGAAATCTTCAAAAAACTATATCTTTTTTTGAAAAAATTTGATATAATGAAATGTAAACGATTTGAAAGAAGGTAGTCCGTTTTGAAAACACTGTTACAGAATTTTGAATCCATAGTCAGACAAGAAGAACCGCTCTCTTTACACAGCACCATGCGCGTCGGCGGTCCAGCAAGACTCGCGGCATTTCCGAGAAGCGCAGACGAGCTGACGATGCTCATATCGACGGCAAAAGAAAATAATATTCGTTATATCATCGTCGGCAATGCTTCCAATATTCTCTTTGATGACGGCGGCTTCGACGGACTCGTGATCTTTACGACTGCTATGCGAAAGATCGAATGGAACGGCAATACCGTCACCGCGGAATGTGGTGCCTCCCTGACGGGACTTTCCGCCGCAGCAACGAAACGCGGTCTTTCGGGACTTGAATTTGCATTCGGTATTCCCGGAAGCATCGGCGGCGCGGTCTATATGAATGCGGGTGCATATGGCTCGGAAATTTCTGCCGTACTCACGGAAAGCACTTATCTGCAAAACGGTGAAATCCATACGCGCACGGCAGAAGAACATCATTTTTCATATCGCACAAGTATCTATCGCTCCACAAGCGATATTATCCTTTCCGCAACCCTTACCCTCACCCCCGATGATCCTCGAGATATCGAAGCGCGTGCTTCGCGCAATATGACCTCACGCAAGAACAAACAACCGCTCGAATATCCGAATGCGGGCAGTGTCTTCAAACGTCCTGAAGGTGCATTCCCCGGTGCGCTCATCGAGCAGGCAGGACTCAAAGGCTTGCGTATCGGCGGCGCGGAAATTTCCAAAAAACACGCCAATTTCATCGTGAACCGCGGCGGTGCGACGGCGGCGGATATCCTCTGTCTGATCGGGACCGCGCAAAATGAAGTTTATCAAAAATTCGGTATCATGCTTGAAACCGAGATCATTTATATCAACGAACATTAAATCCCATTTTTATATATTCAAAATAGATTCAGGAGTTACGAAAATGTCTTTTTCCGGCGAAACCAAATCCACTCTCGCGCAAGAACTCATAGCAAAAGATTGCTGTATTACCGCGTGCCTCGCGGGAATGCTCTATTTTTCTCCCGTAACCGATGAAGGTATTTTGACCTTCAAGACCGAATCCAAAGAGGTTTCCGATACGTTTTCCGCCTTGCTTTTAAAGATCGTCGGCATGGAAACGGAAGCCAAAAGAGTCGGCTCGGCATATAAGACCGAGATCAAAGGAGAAAATTTTGAAACAATCCGCCATTTAACCGTCAAAGCGGATGATGACACCCATATCACGAAATTCTTCAATTGCCGTAAATGCGACAATATGTTTTTCCGCGGTGCATTCATGGCTTCGGGTTTTGTGAATCCGCCCGATAAACCCGGACGCATCGAGCTTTCCACAGCGGATGCGGACCTTGCTTGCGAAAGCGCAACGGCACTCACGCGCCACTTCCGTATGCCCAAACTTTCCGTCAGACGCGGTTATCAGATCATTTATTACAGAGATGCGGAAAGCATCGAATATTTTCTTTCCTATATCGGTGCCAATAAAGCGGCGTTTGCCATCATCAATGCACAAATGCTCAAAGAAAAAAACAATGAAGTCAACCGCAAGAAAAATTGCGATATCGCCAATATCACCAAAAGCGTTACTGCATCGAGTATTTACGTCGATGCCATCCAGCATCTGATGGAAACGGGTGATTTTGATAAATTACCGCTCGAACTGAAAAATACGGCAAAGCTCCGTGCCGAAAACGAAACCATGACCCTCTCTGAGCTTGCCGAGCTTGAAAATCCCCCCATCTCCAAATCCCAGGTCAGCAAACGCTTGCAGAAAATTTATAACTTCTATAAAGAACTGAATCCCGACGAGTAATCGATCCAAGGAGAAAATGATGTCAGATATCAAGGATTTTAAAATAAAAAACGGTGTTCTGATAAAATATAAAGGTACAGACAGCGACGTTGTCATTCCCGACGGAGTGACAAGCATTGACAAAAATGCATTTTGCGAATGCAAACATCTGCAAAGCATCGTCATTCCCGATACTGTAACGAGTATCGGGTATTGTGCATTCACATCCTGCAATCGACTGAAACACGTTACCCTTCCCGAAAGCATCACGCACATCGGAGATTGGGCATTTTCTCGTTGTAAAGGCTTACAAAGTATCACGCTCTCAAAAGGGTTGACCCATATCGGATGGGCTCTGTTTTATAATTGCACAAGTCTGAAAAGCATCAATATTCCCGAAGGAGTAACAAAAATCGCACTTTCCGCATTCATGGATTGCAAAGCTTTGCAAGATATCACCATTCCCGAAAGCGTAACGCATATCGATGATTCCGTATTCGTAAACTGTAAAGCCTTGAAAAATCTCACGATACCGCAAAGCGTGACTCATATCGGTGAATGTGTGTTCCAAGGATGCAAGGGCATGGCGGATGCAAACGGAATGATCATCATCCGAGACGTTTTATACGATTATCTGGGCAAAGAAACTGACGTTACCTTCCCCGACGGCATCAGAAACATCGGCAGCGCCGCTCTCCACAAATGTGAAACCGTACAGAATGTCGTCATTCCCGAAGGCGTAACGAGCATCGGGTATCATGCTTTTACATATTGCTCCAATTTACAGACCATCAAAATCCCCGACAGCGTAACCGATATCAGTATGTGGGCATTTCACTATTGCGACAATTTAAAAAGCATCTCCATCGGAAACGGCATCCGTCATCTCGGCAGAGAGGTCTTTCCCGGTCAAATGCTCCATGCCAGAGAATGGATACTGGCCCCCGAGTCCAAAGATGAAGAACAAGCATTCATGCTCATCGATAAAATAGGAACGCAAAATCTCGCACTCTCCTTTTTATCGGGTACGATGATCACCAATCCGATTCTGTATCAGAAATTGCAAAACCGTATCACAAACAAAAAATTCCGCGAACAATTTCTCCCCGTTCTGATCGAAAAACACGAAACGGAAGCCATCGCAAAAATGCTTTCCCTGATATCTAAAATGTCTCCCGATGAGATCGATATGTATATCGGAAAATCCGAAAATAATCCTGAGATCCGCTCCATGCTTCTGAATTATAAAAACAAACTGTATCCTCCCGAAATCCTTGAAAAAATGGATGAAATCCAAACGGAAAAGGATTTCGGCTTGCGTGAAAAGACACTTGCGGATTATAAAAAGATTTTTTCGATCAAAAAAGAAAACGGAATTTACGTCATCACAAAATATAAAGGAACTTGTTCTGCCGTCACCATCCCCGCACAGATCAGAGGAATCCCCGTGCAATTTTCCCTCAGAAAATGCGCTACGATCACGGACGTTTTTCTTGAGGACGGGCATACGGGCATCGGAACACGCGCATTTGAAGATTGTTCTGATCTGCGAAACATTGCCATCCCCCGAAGCGTAGCGGAAATCTCCCCCGATGCGTTTTCGGGATGTGAGTATCTGACAATCCATGCACCCAAGGGCAGTTACGCTCAAATTTATGCCAAAGAAAATCTGATCAATTTTCAGCCATTAGACCCGTTCGATAATTCGGAATCAGATTCTTCGACGCGCCCTCCCGTGTCATTCTGAGCGAACTTTTTTTGTCCGAAGGGTATAAAAAAGAAATCGAACGAATCTCAGGAGGGCTTGCTCAGAATGACAGCCCCGGAAGTATTTTTCAGTTACCGAACAAATCTATTATAAAACGATACAACAGAAAGGATAAAAGCCATGCCGTTTGTACATCTTCATTTACACAGTGAATACAGCTTGCTCGACGGTGCTTGCCGTGTGCGTGATATTCCCCGCCGCGCCGCAGAGCTCGGGCAGAACGCCGTTGCCATCACCGATCACGGGTCGATGTACGGTGTCGTTGATTTTTACCGCGCCTGCAAAGATTATCACGTCAAACCTATCATCGGCTGTGAAGTCTACGTTGCCGCAGGGTCCCGTTTCAATAAACGCCATGAAACAGACGGCACACGCTATCATCTTCTGCTCCTTTGCAAAAATGAAACGGGATATAAAAATCTGATCTATATGGTTTCCAAAGCCTATACGGAAGGTTTTTATACCAAACCGCGTATCGACCTTGATCTTCTTTCCGAGCATAGTGAAGGACTCGTCTGTCTTTCCGCCTGCCTTGCCGGTTATATCCCCCGTTTGCTTTCAAACGGCGAATATGAAAAAGCAAAAGAACACGCGCTTTCCATGCAGGAACTCTTCGGCAAAGATTCTTATTATCTCGAAATTCAGGATCACGGCATCGAAGAACAGAAAGCCGTCAACAAAGAACTCCTCCGCCTTTCCAAAGATACAGGGATCCCGCTCGTTGCGACCAATGACGTGCATTATCTGCGCCGTAACGATGCCGATACGCAAGCCGTTCTCATGTGTATCCAAACGGGCAACAAGATCATAGACGGCAGACCGTTCGGTTTTGAAACCGATGAATTTTATATGAAAAGTGAAGAAGAAATGACCTCCCTTTTCAAAGATTATGAAGGAGCGATCGAAAACACGCAAAAGATCGCCGATCTTTGTCATTTCGATTTCGATTTTTCCAAATTATATCTTCCCCGCTTCTGTCCCGAAACGGGAGAAACTCCCGAAGAATATCTGCGAAGACTCGCACTTGAAGGTTTTGAAAACAAACTGGTCGACGGTGAGATCATCTTTACGGAAGAACATACGGAAACCGTTTACCGTGAACGCATCGAATATGAGCTTTCCGTCATTACAGGTATGGGATATGCGGAATATTATCTGATCGTCGCTGACTTCATCCGCTATGCAAAAAGCGTGAACATCCCGACAGGTCCCGGACGAGGTTCGGGTGCGGGAAGCCTTGTGGCATATCTTGTCGGTATCACAGACGTGGATTCCATCCGTTATAACCTCATGTTTGAACGCTTCCTCAATCCCGAGCGTGTCAGTATGCCCGACTTTGATACGGATTTCTGTTATGACCGACGAGGAGAAGTCATTGAATACGTTTCCGAAAAATACGGCAGAGATCACGTCTGCGGCATCTCTACGTTTGGTACACTTGCGGCAAAAGCCGTGATCCGTGATGTCGGACGCGTGCTCGGTATGAGTTACGCCGAAGTTGATGTTGTCGCGAAAGCCATTCCGAATGATCTGCATATCACCATCGAAGATGCGATGTCGGGCAAACTCGGTGATATGTATCAGGAAAATGAGAGCATCCGCCGTCTGATCGATATCTCACGTTCGCTCGAAGGTATGCCCCGTCATGCATCCGCTCACGCCGCGGGTATCGTTATCACAGATAAACCCGTACATGATTACGTCCCCGTTGCCGTCAACGATGAAATGATCCTCACGCAATTCCCGATGGATACCGTCGCAAAACTCGGACTTTTGAAATTTGACTTTTTGGGGCTTCGTTATCTTACGATCATGTCCGATACGGAAAAACAGATCCGTCTGCGCGATCCTGATTTTGATCTGCGCCGCGTACCCTTTGACGACAAAGAAACTTATGAACTCATCTCATCTGGCAGAACCGATGGTATTTTCCAGCTCGAATCGGTCGGTATGCGGAAAATGCTCGTGCAGATGCGACCATTCTGCCTTGAAGATATTATCCTCGCGATCTCCATCTACCGCCCCGGTCCGATGGATTCCATCCCGAAATTCCTTGAATACCGCAATAACCCCCAAAAGATCCAATACAGCTGCCCTCAACTCAAAAAGATACTCGACGAAACCTCAGGCTGTATCCTGTATCAGGAACAGGTCATGAATATCTGCCGTGATATCGCCGGTTTCTCTTACGGCAGAGCGGATATCATCCGCCGTGCCATGTCCAAAAAGAAAGCGGGCGAAATGGAAAACGCGCGTCAGGCTTTCATCTACGGTGAAAAAGATGAAAACGGCAATGAACTTTGCCATGGTGCGATCGCCGCGGGAATTTCCGAAGAAGTCGCAACAGAAATATTTGATACCATGTCGGCTTTCGCATCGTATGCCTTCAACAAAAGCCATGCCACCGCTTACGCATACACTTCTTACCGCACGGCATATCTCAAAGCACATTACCCTTGCGAATATCTCGCATCCTTGCTCACATCCGTTCTCGGCAATATGACAAAAACCGCCGTTTACGTCGATCAGGCGCAAAAAATGAAGATCGCCGTTCTCGGTCCCGATATCAACGAAAGCCGTGAAACGTACAGCGTCATTGAACACAAAGGCAAACGCGCCATCCGCTTCGGACTTCTCGGCATCAAAAACGTCGGCAAAAACTTCCTCGAAGAAGTCACCGCCGAACGCAGAAACGGAAAATTCACCTCGTTTGAAAATTTCGTTTCGCGTATGAGCAGCCGTGACCTCAATAAACGTCAGGTCGAAAGCCTCATCAAAAGCGGTGCTTTCGATTCCCTCGGCACAAAACGCTCCGCCCTTCTTTCCGAATATGAAAAGATCATCGATATCTATCTCAAGAAAAACCGCGGAAAAGTCGAAGGGCAATTCGATCTTTTCTCCATAGGCAATTTCGCGATGGAAAACGATTATCCCGAAGCGGATTATACCTATCCCGATCTGCCCGAATTTTCCACAAAAGAACGTCTTTATCAGGAAAAAGAAAGCATGGGAATGTATTTCTCAGGGCATCCCTTTGACGATTACAAAGCTCATGCCAAAGCACTCGGCGCACTGTCTTCCCTCGGCGATCTCTTGACCGAAATCGAAGAAGAAACGGATATCTATAACGATCATGATACCGTGACTCTCGCGGGACTCATTACGGAACGGACCAATAAACAAACGCGCACGGGCGCACCAATGGCATTTCTCAAGATCGAAGACCGTTTTGGTGAATTGGAACTTGTGGTTTTCCCAAAAATATTGGAAAAACATACGTATTTCCTCTCTCCCGATACCCCGATCGCCGTCCTCGGAGAGCTTTCCATCTCCGAGGACAGCGCGCCGAAGCTTCTCGTTTCGGAT
Organism: Clostridia bacterium; assembly: GCA_017472285.1. Lineage (GTDB taxonomy): Bacteria > Bacillota > Clostridia > Oscillospirales > CAG-272 > QALR01. Next base: position 21,056 of record JAFUQQ010000014.1, on the reverse strand, counting down.
ATCGCCGTTTTGCAAACAGATTTTTCGGGAGAAGCCGAACCGCTTGCAAAGCCCCGTTATCAACGCGCCGAACCGCAAAAAAAGGAAACACACACCCAAACAAAACATACGCCTCCACAAACATCTTCCACAACGCAAAAACCCAAAACCCTCTATCTGAAAGTACCTTCCGTACAGAGCACCGAATGTCGCCGTGCTTGCAGTCTGCTTGAAATTTTCGAGGGACAAACCCCCGTCGTTTTCTATGACGTTTCCACGAAAAAATACGTCAAAGCCATCGGGCGTTCCACGGAAATTTTGCCGAATATGTTCCGTCTTTTAAAACAGATTCTCGGCGAAGACTGCGTTGTATACAAATAGAGCCAACATCAAAAAACACATTTTACAGTATCCCCCGTAGTACGTTGTAACACTTAAAACTTTATATTTCCCGTCCGCAAGATCCTTCGCATCGCAGACCGCTGTCATTCTGGAGTTTCTCGACAAAAAGGAGAGAAACGAAGAATCCGGTCTGCGATGTTCGAGGATGACAATGCGGAGGGGGCTTTCCTGAGAACTAAGCTTTTAAATGTTACAAGTTAGTAGAAAGGAATCATCATGTTTGACGCTGATCTTTTTTGCGCGAATCTTTCCACGCTCCGCAGAAATGCGGATATGACACAATCTGAGCTTGCGGATAAGCTGAACCTGACACGTCAGGCGGTATCCCGCTATGAAAAAGGCGATAGCTTTCCCGACATTTCCATTCTTGTAAAGATCGCTAAAATTTTCAATATCTCCATCGACGAACTGATCGGCGCGGGAACCCCGACCGACGGCGAACAGGAGCTTCTCAAAAATGCCGCACTCGGCAAAGATATCAATTGCTGTCATTGCAATATCCGCGAGCTTGAAAATATCGCACCGTTTTTAAAACCGAGCGTACTTGACCGCGCCGTGCAAGGCTTTGCCGCGCAAGGTATCGATATCTCCAATTTCATTTCCCTCTTTTCTTATATGAGCGACAGAGGTTTCTGGGAATTGCTCAGCACCTCGGATTTCAATCGGATCGATGAATCCCTCCTCGAAAAAATGCTCCCTTTTCTCAATTTCTCCGCAAAAATCTCCATATTCGACAAGATCATTCACGGAGAGATCGATTGGCATTTTCTTTCTGTCCTTATGAAACATATCCGTATCTCTGATGCTATTCTGGAAACCGCTGTCATCGATGGTGTCCTTGACGAAGGTGTTCTGACACTTCTGAAAGATTTCCATGAAGAACGCTTCAAAAGCATGAAAAAATGTTCCTCTTGCGGAGAATATTCTCCGCCCGGAACCCTATTTTGTCTGTCATGCGGTTCACGTTTCCCTACATCCTAAAAATGAAAGAAAGGATTTCAATATGCTTGATTATTTACCTTGTATCCTGATCGGTTATTTTCTCGGCTGTATCAGCCCTTCCTATCTTTTTTCCAAAATAAAAAAAGTGGATCTCCGCAATCACGGAACAGGCAATCTCGGCGGTTCCAATACGATGATGGTCTTAGGAAAATCCTATGGTCTGATCGTTATGCTTTTTGATGTAATGAAAGCATTTCTTGCCGTTGAAATTTGTCTGAAAATTTTTCCGAAGCTGATGTATGCGGGAATCGTTGCGGGAACATCTGCCGTTCTCGGACATAATTTTCCTTTTTATCTCCGTTTTCACGGAGGAAAAGGATTGGCTTCTCTCGGCGGCTTTATCCTTGCCGAAAGTCCGCAGCAATTTCTTTTTCTTTTACTTGTTTGCGCCGCGCTTACGCTGATTATCAATTATATTTGTGTTCTGCCTGTCAGCGCATCCATTCTCTATCCGTTTCTGGCAGGATTGAAATACCGTAGCTTTTCCGCATTTTTCATCGCCTTGCTTTGCAGTACGAGTGTCATTTACCGCCACCGTCAAAACATCAAAGATGCACGTGAAGGACAAGCGCCCAAGGTCCGTGCATTTCTGAGAAAAGTTTTTTTCAAAGAAGTGATCTGATTTTTCGGGGAGGTGCTTTTTGCGAAAAGCACCTCCCCGCACCCCGCCTTAAAAAGCTTTTCTCTGTGGTGCCTCCGCATAATAACGGTCGAGAACCACAGAGAAAGTTTTTGAAGGATTTTCAAGGGAACTTTTTTTAAAAAGTTCTCTTGAAGCGGGTTCGGGCGGCCGCCCAACAGTACACAAAAACGCTTCCCTGTTGGGAAGCGTTTTTGTTTATTTGATGGAAATGACTTGATAACCCTGATCTTCAACGGTCTTTTTGAGAACGTCATCCGCAAGTTCAGCAGAAAGTTTGACGACAGCGCTGTTTTTCTTGTGGCTGACGACAGCTTCGCTGACTTCGGGGAGTGCTTCGAGGCATTTTTTGACTCTTGCTTCGCAATGACCGCACATCATGCCTTTGATTTTCATTGTTTTTTCCATTTTATTTTCCTCCATTTGAATTTTATTATTTTTCACATTGCGGATCTTAACGAAATTCAGACGCAATGCGTTGGTAACGACACAAAAGCTGGAAAGACTCATCGCTGCCGCGCCGAACATGGGACTGAGTTTGAGTCTCCAAAGCGGATACCATACACCCGCCGCAAGCGGAATACCGATGATATTATAGAAGAATGCCCAGAAAAGATTCTGATGGATGTTGCGGAGTGTGGCACGGCTCAGTCGGATCGCCGCTGGCACGTCGGAAAGACGGCTTTTCATCAGAACGATATCCGCCGCATCGATGGCAATATCCGTACCCGCGCCGATCGCGATACCGATATCGGCTCTCGTCAATGCGGGAGCATCGTTGATACCGTCACCGACCATTGCCACTTTACCTTTTTCACAAAGACCTCGGATCACAGCTTCTTTGCCATCCGGCATAACACCCGCGATCACTTCATCCACGCCGACTTCTTTGCCGATCGCCGCCGCGGTACGTTCATTGTCCCCCGTCAGCATCACGACACGGATACCCATATCACGAAGCTCGCGGATCGCCGCGGGACTATCTTCTTTGATTACGTCAGCAACCGCAATCATGCCGATACATTCACCGTTTTTCGCGAAGAAAAGCGGTGTTTTTCCTTCCTCGGCAAGTGCCAAAGCTTTTGTTTTCAAAGAATCGGAAATTTTCGCTTTGGTTTCAATGAATTTCAAATTACCGCCGTAGAGCTGATCTTCGTGCAGACGGGCGGTCAGTCCGTTGCCCGCAAAGATTTCAAAATCGGAAACCTCCTGAAAACCGATCTGCATTTCTTCCGCTTTTTCACGGATGGCTTTGGCAAGGGGATGTTCGCTGTTCTTTTCCAGAGCGTAAGCATCGGAAAGAAGTTCCGTTTCGGAAATATTCTTTTCGGGATGCATGGAGATTACTTTCGGCGCGCCGCTTGTGATCGTACCCGTTTTATCAAGAACGACGGTTTTCACTCTGCCCGCTTCTTCAAGAGAAGCCGCGGTTTTGAAAAGAATACCGTTTTTCGCGCCTTTGCCCGTGCCGACCATGATCGCAACGGGGGTTGCCAGCCCGAGCGCGCAAGGACAACTGATGACAAGCACGGAGATGGCTCTTGCGAGTGCAAAACCGATAGTTTCGCCTGCGATCAGCCAAACAGCAAGAGAAACGAGTGCAATCCCGATGACTGTCGGTACAAAAATACCTGAAACTTTATCTGCAATTTTTGCAATCGGAGCTTTGGTTGCCGCCGCATCGCTGACCATGCGGATGATTTGTGAAAGCGCGGTATCTTCACCGACACGTGTCGCTTCACATCTGAGAAAACCCGATTCATTCAGCGTACCCGAAGAAACGCTGTCCCCAATCTCTTTATCGACGGGGATACTTTCTCCCGTAAGAGCAGATTCATTGACCGCACTGTGTCCCTCGGTAACAATACCGTCCACGGGAATCTGTTCGCCCGGACGGACGAGAAAAATATCGCCTTTTCTGACAGTTTCAACAGGAACGGATTCCTCCTTGCCGTCACGAAGTACGGTTGCAGTCTTGGGTGCAAGATTCATCAGACTTGCCAAAGCATCCGTAGTTTTGCCTTTCGCTCTCGCTTCGAGCATTTTACCCACGGTAATGAGTGTTAAAATCATTGCCGCTGATTCAAAATAGAAATCGTGCAAACCGTGCATGACGGCTTCCGTATCACCGTTCATCTGTGCCGCCGTCATGGAAAAAAGAACGTATACGCTGTAAACGAACGATGCACCCGAACCGAGTGCCACCAGCGTATCCATATTCGGCGCACCGTGCAGAACGCCTTTTGTTCCACCGATAAAGAATTTCTGATTGACGATCATAACGATCGCCGCAAGGATCATCTGCAAAAGACCGATGGCAAGCGGATTTTCCGCAAGTACCGCAGGGAGAGGCCAATTCCACATGACGTGTCCCATGGAAATATACATCAACACCGCCAGAAAAGCAAGAGAAGCAAAAAGTCTGCGTTTCAGAACGGGTGTTTCCCTGTCTTTCAGGGCATCTTCTTTAGATGCGGACGTTGTTTTTTCCGTATTTGCGGATTTGAGAGATGCACCGTAACCCGCCGCTTCCACAGCCGCAATAATGGCATCCGTTCCCGCCGTTCCCTCAACGTTCATAGAATTTGTCAGGAGATTGACCGAGCAAAGAGATACGCCCTTCACAGCCGAAACCGCTTTTTCCACTCTCGCACTGCAAGCCGCGCAACTCATACCTGTTACATTATACTGTTCCAAAAATTTTCACATCCTTTCAAATTCAAAGCATTTTTGTCTGAATATCTTTGACCGTAAAGCCGAGATTGCCGATCGTCAGACGAATTTCCGTATCCGTGATCTCACGAGCAAGGGAAAGTGTTGCTTTTCCTTCTTTATGACAAGCCTTTGCCGCAACACCATCCATACGGTTGAACGCGCGCATGACACTCGTTTCACAGTTCACGCAATGCATGCCCTCGATCATTACGATTTTTTTCATAATAACGGGCACATCCAAAATTTTTTCTTCGGTTTTGACTGCATCGTTACTGCCGCCGCAACAGCCGCCCTGCCCTCTCATATGCTTCACCGTCGAGCGCAAAGCAATAAAGATCACGACCAAAAGTACCGCGACCAAGATCGCAATTCCCATATATTCCATATCAAACACCTCATTTCATTAATTTTTGTAATGTCAGGACCAATTCATCAACGGTTTCATCCTTACCCGTCCGGATATCCTCTGCCACACAGGTTCGGATATGATTGGCAAGTAATTCCTTATTGAATGCATTCAAGGCGGCATTCACCGCGCTCACCTGCATCAGAATATCCGTGCAATACGCATTGTTTTCCACCATGCCCCGTATTCCGCGTACCTGTCCTTCAATACGGTTCAGACGGTTGATAAGGTTTTTGTATTCCTGTTCGGAGCGTTCTTTTTTCTTTTGCGAACAACAACATTCTTTTTCCATTTCCGACTCCTTTGATACATCTTTCTTTACTGTCATTATATACCCCCAAGGGGTATTTTGTCAAGAGTTATAAGGGGAAACTTTTTTGAAAAAAAGTTTCCCCTTTACCCCTTCAAAAAACTTTAATAGGTCATTCTTTTGATATATCAAGACCTTCAAAGAAATCTTCATATGTGCATCCGTATATTTTTTTCAATTCTATCAAAACACTGATCTTTACATTCAGTTCACCTGCTTCATATTTTGCATAGGTACTTCTGTCGATATCGCAACCTCTCCGTTGCAATTCCGCACATAATTTTTCCTGTGAAATATCATATCGATCACGAAGCAACCGCAAATTATCTCCGATGCATCTATCCCTACGAAGTTTTTGTTCCATCGATTTTTCCTCTTCATTTTTATTAAATTGACCAATATTGGTTGCAATTTATTTTAGTTTATGATATAATTACAAAAAATATTGTCCGTCATATTGGTCAAAAAGACAAAATGGAGGTATAAAAACATGATTTGTTGTGTAACAGGACATCGATCTCAAGGATTCCCTTTTGAACGTGATAAGAATCATGAGCAATATGTAAACTATATTGTGACACTTTACAGAGAAATTGAAAAATTAATCGATGAAGGCTATGATCATTTTATTTCCGGGATGGCAGAAGGAGCGGATATGGATTTTGCTGATGCCGTCTTATTTTTTCAAAGAGATACAAAAAACGATATCACATTGGAAGCGGCTCTCCCTTATCCAATCCATCCTAAAAAGAAACCGTCAGATTATGACATAGCTAAAAATCTGATATTGATGCAGTGTCGACAAACAATTCTTTCTCCCTTTTATCATCGTGGATGTATGGAAAAAAGGAATCGTTATATGGTAGATCAGTCAAATATCGTTCTTGCAATATGGAATGGAAAAAAGCAAGGCGGCACATAGAATACAATAAACTATGCTCAAAAAAAGGAAAAGAAATTCGCTATATCCGTTTAGATAAAATAGAAAATTGTTTATAAATAAAAATTCCTCTCCGACGGAGAGGAATTTTCATCATGATCAATTGTTTTTGTTGTTATAGATTTCTCTGAACTGCTTAATGGCATCAGCAAAATCATCGATCGCACTGGTAACGACTTCGGGCTGTGTCATATCGATACCTGCAACGAGAAGGCTTTCGAGCGGAGATTTGGAACCGCCGCATTTGAGGAAATCGATATATTTCTTCACGTAAGAAGCGCCTTCGGTTTCGATGCGTTTCACGATCGCGGAAGCCGCAGAGATACAGGTTGCGTATTTATAAACGTAGAAATTCATATAGAAATGAGGAATACGCATCCATTCATAAGCGATCTGCTGATCGCAAACGACACCGTCACCGAAATAACGGCAAACGAGATCATAATATTCTTTGCTGAGAAGATCAGATGTGAGGGGTTCGCCTTTTTCACAGAGCGCGTGGATCGTTTTTTCAAATTCAGCGAACATGGTCTGACGGAACAATGTGCCTTTATAGGTTTCCATGATCTGATCGAGGATATAGAGCTTTTCATCAGCACTTTCACATTCTCTGAGCTTACGGTGCATCAGAAGAAGCTCATTGACGGTAGAAGCAACTTCCGCAACGAAAATCGTATAATTTGCATTGTGGGGCTTATTGTAATGTGTGGAGAACCATGTGTGCATGGAGTGACCCGCTTCATGCGCAAGTGTGCAGATATTGTCAAGCGTACCGAGATAGTTCATCAGGATATAAGGTTCTGTGCCGGGGCCGCCGGAGCTGAATGCGCCGCCGCGTTTGCCTCTGCAAGGATAAACGTCTACCCAACCTTTTTCGGTAAGACCAGCACGGAGTGCATCGGCATATTCTTTACCGAATACGTCGACGGTCTTGAGAACTTCTTCGACAGCTTCGTCATAAGTATATTTACGGTCAAGCTCACCGACAAGAGAGGTGTAAATATCGTAAAGATGGAATTCCTTCAGATCGAGAACTTCTTTTTTCAGCGCGTAATAATCGTAAAGAACGGGAAGACCTGCATTGACGGAATCAATGAGATTATTATAAATTTCGGGTGTGACTTCATCCTTGAAGGTGGATGCTGTAAGGGAATCCGCAAAATTATGAACCTTTGCAAGCGTAGTGCTTTCCTTGACCATCGCGTTCATCATCGTACCGAAAGTATTGCCGAACTGTTCATAAGTCTTATATAGCGTTGTGAAAGCTGCTTTGCGAACTTTGCGGTCGCCGCTCATCAGGAATGTTGCGTAGCTGGGATCGGTAAGTTCAACGGAATTGCCGTTTTCATCCTTGATTTTACCGAAACGGAGATCGGCATTGACGAGGATATTGCGGACTTCATCGGGTGCGCCAAGGCAATTTTCCATTTTTGCCATGAGTTTTTCACATTCATCGGAAAGCGCATGTTCTTTTCTTCTCATGATCTTTTCGATCATACGGCGGAAGGTTGCGAGCTTTTTGTATTCGGTAAACCATGTTTCCATCGTTTCCGTATCGATACGAAGGATATAAGGTTCAACGAACCAGGATGCCGTGCCTGCCGCAACCGCAAGATTACGAACCTTTGCGGTGAGGGACTGATATGCGCTGTTTGCGCTTTCAACGGAAAAATTGAGGTGTGCGTACTGCCAAAGCTTATTGATGATCGCTTCGATATCCGTCAGATACTTCAAAGTATTATAGAGATCCTTTGCGCTACTACACATTACTTTTTCGTATCTTGCGAAATTCTTGATCGATTTTTCCGCTTTTGCATAATCCGCATAAAAGTCCTCTTCTGTCGGATAGATCACGGAAAGGTCCCATTTGTAACGTGCTTCAATGTCTTTTCTTTCTGTTGCCATGTTAGATTCCTCCTGTAAATGATAATTGATTTTGTTTTTTCCCGTATTGATATCCTTTTTCCGATCGAAAAATCGAACGGAAAAAGGAACAATATTCTTTTTTAAAACGATAAAAAATTGCTAAATCGAGTAGGCGTTGCCCTCTCTTATTTTATAAGAAATCGCTATTCCAACCTCGCCGTTTTGCCATATCTGAATGCGGGAAAAACTTCGATAGGTGAGCAATTTCAAGTGGGCGTTGCCCACCACTTATAAGCCTTTTGCGGAACGGCGGAGTTTTTCTTCCGCATCCGTATATTGCAGCGGCTCATAACCTTCAAGTGTCATGATCCTCTGATGGATCACGTCAAGAATCGTTGCGGCAGTCGGATAATAATAACCCGAATAGACCGCGGGCGGTGTAATCCAATTACGCGAACCGAGTGCGATCGGCGGCGCATCCAGAAGATCGAAAGCAAATTCCGCAATGCCCGAAGCGATATCACGCATGACCGAACCGCGTTCCGTTCCTTCCCCGACGATCAGGACTTTACCCGTTTTTTCAATGGATTTGAGCAGCGGCGCATAATCGAAAGGAACAACGGAGCGGGCATCGATGATTTCTGCCTGTATGCCGTAAACTTCTTCCAAAACCTTTGCCGCATCCATCGCGCGGTAAAGCGATGCACCGAACGTCAGTATCGTAAGATCTTTGCCTTCCCTTTTCAGAGATGGAATACCGATCGGGACGGTATACGGCTCTGCGGGAACACCGCTTTTTTCAAAATATTCCCCGATATCGTAAAGTCTTTGATTTTCAAAACAAACGACGGGATTATTTTCTTTGAGCGCGGAGGTCATCAGCCCTTTTGCGTCATAAGGTGTGACGGGATAGATAACTTTTAGACCGGGGATGGCAGAAACGAGCGATAACAGCTCATCCGCATTCTGTGTATCTTTTCTTGAGGTCACGGGCACGCGCAAAACGATGGGCATACGGAGTTCTCCGCCGCTCATCGCGCGCCATTTTGCGACCTGACGGATCAGAATGTCAGCGACGTTGGCAAGCGAATCCGCATTTTTCAGAGAAACGACAGCACGTCCGCCGCACATCACATAACCGACTGCAAGTGAAACGAGAGCCTGTTCCGAAGAGGAAACGCGGAAGAAACGATAATTGGGAACCATTTCGGAAAGACCGTCGTAAACGTCCGTGTCTTCTGTTTGCATACCGCAAACGATCAATCTCGGATCGGCATACAGCATATCCGCGATCGGTTCAAAAAACGCATCGCTGATATTATAACGGAATTCTTTTGCCACGGGTGTACCGTCCAGGCTGTACGCGGAATGTACTTTTTCCGCGATCGTTTTCAGCCGTGACGAATCTTTTTTCGGGATTCTGACTTCAGGCAAAAGCTTTCCGTTCGGCAAATTTTTGGGATTTTTTTCATCTTCGGAGCCATAAACGATGGCTTCGAGATTTTCGGCACTCGCACGGGGCGATCTTTCATCATCAGCAGCAAGGGCGCAGATTTTTTTCATACGGCTGATAATGATATCGTCCAGAGCATCGATATTTGCTTCGCTGACGATACCGTTTTCGATCAATTTCTGACGGTATGCCTTGACAGGATCGATACCTTCGGGATTGACTTTCAGATCATCGAAAATAAATTCGAGGAGCGCAGGACCTTCCCCACGGGTCAAGCGTTCTTTTTTGCGTGTAACCGCATCGATTACAGCAAGCGGATCGCTACCGTTCACCGTTTCTGCGTGCATGGAATTGGCATCCAGACCTGCGCATACACGGGAAATACATCTTTTGATCACAGCCGCGTCTTCACCGTTTTCACGCACACGGCTCATCGTAAAGAGGATCGGCAGACCCTCATATTTTTTGCTTGCTTCACGGAACGCACCCGATTCGGAAAGACAGAAGGCTTCCCATGCGCGTCCGTCAAAAGCGGCATCTTCGCTCATATTGGCAATGACGTTTCCGCCGATACCCATATTTTTCTTATAAACTGCCGCACCAACGGCAAAGCCCGCGGAAGTGGTCGTCACAGAACCGCCGGGATAGATCCCGAGAGGTTCGCAGAAGATATTGGAAGCATCGCCAAGACCATAATGAAAACCCGTGATCTTGGAAAAAATTTCACAAAGAATGCCGTAAAGCAGGAAATCAATTGCCACGTCCTTAGGTTTGGCATCCTGTTCCGCCGCTTCCGCGACGATGGATAAGATCGCGCCGGAATGATATTTTCTCATCATATCCACGACTTCATAATCCGTCATCTTTGCGATGGAAGAAAGTCCTTTTGCGATCAGATCGCTAAGACTTTTTCCGGAGGAAAAAAGGATATCGTTTTTATCGAAACAATATGCTTCGCCGACGGCGATGGCTTCTTTACCGATATCGATCGCAACCGTATTTTTGATCGGATAAACGATATCCTGATAACTTCCGCTGCATTTCAGATCGGAAATCATGGTTTCAAATTCACGGATCAAAGCCATATTCTGATAGATTCTCAGAAATTCACGCGGAGAATAAATTCGTTTTTCATCGGAAACGGAAAGACGGTATTGGCAAACAGGAACTTCACGAAAACGGACCGCAATATTTGCCAAAGGTCTTTTGGTTTCCATAGACATATAAGAGGACATATAAAAACCATTCCTTTCAAAAAGGATTCTTGTTTTTTTAAAAAATTACTTCAATCAAACCTCGCTGTTTTGTCGTATCCAATACGGAAAAAGTTCAAAAAGGCGAAAATTTGCAGGCGGGTGCACCCCGCTCATTTTACTAAAAGCAATTCAAAGTTTTCAAGAGAAGCGCAAAGTTCACGAAGGAATTTTGCGGCACTTGCCGTATCCAATGCGCGAGGATCAAACGTCAGCGCAAGCGGGATACAGGAATAAGAAACATCCGTACCGCCGACGGTTTTGATTCTTCTTTGCAAAGCGCAAACACCGAGAGAACCTGTCTGAGGTGCAGTCAAAACGGGGGTGAAGCCTTCCACACCGCTCATACCGAGATTGGTAACCATGAAAGAAGCGCAAAGCTTATTTTTTTCGGGAGATACGTTACCTGCCCTCGCGCCGCGAATCAACGCACCCGTAATTTTGGAAAGCGCAGAAAGCGAAAGTCTGTCCGCATCAAAAACAGTCGGGGTTTCCATACCGTGACCGGTATCGACAACAAAACCAAGATGTACACCGTCAAAATAACGGATCTTATCACCGAGAAAATGCGCGTTGAGAATCTTATTTTTCTTGAGAAGCTTTGCCGAAGCAAAAAGGATCATATCATTGATCGTGATATGCGGAAGTCCAAGAGCTTCACCGTTTTCTTTGATCGATTGATGCAATCTGACAATGGAAGAAGCATCAAAAGACATCGTAATTGTCATAGGTGCGCTTTCGGGCAATTTTTCGGTTCTCGGAATGATTACGTCCGTATGACGAAAGGCTTCCGTACCGAAAGAATACGTTTTTTCTTTTACGTTTTCTTTGGGTTCTTCTTTTTTCTTTCCTTCTTTGGCAATGGTAACAACCGGAGCTGTAACGATAGCGGTTTCTTCGAAAACTTCTTCCGTTACGGGTTCTTCAACAACTTCTTTCGTTGTGACTTCTTCAACGACTTCTTCCGTTGTAGGTTCTTCAACGACTTCTTCCGTTGCGACTTCTTCGACAACTTCTTCCTTTGCGGTTTCTTCAACGACTTCCTTCGCTGCGACTTCTTCAACAACTTCTTCTGCTGCGGTTTCTTCAACGACTTCCTTCGCTGCGACTTCTTCGACAACTTCTTCTGTTGCGACTTCTTCAACAATTTCTTCTGTTGCGACTTCTTCAACAATTTCTTCTGTTGCGACTTCTTCAACAATTTCTTCGGTTACGGGTTCTTCAACGACTTCTTTTGCCGTCACTTCTTCAACAACTTCTTCGGTTGTCACTTCTTCGACGGGTTCTTTTGTTGTGGTTGCTTCTACTGTTTCATTTCCAACCTTTGTTTCAGCAGTTTCTGCCACATATTTTTTTTCGAGTTCGCGCAAAACATCTTTTTCAATAATTCTGCCATCCGGACCTGTGGGCGTAATTTTTGAAACATCGATCTGATTCTGCATCGCAAGTGCCCACGCGCGAGGCGAAATTTTAGGACCTTTCGTGTTCATAAATATTTTCCTTTCCTTATTATCTTTATTCTATAAGAAATTGCTTAAAATCAACCTCGCCGTTTTGCATTGTTCAAACACAAGCAAAGTTTGGATAGGTGAGCAATTTCTAGCGGGCGTTGCCCGCTTTTTGATGTAATGCATATATCGGATTTGGATAATAATGCTAACTCTGTATTAGTATAACATTTTCCTTTTTGCTTGTCAACAAATCACGGAAAAAGGAAATATTTTTTTCTTTCAATATCATCCCAAAAAAGAGAAAATATTCACAAATTATGCCATTTTTTGTAAAAACTTTTTTCAGTACACTTGACAAGTCTATTGAATTTGTTTATAATAAATCTATTAAAGATATTTTTATTTTTTCATGATTGATCTGTATTTCAAAAGGCGATCCTGAAAAAATCGATACTATTATTTTATTAGGAGGAAAACAGATATGGATTCCAATATCAGACCTGATACGATGGCTCGTATCACTACCCTGGAACTTGCAGAACAATTTATTGCTGAACAGGTTGCTGCTGTCCGTGAACAAGTCGGAAACAAAAAAGTTTTGCTTGCACTTTCCGGCGGTGTTGACTCATCTGTTGTTGCAGCACTTCTGATCAAAGCGATCGGTAAACAGCTCGTTTGCGTACACGTTAACCACGGTCTTATGCGTAAAGGTGAAAGCGAACAGGTTATTGAAATTTTCCAGAATCAATTGGATGCAAACTTGATTTATGTGGATGCAACAGACCGTTTTCTTGATCTTCTCAAGGACGTTGCAGAACCTGAAAAGAAAAGAAAGATCATCGGCGGTGAATTTATCAAAGTATTTGATGAAGAAGCAAGCAAACTTGAAGGTATTTCTTTCCTTGCACAAGGTACAATTTATCCCGATATTCTTGAAAGTGATGGTGTAAAAGCCCATCATAACGTAGGCGGTCTTCCCGAAGATATGCAGTTTGAGCTTGTTGAACCCGTCAAATTGCTTTATAAAGATGAAGTACGTGTCGTTGGTGAAGCACTTGGTCTTCCTCATGCAATGGTATACCGTCAGCCGTTCCCCGGTCCCGGTCTTGGTGTTCGTTGCCTCGGTGCAATTACCCGTGACCGTCTCCATGCACTCCGTGAAGCAGATGCAATTCTTCGCGAAGAATTTGATAACGCAGGTCTTGCTGAACACGTATGGCAATATTTCATCGCTGTTCCCGATTTCAAGAGCGTTGGTGTCAAAGATGGCAAACGCTATGAAGGTTGGCCCGCTATCATGCGCGCTGTCAATACCACAGATGCTATGAGTGCTACCATTGAAGAAATCCCTTATGCCGTTCTTCATAAGATCACCGATCGTATCACCCATGAAGTCGATGGTATCAACCGCGTTCTCTATGACCTCACACCCAAGCCTATCGGCACAATTGAGTGGGAATAATAACGACTGGCTTACAAGTGCTCGAAACCCCTTGTGTTTTCGGGCACTTTTTTGCAAATATCATCCTATTGATACCACAAGTGATACCAAATTGATACCGTTTTCTGACAACAAACGCATTTATATGATTATTAGGAGAAACATCTATGAATATCAGAAAAGCAAAAGGGACTGATGCCGAGGCATTGAAAGTACTATATTTTGAACATTTGACACGATTCTCTCCACAGGAAGAACAAGATATGTCTTTGTGGATGAATAAGTTAAGTAAGTTTGAAAAAGACGAAAATATGTATCTGCTTGTATTAGAAGCGAACGACAAGGTTGTTGCTTCGGTTCAAATGGCAATCATTGAAAGTTTAACCCATAATGTTAGACCGTTTGCCGTTGTTGAAAATGTTGTAACTCATGCAGATTACCGCAACAGAGGATATGCCTCGGCTTTACTTACGAAAGCAACTGAAATAGCCAAAGAAAAAGGCTGTTACAAAATGTCCCTTGAAACAGGGTCAAACAAAGAAAGCACGTTGAACTTTTATAGAAAAAACGGATTTGAAATTGATACAAAGCATTCTTGTCTTAAACGGATTTGAAATATCATATTTTTCTCCGCCGATTTTCCAGGAAATTGATACCAAAACAGTACCAAACAGGCTGAGAACTCAGAGAATACAGAGAAAAACGAGAAAATTCGAGGGAAATCTCATGGGAATTGCCTAAAATAAGGCGAAAAGTAACTGTGGGAAAGAACCTCACAGCGAGTGGGAATAATGCCAAGAACGGCGAAAAGCCTTGCGGTATAAGGACTTTTGAATTTCAAAACCCCCTCGTGGCAACGTTTTGGCAACATTCGAGTATTATTCATAAATAAAAAATTTGAGCTAACAGATTTCTGTTTGAAGTCTGTTAGCTCTTTTTTGTTATAAACTCGCTATTCCAATAGCAGCAGATATTATGTCGCTGAAAGTAATGCCTTTTATTTGTCTTTTTACATAGTCTTTGAAACGTTCGCTTCTTATCTTACCTGCCAAAGATGCTACATTGTATGTGTGTGAGCATTCATTAGTGATAAATTCCATAAGCTCTCTTATTGTGGCAAAATTGGGATCTAAGTTTTCTTCCAAATCTATCTTCATAGATTCATTAAATCTTAATTTTCCGTCCCGATAGTTGACGAGTACAAGTTCTATTTTATCTTGATAGGGTTTCTTGAAAATGTTGTTAAATTCATTTTTTATGCTTATAAACGCCCTTCGGTCATAGTAAACGTTATTTTGGTTACCGTCAAATTTTAGAATTATTTTATCATTTGAAGCTTCATCGGGACACAAATACTTACCATAACCAGCCCAAAAAATATCTAATGTTTTGTCGGTATTATAATGCCAATACAAATAACAACTGTCAATGATTGCTTGTGTCAAAGGTAAATCATATCTTGCAAGCATAATACCGACTATACGATTTTCGCTCCTTTCATATCTATCAGATATGGTGCTGTTTAATCCTGTCACATTTAATGCGTGTTCCATATATTATTCTCCTTGCTTCTTTCGCAATGTATCGAGCCGTTCTCTCGTCCGCTTTGCCTCATATTCGGGGTATGTATAACGCCAAGCGTCATACTCGTCTTTGGTTATTTCACCGTTTCGGTATTTCTCCGCTTCTTTTTGCCAAGCGGACAAATCATCAAACAAAGATACAGACATACTGCCTCTATTCTTATCAAGGCGGATACACACCTCATCGTCAAGCTTGTCTATCTTAAAACCGTAAATATCCTCTAATACAAAAAGAGTGTGCATAAGACCGATATACGAATCAATATCCGGTACGTCAAGCGCAACGGGGCAAACGTCAAGTACCTCAGCGAGCTTTTCAATCAAGTCTGCCTTGGGGGTTCTCGTTCCTGCCTCATATTGAGCTAAACGAATATCGGCGGTCTTTTCGGGAAAGCCAACAGCCGTTCCAAGATATTTTTGTGTCATACCACGCAAGTTGCGTATAAAGCGGATTCTTTCTCCGATAGCCATAAAAATCACCTCGTAAACAGTATTAGTGGTACAAAAAGTTATGCACCAATTGAGTTCACACTAATTATAACACATTTGTTTAGGTCTTGTCAATAGAACTATAACAAAAAAGTTTAACTTTTTTCAAAAAACCTCTTGACATAAACAAAATTGTTTAGTATAATATAAATACATTAAGCATATTTGTTTAATGCCGCAACAATAAAGCTACATAGGCTTGCCAAAAAATCTGAGCTTGTGAAAGGAGGGATGCGATGATAAAACACAGCTTTTTGAGAGTGAACGAAGTGGCTGAAATCTTGGGAATATCCAAGTCCTACGCCTACAAAATCGTTCAAAAACTAAACGCAGAATTAAAAGAACAAGGCTTCATCACGATTGCAGGTAGAGTAAACAAGCAATATTTCTTGGAAAAGACCTGCTACGGTGCGGCAAATAGAGATGAGCGAAATGAGAAGTAGGAAAATCTCGTTATGAAAAAAGTGCGCGACGAAAAAGCCCAAGTAAAAAGGGCGAAAAAACGATAAAACAAGTCATTAAGCAGAACGCAAAGAGGCTTTTAAGGAAAGTCTAAGGTGGGGTTTTTGAGTGATTACGGCAGCTAAAGCAATAGCAAGCAAGGCAATATGCGCAATGGATGAAAGGTTTTGAACGGCATTGAAAGAACGCACCCACATACGTTCTTGACCGGTTTTCTTGAATCTGGCATTGTAACGTTCGATCTCGGTACGCATAGCATAGATTTTTTTGAAAGAAATACAAGAGCGATCAATAGAAAGCCTGTAATCATCAGGAATGGTCACATACTTGGTGCAACCACGATTTTTCTTTCCATTGAAATAGTTTTTATGGGCACAAGTGCAAGCAGAATCATCCTTCGAATTTTTGAAAGGACAACAATATTTCTGACGGCATCTGCTGCCGGAAGAATCTTTTCCGTCTTTGTGCATGGCAAAACCGGCTTCACAAATAATGTTGCCGACAGGGAGCGTTTTCGGTTTTCTTTGATTTCTGGAATTTAATGGAATGACACAATCACCATCATAAATATTTTTGACAGTATTGTAGATTTTCTTAACGTCATAGCCTTTGTCGGCAATCAAAGTACATTCCTGAATCGGAATGGTTTCATTTGTGTTTTCCAAAAGATCAAGCGCAACAGATTGATCTGCAACTTCGGCAGTTGTCGTTAATTCGCACAGCGGCAATCCACTGATACAATCTACAACAACATGGCTTTTGTAACCCCAGAAAAACTCGTAGTTTTTCTCGTTATGTTGATTGGAAGCTGTATGAACGCCAAGTTTGCAATCAAGGTCATTTTTAGGATGATTTTGAGGATCAAACTTATTCTTGGAAAAAGATTTAGGATTGTTCTGTGTTGTATTCGCTGCTATCGGCGTTGAATCAATAGCAATAAAAGAAGCATCTACAATCCCCATATCATAGAGCTTTTTCACTTGTGAAGCCATCAACTTTTTGAGTAAAGTATTGTCAAAATTCTTGATAAAACGTTCGAAAGCGTGATATCCGGGTAACTTCTTGACAATATTGAATCCGCAATAATATGCAATGAGTAAATTGTTATTCAAGTAGTCAACCAATTCGGTGATATATGAAAAGCATTCGCATTTCATAACGATGATTGCACGAATCATTGCATGGCGGGAATATCCTTGCCGACCCTTTTCACAACGACGGTCGGGAACGGCATCTAAATCAAGTTCCATAAACAGCTCATCATAAAATTTTGCCTTGGGCTGTGATGTGAACAACGATATGTCGTTTAAAATCATTTGACGGTAGATAACGGTCATCTCCTCTCGGTTTTTATTGTTCGCACCTTTATTATACCAAAGTTGGTGACCGTTTTCTATATATTTTGGAGTGATAAGTCTTTTTCCTGAGCTGGCTTTTCTCCTTATACCACAAGGCTTTTTGCCATTTTGCTCAGGGCTAAAGAGCCTTGACGATATGGAGGTGTAACGATGTTTGATATTTAGAGTTTTTTACTTCAAACACTTACCGTGTCGGGAGTGGCTGCTTTGATTTTGGTTATCAAAGCATTGTTCAAGGATAAACTATCTCCCAAGTGGCAGTTTGCCGTTTGGAGTGTTCTTGGCATCATTATGCTTCTCCCTGCGGATATGTTTGGAAGATATACTTTGTTTCGTTGGCAGCTCATTGTAGAGATCGTCAAGTCGTGGTTTGGCGTTTTCTCGTTTACAAAAGTGCTGTTTCCTATTCCGATCATTAAGTCTGTTCCGCAAACTATCGCAGAATGGATATTCGCTGTTTATGTGCTTGGAATACTTGTGTTCATAATCAAGTATCTTATCTCGTATTTCAAACTCAGACGTCTGCTGAAGCTTGGTGATAGTCCTTGTGATGAAAAACTTGCACGGATTGGAGAGATTGCGTCGGAGCATGGAATAAAGATAGGTAAAGTTATAGAGGTGTCGGGACTTCCGAGCGCATTTGTTTGCGGAGTGTTTCGCCCTATCTTGGTTATCCCTGCCGAGAATGAGCTAAATGAGAAGATCATACTTCACGAGCTGTTCCATTTGAAATACAAAGATACCTTGTGGAGCGTGGTTATCTGTGCTTTAAGGTGTTTGCATTGGTGTAATCCTCTGATCGTCTATTGTGCCAACCGTACCATAAACGATATGGAATCGCGTTGCCATCAGTATGTACTTGAACATCTTGAAGGCGAAGAACGTAGAGAGTACGGACACATTCTTCTTTCTATGGCGAATGACCGTTTCTCTAAAACGCCCGGCAGCACTTGTATCAACAATGGCGGCAAGAACATCAGAGCACGTATTGAAAACATTGCGCGGTTCAAAAAATATCCGCAAGGAATGGGTCTTGTCTCTGTATGTGTTATCATTCTCCTCGCATTTCCTCTTGTGATCGGTGCTCAAGCATCCAACATTCAAGAGTTCAATGATTCGGTCAGACTTACTTTGGCATCTGCGCGAAGCGTACCGTGTACCACTCCCGCAGGAGCATTTGATACTTACGGCAAATCAGTTCTTGAGAGAAACGGATATTACCGTGCGATGTGCGCCCCCGAAGATATGCAAGAAGCCATATTGAATGAAATGCTTGAAAAGGATGAAGTAGGCATTTATCCGATATGGGATCCCGGCATTGATGAGTGGGCGAACAAGCAAGAAGGCTTTTATATTTACAACCTACGGCATATTGATGAAGATGCCTACGAGGGACTATTTGTAATAGAATTGAATTATCCTCCGGACGGTAAGCCTGCTGAAGTAAATATGACATATCTCGCAGTTCAGAACCTTCGCGTTGAGAAAGAAAACGGAAGATGGGTTGCAATACTGCTTGAAGATTTCAGACACGTTGAAACGATAAGCCAAAGCTTATCTTGGGGATGTCTCGGACTACCCGGTATGACTTATGCGGGCGAAACAAATGATTGTAGAATCGAAGCCACCTACCAAACCATTCATACAATCGATCTTAGAGTTACCGTTCAGCACGAACTTAGCTTTTTGTCGGGTTCTTACTCTGATACTACTCCCAACCCCAACGCTGAATTTTCAATGGCTACAAGGTGGCATTCGACGAAGTGTATCTATCTTGGTAGCGAGTCTGAAAAGGATGAGATCACGCATATAGGGCTGTCTATTGAACCCGTATATGAAGGAGATAAACGCCCAACAAATTTGCGGATTCCAAGTGGGGACTATACTGTAAGTAGCACAAATTTGGGAGCACAAGTGGTAAGTAAGAAGCTCAACCCCGGATGGAACTCTACGATTTCTATGGACGGAGGCGGCGGTAGTACAGACCCCAATAAGGATGTTGAGCATCCCGCATACTTTGTTGCCGATCTATATTTGAACAATGAAAAGATTGCAAATATGGATTTGGTTTTGCAGGAAGGCGAAGCGGAATGACGGATTATCAAAAACTATACACGGGAATCGGTAGAGTAGCGTGGGGCTATTTCTTCATCTATTTTGATTTTAATATCAATACCGTAAGTATTCTCCCGTCATTCATTGGCTATCTGCTTTTTCTCTCCGCTATCAATTATCTATGCGATGAGGAACGAGAGCTTAATCTGCTGAGAACATTGGTGACGATCTTGACAGTATGGCATATTGCATCTTGGCTTGCAAGTTGGGCATCTATTGACCTTGACGGAATGCTGCAAGTTGTAGATATAATCATCGGTGTGGTTAATATCTATTTCCATTTTCAGCTACTTACAAATTTAGCATCGATTGCCACTAAGCATCAATCGGCTGATGATGAGTTGGATGCCAAGTTGCTCAGATACCGAACTTTGCAGACGGTTATGCTGACCGCAGTTATTATTATCGGGTATTTGGCTAAATGGTTGCCCGAGCTTGTAACGGTGGTCTCTATCGGTATGATAATCATTTATCTGATTGTAGGCATACTCTTAATGAAGGCGTTGTTTGATTTAAGACGTAGTATTTCTTCGGGCTCGGACTCCGATGAAACAGATACGGATATAGAAACTGATGAAATATGAATTATGGGGTGTCGCATCACGCGCAATGTCATTAAGTTAATTTAATGCCCCCAAGAAAGATGCACTTAACAAAGCTGGAAAAGCAGAGTTAAGTGCATTTTTTGGATAAAAGAGCATGACGAAAAGACAGACGAGAAAGTCTGTCAAAAAAGTATTGCAAAAAAGATGAATTTATGGTATTCTGTATGTGAAGCTTGGTGCGGATTTAGGAGATCCTCTTCGTAGGTTGGCAGACCCTTGACGAATAGGCAACAAATACATAAGCAACAAAGCTTCAACATCTGACGGAGATATATTTTTCAAGAAGAAATTGCGGCAAACAGGTACTGCGGCAGCGAAGTTAATTCTGTAAGAATACTTTCTGTTTTTCTGCTTAACGAGTACGTGCGAGGTAATCAGTTCGGCAAAGTTGTACATGATAAGTCTTGCAAAGATCTCTTGGAGAATATTCTCCGTTTTTTTAGAGTGAAAATAGGATAACGCCAACGTATATTTCAAATCTCTGAAAGAGGTTTCGATGCCCCAGCGCATAGCATAAAGCCCCTTCAACTCGGACACTGAAAATTCGTTTTCGGTCAGATTGGTAAGGAGAACCTCATAGGTGTCT
>JAFUQQ010000001.1 GCA_017472285.1 Clostridia bacterium | reverse complement strand
CCATAGTGATAAGTTGTCGTAACCGTTGTGCTTCCCGGCAAAATATAGACCTTTTCGGTTTTGATATTACCGTTTGAAAGATAAGTATATTCCGCTTTTTCACGCAAGATTTCATCTTCCCTGATTTCTACGGAAGAAAGGGTCTTACTGTCAGATGAATATGTATAATTCGTGACAACACCATTCACAGCGGATGAAGTAATCAAGGAATATGGATTATTGTAGGTCGCCGTTTCTTCATAATAAATGGATTCGCCGTTTTGGAATTTCTTTACAGAAACAACATTTTTAAGCGTATCGTAAGTATATGTCGTAAAATATGACATTGTATCGCCTGCACTATCTGCCAGCGTTTCACGGGTTGCAATCAGATTGTCGCCTTCATACAAGGATTCTATAACCGATAACAAAACACCATTTTCTCTTACCTCAATACTGTTGCAACGACCATTGGGATTAAAATAATACGTCGTGTTGGAAATGCCATCGGAAACGATGGTGGAATAATGGGTTAAAATAGCAAGATAATCAACCAAAACACCCTGCTCCTCCCAAATATTCTCGGGAGTTTCCCCCGTATCCAGAATTTTCTCATAATATTCCTCATCCAAATCACTATAATCAGTCAAATAACAACCGTAATACTCATATTCAATATTATTTTTCTCCTCTCCATCGATCAGATCGTATCGTTCCGATACTTGAAATACATCATCCCTCGTACCGTCAGGACGAGTGGCAAAATTTTCTTCATAACGAAAACAGCTTTGGCTTCCGTTCGGATGCTGAACATCTATCAGTAAATGATAAGGAATCAGCGTAGATTCCACATTGTATACATCGTGATACCCTACCTCCGCATTTTGTTCTGTATATGTAAACTCTGTGGTTTCCCTTTCATTATAAGTAATGGAAGTAATTCGATTTGCATTGATGTCAATCTTAACCGTGCTACCGTCAGAAGATGTGACAGAAACACCCGTAACAAGCCAAGTTAAAGAAATCGAACGTCCAAAATTATCTGAAATAGAAGAAAGTTTACCTGAAGCTGTATAATTGTATTGTATTTGATTTCCAAAACGATCTTCTTTGCCAATACAAATATCGTCAGCATCAAAATAATATTTGGTACCATCCTTATAGGATAAAATATGCGTTACATTCTTCCCATTCCATAGAGAAGAAGTTGCTGTATAGGCATATCCCTCATATAAAGAATTCCAAAAGACATCATCTTCTAAAGCGATGTTTTCTCCATTATCAAGAACAATGATTTTATACGAATGATCTGCATTGCCATTTTCATCAAATGCAGTAATAGGTTTTATATAAGGAATATTAAAATTCCAGCCATATCCCAAGCCCTTTTCAGCAACATGTGTTGACTTTTCTACTGATATCATATACCAAAATCCATAAGAAATATTCGAAATATCTAATATCTCATAATAATATTCTTCACTTGTTCCTTGAACGTATCCGGATGGATTATTATTGATATACGGACCTCCGTTATAATAGGATAATCTCTCCGAAAGTATATCTTCATGACAAATCTCCGCTTCTACTACTTCTTTATATCTTACATCTGTAAAATATGTGAAGGTAGAATACTTTACATATGTAATCCGAACATATCCAATGGGTTGTACACAATAATCAGCATAACCACGATCTCTCGTATTTGCGGAAGCAGACGAATAATTCAGCGAAAGCGAAAGATCCATCCCGTTCACCCCTGCCATACTCGCCAAGGGATAAGAAAGATTCAAACTACCCGTATTCAGATCGATGGTTTCATTGTTGTTATTTTTAACCGAAAAGACAGGATTGACTTTTCGAAGCGCGTACATCATATCGGGAGGTGTTTGCGTTGTAGCTTCGGAAGCAAGTGCAATACCTTGCGCAGAAACATCCGATGCCGATTGCTTCCAAATCCCGCTCTCATATTCTGCCGTCAGATCCCGATTGGCTGAGACTGCTTCAAGCGGTTGTCCTGAAATTTGATTTTCCCTTGTCATCGTTACCGTATTGTCCGTTTCCGATGATTCTTTTGTTGCCGCACTGACGATATGTGTCATACTGGGCAAAAGACAAATCATCGCCATAACCAAACAGATACACAAAAGTCGTTTCAAATTTTTCATTCTTTTACCTGTCCTTTCTGTCTGAATCTTGCCTGTAAACGTATGATTATTTTTAAACTATATCACCTCGCTTTTCCAAAGATGGAATAATTGTACAATTTATACATAGAGCTGTCAATATTTTATGTTTTTCTTCATTTTTTCAAAAATTTTCTATCCACTCAAAGAATCACAATAAAAACACCTGCGGAATTTCACACCGCAGGCATTTTAAAAGTATTATTTTCCCGAACTTCCAAAACCGCCGTTTCCCCTCTCTGTTTTTCCAAGAGAAGAAACAATTTCAAAATCAGGTGCTTCAAAGCGCTGAAAAACGATCTGAGAAATCTTGTCGCCCTTTTCCACGATATAATCCGTATCGGAATGATTATTAAGTTTCACGGCAATACTTCCCGTATATCCGCTGTCGATCGTACCGTCAGAGGTAATGCCGTGTTTGACGTTCAGACCGCTTTTTGATTTCAAGAAACCAACGAAACCGAAAAGAATGGCAATATGTACCCCCGTATCAAAAATAGCAGCCCCCTTTGCAGGAACAATTTTGCTTTCACGGGAAAAAAGATCAAATCCGGCATCTGTATCGTGCGCCCGTTCGGGAAGACGTGCGCCTGCATCCAAAACGATCTTCCATGAAGCAAGCTCCAGATCGTCGGCATCCGCAAAATAACATCTGCCTTTTGTCCCGATGCCATCACAATCATGCCCCGAACAATCGAAATCAAATTCCAAAGCATAACAGGATGCATCGAAATCCGTACCGATCACCGTGCCGACCTCACCGTTCAGCCACGGAATTTCTCCCGTATATCTGACTTTATCGCCAATCATGAATTTTTTCATATTGTTTTTCCTCTTTTCTTGTTTTTTTGTATTTTTCAAAGTGAAATCACCGTCGGCGGTCTTTTCTGTTCTCTGACATAATGCCAAAACTGTTCGCACTCACCAACCACATAGAAGATATCATTTTCACATTCTTTTCTGTCAATGAAATATTCGCAAATTTCCGCAGAATGATCGGGAAAACGAAGCTCTGCATTGAGAATCGCAAACGAACAATCAGTAGAAGCAAATTGACCGAGGATTTGTGCATAATATTTATCGGGGATCCTTCCGTTCCAATCTTCAAGCGTTTTTTTATTGTCGATAAAAACGGTTTTGCATTCCCAAATTCCCTTTTCGTTATCGGAGATGCGTGTTAATTCTCCGTCGAGTGTTGCGGCAAGAAACGGCGTATCATCATCGGAATATATCCGAAACGGATGATATTCCATTTCATATTCGCCTCTGTGCTTCAATGCGAAAAGCGTTCGGAGTGCTGCCTCCGCTTCCGTTCCGTAAGAAACACGAGGATCTGAGCGAAGATCGGGCGGAATGATCGTGCCTGTTTTCTCTTTCCAAAGCTCAAGCGGCGTTTTGTAGGAAACAAGACCGCAAACAACGGGAATATCGGAAGCACCGAGAGCAATATTGCGCCCGCGAAGCCATGCTGTCCTGTTTTCATAATCTCGGTATCGTATCATCAGAACGGCAGATCATCTTCTGCGGAAATTTCTTCAAATTTAGGTGCGTTCAAAGGAGAAAAAGAGGGATTTCCATCCGTTTCTTCCTTGGCGGGAGCCGAAGTAAACTGCACTTCTTCGGAAACGATGACAGTTTTATATTTTTTCTGCCCATTCGCATCCGTCCAGCTCTGATTTTGCAGTTCTCCGATCACAAGAAGCTGTTTTCCTTTTTTGCCGTATTTGGCAACAAATTCTGCGGTCTGATTCCAT
>JAFUQQ010000013.1 GCA_017472285.1 Clostridia bacterium | reverse complement strand
TTTACATACAGTACAGGTATAAGTCTTGATACCTGTGGACATAGGAGAGGGCTGTTTGGTTACTGTACCTGCATCCCATTTGTGTTCTTCGGTCTGTTTATCACCACATTCACAAACGCGGACATGGTTCTTACCGTCTTTAGTATCTGTCCATTCGCCATATGCGTGGTCTGTAGTCTTATCAAGCGCTTCGGTTTTGGTTGCTTTACATACAGTACAGGTATAAGTCTTGGTACCTGTGGACATATGGGAAGGCTGTTTGGTTACTGTACCGTTGTCCCATTTGTGTGCTTCGGTCTGTTTATCACCACATTCACAAACGCGGACATGGTTCTTACCGTCTTTTGCATCTGTCCATTCGCCATATGCGTGGTCTGTGGTCTTGTCAATCTTTTCGATCTTGGTTTCTTTACATACGGTACAAGTGTAAGTCTTTTCACCTTCCGTCAGATGAGTCGGCTTTGTTGTAACTGTACCCTCATCCCATTTGTGCGCTTCATAAGCAACTTCTCCGCAAGCGGAACAGGTATGCTTATGATTTTCCGCATTGTTCTTTTCCCAATCACCAAAGGTGTGGTTGCAAACAACAGAAACGGTCGCACCGGTTACGTTAAACGCAATATCCGTTACCTCGAAAGAGCTACTGATATTCTGCAACGTCATGGAAGCGGATACGGTTGCAGCATTCGTGATCTTTTTCGCTCTCAATGTGAACTGAAAAACATCTTCCGCAGGAATTGCAACAGGGGACATCGACATAAATGCACCTACCACGCCGTCAAAGTCACCCGCAATATTTACGAAATTACCGCTTACAAAATCAAAAGCGTCAGAATCATATGTAGGAACGACTGTGAGAATAGAAACACCCGCTGCACCTGAAAAATAGACAGTGAATGTTACTTCTTCTCCGAGATTTATCGAGCTTTTCGATGCGTTGACCGTAAAGCTTGCCGTATCATCCGCGCCGACAGATACAGGCACGAGCATCATCACGATCATCAAAACCGCAAGAAAAGCGGATAAGAATTTTTTCATAATACTCTCTCCTTTTATGAAATTTGTTGTTTTGAGCTAATGTTCGCGAAAACATCAGCTATTTTTTTCATTATATCATTTCTTGTTTAAAATTGCAATAAGATTTTATATTTTTATTGAAATTATAAATTCTTAAAGAGATAAAGCCCTCTCAGACCGAGAGGGCTTGTGCTTATCTTTCAAACGTATGCGTACCTGCGCCGAGTTCAAAGATTTCTTCTCCGAGTTCCAGCTTTGCGGAAAGTCCGCTCGGAACGGTAAAGGTATACGTTACCTTTTCGCCGTCATGATGCCATTCGGAAGCGATCGTACCGTATTTTGTTTTGAGAGATGCTTTCGCATAGGTCAATTTATCCGTTGTTTTCGGACAGAAACGGATCTTTTCAAAACCGGGATGGTCTTCATCGGTTTCAATACCTGCGACCGTGCCGTAAAGCCAATCGCCGACCGCACCATATGCGTAATGGTTATAAGAGTTCATACCAACGTCCCAGAGAGAACCGTCGTCACGGATACCGTCCCAATGTTCCCACATCGTCGTCGCGCCATGTTCAACGGCATAGAGCCAAGAAGGCATTTTCGTCTGGAAAAGGAGCGTATAGGCAAGGTCGGTATGACCGTATTCGGTCAGCATATGGAGCAGATAGGGCGTACCGAGAAAGCCTGTCGTCAGACGGTCTCCGTTCTCATGAATCATTTCCGCAAGCTTGTCTGCGTGTGCCTGAAGCATTGATTCTTCACAAAGCTCAAATTTCAGAGTAAGAACGTGTGCGGTTTGTGTCATAAGCGTCAGCATACCATCCTTGAAATAATCCTCGCGGATACGGCATTTCGTTTCTTCAAGCTTTGCCGTATACTCCTGAATATCACGTTTATTCGTACCGAGGATTTTGGAAATTTTGATAAAGAGCGAAGTCGAATATGCGCGGAATGCATAAGCCAAGAACCATTTGCTCGTACCGCCGCCGCAGCTATTGGGATCGGGCGCATCCTGTGAGAGCCAGTCGCCGTAATGCTTGCCGCTCCTGATATACGCATCGCCCTGTTCATACATATAATCGATCCAACGCTTAATCGTTACGTATTGTCTTGCGAGCAATTCACGATCGCCGTAAAGTAAATACATCTGCCACGGAACGATCACGCAAACGTCTGCCCATCCGCAAGAACAGGATTCCCAGTCGAGTCGGGGAATGATATGCGGAATCGCGCCGTTCGGCTGTTGTTCATGTGTCATATCCGTCAGCCATTTGCGGAAGAATTTACGGGTATTGTAATTATAAGAAGCGCAACGGGCAAAAACCTGTGCATCCCCCGTCCAGCCGAGTCTTTCATCTCTCTGCGGACAATCCGTCGGAATATCAAGGAAATTTCCTTTTTGTCCCCAGATGATATTATGATAAAGCTGATTGACCTTCGGGTCGGAACATTCAAAATAACCCGTGCGTTCCATATCGGAATGAACGGCAATGGCGGTGAAAGCATCGAGATTTACTTCGCCGTGAAATTCTTTCAGGCGAATATAACGGAAGCCGTAGAACGTAAATTCGGGTTTCCACGTGTGTTCCGTGCCGTCACCGATATAAATAATTTCGGCTTTGGCAGAACGGTAGTTGTCGTTATAGAAATTGCCCTCATAATCAAGGATTTCCGCATGGTCGATGACGATCTTTTCACCCTTTGGAACGGTGAGCGTAAAGGAGATATAACCTGTCATATTCTGACCGAAATCGATGACGGTTTCGCCTTTGGGTGTATGGATGAGCGCGATCGGTTTCAGATGCTCGTGTTCGGCAATGATCTCGCCCTCTTGCTGTTCGAGAACGTGTTTCGGATGATCGATGACCTTGACGGAATGGGTATTTCCTTCAAAGGTTTCGTCATAGATATCGCCCTGATAGATATTGCAATAACGCCATTTTGTTTCTTTGACAGACCAATTTTCATCCGTTACGATCATGTCTTCCGTGCCGTCCGCATATTCGATCAGAAGTGCGGCGATGACGGCATATTCATTACCCGCGATTTCTTTACCCGCCCAGGGTTTGATGACCTTGAGATTCCCGCCGAAGCCGTAATCCATGCGCCAACCACCGGCGGCAGTCAGGGAAAGTGTATTTTCTTCTTTTAAATATTCCGTTACGTCATATTCCTGATATTGTACGCGCGCATGGTATGCCGTCCAACCGGGAGCGAGAACGTAGCTAATTTTTTTACCGTTGATTCTTGCCGCGTAAACACCGAGCGCACTTGCCCAGAGTGTTGCTTTCTTCACGGATTTTTCCACGCTGAACGAACGGAAAAATTCCGATGCGGCTTCATTTTCCTTGAATGATGGCATCAGCCAATTTGCAAGATAGATACGATCCATAATATACCTTCCTTTGCGGTGATTCCCCGCTTGATGATAAGATTATCATATCATGAAAAGCGGAAACCGTCAAGCCGTCTGAAAACTTTCCGAAAGGATATTGTAATTTTTTGTCATCCGTGATACAATTTGAAATATCAAACACACGGAGGAATTTTTATGTCTGTATTTGCAAAAAAATGCTCACCCGAAGAAAAAAAGGCGCGTGAAAAGGAATATCTGCAATGGAAAAAAGATCATTCTAATCCCACGCTCATGAAGATCATCAATATCTACGCAAAAATCGCTTCGGTTTTGTTTTTCGCAACGGTTTTATTGGAATACTATATCAATCTCGGCGCATTTTACGCGATATTTCCGATCGCGTTTCTTTTGCATCTGCTGATCGTCTTTACGTTTCCCGCCTGTTTTTCACTTTTGCCGAGCTACGGAAAACCGAGAACGGATAACGAAGCCTTCCCCGCGGGACTTTTTCTGATGATCCCATCCATTTTCCCGATCTTTTATCTTTTGCGCGGCGCAAGCTGGAAGCTCTGGCTCGCATCTGCTGTTTTCGCGCTGATCCTGTTCGGACTTTTGCTTTTGCGCTATCAGAAAGAAGTCCGTGCCTACGTATCGTTCAGCGTATTTTATGAATATTTCATTCTGATGATGGCGGTATTCGGTATGCTTGTCATGACCAATTCTCTCGTTGCACAGAATCATCTCGTTGATACCACACCCGTCATCGTGACAGAAAAAACACAAAACGATTCCGCTTACACCCTCACCGTTTGCGATGAAAACGGCGAGACTCTGACCTACAACGTCACCGAGGCTTTCTTCCAAAACACCGAATCGGGCGACACGCTCTCCATTGAAACTTACGAAGGACTTTTCGAGATCCGCTTCACGAAGCTGACGGAGTAATCATTGGGGCGTACCCCAAATCCGCTTCAAAAACTTTCTCGTGGGTGCGTGGAAATGGCATTCTGTTTGTAGGTGGGCAGTATCAATATTCAAAATTTTTCTACGCAGATTTCAAAAATTGTTTTATTTGCCAAAAAGATTTGACAATTCTTGTGTAATATGCTATAATCCTTTGATAATATCCCATTGAAGGAGGACTTCACATGAAAAAATACAGACACAGGGAGTTTTTAGCAAACACTGCTCCTTGTTTGACTTACGGTATCATCACGGGTACGCTCGTCGGTATCGTCATTTTCTTTTTCAAGCTCATTGCGGAACATTTAGAAGAATTTTCGCATCATTTATATGGCATGGTTGGCAAGAATCCTTTGCATATCGCGGGACTTTTTGCGGGACTTGCAGGATTTGCGGCGGTTATGTGTTATTTGCATAAGTTATCGCCAGAAGTCAAGGGTGGCGGTATCCCCCGAAGCGAAGGCATCATGCGCGGTATGTTGCATTTTCGTTTTATCCGCACATTTGTCGGCACGATGATCGGCAGTTTAATCAGCTTTTTCTGTGGACTTCCGCTTGGTAGCGAAGGTCCGAGCGTTCTTGTCGGTACGGCAATGGGCAGAATGCTGGAGCCTTCCCGAAACCGTGAAGCATGGAACCGTTATATTATGACAGGAGGTGCCTGCGCGGGATTTTCTGTTGCGACGGGAGCACCCTTGACGGCAATTCTTTTTGCTTTGGAAGAAGTGCATAAACGCATCACGCCGATGCTGATCCTGATGACATCCACAACTTCCTTGATCGCGGCTTATATCAATCAACTGCTTTGTTCCGTTTTCAATATGAATCCCGTCCTTTTTGATACGGACGTGCTCGTTCCGATCACGCTTTCCGAAACGGGATATATTTTTCTTCTGGCAGTGATGATCGCCTTTGCGGTCGCTCTTTTTGATATTTGCGTCGCGGCATTTACAAAATTGATGAAAACGAAGGGCAAGAAGATTCCGTCTTTTGTGAAATTGCTTATCGTTTTCTTTGCGACGGGCACTGTCGGACTCATTGCCCCAGAAGCTCTTTATGGTGGGCGCGGTATTATTTTCAGTTTGTTGAGCGGAGAAACGGTGCTTTCCGTTCTGGTTCTACTTTTTGTATGGCGTTTTGTGATGATGATCGTCACATCCAATAGCGGTGCGACGGGCGGTATCTTTGTTCCGACACTTGCCATCGGTGCATTGCTCGGTGCATTGTTCTCAAAAATCCTGATCGCCATCGGTATGCCCGAGGAATTATTCGGTACTTGCGTATTGCTTGCGATGTGTGCTTTTATGGGCGGAACGATGCGCGCGCCTCTCACGGCGGCTGTCTTTTTCATCGAAAGCACGGCACAATATACGAATATTTTCTTTGTCGGTATTGCCGTTTTCACGGTATATTTTATCACGACGCTGTTTGATTGCAAACCTTTCTATGACATGGTACTTGACGATATGTTTGAACAACAGAATCACGGTATCAAACGCAGAATTGTTCGTTTTGAAGCACAGATTTCCGAACACGCATTTGTTATCGGCAAATCCGTGCGTGATATCATGTGGCCTCACGGTTCGATCATCACGGCAATCATCCGCGCGGACAAAAACAGACGTATCATGGACGACGAGGGCGAAAAGAAGCTTTACGTCGGAGATACGATCGTTTTCCACGTTCAGCTTTATGACGAAAAAGAAGTCACCGAATATCTTTACGATCTTGTCGGTCGCGAGCATGAGATGAAGATATCCGAATTGCAGTCGTAAATCAAAAAACCGTTTTATCTTAAAACGCGAAAAAGCCTGTATCCGACAGGCTTTTTCCTTGTTTTTCACGTCTAATTCCCCCCATTGACATATGAGATGTTTTCAGGTATAATGATGACATCAGCTGAAAGAAATCAAAAACGCGCGTTTTTCAAAATATAAATCAATGAATTTATGATTGGAGAACAAAAAAATGGGTGTTTATTATCATGTAAAAGAAAAATTAACGGTCAGAAATACGGAAATTTGCGAAGAAATGGTCTTGGTTATGAAGCATCAGCTTTCGCTTCTGGGTTTTCTGATGCTCAATGATGATGCCAGCATTGAAAACCTTACCTTGAATGCAGACGGAAAAGAATATCATTTTGAAGGCTATGAAATCACACCGAAATTTCATACGATCCTCCGCACGATCGAAAATGCGCAAGAGTTTACGTGGGAAGCGGATTATGATTATACTTGGCGTTTGCGTTATGATGATATGAATGTCAGTCCTTTTGCCGTATACGATGCCGTTAAAAACCTTTTGGCAGAAGACCCCGGTGCCGCAAAATATTTCTTCTATTCCATGTATAACGGAGCAGATGGCAACGAGGGCATTACGACCACGGGCGGAATACAGCCCTGAAATCCGTAATTTCCGTCTTGACAAACGGAAAAAGAAGTGGTAATATGAAAATACAAAAACCAAATAGGTTCGCTGTTCGGTTCCGCGCTCGGCGCGGATGAGGGGGAAGTTCGGTGAAAATCCGTCGCAACCGTCATTACCGTAATTAATCAAACGATCATAAGATCGTATGGTCATAAGTCGGAATACCCATCGGACAAAAGCGAAGGTATCAACATTTTTGGATATGAAAAGTGTAGCCGTTTTCAATTGATATCATGGATGAAGTCTATCCATTGATACCTGAGAGGATTGCTACGCTTTTTTATTGTCTTGCAATAAAAAAGCGTTTTTCTTTTATGTAAAATCAACGCTTACGGAGGATTTATGACGGAAAAAACGTATCAGAAAGAAGATTGCGTTCTTCTTTTACAGGAAAAATATGAAGAATTGCGCTCGCAAGGCATCGAACGCTATCCAAAGCGTTCGGATTTTTCCGAGCGGGAGATCGTTGCGATCAAAGCCTTTCTCGGACCTTGGCCGCGCGCACTAGAAGCCGCCGCCATCAAACCGCCGCGTGACGACGGCAAAGCGGAGAAAAACAAAGAAAAACGCATCCGCACCAAACGCGCGCAGACGGAACGCAAAAAAGAGGCTTTGAGCCTGAAAAAACATTCGGTATAAATTTAATATTTATATAAAAATTTCAAGAAAGAGGACTCAAAAAAATGAAAAAACTCATCACACTCACTCTGTCGATTCTAATGCTCGTCAGCGTATTCTGTCTTACGGCATCCGCGGACGACAACACGACAAACGTCTACGTGACGATCGCAGACGAAGAAGGAAAATTGGTCTTGGCACAGGAAAAGATCGCCGTTACCGACACGGATAACGACGGTTCGCTCACGATTAGCGACGTGCTTTATGCGGCACATGAAGCAAAATATGACGGCGGTGCCGCGGCGGGTTACGGTACAGCCAACACCGAATGGGGACTTTCCCTTATGAAGCTCTGGGGCGTGGAAAACGGCGGCTCTTACGGTTATTACGTGAATAACGCTTCCGCCATGGGTCTGACAACACCCGTGAAGGATGGCGACCGTGTCAACGCTTTTATCTATACGGATCTTACCACATGGAGCGATACGTATTGCTACTTTGATATTCCGACGGCAGAAGCGGAAAAGAACAGCGAACTGACACTGACGCTGAAAGCGGCAGGTTACGATGAAAATTATGCCCCCGTTACACTTCCCGTTGCGAATGCTACGATCACAATCGATGGCGAAACGACCGAATACAAAACCGATGCAGAAGGTAAAGTGACTGTAAAACTTGACAAGACGGGCGAGCTTGTCGTCAGCGCGGTCAGCGATACGCAGACACTCGTTCCTCCCGTATGCAAGGTAACCGTCACAGCGAATGATACCATGTCTATCCTCATCCTCCCGATCGTCTGCACCGCAGTCGTCATTGTTGCCATCGTACCCATTGTCATCTCTCTCCTGAAAAAGAAAAATGAAGAAAAATAAAATCTTATCCCTCGCAAGCATTTGTCTGGTTTTCGTATTTCTTTTTTCCATTCCTTGTCTTGCCGACACGAATACTTCCAGAGCGGAGGCGGCGGATATCCCTCAGGATATCCTCGCCTCCCAAGGTGTTTTTGGGAAAAATGCTTTTCAGAGCTTCGTTGACGGATTTTTGACCGAAAACGCGGGAATTGGCGCAGAATTTTATATTCTTGCCCTCGCGCATGATGAAACGCTTGATTTTTCTTCCTATGAAGAAGCGTTACTGACTTATCTGAAAAACAATAAAGTTTCATCGGCATCCTCCCGATTGAAATACGCACTCTGCCTTTCCGCAATCGGCAGCACGGATTCGTATATTCTGCAAACGATTGAAGATTCTATCGGCAAGCAAGGGCTGATGAGTTTCATTTTCGGTCTGCATCTTCTAAATAACGGCTATCAAAACGGCGAATGGACGGCATCAATCGTCAAAGAAAAACTCCTTTCCTTACAGCATAAGGACGGCGGCTTTTCCGTTTCAGGAGAATACAGCGACGTAGATGCGACCGCCATGACGGTACAGGCACTTGCGCCCTATTATAAAAAGGATGCGGACGTTGCCATTTCCGTAGAAAATGCGCTTGCATTCTTATCGGCAAGACAATCGGAAAACGGTGATTTTTCAAGCTACGGCGTACCCAATCCCGAAAGCACGGCGCAAGTTATGATCGCCCTTTCCGCTCTTGGCATCGATTCCGAAACGGACGGCAGATTCATCAAAAACGGAAATACGCTTTGGGACGGTATTCTGAAATACCGTTTACCGAGCGGTGATTTTTGTCATACGGAAGGCGGTGATGCCAACGAGGTGGCAACCGTTCAGGTATTTTTAGCGGCAACCGCATATCTCCATATGCAAAACGGTGAAGATTCCGTTTATCTTTTCGACCGAGCAAATCCCGAAAACGCAGAGCTTCCGCAAGAAAAGGATAACACCGCCGAACAGCCAGAAACCAAAGGGCTGAATATCAAAGCGATCATCTGCCTTGCGGTCGTTCTCACGGGCGGAATCGTTTGTCTGGTTCTTTTTATCTGTAAAAAACGAAATCCCAAGAATTTTCTTGCGGTATTGATCGTAACAGCTTTGATCGTCTGCGCGGTACTTATGATCGATTTTCAGAGTGTGGATGATTATTATAACGGCGCGGATGCGGTCAAGGAAAATCCGATCGGCACGGTCACGATGGAAATACGTTGCGATACGGTCGCGGGACGTGAAAAACACATTCCCGAAAATGGCGTTATCCTTACGGAAACCTCTTTTGTAATCGAAGAAGGCGATACGGTATATCAGATTTTGACGGAAGCCGCAAAAAAATATCAGATACAGATCGAAAATAACGGCACGGCAAAGATGGCGTATATCTCGGGTATCGCTTATCTTTATGAATTTGATTTCGGTGATCTTTCGGGCTGGCAATATTCCGTCAACGGCGAGCGTCCTTCCGTCAGCGCGGGTGCATACGTTTTGAAAGACGGCGATACGGTCGTATGGGAATATACGCTCGATCTCGGAAAAGGGGAATGATATGAAATCCATCTCCGCATATAATCCCATCGTGATCTGTATTTACTATTTGTCTGCCGCTGGAATCCTGATGTTTTCGCAAAATCCGATTCTTTTGCTTTTCGGCGCGATCGGTGCGATCGCTCATTTTCTGCTTCGCAACGGACAGAAAAACGCGCGTTCCCATCTGTATTTTTTTCTAATCTTCATCGTTCTGGGGCTCGTCAACCCGCTCGTATCCCATAACGGAAAAACGGTGCTTTTCGTCATCAACGATGCGCCTATTACGTTGGAAGCGACGGTCTACGGCTTTGTCAGCGCGGGCATACTCGTCACGGTCTTTTATCTGTTCCGCACGTTTACGGATATCATGACACGTGATAAATTGCTCTACGTTTTCGGCAGATTTTCGCCCAAGGTAGCACTCGTGCTTTCCATGGGACTCCGTTACGTTCCGCTTTTCAGAGAACGGGCAAAAAAAATCACCGAAACGCAAAAAGCACTCGGACTTTATAAAGACGATAATATTTTTGATAAACTTCGGTGTGATCTCCGTGTTTTTTCCATCCTCATCACATGGGCATTGGAAAACGGCATCACGACCGCAGACAGCATGGAAGCGCGCGCTTACGGTACGGGAAAACGGACGTATTATTCCCGATTCCGTTTCGGAACGTCCGATATCCTTTTGCTTTGCGTGATTATACTCTGTACGGGTATGACGGCACTCGGACTTGCATGGGGCGCATTGGATTTTGCGTTTTATCCCATGCTTACGTTTACGGAATCCACACCACTCGGCATCGCTTCTTATTTATCTTACGGTATTCTGATGATGATACCGATCTTTGCAGAAACGGGGGAAAAACTCAAATGGCAATACTTACGGTCAAAGATCTGACCTTTACTTATCCGCTTTGCGAAGAAAGCGCTGTGAAAAACGTATCTTTTTCGATCGAAGAAGGTGCGTTTACCGTCCTTTGCGGCGCAACGGGGAGCGGAAAATCCACGCTTCTGCGCCTTCTCAAACGGCAGATCACACCGCGCGGAACGGAAAACGGCGAGATTTTTCTGAAAAATGAGGCGATCGAAACGGTATCGGCGGCACGTATCGGTTTTGTGATGCAACGTCCCGATGAACAGCTCGTTACGGATAAAGTATATTCGGAGCTTGCCTTCGGGCTTGAAAATCTCGGCTTACCGCAGAACGTGATCGCGCGCAGAGTGGCGGAAATGGCATCGTATTTCGGTATCGAAGATTGGTTTGAACGCGACGTTTCCACGCTCTCGGGCGGTCAGAAACAGCTTCTGAATCTCGCATCCGTCATGGTCATGGATCCCGATATCCTGATCCTTGACGAGCCGACTTCACAGCTCGATCCGATCGCAACCTCCGATTTTCTCGGTACGCTGAAAAAACTCAACCGCGATCTTTCCCTGACGGTTCTGATCGCGGAACACCGTCTGGAAGAATTGATTCCGATGTGTGATCGGCTTCTCATCATGGAAAACGGCGCGCTTCTGAAAAACGGCGCTCCCCGTGACGTGATCGGAACGCTTTCCGCAGATGACAGCCTGCTTCCCGCCATGCCCACAGCCGCAAGACTGTATCATGCGCTTTCGGGAAAGGGAGTCTGCCCCTTGACGCTCCGCGAAGGCAGAAATTTTTTAGAGAACAATTTTCGCAACGATATCCGTCAAATTCCTCCGCAGGAGGATATTCACAAAAAAGAAAAAGCTCTGGAATTTCAGAATGTCTGCTTCCGATACGAAAAGGAGCTTCCCGACGTTCTGCATGAAACGAATCTCACCGTTTATGAAAATGAGATTTTCTGTATTCTCGGCGGTAACGGTTCGGGAAAAACGACGGCTCTTTCCTGTGCGGCGGGAATCCGAAAAATTTATGGCGGACAGATCCGTGTATTCGGCAAAAAACTGAAAGCATATACAGGGCAAAGTCTTTATCAAAATTGTCTTGCGCTTCTGCCGCAAGACGTGCAAAGCGTATTTTTAAGAAATACCGTTCGTGAAGAATTGGAAGATGCTTCTGTCGCGGAACAGGAACTTCCCTTTTCCCTTTCCCATCTTTATGAACGGCATCCCTATGATCTTTCGGGCGGCGAACAACAGCTTCTTGCCCTTGCCAAAACGCTGGCGGCAAAACCGAAATTACTGCTGATGGACGAACCGACCAAAGGACTTGATGCGAAAAAGAAGCTTGCGCTCCTCAACGTCATCCGCGATTTGAAAGCCAAAGGTTTGACGCTCCTGATCGTCACGCATGACGTGGAATTTGCCGCGCTGTGCGCGGATCGATGCGCTTTGTTTTTCCGCGGCGATATCGTTTCCGTCGGCACACCGCGCGGATTTTTCTCAGAAAACCGTTTCTATACGACGGCGGCTTTCCGAATGAGCAAAGGCTTTTTTGACCATGCCGTCACGGTCGAGGATATCACAGAGCTTTGCCGGTTGAACGGAAGAAAGGAGTCCTGATATGATCGAGATCAGAAGCAAACGCCTCCGCCGCATCTTAAAGATGGTGATTCCTTTTGTACTGATTCCCTCGGCTGCGATCTTCGGCACACTCGTTTTTGATGAAAAAAAACATATCTTTATTTCTTTTTTCATCGCGATTCTGACACTTCTGCTCTTTGCCGCCGGATTTGAACGAAAAAAAATCGGCGCAAGACGGCTTGTGATCGTTTCGGTCATGATCGCGCTCTCCGTCGTCGGCAGATTCATTCCCTTTTTCAAGCCCGTTACGGCTCTGACGGTCATTACGGCAGTCTGGCTCGGAGGTGAATCGGGATTTATGGTCGGCGCACTTTCCGCCTTGATCTCCAATTTCTATTTCGGACAAGGACCTTGGACACCGTTCCAGATGCTTGCCTGGGGAATGATCGGTCTGATCGCGGGTTATCTGCAAAAACCGCTCCAAAAAAGCCGTGTTCTGCTCATGCTCTACGGTGTTTTTTCGGGCATCGTCTTTTCCTTGGTCATGGACGTATGGACGGTCCTCTGGTATAACAGCGGTCTGCAAGCAGAGCTTTATCTCGCCGCCATCCTGACGGCTCTGCCGCATACGATCCTCTATACCCTCTCCAATTTTCTCTTTTTGTTCTTTCTTGCGAAACCCTTCGGAGAAAAACTCGGCAGAATCAAAATCAAATATGATATCTGAAACAAGGGCATCGACCCTTGTTTCTCTTTTTCGATGAGTTTGGAAACGGTTGCAAAAAATTTCTTTTTCCTGTTGAATATTTTGGAATTATAAGGTATAATAAAGGAAAGCGGCATGGATATCATTTCATGATTTGTAAAGCTTCTTTGAAAATTTCTTTTCTTTTTTATGAAATTGTTTTCTTTTCGTTTCCGATCGGTATGGATATGATTCAGGATGGAAAGATCAACCTCGCAAGGAAATCATTTTGCATTGATGGAAAACAAAAGGTGGTTTATAATTGTCTCATCAATACAAAAAAAGGAGAACTTTCCAAAGATGAAATTTCATGACAACAGTTTCGGAAGACGCGAAAGAAAGACCGTTTTCCTCTCATTCCTCGCAGCCGCAACCGCACTTCAATTGACTTCCTGTGCAGACAACGCACAGATCCCCGAGCTTCCGCCCGCAGAGCAGACTTACGTTTCTCAATCGGAATTTTTCGATCTCATCGCATCCGAAACAACAGCATCTTCTCAAACCACGCAAACGCAGACCGCGCAGACAACTGTTCCCTCTCCCGTCGTTCCCGATACCGCCGTCACAGAAGAAACCTCCAAAACCGAGGCGGAAACCGAAAAGGTCGTTTCTGTCCGCACGGAGATCACCGAGGAGATCGTCACAGAAGCATTTCAGACAAGATATGAATATTCCGCCGACCATGAAAAAGGTACGCACGTTCAGAAACAAAAAGGCGTTGACGGCAAGATCAAAGTAACGACTGTCACGACTTATGAAAACGATACCGTTACCGACGTTTCGCAAACAAGAGAAATATTGACGGAACGTGTGGATGCCGTCGTACTCATCGGCATGAAAATCGTCAGAACGGAAAAAATGGAAAACCAAACGACGAACGTCATCCCCTTTGAAACGGTATATACTTATGATGATACCCGCTATGAAGATGAAAGGAACGTTGTAACAACAGGTAAAAACGGTTATACACTTCAGACTTATCTCATAACGTATGAAAACAATAAAGAAATTTCGAGAAAACTCA
This sequence comes from Clostridia bacterium, assembly GCA_017472285.1. Lineage (GTDB taxonomy): Bacteria > Bacillota > Clostridia > Oscillospirales > CAG-272 > QALR01. The sequence goes on along the minus strand of JAFUQQ010000013.1, from coordinate 58,727 downwards.
TATCATCTTCCGTTTTTGCTCCCGTTAATGAAGTTATCCGCATTGGTACCAAGCCAATCGTCACGGAGAAAACCGAAACGGTCAAAGAAAATCCCGTCGCATATACGACACGGTATGAATATGATGAAACCCTTGATTACGGTCTGAAAAAACTGAAAACGGCAGGTGTAAACGGATATACGGAAAAAACGTATCAAATTACATATTATAAAGGAAACGAATCCTCCCGTGAAATCATTTCCGAAAAAACAGTAGCTCCCGTGGAAGAAGTCATCATCATCGGCACAAAAAAAGAAGAAACGTATTATATGCCCTTCCGCGATGCTGCGCACGGCGGTTATAATTATCCTGTAACGCAAAGTTTCAGTTCATCCCATCGCGCTCTGGATTTCGGCGTATGGTACGGTGAGCCCATCTGCGCAATTAAAAGCGGCACGGTCATTGCCGCTTATAACGAAGGTTATTTTTCCACGGACAATATTCTCTGGACTTATGGCACATACGTCGTGATCGAACACGACGACGGTATGCGTTCCTATTACGCGCATCTGAAAAGCAAGACCGTTTCCGTCGGTCAGCGCGTTTCGGGCGGACAGGTCATTGGTTACAGCGGCAATACGGGCAGAGTCAATCCCGCACCCACCGCGAGCGATCCCCTCGCAGGCACACATCTACATTTTGAGATCCGCATCAAACAGGGCAGTTCTTACGTTACCGTTGATCCCAGAAAATATTTGCCGTATTGGAATTGATATTATTTTGTTTTTTCTCTATGGGTTTCTCAACTTTTTCTTTGTCTGAAAGAAAAAGTTGCAAAAAGAAGCAGACGAACTTGCAGTTCGATCGCGGGTGCAGATTTGTTACGGAGTCACCATGCTTCATATCAGGCTACTTTCCGCCTGATAGGCGCATGGCGGTAAATGTTTTGCGAACTTGAAGAACGCGCACTTTATTTTGGCAAAGATTTCTTTTCTTTCCCTTCCCGCACTTATGACTACCGTGTGCAGACTCAAATAATAAAACTTTAAAAATCGGCACCCTCGGTCAAGCGGAACGCTTGTGTATCTTTTGGTACTTTTCTTTACACAAGAAAAGTACATCAAAAACAAAATCAAAAACAAAATTAAATATAAATATTTATCAGAAAGGTTTGGTTATTGCTATGGCAGAATTCAAATGGTACGGACACTTTAACGCAGACGATTCGTATACCATTACGGAGCCGGAAACGCCCCGTCATTGGTATAATTACATGTTCAACAATGAATATGTAAGTTTCACATCTCAGGTTGGCTTTGGCGAAGGTCTTTGTCAGGACGACCTCGGCAGAAGAATCCTTCTTCTTTCCAACAGAAATATTTTCCTTGCGGAAGATAACGCTTATTGGAGCCTTTTCGGACTTCCTCTCGATTACGGTTATACGGATTATGCTTGCAACCATGCGACAGGCTTCAGCACGATCACCCTTTCTTATAAGGATATCACAAGCACCGTCCGTATTTTCGTTCCCAACGAAGGCAGACGCGAGCTTTGGAGTGTAACGATCACCAATAACGGCGATACCACTCGTACACTGAATCTCGTTTCTTACGCAAAGACAGAAGTTGACGGCACATACCGTCCGCAATGTTATAGCCTCGGTCAGGGCGGCTTCAACGAAGAAAAGAAAGCCGTCTATGCAAAAGATTACCGTCCTCTTTGGTCCAAGACCAATCGCAAGATCTATTGCTATATGACATCCTCCGAGGAGATCACAGGTTTCGATTCCAGACGCAACGCATTCATCGGTCCTTTCGGTGATGAACAGCATCCCGTAGCACTCCGTAAGAACGGCGGCTGCACCAATACCGATTGTAACTCCGAAAAACTTTGTCTTGCTTTGCAGAATACCGTAACGCTCGCTCCCGGCGAAACAAAGACCGTTCATTATCAGCTCGGCATTGCTATGGACAATTTTGATGAAATCACATCTCCCACAGCAGAAGGTGTCGAAGCAGATTTCGCGGCAATGACAGCAAAATATGCGGCAGACCTCAGCGGTGTTTCTATTAAAACACCTTGGAAAGATTTCGACCATCTCATCAACGGCTGGATGAAATACGCAGCACATATGGGTTCCCGTTGGGCGCGTGTTCGTCATAACGGCTACCGTGACATGACAAGTGACACGGAATGTCTGGCTTGTGTCAATCCGAAGCTCGCTTGGGAAAGAATGAAACGCGTTCTTTCTTATCAGTATCAGAGCGGTTATGCACCTCGTACGATCGCTGACGGTAGAATCAAAGATAATAATTTCGCAGATAATACCGTTTGGATGACTTACGCGGTCAACACCATCATCAAAGAGCTTGGCGATCCTTCTTTGCTTTATGAAACCGTCAAATTCAACGATACAGAAGAAGAATATTCCGTTTATGAACATATCAGACGTTCCGTCGATTTCCTTTATAATTTCCAAGGTAATTACGGTCTTGTACGTATCTGGGGCGGTGACTGGAACGACTGTATCAACAATGCAGGTCTGAAAGGCAAAGGCGTTTCCGTATGGCTTTCCATCGCTTGGGTCAGAGCGGGCAAGATGTTTGCAGAAGTCGCAAGAATGCTCGGCAAAGAAGACGATGCGAAGCTCGCACTCGAACGCGTTGACGATATGACAAAGAAGATCGATGCTTACGGTTATGACGAAAAGGGCGGCTACTACATTTACGCGCGTACCGACGATGATATCATCATGGGCTCCTCCGATTGCGATGAAGGTCAGATCTTCCTGAATCCGCAGATGTGGGCAGTTCTTGCAGGCATGGAAAAAGGTGCTGCTGTGATGGATAAAGCAGAAGAACTCCTCGAAACGCCCATCGGTATCCGTCTTTCCTATCCCGCATATTCCTATCAGCGTCCTTATATCGGTTCCATGGCTGAAAAATTCCCCGGCGTACAGGATAACGGCGGTATCTACCTCCATCCTTCTGCTTGGAAGCTCGCTGTTGACAGTATCCTCCGCCGTCCCGACCGCGTGGAAGAAGGTCTTCGCAAGATGCTTCCTTGGGATCAGACCTATGATGACGGCACAATCGGTCAGACCTGTGGTGAACCTTACGCAATGTATAACTCCTATTTCGCTCCCGAAGTTGGCTACCGTGCAGGTACACCCGGTCAGAGCTGGCGTACTGCTTCCAGCTCCTGGATGCTCAAGAGCGTTGTGGAATTTATCTTCGGTATGCATCCCGAAATCGAAGGTCTGCGCATCGATCCTTGTCTGCCGCTTTGCTGGAATGAATGTAGCATCGTGAAAGTCATGCGCGATTGCACATTTGATATCACCTTCAAGGGTGACGGCACAGGTACAGACGTCCTCGAGATCAAGGTTGACGGCAATGTGATCGATGGCAATATCATCGCGCCCATCGCAGGCAAAACACTCAAAGTTGAAGTTAAGATCGGCAAAAAAGATTGATCTGCATCATAAAGAAAACCCTCGCTGTTGCGAGGGTTTTCTTTATTGAGGTCAAGCGCGTTGCGCTTGCGTTTTCTTTTGATTCTTTTCCCCGGCGTTCAAGAAAAGAAGATCAGAACGCAAAATATTTACGGCGGAGCTTATCCATTCTGCCGGAGATACGGCGGAGATCTTCACCCGCTTCGGTATCGCCGCAAGCATATTCTTTCATCAAACGACCTTCTTCAAAACAAAGCTCATCGTGAATGGGAAGATAATGTTCGTAGAGGAACCAGCAGTATTTCATCATGCGGAGCGTACCGAGAACTTCCACGTGATTTTTGATATCCTGAATGGCAACGTTATAGAAGCTCTTGACTGCACCGACGATCTCATCGCGGGTATTGGCATACGCAAGAACCATCGAACGTGCGGAATGCCAATCGGCGTTATATGCCGTTGAACCATGGGTATCGGTATTGCCGACAATCGGCACTTGAATACCTTGCGCACGATAATCATGATATTTCTGTACCTGATAACCGTTCTGCTGGAAATAGGTCAGACCACCGAAAATTTCAAACGCATCGAAAGGATGTGTCTTAAACATATGATCGGTAAAATCTTCGGGAACCTGATATACGTTGCTGATCCAATACGGATGCGCGAAAATACCGAGACCGTTTGCTTTTTTGATGTGATTGCAAATCCAGACACAAGCAGCATACGGGAATTTTTCCACGTTATCGGGAATATCGAGCGTTTCTGCAAGGGCATTTACTTCCGCGCGGTACTGTTCTTCCGTCATCACATCGGGACAGATGCCCGTGATGGAACGCCATTCAGGGTCAGCTCCTTTATTGATATATTGGAGAGAACAATCGAGAAGTCCGTTGATACTGTAATCACCGCCGAAATTCACGATATGGATATCGTTTCCGGGGAGATGGATTTCTTCACCAGGATAAAATTTCACGTCAAGACCGAGCGGTTCATAGAAACGCTTGGTTTCAAGAGAAGGATAATATTTTCTGTGATCGGTGATCGCCATAAAGTCATAACCGACTTTACGGTAATTTGCCGCAACGATAAAAGGATGTTCCTTGCCATCCGAACGGGTGGAATGCATATGCATATCACCGATATAAGGATATCTGCCGACAAGATCATCAAGTACCGCATAAACGGAAAGCTGAACGATACGTTTGTCATCCGCGATGATACGGATATAATATTCACATTCCTTTTCAAAGGTATGAACGATATGGAAACAGCCGTCGTCCCCGACCGTCATTTTATATTCCGCATAATTTTTACGGTTTGGATAGGTCGTGGGATTGCCTTCCGTTGTGGTATGGATGGCAATGGTATGTTCCTTGTTTTTTGCGAATGCCGCATGACCGCCGAGGGGTTTTACGGTGATCTCGGTTTCTTTACCAACGGGAATAACCTTCGGGAAAATATCATAATTCAAAAGTTCTCGTTTCATCAATTCCATGCCCATGATTCCTTTCTGAATATATCTCTCTGTATTTTGATTTGAATTTTTTGCTTTTTCAAGCAAAGGATCTGCTTGTATTTTATCATAAATAAATATTTTTGTAAAGCTGTAAAAGGTAGCATTTTCCAAATTTTTTCATAAACTGTAAGAGAAATACCGAAAGGAACGATTGTCTATGACGAAATTTTTTGCTGCCGCAAATACGGAAGCAGGCTTTTACAGTCTTTTTAATGAAGTTTTTTCTCCCGACGTACAAAAACGAATTTATATCCTTAAAGGCGGTCCCGGTTCGGGAAAATCCACGCTGATGAAACGAGTCGGTGCAGAGGCGGAAAAACGGGGATTGGATACGGAATACATCTATTGTTCTTCCGATACCGATTCCTTGGACGGCATCCTCATCCCCGCGCTCCGCACGGCAATTTTGGACGGTACGGCACCTCACGTCTGCGATCCCATCTATCCGGGAGCGGCGGAACGCATTGTCAATCTCGGCGAAGCCTTTGACGAAAAAGCATTGACCGAAAAAAGAGAACTAATCTCCGCGCAGATCCGTGAAAAAAACGAAAAATATCAGAGCGCATACCGTTTTCTTGCGGCAGCGGGCAAAATGGAAAAAGAAAGAGAAGCATTGCTTTCCCCGCTGTTTCTGACGGAAAAAGCCGATGCCGCTGTCAGACGGCTCCTATCTTCTTTTTATTTTATGAAAGAAGGCGGGGAAACGCACCGTTATATTTCTGCGATCGGCACAAACGGCGAAAAGACCCTGGATACGCTTTGGCTAAAAGCAAAAAAAGTATACGCCGTGACCGGCAAACACGGACTCGCTTATCTTTTCATGTCCCGTCTTTACCGCGCACTTTCGGCAAAAGGCATCGCCATGACCGTCTGCCGTACACCTCTCAGCCGTTTGCGTACCGAAGCGATCTTCATCGAAGGCGAAAACATTCTCTTTACCGTTTGTGATGAAAAACAAGCGGAAAAAGCCGAAAAGACCGTCAACTGCCTGCGTTTCATCCGCCGCGAAACCCTTGCCGCGCGCAGAAACCGTCTGCGCTTTGCGGAAAAATGCCGTGATCTTCTGGTGCAAGGCGCGCTCGATGCTTTGCATGATGCGGGAACACTTCATGCAAAAACGGAAGCCATTTACGGCAAACATATCGATTTTTCTAAAATCGATGCAATCGGCACACATATTTTATGCGAAATATTTGAGAACAATATGTAAATTATCGAAAATGGAATTGAAAAAAGCGGAAATATGTGATATAATCAAATTATATTTGGATAGTTATGCCGACGTAAGACCTTCTTCCGTCGGCAAATATCCGCTTATAACGTCTATCTTTGAAAGGAATCTGAATAAACATGATGAAAAAAATTTGCAAAACGGTCTGTCTTGGACTTGCCCTCTCCATGCTTGCGCTCCCGATGCTCGGCTGCGAAAAAGAACCGGGGCTTTACGCATGGTACGGCGGAAAAATGGACGTGGATACCGTCATGACGGCAACCATCGACGTTGGAAACGGTGAGAAAACGTATGACATTCCCTTTGATACTTACCGCGCGGTGTACGTTTATCTCAAAAATAACGTCACCGATATCATCCGCGACGAAGAAGGCAACGCAACAGCACTCGCAACGGATGAAGAAAAAAATACAGCCGTCAAAGAAGTAACGGAAGATATCCTCCTCGAATATTATGCGCTTCTTGCCCTCTGCGAAAAGTACGGCATCTCCATCACAGAAGCGGACAAGCAGGCTTATTATAACGATTACCAGAAAAAATTGCAGGATTACGTCGATAACATCGAAGAATCCGACCTCGAATATAAAGGAACGAAAGAAGAATACGCAAGAGAGCTTTATGAAAAATCCCTTGCCATCGCGGGCATGACTCCCGAATATTTTGAATTTTCTCATTACCGTTCGATCCTGCAAACCAGACTCAGAAAAGCCCTCGCATCCGATCTCAGCGATTATCTTTCCCAATCCTATTACCACTATAAACAGGTCCTGATCTCCTATACGAAGGGCGATGCCGCCGCCGAAGCGAAAGCGCGTACCGCGATCATAGAAGCACAGGAAAAGCTGCTTTCGGGCGAATCCGTCGATACCGTTATCAAAAACTATGCCGATGCGGACAGTCAATCCGATATCTATTTTGACGCTTACGGCAAGATCGTCGCTTCCGCAACGAACGCAACGCTCGGCAACGTGACCGTCGATACCGTGACCGCATTGAATATCGGTGAGATCAGCGATATCGTCTCGGGTGATAACGATGATTATACGGGTTATTTCGCGATCTTCGTGCGCGAAGGTTTTGATGAGGATTACATCTGCGGAACGAGCACCGTCGCAAAAAATATCTATGAATACGCTTATGTCGGCTCAGAATATACGACACCTCATTACAGCAAATACACAACACTCATCGAAAGCTATAAACAGAATACTGCCCTAACACCCGTAAGCGATAAAGTCTATGACCGTATCGCCATCAACACCTTGTATTGATCATTGAGGAAAGGACAAGCATATGAAAGTATCTTTAGTCATTCCGATGTATAACGAAAGCTCCATCATTGAGGAAGCTGTCAGAACCTTTTCGGAATATATGAAAAAAACGTTCAAGGATTTTGAACTGATCTTTGTGGATGACGGTTCCACAGACGGTTGCGGCGACGTTGTAGAAGCGGCGCATACAGAAGATGCACGCATCCGTCTTTGCCGTTACACCCCCAACCGCGGCAAAGGTTATGCGGTCCGCACGGGTGTACTGGCCGCCGAAGGCGATCTCATTCTCTTTACGGACTGTGATAACGCATACGGTGAAGAAGCCGTCGGCAATCTCGCAAGAACACTTGTAAAAACAGGCGCAGATATCGTCGTCGGTTCCCGTAACCTTTCTAAAGACGGTTATGAAGGTTATACCTTCATCCGCAAGCTCGCATCAAAAACCTACATCAAAGTCATTTCCGTTGCCGCAGGCTTCAAGCTTTCCGATTCGCAATGCGGCATCAAAGGTTTCCGCCGTGATATCGCAAAAAAGATCTTTTCCAATTGCGAAGTCGACCGTTTTGCCTTTGACCTTGAAGTCATTATGATCGCAACCAAGCTCGATGCAAAAATCGCGGAAATGCCCGTCAAGATCATCAATCACAGAGAATCCACCGTGCATATCGTCCGCGACTCCGTCAAGATGCTGCGCGACGTGCGCCGTATGAAAAAAAGAATCAAAAAACAGGATATCATATAAATCCAATGTCATTCAGTTAAGAAAAAATATGTTGCCCGAGATCCTTCGGCGCTGGCTCACGATGTCATTCTTGAGTGTACAGACGTTCAAAAAACGGATGGACACGAAGAATCCCGTGAGTCTGCGCCTCGAGGATGACACGGGCGGAAGCTTATCTTTATGGCATTACTATAAATCCTCCGATTTTCAATGAAAGGAATCACAATATATGATGAAAAAATTACTGATCGGTCTGCTTTCCGCCGCTCTGATCGCCGCTTGTGCGCTCAGTACGGGTTGTAATACGGATAAAGATACCGAAGAACAGGAAACGGTTACGGAAACCGAGCTCGGCGAGCGTATCTTCCGAAGCAAAGACTCCCTCTTTTCTTATACCGTAAACGAAAACAATGAAGCCACTATCGTCAGCTATGCGGGTAACGCGGCAAGTGTCATCGTCAACCGTATCGACGGCAATCAGAAAGTCATCGCCATCGGTGATAATGCATTCGCAGGCAATACCACCCTCAAAAGCATTGAACTTTCCGATTCTGTCAAAGCCATCGGTGACGGCGCGTTCACAACCTGTACCGCTCTGGAAAAAGTGACGTTCCGTTCCAATAAATCTTCTTTGCAAAGCATCGGCGGCGGTGCGTTCGCGGGCTGTTCCGCACTTTCCGAATTCAAACTTCCCGCTTCCCTGAAAAAAATCGGTGAAGATGCGTTCCTCGATTGTGCAAAAGCCGCGATCGATTTTTCCGAAGCATCATCCCTTGAAGTCATCGGTGATTATGCGTTCTCCTTCTGCGGAACAAGCGTGGAAAACGCATTTACCGTAAAGCTGCCTGAAAATCTCCGTGAAATCGGACACGGCGCATTCTACGGTTGCACACAGGTCAATACCTTTGAAGTCGATGAAAAAAATACCGTATTCTCTGCAAAAGACGGCATCCTTTACAGCAAGGATGGCAAAACACTCGTTCTCTATCCGCCCGCCGCAAATGAAGGCGGTTCGTATACCGTTCCTTCCGAAGTGCGTGTGATCGCGGGCAGTGCCTTTGCCGGTACGAGACTCAAACACATCACCGTTTCCGAAGGTATCGAAGAAATCGAAGGCAGTGCATTCTACTGTGCGTATAATCTCGAAACCATTACACTCCCTTCTTCCCTCAAAAAACTCGGCAGTTACGCATTCCTTGATTGCGGTTCGCTGAAAGAAGCCAATATTCCCGAAAATACAGAACTCGGTTCTTTCGTTTTCAGAAATTGCACTGCTCTGACCAAAGTTACACTTCCCTCTCATATGAAAGCGATTCCCGAAGGTCTTTTCGACTCCTGCTCTGCTCTGGCGGAAATCACACTCCCCGCAGGTATTGAAAGCATCGGTCAATTTGCATTCAACTATTGCCAGAAGCTTGAAGCGATCGACGTTCCCGATACCGTCCGCACCGTTGGTGCATATGCATTCCGAAACTGTCAGCGTCTGAAAGAGATCGATCTTTCTTTCGTTACGGAACTCGGCGATTTTGCTTTCCAGAACTGCATCACCCTGACAAAAGCGGATATCAGCGGTATTCATGACATCCCCGCGTATACGTTCCAGAACTGTACGCTCCTGACAGACGTGATCTTCTCCGAAAATATCCGTTCCATCGGTAACTACGCATTCTTCTCCTGTGACTTGCTTGAATCCTTTGAAATTCCCGCAAGCGTCACCTCCATCGGCAATTATGCGTTTGGTAAATGTGCCGCTTTCACGGAGATCGTCATCCCCGCAACAGTCAAGGAACTCGGTATCGGCGTATTCTATTCCTCCGGTATCACAAAAGCCGTGATCGAAGCACCCATCACGACCATTCCCGTTTCTTTCTTTGACGGTTGTCAGAAACTCGCGACGCTGATGCTCCCCGCAACCGTGGAAACCGTTTCCACAGGTGCGTTCACAGAATGTATCAAACTCAAAGAAATTCCTTTTGTTAATCCCGTCAAGCACGTTGCCGCAGGTGCATTCACAGGCTGCCGTGCGCTTGAAACCATCATCATCGGTACGGAAGATACCGAGATCGGCACGGGTACGTTCTACGGTTGTGAAGGTCTGACCGAGATCGTAATTCCCGAAGGTATTACCTTTATCGGCGCATCTGCATTCTCCGATTGCGTATCCCTGACTTCCGTAATACTTCCTTCCACGCTGGAAACCATTGAATCCGCCGCATTCCTCGGCTGTCTGAAGCTTGCGCGTATCACCATTCCCGATTCCGTTACCGTACTCGGTGACAGCGTATTCTCCGGTTGTACCAAGCTCGTGAAGATCGATATCTCCGAAAATCTCATCTATGCCGGTGAAAACGTATTCCAAGGCACAAGCTGGCTCAAATCCAGAGCCAATGAAGAATTTATCGTCATTGGCGACGGTTTGCTTCTCGCATATAACGGCAATGCGAAAAATATCGTGATCCCCGATACCGTCAAACGTATTCCCGCACACCGCTTCGCTTCCATGAAAACAGAGCCCGAATCCGTGACAATTCCTTCCACCGTGGAATATATCGCAAAAGAAGCGTTTGCCGCACTCGTGGTAACAACCGATACTTCCGGTGAGGAAACGTATACCTATAAGATGCGTTATCTCACGATCATCGGACGTAAAGATACCTATGCCGAAGTCTTCGCAAACCACGAATATTATACCTTTGAAGAAATCAAATAATGAGCCTTGACAAAAAGGACAGAGAATTAAAAATTCTCTGTCCTTACAGTCTGTCGAAAAACCTATGTAGAAAAGTCGAAAATAAAAAGTTGCACAAAAAACTCAAAAAGATACCTATTATAAAGGCTCGCCCTTTGGGAGAGCTCCCGACGAAAGTCGGGTGAGAGGACGGTAATATATGCTGAAAATGCCCTCTCCGTCAACTACGTTGACACCTCTCCTGAAGTGAGAGGCTTTTAAAAAGTTTTTCTTTTGTTAAAAATGCCGAAGACAAATTTTGAAACCGACTTTATCCACACACTGAGGACAGAGAATTAAAAATTCTCTGTCCTTAGTTTTTCAATATCACTTTCTCCCAAGACACGCAGACCGGCATTCCGCAGATATTCCGCGGCGATACCTTCCCCATCCGTCAGCGTTTTTGAAAACGTACCGTCATAGATACCATTCGTACTGCAAGACGGACTTCTTTCCTTGAGGATCGCAATCTTGCAATCAAATAACTTTGCCAAGCGCAAAGCTTCTTCCGCACCGCGCCGATAATTTTCCGTCACATCCGCACCATCGCGCCGCAAAACACGTCTTTCGGCATTGATTTCAGCAGGAATACGAGGTGTCGGCAGACCACCCATGATTTCGGGGCAGATCGGTATCAGATGATATTTTTCTTTTAACGCATCGATACGCTGACGGTCAATCGGTTTGGAAAGCCCGTCATACCGACAGACAACACCGAGCAAACACGCGCTAATCAGAATATGTTCCATCATGTTCTCCTTTAAGATAAAAAGCAGGCTAAGCCCGCTTTTTATCTTATTTGATATAAATTTCTTCCCGGAATTTTTCCCATCTTTCATGAGAAGCGGGTTCTTTGTCATTGGCATAATAAAGAGGGCAAGCCTTATGATAAACACCCCAACTCTTCTGAATACCGTAATCATAATGACGGATCACGTCATCTCTGTCAAGATCGTATTCCGCGCAGAGCCATGAAACGAGCTTCAAAAGAGAGATATAAGTTTCTTCCGTGAATTCACCCGTGCTATCGGGATGGCAACATTCAATAGAAATGGACGTATAATTTCCGTTTTTCGTACCGACAGCCCAAGCAACTTCATTGGTCGGCATGCATTGAATGATCGAACCATCAATATCGATGATAAAATGCGCGCTGACGTTATTTTTATTCTCAAAATATTTCCAGTTCTGAAGCGCGGACGTACCGGGGTTCGCAACGTAATGTACAACGATATTTTTCACGCTCCAAAGCTTATAGCCCGGACGGGATTTGCTATGTACGGTCAGATATTTTTTCGTAATCAGCTCCGCCATTTTTTCGTCCGTAATATCCTCGGCTGTGATCTTGTGCAGCTCTTCGGGTGTGATCGGTTTCGTTGTTGTCGTTTCCGTCGTTGTTATTTCCGTTGTCGTGGTTTCCGTTGTTGTCGTTTCTGAGGTGGTCGTTTGCGTTGTGGTAACAGTCGTCACGGTCGTTTTCTCAGTAGTCGCCGTCGTTTTGGAAGAAGTCGTCTGTGTCGGGATAATGGGCAGGGTTGCAGGCGGATATTTCGTGGATCTTTCCGTTGATTCCGTCTGTGTCCGGTCTTCCGTGTCCGTCAGGGATTCCGTCGTTTCGGTCGTCTGTGTCTGAGAAGATGTCTGCGATATCGATTCTGAGCTGGTCGTATCGGAAGGAAGCGTATCGATGCTGTCCGTCGTTGTCGCGCCGATGGTATCAAAGCCAAGGATACCTGAATAATGAATCGAAAATACCGCAGCGATCATAATAATAAAGATAAAAACAAACGTCAGCAGATACTTAACGAAATGTTTTTGTTCATGCATATCGTCTTTCACGGGATTCTCCTTAATCATAAAAACGTTATGATTATTGTACCATATTTGCCATCATATGTCAAGTCAAGACGCTTTTTTTGTCATATCTCCCGAAAATAACCTTTTCCGTATTTTTCGCAAAGTGATTGCAAAGAAGTGATATTCATGATATAATAAATAAAATCACCTCTTAAAAGAATATCGGGAGGAAACCATATGCCGAAAAATGAAAATATCGATGCGTTCTGGGATATTGAAGATATGCTCCCGAAGCGCACGAAAAAACAAGTACCCCATCCCGTATCCGCAGATATATCGGCAACGGAAATTTCCTTGACACCGTCAGCCGATACGGAACAAACCGCAAGTTTCCGTATTCCGCCCAGACAGGAGCGCAAGGAAAATACAGCCGTTCCGACCATTCGCGAATATGAAAATCCGAACGGTATGATCCGTCACGTGTGTATTCGCCCTTGGCCGACAGTCTTCGGCTTCTATGAAAAATTCAGAAAAGATGCGCTTACTTATTTCAACCGCACCCATGAACCCTGTGAATACGTTTATTTTTTCTCTTATCTGCCTCAATACGAACAAATGACCGTTTCACAAATGGCATATTATGTCTATTGGCGTTCGGAAATCCGTAAAGGAATCTATATCAAAAGCGATCTCAATTATATCCTCTTATATGCCTATGAGATCATCAATCTGCCCGAAAAGATATCCCCGAAACAAGGTGCTATCATCCTTTCGCGTCTTTGGAGCGCATACCGTGACGATTTCCGTTATCTTGATAAATATATCGGAGAATGGCTTTGCGATTACTGCCTTTTATATGACGTTTCTCCCGATTGGGACGTGCTGGAACATTTTATCCACGATATCGCGGGAAAACTTTCTTTCCCCGAATTTTATCTGAAAGATAACTGTTTGCCTTTCGGTCTGATCTCCGTGATCTCCGCTTACGATTACAAAAAAAGTAAATATTACGATCAATGCCAGGCGGCATATGACAAACATATTCCTGCCGCCATGGAAAGAGCCGCCGAACAGATCATCATGAAATGTCCCGAAGCATTCGGCATCATTCCCCTGAAGCTTTCCCGTGACAGTTTTTCGGGTGCTATCGCTTGCCACGCGATGAAATTCAAAATCGAGATCCTGCGCTATACCCTCCGTCGTACCGGTGAGATCAAAACGCTTTTTGCCAATATGATAAAATTATGTGAAAATCAGATCCGCGCGGTCTACGGTATCAAATCCCGTTTTTCTCCGAACGGCATCGATGAACGGCTGAAAGACGTGATTCTTTCCTATTTTGATGAACAGTATCCCGACCGCAATATCAAAAAAACAAAAAAAGAAGCCGCCGAAGAAGAAGCTTATATGGCACTCTATGAACCAAAACAAAACGGTCCTGCAGATATTTCCCGTGCGCTTGCCATCGAAGAAGAAGCATGGGAAACCGCCGCACTCCTTGCCACAGAGGAAGAGGAAGAACCCGTAACAGAAACCCTCACTCCGCCTATGCCCAAACCAGAAAAATCTCCACCACCCGAAGAAAATCCTTTTTCTTTCACCTTTTCCGAAGATTCCGCAAGCGGTGATTTCGATTTTATCAATGACACTCTGTCAGAAGAACAACGAAAAGCCCTTGCCGCCGCCCTGAACGGTACGTTTTCTACTTATTGCCGCAGTATCGGTAAAATGGAAGAAACGGTGCGCGGTGAGATCAATGAGATCGCAATGGAATATATCGGTGATATGCTGATCGAAAGCGACTTTACCATCATCGAAGATTATATGGAGGATATCAAGCATGAGATCGAATCATAAGCAAGCCTTTTCTCTTGACGGAGATTGGACACTCTATTACGAAGAAAATTATAAAATTCCCAAAAACACCGAATATCCGACCGAAGCCGCCCTGCAATCAAGCACTTTTCCCCGTGTCAAAGCCAAAGTTCCCGGCAATTTTGAAATCGACCTGCAAAACGCAGGCATCATCGGTGACGTGTTCTTCGGCCAAAATCCTCTCGAGGCACAAAAGCGCGAAAATCTGCACCTCTGGTACGTCCGCACCTTTGACATCAACGACTCCGACGATTATCAATTCATTTTTGAAGGCATCGATACCTTTGCCGATATCTATCTGAACGGTAATTTGATCGGCACAACGGACAATATGCTCATTTCTCATACCATCAAAGCCGAAAACCTGCAAATCGGAACAAACGAACTCCTCATCCATATCAAACCCGTCTTTTTAGAATCTCGTAAACATCCCATCGACGCGGGTGTCATCACACATCAGAAATATAATGCGGAAAGTCTGAACGTCCGGAAAGCCGCGCATATGTTCGGTTGGGATATCCTGCCGAGAATCCTTTCGGGCGGCATCTGGCGTTCCGTCCGCCTCGAAAAGATCCGTGAAGAATACCTTGACGAAGTTTACCTCCGCGCCATCAATTTCAAAAACGGAAAAGCAAAAATGCGTCTTTATTGCAACGCCGTTCTGACAGGCGATTTCGCTTATGAATATACCCTGCGTATCAAAGGTACTTGCAAAGACCGTACCTTTGCGGAAGAATTCAAACTCTGGAATGCATCCTCCGTTTTCCGTTTCGATATCGAAGAACCATATCTCTGGTGGACACGCGATATGGGTAAGCAAAATCTTTACGATGTCACCGCCGAACTCTTACACGGCGAAAAAATCATTGATACCGTATCTTTCCGCACGGGACTTTGCAAATTCGAACTCAAACGAAGCAGTCTTGCCGATGAAAACAATGAATTTTTTTTCCATATCAACGGAAAACCGCTCTTTATCCGCGGAACGAATTGGGTGCCGATGGATGCGCTTCATTCCCGCGATAAAGAACGCATCCCCAAAGCACTGGAACTCCTTTCGGAATCAAACTGCAATATGATTCGTTTCTGGGGCGGTAACGTCTATGAAGATGAATCCGTCTTTGATTATTGTGACGAAAACGGTATCGCCATCTGGCAAGATTTCGCAATGGGTTGTGCAACATATCCCCTGAACCGTCATCTTTGCGATGCGCTTGAAAAAGAAGTGACCGCCGTCGTGAAAAAATACCGCCATCACGTTTCTCTTGCACTCTGGGCAGGTGATAACGAATGTGACGAAGCGGCTGTATCGTGGACGGCTTGCGGTGTCGACCCAAACCGCAATATCCTGACAAGACAGGTCATACCCTCCGTTTTAGCACAACACGATCCCGAACGCGCTTATATCCCAAGCTCCCCTTATATCGATCAATTTGCATATGACAGTGGTATGCCGGGTAACACACCCGAAAAACATCTCTGGGGTCCCCGTGACTATTTCAAAAGCGACTTTTATACAAAATCTCCCGCAAAATTTGCAAGCGAAACAGGTTATCACGGCTGTCCTGCACCGTCTTCACTTGAAAAATTCCTCTCTCCCGAATATCTCTGGCCGTGGCAGAGGAATCCCGAGTGGCAACTCCATGCAACCTGTATCGAAGTCGGTGAACACGCGCAATATGCGTTCCGTTTGCCTTTGATGGCAAAACAGATCAAAGTTCTCTTTGATGAAGAACCCGAAACATTGGAACGCTTTGCCATGACAAGCCAAGCCTCTCAAGCAGAAGCCATGAAATTCTTCGTGGAACGCTTCCGTATGGGCAAATGCAATTGGGAACGCACAGGTATTATCTGGTGGAATCTCGTGGATGGTTGGTCTCAATTTTCCGATGCGGTCGTGGACTATTATTACGCAAAAAAATTGGCATTCTACGTCACCAAACGCTCCCAAGCACCCGTTTGTCTGATGTTTCGTGAACCCGAAAACCAAATGCTGACCCTTATCGGCGCAAATGAATTTCTGAAAGATATCACCCTTTCTTACCGCATCACCGATCTCGCAACAGGCGAAATCATGCAAGGTTCTGCATTTTTACCTCAAAACAGCGCATCGGATATCATAAAAATCCCTTATCATGATGACAAAATGCATTTTTACGTCATGGAATGGACGTATGATGGTATCACGGACAAAAATTATTACGTCTGCGCAAAAGCACCGTATGATTTCGACGAATATTTCCGGTATATGAAAGAAAGCGGAATGTGGGAAGCAGATGGAAAATTTTGAAATAACCTCACCCGTCAAAGCAAAAGCTTTGACACCCTCTCCAAAGGGGAGAGCTTTGAAAATCATTACTTTTTGTAAAGTTTTAGCTAAACCAAGATACTACGAATAAAAACGAACATACCACCATTAAAAATCTTATCAAAATAAAGGTAGAGGAACCACAGAGCGTTTCTTTCGCCAAGCCTTTCTTTCTGTAAAGAAAGGCGGGGTTTCTTTTGCCAAGCTTTTCTTTTTCCAAAGAAAAGCGGGAGGAAAATATGCAAGATATGGCATCGGTAAAAATACCGAAAAGAATACTCAATTCATTGCTCGCATCAATGGCGGCAGGTGTCGTGCCGCGCGCGGGCGCAAAATATATTGCCATCGGACGCACCGCGGAGATCGCGGCGATCTGCAAAGACCTTGAAAACGTCGCGGAAGGCGGTTCTTCCACACGTTTTCTGATCGGTAAATACGGTAGCGGTAAGAGCTTTCTGATCCAACTGATGCGCGGCTATGCCGTGGAAAAAGGTTTTGTCTGTGCAGATGCCGACCTTTCACCCGAACGAAGGCTTTCTTCATCGAATGGCGGCGGTATCGCAACTTACAGAGAATTAATCAAAAATCTTTCCACAAAAGCATCACCCGATGGCGGCGCGCTTTCACAAATGATCTCCAAATGGCTTTCGGATATCCAATATGCCGTGACGGAATCGGGTATCTATCCCGAATCGCCGAAATTTGAAAAGGAAGTTTCCCATCGTATCTATGCCGTTTTACATGAAGTGGAAACCGGTGTCGGTGCATTTGATTTTGCACGTGTGATCGATATTTATTACCGCGCATGGCGTGATTCCGATGAACAGAAACAAAGCGATTGTCTGCGTTGGTTGCGCGGTGAATACGGGACGAAAACCGAAGCACGTTCCGCACTTTCCGTGTCGGGCATCATCAATGATGAAAACTGGTACGATTATATCAAGCTCATGGCGGCATTCGTCCGCAGAATCGGTTATGGCGGTCTTGTGGTTTTCATCGATGAATGTGTCAACCTTTATAAGATTCCTAACCGTGTTTCCCGTGAAAACAATTATGAAAAAATCCTTGCAATTTTCAACGATACCTTGCAGGGTAAAGCAGAAGGACTTGAGATCATTTTCGCAGGTACACCGCAATTTTTAGAAGATACCAGACGCGGACTTTTCAGCTATGAAGCCTTGAAGTCCCGACTTGTCGATAATATGTTTGGCAAAGAAAATACTGCGGCAATTACGGCGGGCGGGCAGATGTTCGGCCCAATCATGCGTCTTGCCAGACTTTCCGATGATGAACTTCTGGCACTGCTTGCACGTGTAACCGTACTTTTCAACCGTTGCTACGGCGAAGTCAACGTCAAAGCGGAAGAAATGCGTGATTTCCTGTATTTTATGCTTGCCCGTGCGGGTGCAGATACGATGATTACCCCCCGTGAAATGATACGCGCTTATCTCACAGCCCTCGGTATCGTCATGCAATCGGGCGGAAAGACCCGTCTGCCCGACGTATATCAGAAACAAGGTGAGACCCTTCTTCCCAAACAGGATGAACCGCAAACAAAGGCAGAATTTGATCCCGAACTCATTGAATTTTAAACAAAAAAAGCCCTGAACGAAAACCGTTCAGGGCGTTTTTTGATATTAAAGAAAAATATACTTCAGGATAAAGAGTACGGCGAGGACATACATAACGGGAGAGATATCTTTCCACTTCTTGCAAGCAAGATTCATAACAACGTAGGAGATAACGCCGAGAGAGATACCTTCCGCAATGCTGTAAAACAAGGGCATTGCGATGATGCAGAGGTATGCGGGGATCGCAGTTGTGTAGTTATCTTCAGTCAGCTTCAGGTTCGCAATATTGCTGAACATCAAGAAGCCTACGATGATAAGCGCGGGAGCTGTTGCGAAAGAGGGAATTGCTGTGAAGATGGGTGCAAACAATGTGGAAACGAGGAAGAGGATACCTGCTGTGATAGCGGTAAGACCTGTTCTACCGCCTGCAGCAACACCGGAAGCGGATTCAACGAATGTCGTGGTTGTGGATGTACCAAGAACCGCACCTGCGGAGGTTGCAACTGCGTCTGCCATCAAAGCGGGCTTGATGTTGGGCAATCTGCCTTCTTCATCGAGCATATTTGCTTTCGAGCTGACACCGATGAGTGTGCCGAGCGTATCGAAAAGGTCAACGAAAAGGAAGGAGAAGATAATAACGATAAAGTTGAAAATATCAACGCCGTGTTCTTTGAGCACTTTGAAGTCAAAGCACTGACCGAAGGTTTCGCCAAGCTTTGTGAAGTCTGTGAAACCGAGAGTCGGATAGAGGGAATAGAAGCCTGCTTCGGGATTGGGAACGTAAATACCGATGAGCTGGCAAAGCATACCGAGACCCCAAGTAACGAGGATACCGATCAGGATAGAACCTTTGACACCTTTTACATAAAGGATCGCCATGAGGAGCGTGCCGAGGATCGCGAGAAGCGCGCCGATACCGACGGTACTAAAGTTTTCCGTGAAGTTTACGATGGTAACGAGTGTGGAGCTGTCAACGGAAAGCTTTGCATTTTGCAAACCGATGAAAGCGATGAAAAGACCGATACCAACGGAAACGGCTGTTTTAAGCTGCAAGGGAATGGAATTGAAGATCGCTTCTCTGACTTTTGTCAGGGAGAGAAGGATGAAGATGATACCTTCAGTGAATACTGCAAGGAGTGCGATCTGCCAGGGATAACCCATCTGACCGCAAACAGTGTATGCCATATATGCGTTGAGTCCCATACCTGCAGAAAGAACGAAAGGAAGGTTTGCCCAGAAAGCCATGAGCGCCGTACCGATAAAGGAAGCGATACAAGTCGCAAGAAGAACTGCTGTAGGATCCATGCCCGCTTCGGCAAGGATGCTGGGGTTGACCGCAAGGATATAAGCCATCGTCATAAAGGTGGTGATACCTGCGATGACTTCCGTTTTGACGGTCGTATTATTTTCTTTGAGTTTAAAGATCTTGTTCAACATGATGATTTACTTCTCACTTTCTTTGTATTCGGCAATATACGGCAGATTTCTGTAATATTCACCGTAGTCAAGACCGTAACCGATGACAAAATGGTCAGGAATCGTAAAGAGGGAGAGATCCGCTTGGAAATCAACAAGGCGGCGGGAAGGCTTGTCCAGGAGCGTGATGACGCGCAAGGACTTCGGATTGCGAATCTTGAGCATTTTCATAATCAAAGCAAGTGTTCTGCCTGTATCGACGATATCCTCGAGGATAACGACATGGCAACCAGCAATATCCTGTTTCAGATCCATGATGATCTGTACATGACCCGAAGATTCCGTGCTTTCAAAATAACTCTTTGCGCACATGAAATCGACCTTACAGGGAACGGTGACCGCTTTGCAAACGTCAGACATGAATACGAAAGCACCTTTCAAAATGCTGACGAGCAGAATCGGCGAACCGTCATAGATATCGTCGATCGCTTTGGCCGCTCTTTTGACTGCTTGTGCAATCTCTTGCTCGGTGATCAGAGGCTTGCTGATCTTGCTGCTGAAATCTTCAATAGAATCAAACTGTTTCACGGCAAATAAACTCCTTTAAAGTTCATAATTTATTCAATATGTCTTTATATTAACACATATTTTTGCCGATTGCAAGGACTTTTTCAGCAAATTTTGTTTCTTTTTCGGTTTATTTTTCCTTAAAGCTCACTTTTATCCAGACAATGACGTTTGAGCGCACTGATAAAGCCGTCACCGGAGAAAAGCGTACCGCCGTAAAGCGCGGAAGCGTTGTCAAGAACACGGAAACGTTTGCTTTCCGTTATAAAATCTGTACCTTCCGATTGAAACGTAACCTGCGTGGCAACGGCTCTGATCTCATACGGCACGGGTGAAACAATATATATATTTTTATCTGCACCCTCCGCTTCAAAGCTATGATAAAATTTTGGGCGGAAAAAGACGATATCATGCTTACGGAATTGGAAACCGTGCTTGAAATAACCGATATCTTCATCTAAAAAAACCATCTGCGCGCCCTTGGAAAGAGCAGCGATCATCTTGCAAGCATAGGTTTTTCCGTCTTGCTTCACGGTGAAATGAAAATCGTGATTTTTCCGCAGAATCACAGAAAGATAAGGATGATAAATCTCCGAAATTTCAATATTTTCTGTCTTACATACCTTTTTAAGCTTGCGGATAAATTTTCTGCGAATTCTGAGCGCGCGAATCACGGACAGCAACCAAACAACCGCAAGAATCCCCACAACGACAAGCAAAGTCGTCGGAAAAAAAGCAACCCATATGATCGCAAAAAAAGTCATAAGATAAAATTGTGCAACAAAAGGCGCTCCGACAATCAATAAAAGCGAAAGAAAAACAAGTGCCAGACCGTCCAGATGTCCCGATTCGGCTTCAGCTCTTGTCATCTCACGCCAATAGCGACGGGTTCTGACACGCATAATCCATTCCACGATCAGAAAAACAGGCAAAATGGTCAAAAGATATAAACCATATTTCGTCCATTCTCCCAGATCATCCCTTCTGAAGAAAAACCAGATCGGATGGTCATAAACTTCGCTTTTCACGATCAGAGGAAACAAAACAAGTCCCACAACGTCACACCAGAATTCATATGTAAAGAAAATATGTCCCCATTCGGAAAATATCGTCTTTTCGGGAGGCGGATTTTTACAAAAATGCCGTCTTGCCGTCGGGTCATATAAAACGAAAATACCGCAAACGCAAATAAAGGTGATCAAAAGGGCAAACGATGCAGAGCCGTGATGTTGAACAGGATTGTAATTCCACATTTCGGGATCACCGCCCGGAATCGAAAACGTACATAAATCTGCCACGATAATAAAAAGATAATACATCAGAAAAACACGAATGACTCGCAAACCGTAAAAACGAAACGGTTCTGCTTTCTGTAAAAACGACTTGATTTTTTCTCTCATTGTTATCCTTTCCGCCTTTCTTTACGAAAAGAAAGGCTTAGCCAAAGAAACGGCAGGCGATGCCTGCACCCCTATGTTCCCTCTGTCTTTATTTTGATAAAATTTGTAATGGGGTACGTTCGTTTTTATTCGTAGAGGAGGGGTTTCCCTTACCGTTCCGACACGAAAAATGAGGTATATCAATATGGTATCAAATATGGGAAAAAGGTTTGGTAAATTTCGAAAAAATTGAAAAAATATCCCTTGGGGATACGCCTAAGGGATATTTTCCGTAAATTATCTTCTGTGAGGATCGTAAGGATCGTCGTAACCGTAACCGCGCTGTTGATTTACTTTTTCCGCTTCCGCACGGCGTTTTGCTTCTTCCTCGTCCTTTTTACGGGCTTCGGCTTCCGCAGCTTCACGGAGTTTGTTTTCTTCTTCGGAACGGCGACGGCGTTCTTCACCGATTGCCGCGATTTCCGCAACCGTAGGTGCATCAGCTTCCATAGCTGCTCTGAACTGTTCATCATCCATGATCTCATGTGCAACAAGGAATTCCGCAACAAAATCCAATTTGTCACGAAGCATCGTCAGAACTTCTTTTGCTTTTGCATATGCTTCATCAATGATACGTTTGATTTCACTGTCAATGAGAGCCGCAGTCTGTTCGGAATAACCCTTAGAAGAATTGAAATCACGTCCGAGGAACACTTCGTCATCACCGTGTTCATTGCCGAGATGTACCGTACCGAGTACATCACTCATACCGTATACCATGACCATATCTCTGGCAACACGGGTTGCTCTCTGGATATCATTGGAAGCCCCACCCGAAACATCACCAAAAACGATTTCTTCTGCCGCACGTCCCGCAAGGAATACGGCAATATTTTCTTTCATTTCATTCTTATAAACGCTGTATTTGTCCTCAACGGGAGGATTGAGCGTATAACCGAGGGCTCTGCCGCTGGGAATGATCGAAATCTGACGAACAGGGTCTTGCGTGGGAAGGAAATACGCAAGGATCGCATGACCGGCTTCATGATATGCCGTCTTGAGTTTTTCCTGCGGTTTGATCTTGTAATTGCGTTTTTGTTTACCGACGGCAATCTTGATCCAAGATTCCTCGATATCGACCATACCGATCAGGGATTTGTTTTTACGTGCCGCAAGAAGTGCCGCTTCATTGAGAAGGTTGGCAAGGTCTGCGCCCGCAAAACCAACGGTAGTCTGTGCGATCTTCGCGAGATCAACGTCGCTTTCAAGGGGTTTATCCTTCGCGTGAACCTTCAGAATTTCTTCTCTGCCCTTGATATCGGGATAACCAACAGTTACCTGACGGTCGAAACGACCGGGACGGAGAAGTGCGGGGTCAAGGATATCAGGGCGGTTGGTTGCCGCAATGACGATAACACCGTCATGACCGCCGAAACCGTCCATTTCAACAAGAAGCTGGTTGAGTGTCTGTTCTTTTTCGTCGTGACCGCCACCGAGACCTGTGCCTCTGCGTCTGCCCACAGCATCGATTTCATCGATAAAAATGATACTTGCGGGGGCTTTTTTCGCAGTTTCAAAAAGGTCGCGTACACGGGATGCACCGACACCAACGTACATTTCCACGAAATCCGAACCGGAGATCGAGAAGAACGGTACGTCTGCTTCGCCTGCAACGGCTTTCGCAAGCAAAGTCTTACCTGTTCCGGGAGGACCTACAAGAAGGACACCGTGCGGAATCTTCGCGCCAAGACGGCGGAATTTCGCGGGATCTTTCAGATAATCAACGACTTCGCGAAGCTCTTCTTTTTCTTCATCGCAACCCGCAACGTCACTGAAGAATTTACGATTTTTATCTTTTGAGGGGATCTTTACTCTTGCTTTGCCGAAAGAATTCATGCGGCGTTCGCTGTCGCCCGCTTTGTTCATCATAAAGATATAGAATACGATGAGCAGAACGGCAATGATGAGTCCGGGCAGAAAAGCAAGGAGCCAGGAAGAAGTTTCCTTAATCGCCTCCACATCCCATTTCTCAATCTTCAGCGTGCGTTCTTCTTTGGGAAGCGCGAGTTGCGCTTGTACGTATTCGTCAACGGTATTCATAAAGAGCGATACGTCACGAAGCTTATGTGTGCAGGTTACGGCTGTACCTGTTTCGGTCGTATCCGTCGTTGTGATTTTCAGAACATTGCTTGACGTGATCGTAAATTCAACGACTTTATTATCTTTGAAAAGCTCAACGGCTTCACCAAAGGTAATCTCTTTCTGTTCCTGTTTATTGTTGATAAACATAAAACAGACACTGATCATTGCAACGATAATCACAAGGTACAGGATAATGGTCTTCATGTTTCCTTTCATGTCTTATCATTTCCTCCAAAGGTTGATTTATTATTTTACTGATATAGTATATCAGATTTTTATCATAAGGTTGTGGATTTTGTGTGAACATTTTGAAGTTTTTTGTAAAAAATTTCTGAAAAAGGATTTTGAGAGTTAGACTTTGCGGATCCGCAAAGTCTAACGGTCAACACTTGTGTTGACTGTGCGATCGAACTGAAAGTTCGTTTGCTTCTTTTTGCATCTTTTTCTTTCAAACAAAGAAAAAGATGAGAAAACCCATTGAGGCACCAAATCAAAAATCTTTTAAAAACACCTTACTCCAAAAACTTTTTCAAATATCTGCCCGTATGGGAGCATTCGCATTTTGCGACCTCCTCGGGCGTACCCGTCACAACGACCGTACCGCCGCCGTCACCGCCCTCGGGACCGAGATCAATGATGTGATCGGCAGTTTTGATTACGTCAAGATTATGCTCGATCACAAGCACGGTATTGCCGTTTTCACAAAGACGGTTGAGAACGGTCAGCAACTTTTCCACGTCTGCCGTATGCAAACCCGTCGTCGGCTCGTCAAGGATATAAATGGTCTTGCCCGTGCCGCGCTTGGAAAGTTCCGTTGCGAGTTTTACACGTTGCGCTTCACCACCCGAAAGCGTTGTGGACGATTGTCCGATCTTGATATAACCGAGTCCCACGTCGTAAAGCGTCTGCAGTTTTCTCGCAAGCTTCGGCATATTGGCAAAGAACGAAAGTCCTTCTTCAACTGTCATATCCAGAACGTCAAAGATGCTCTTGCCTTTATATTTGACCTCGAGCGTGTCGTGATTGTATCGCTTGCCGTGGCAAGTATCGCAAGTCACGTAAACATCGGGCAGAAAATGCATTTCGATACAGCGCACACCATCGCCCTCACACATTTCACAACGACCGCCCTTGACGTTAAAGGAGAAGCGTCCTGCCGTATAACCTCTTGCTTTGGCATCGGGTGTCATGGCAAAAAGTTCGCGTATATCCGTGAAAAGTCCCGTATATGTTGCAGGATTGGAACGCGGAGTACGACCGATCGGACTCTGGTCGATGGAAACGACTTTATCCAAATGCTCCAAACCGTCAATCCGCTTAAATTTTCCGGGGAAGGTATGCGCGCGGTTGAGTTTTCTCGCAAGCTCGCGGAGCAGAACCGCATTGACGAGCGAGGATTTGCCCGAGCCCGAAACACCCGTCACGCAAATAAATTTGCCGAGCGGAATATCAACGGTAATATTTTTGAGATTGTTTTCCGATGCGCCGACGATCGTCAGTTTTTCGCCGTTGCCTGTTCTTCTCGTTTCGGGAACGGGAATTTTTCTGCGGCCCGAAAGATATGCGCCTGTCAAGGAGTTTTCATTTTTCATGATCTCCTCGGGTGTGCCCGCGGCAATGATATGACCGCCGTGAATACCCGCGCCAGGCCCGATATCAACGATATAATCGGAAGAAAGCATCGTTTCCTCATCATGTTCCACAACGATGACGGTATTGCCCGTATCGCGCAGATGGCGAAGCGTTTCGATCAGTTTGGAATTATCGCGTTGATGCAGACCGATGCTTGGTTCATCAAGGATATACATCACGCCGACGAGTGAAGAACCGATCTGTGTGGCAAGACGGATTCTTTGCGCCTCACCGCCCGAAAGCGTACCCGCTTTGCGCCAGAGCGTCAGATATTCAAGACCAACACTTTTCAGGAAGCCGAGTCTTGCGCGGATCTCTTTAAGGATCTCTTTGGCGATCTGTTCTTCCATGTGAGTAAGCTTCAGTTCGTCAAAAAATTCCAGAGCTTTCATGACGTTGAGCGAACAAAGTTCATAAATATTGAGCCCGCCGACCGTCACGGCAAGAATTTCGGGAGAAAGTCTTTTACCTTTGCAAGCGGGACACGGAACGAAATCCATAAACTCATTATAGTATTCCCCTCCCGATTGTGTCATACGCGTTTCAATGATATTTAAAATGCCGTTCCAAGCAGAAAGTGTTTCTCTGCCTTCTCCGCCGAAATAACGTGTGACGTGATATTTTTTTGTACCCGTACCGCGCAGAAGTGCCTGAAGCGCATCTTCGGAATACTGTTCAATCGGCATATCGAGCGTAAAACCGAATTCTTTACCCACCGCATCGATAAGAGGTCCGTTCCAGCTTTCTTCCATCATGGTCTTGAAACCGTTGACCGCTATTGCACCTTCGCGCAAGGAAAGTGAGCGATCGGGAATCACTTTATGTTCGGAAACGACTTGCATTTCACCCATACCCGAGCATTTTTCGCAAGCACCGAACGGATTATTGAAAGAAAACATACGGGGAGAAAGCTCCGTCATACCGATACCGTGTTCTTCACAGGCATAATTCTGCGAAAAACGCATTTCCTCAACCGAATCGACGAGCGAAACGATAGCGATACCACCGCCGAGTGCAAGCGTCGTTTCCAGCGAATCGGAAAGACGGCGGCGGATATCTTCTTTCAGGATCAGACGGTCAATCACGACCTCGATCGTATGTTTTTTATTTTTATCAAGCGTAGGGACTTCATCCAAAGGATAAAGATAACCGTCCACACGCACACGGGCATAACCGTTTTTTCTCGCATCGTCAAAAACCTTTTCATGCATACCCTTTTTACCTGAGATGACAGGTGCAAGAAGCATGAATTTCGTGCGTTCGGGCAAAGCCATGATCTGATCGATCATGGTATCCGTGGACATTTTACGGATTTCTTTTCCGCAGACGGGACAATGCGGAACACCGATACGGGCATACAAAAGTCGCAGATAATCATAAATTTCCGTGACCGTACCAACGGTGGAGCGGGGATTTTTGGACGTTGTTTTCTGATCGATGGAGATCGCGGGAGAAAGACCGTCGATGAAATCCACGTCCGGCTTATCCATCTGACCGAGGAACTGTCTTGCGTAAGACGAAAGTGATTCCACAAAACGACGGTGTCCCTCCGCATAAAGTGTATCAAACGCAAGTGAAGATTTACCCGAACCGGAAAGTCCAGTAAAGATCACAAGCTGATCCCTCGGAATCTCCACGTCTATATTTTTTAAATTGTGGACGCGCGCGCCCTTGATTCTGATATATTTTGCAGACATATCTTCTCCTTCCCGCTTTTTCTTTACGTAAAGAAAAAGCTTGGCAAAAAGAAACGCTCTGTTGGTGCGTTTTCTTGTTATTTCGTTTCGATTTTTATTTTGGATATGCTGTCTGTAACAGATGGTTGCAGGCACAGCCTGCCGTTTCTTCTTTGCTTATTTCTTTAGTTTTGCAATGGTATCTCGCAAATAAGCCGCGTGTTCAAAATCGAGAGCCTTAGCAGCTTCTTTCATTTCTTTTGTAAGTTTTTCGATAAGAGCTTCCCTGTCCGCTTTGGTCATCTTCTTGCCTTTCTTTTCAGCTTTGGCAAGCTCATCACGGGAAGTGATCTCAATGACGGCGCGAACGTCTTTTTTGATGGTCTTGGGAATAATGCCGTGTTTTTCGTTGTATTCTGTCTGGATCGCACGGCGGCGTTCGGTTTCTTTGATGGCGCGGGACATAGAGCCCGTTACGGTATCGGCATACATAATAACCGTACCGTCGGCATTACGTGCGGCACGTCCGATGGTCTGAACGAGAGAAGTTTCGGAGCGGAGAAAGCCTTCCTTATCTGCATCAAGGATGGCAACGAGAGAAACTTCGGGAATGTCAAGTCCTTCGCGCAAGAGGTTGATACCGATGAGAACGTCATAAACGCCAAGACGCAGATCGCGGATGAGCTCCTGTCTTTCCATGGTTTCCACGTTGTGATGGATATAACGGACTTTAATCAGGTTCATTTCGAGATATTCACAGATATCTTCCGCCATTTTTTTGGTAAGAGTCGTTACGAGAACACGTTCATCACGTTCAGCGCGTGCGCGAATTTCACCCATCAGATCATCGATCTGACCTTTAACGGGACGGATCTCCACTTTGGGATCGACAAGCCCTGTCGGACGGATGATCTGTTCGACAAGCTGTGTGGAATGTTCTTTTTCATAATCGCCCGGAGTTGCGCTGACATAAATGGTCTGGTTGAGTTTGCTTTCAAATTCGGGGAAGAAAAGCGGACGGTTATCGAAAGCGGAAGGCAGACGGAAACCGAAATCGATGAGATTTTTCTTTCTTGCTTTGTCACCGCCGCTCATACCGCGCACCTGAGGGAGCGTTACGTGGGATTCATCCACAAAAAGCAGAAAATCATCGGGGAAATAATCAAGGAGTGTATAAGGGGTTGAACCGGGTGCTCTGCCCGAAAGCACGCGGGAATAGTTTTCAACACCCGAACAAAAACCAACTTCACGGAGCATTTCCATATCGTATTTGGTACGTTCCGCGATACGCTGGGCTTCGATAAGCTTACCTTCCGCCTGAAATTCAGCGACACGGTCAAGCATTTCATGATTGATCTCATTGATGGCGGCTTCTCTTTTTTCATCGGAAGTCGCATAATGGGAAGCGGGATAGATCGCGGCATAACTGAGCACGCCGAGAATTTCACCCGTGACGGTATTGATCTCAAGCAAGCGGTCGATCTCATCCCCGAAAAATTCGACACGGATGGCATTTTTACCCGAAGCGGGCATGATGTCAAAAACGTCGCCGCGGATACGGAAATGGTCGCGTTCAAGAGAGATATCGTTGCGATTATATTGGATAGAGATGAGTTTTCTTGCAAGCTCGTCCATCGATATCTCCATACCGGGACGGAGCGCAAGCACGAGCTGCTGATATTCTGCGGGATCGCCGAGAGAATAGATACAGGAAACACTGGAAACGATGATAACGTCACGGCGTTCAAAAAGCGCAGAGGTCGCGCTGTGGCGCAGACGGTCGATCTCATCATTGACGGCGGAATCTTTTTCAATATAGAGGTCTTTGCCGGGGATATAGGCTTCGGGCTGATAATAATCGTAATAAGAAACGAAATATTCGACGGCATTTTCGGGGAAAAATTCACGGAATTCCGAACAAAGCTGTGCGGCAAGGGTCTTATTATGTGCCAGAACGAGTGTGGGACGGTTACAATTTGCGATAATGTTTGCCATTGTAAAAGTCTTACCGGAACCGGTAACACCCACGAGCGCTTGTGCGCGGTCGCCGCGGAGAACACCTTTTGTCAAGGCTTCAATGGCTTCGGGCTGATCGCCGGTCGGCTGATAGGAAGAAACCAATTTGAATTGTTTTTCTGACATTGTAAGCCTCCATTCACTTCATAATCATATTATAGACAAATATTCATTTTATTGTATCACAAATAAATTTCTTTTGCAATACTATTTTATAATTAAAAACGATAAAAAGCAATCCCCGCGAAGAAAAGTCTTCGCAGGGATTGCTGAAATTATATGAAAAATTTTCCCTTTGATCCTTAATGGAAGGAAAAGGATCGCATTTGTAAGTCCCGAAATTTCAGTTGACGGTATGGATTTCCGTGCCGCCCCATTCGACCACGGTAAAACCGTTGCGTTCAAACGGGACGATTTCGGGAGATTCCATGTCGATCGGCGTTTCAAGTGCCATGAACACCATGAATACACGCAAAACGCTGTCAGGCTTCGGAGAAATCTCCAATTTGGCGATATCCGTA
This sequence comes from Clostridia bacterium, assembly GCA_017472285.1. GTDB lineage: Bacteria > Bacillota > Clostridia > Oscillospirales > CAG-272 > QALR01. The sequence continues at coordinate 28,924 of JAFUQQ010000013.1, read as the reverse complement.
TAACTTTCATGCTGGAACGTGATCAGATTATAAGGATTTTTTTGCATACGGGGCAGCCAATAAACGATAAAATCGTTGGCTTCATTTTCCGTAAGACCCATCTTTGCAAGAATATCCTGCAAAAAGATCATGGTATCCTCACCTTTTACGACAAAGCCTTGGCTTATATCGTATGTGGTATCAATATAACCGTCCCAGAAAAGATAAGCATATTCTCTGCCGTCGGAAAGATCGGTCAGCGTTCCGTCGGGAGATGCCAGAATATGCCAACCGTCGCGATAAGCGGGATACGTGCAATAAAGCTTACCGCTGTAATCCAGCTTCACGGTGATCTCTGTTTCCGTTTCGGGATAGAGGTAGATCACGGGTTTTTCCGTCACCGCATACCAAGAATCTGCGGTGGTTTGTGTTGTTTCAGTCGTTTCAGTCAATGCAGTGGTGTCACTTGATGTGGTATCAAGCTCGGTTTCCTTGCTTTCGTCGGATACGGGATCGCATCCGCAAAGGAAAAGCATAGACAGAACGAGAAACAATGCTAAAAATCGATTCAATGGAAATCCTCCTTTCACGGTTGTTTTCGCTCGGAAAAAGACGCTTCTTCGGCAAGGAACAACACCTTTGGAGGTGCAGTCAGACGATTTCCCGCTTCCGATTTGTAATTTTCTTCGTTTCAACGAACCATTTTACCTGCTCGGTTATACATTAGTCGATATTTTGATAAAAAAATCTCACCTTTTTTGAAATTTTTTTAAAATTTTTTCAAAAAGCGTTGAGTCGCCGCGCCCAAGTTCTCGCCTATCTCAGTTGTTTCCGCATTTGGATGTAGCGAAACGTCGAGATCGATTTTGCGCAATTTGCTATAAAATAAAAAATAACCGCGGATGTTCCGCGGTTATTTTCTTACAATACATCCTTGGGAATGAGATCATCCACACTTTGTCCGAGCGCGAGTTTTTCACGCACGAGTGTGGAACTGATATCGGCGATCTCCGTGGAAGCGGGAACGAGAACCGTGCGGATCCCACGGTAATTGCGATTAAAATCCGCCATTTCCAATTCATATTTGGCATCGGTTTCGTTGCGGATACCGCGCACGATATAGTTTGCACCGATCGCGACCGCATAATCCGCCGTCATACCGTGAAAGAAATCCGCCCTGACGTTCGGATAAGGCGCGATGGCTTTTTCCAGCATTTCCATTCTTGTTTTTTCATCAAAAAGATGTTTTTTCGCGGGATTGATACCGATACAGACCACGACTTCATCAAAAAGCGCGGAAGCAAATTTCACAAGCTCGATATGTCCGACCGTAACGGGATCGAACGTACCGGGAATCAGAGCGATTTTTTTCATGCTTCATCATCCGCCTTCGGTGTCAGGATCGTCAGATGAACACGACCGTAACGGCTTGTTTTCACAAGATCGTAACGCGCTTCCACCATAACATCATTTTCAAGACCGCCTTCTTCATCTTCACAGATCACGAGCGCACCTTCGGCAAGCATATCCGCATCATAAAGAGCCGCCGTCACCTGAGGGAGCAAGCGGAGTGCATAAGGAGGATCAAGGAAAACGAGATCGAATTGGCTTCTGCCGCCCGCGGATTTGATATATTGTTTCCAATCCATGCAAAGTACATTGGATTTCTGATACAGATGAGTTTTCTGTGCATTGGCAGTAATGATTGCAGTTGCATCCTTTGCGCCGTCCACAAAAGTTGCTTTTTCTGCACCGCGGCTAAGCGCTTCCAGACCGAGCTGACCCGAACCCGCAAAAAGATCGAGCACGCGTCTGCCTTCAATATCAAATTGAATGGAGCTGAAAAGTGCTTCTTTGACTTTGGCGGGAGTCGGACGAGTCGCTTCGCCTTCAAGGGTTGCAAGTACCGCGCCGCGCGCTGTTCCTGTAATGATTCTCATAATGATAATTCCTTTCTTTTTATCTTTATTCGGAGAAAACATTTCTCCAAACCTCTTTCAAAAAACTTCAATGGGAGGAAAAATATGCGACGATCTTTTCCGCAATATCGGGAGTGACACCGCGTATGGCACACAATTCTTCGATAGTTGCTTTTTTCACGCCTGCAAGACCGCCGAAATGTGTGAGTAAAGCACGGGCACGGGCTTTTCCAATACCGTCGATCTCTTCCAGAACGGAAGTCGTTTGTGTTTTGCGCTTTGCCGCGCCCATTTTAGAGATCGTGAAGCGGTGGACTTCTTCCTGGATGTTATAAATTAAAGTATAGACGGATTGTTCCGCGGCAATGGATATCTCACCCATCTCTCCGACAAGAGCGCGCGTCTTATGAAATTCATCCTTGACCATACCGAAAACAGGGATATTATATCCCGCCGCCGCAACCTCCGCCGCTGCGATCGCACGATGATTCTCGCCGCCGTCAATCAGGAAAAGATCGGGGATTTTTGCGCCTTCATCGGCAAAATGTGCCACACGTCTGGCAACGGCTTCACGCATGGACGCGTAATCATCACGGGTTTCCGTTGACCTGATATTGAAAAGGCGGTAATCGCTCTTTTTCGGCTTGGCATTTTCATAAACGACCATACCCGCCGTGATATTATCATCTCCGAAATTGGAGATATCAAAGGCTTCGATGCGTTCGGGAACGGCTTCAAGTCCGCAAAGGGCGGCAAGACGGACGAGGGATTTATCGCTTTTTTCCGCCGCTTTGGCATATTCTTTAGCTCGGACTTCGGCGTTTTCTCTTGCCATATCGCAAAGTCTGCGTGTTTCCCCTTTGAAAGGGGTACGGACGTAGACACGGTAGCCCGCTTTTTCCGTCAGCCATGCGGAAACCGCTTCGGCATCTTCTTCCGCTAAAATATCCGCGGGATTGACTTCTTTCGGGATATATTCACGGCGCGTATAAAGCTCATAAATGAATGACACGATGGCATCGCTATCAAGAATTTCACCGCCCGAAAAATAGAACATTTCGGAATCGATGAGCTTACCGAAGCGGATATAGAAGATACAGATGGAAGAAATGGGGTCCCCGACGTGCCATGCGACGATATCTCTTTCGGTATCGGGGCTGGCAACGACTTTTTGTTTTTCCTCCAATTTTTTAACGGCTCTGATACGGTCGCGGTAAGCCGCCGCGGCTTCGAAAGCAAGATTTTCCGCGGCATATTCCATTTTTTCCGTCAGGGATTCGATAATTTTTTCATAATTGCCCGAAAGGAATGATACGGCTTGCATAAAGGCTTCTTTATAAGCTTCCGAAGAAACAGAAGGATCGCAAGGCGCAATACAGCCGAGCTGTTTATAGACGCAATTTTTGACTCTGCCCCTGTCTTTCGGAAAATGATGGCAGCATGACGGAAGACCGAATGTTTTTTGCAAAGCGGAAATGATGCCGTAAACGGTCTGCGTGCTTGTATATGGACCGAAATATTTGGCTTTTTCACTTTCTCTTTTCCGTGTCAGCACGAAACGGGGAAATTCTTCTCCGACCGTCGCTTTCAGATAGGGATAGGATTTATCATCCTTGAGTTTGATATTGTATCGGGGATGGTAGAGCTTGATGAGATTATTTTCAAGTGTCAGCGCTTCGATCTCCGTATCGCAAAGGATATAGTCGAAATCATGGATATGAGATGTCATGGCATCGGTCTTATAGCTGTTCTGACCGCTTTCCTGAAAATAGCCGCTGACGCGGTTCTTCAGCGCGCGGGATTTTCCGACGTAGATGACTTTTCCCGCCACATCCCGCATAATATAAACGCCCGGTGTGAGCGGCAAAGCCGCCGCTTTTTCTCTGAGCCTTTCGGCATATTCTTCTTTTATCATAATACCTCCCCGCTTTTCTCTACGAAAAGAAAAAGTAAGCAAAAGAAACGGCAGGCAGTGCCTGCACCCCTATGGCACCTCTGTCTATATTTCGTGTGAATTTTCCATCTTGTGAGGAGATGCGGATCGCGTGAGCAACGCAATTTCTTACAGTATAAAAAAACGACAGAAGCACTCTGCTCCTGTCGTTATCGGTTAACTATTTTACGCTCAGATTTCTTTGCTTACGAGTTCTTCGATGCCGCTGAGTGCTTCTGCTTCATCGGGACCGTCTGCAACGAGCGTGATGGTAGTGCCGCCTGCGATCGCCAAGGAAAGAACACCGAGAAGGCTCTTTGCATTGACACGGCGGTCGTCCTTTTCGATCCAAATGGAGCTTTTATAGGAGTTAGCCTTCTGAATAAAAAAGGTTGCGGGTCTTGCGTAAAGACCTACGCTGTTTTTGATGGTTATATCTCTGGAAATCATTGTTAATCATACTCCTGTTTCAATTTTACTGCTTGTCAAAACAATCAATGTTTGAACTATCAATTAATAATTATTATATCAATGATTATCCGTAAAATCAATAGTTTTTTTTAAAAAATTATGAATATCCGTGATTTTTTTGAAAAATTTCTTTCAAAAAAGGCAGACTTTCCCAAATTCATTCAGCAATACCGACGATCTTGATCGTACAAGCAACGTCCTTCGTATAAATTTTGAAGGTACTGCCGACCGTCGCGAGATGTGTACCGCCAATCAGGAAGCCATCTTCGCTCCAATAACCGCTCATGGAAGCGACCCCCTGTATCTGTTTTTTGGTAGGATGGTCAGCCTCGACGAGCTTACCGCCTGCATCTTCCACAAGCAGTTTCTGTGCGGAATACGATGCACTCTGAAGGGTACCGATCTGCGTATCATCATCCTGAAGATAGATCTGTCTATCCGGCACACAAAATGCTTCCGCCGTACCTTCAGATACATTTTCGACAATGAAAGTGATCTCTGCGTTATTGAGATCCGCTTGTACTTCTTCAATAAAGAATACTTTGACAACGATCGCCGCGATACAGGAAATGACCGCAAGAATGATCAGCACGTCAAATATATTGAATCTCGGACCTGTTTTCTGTTTCGTTTGCATATGTTATTTCCTTTCTGAAAAAGGCTGTCAGCCGGGTGTTCTCGTTGAAAATTCCGTAATATAAGAAATGGAGGTGAACGAAGGGACTTTGAAATAAACGGTGGAACCGATGACGATTCTTGTACCCGCAACGGTATGGATACCTCGTTCATCTTTTTCCGCGTTGGCAGTGATTTTAACGTATACGTCGTATTTATCGGTATAATCCGTTGTGGGAACGGTAATTACACCGTCTTCTTCCACAGCGACCGTACCATAATACTGTGCTTTTTCGGTTTGCACATCTACGATCGTTCCGAGCACAGCACCCGTTACGGAATCCTTGACCGTATCGCCGTTTTTAATCAAAGAAAGACAGGATTCGTCAACGTTGGAGATACGAACGTCAAATTCGATCTGACCGCTGTTGCTGACCGTGCGGGGCTGACGAAGCACACTCAAAAGAAGATATGCAGCCACCGCGATCACGGCAAGGATAAAAATGATAATCAGCGCATCAACCAGATTGAATCGCGCTTTTTTTCTTTGCTGAAGCATAAATATAACTCTTTTCCCGACGGTTTTTTATTTTTGTTTTTATTTTTAACGAATGTTGCCGCCGCCGACGGCAAACGGAAATTTTTACGAAAATGGATTCGCTGCCTTTAATGGTATTGCGCGGATTCCTCATACGTATCTTTCGCGGTAATGACGTGCGCCATACCGAGCCCCGTAATCAGCCAAAATAAAAGGAAGATACGGTTATTATACCAGACGTAATCCGTCAGACCTTGAATCAAAAACGCAAGCACACCGCAGAAAATACCAAGTGCAATCAAGCGATTGGAGCGGTTGACCGCGCTTTTGCAAAAGCTAAGGGAACACTGAGTGAATGCGCAAATGAAAAGCAAAAAGACGATGAGCGAGAAAAATCCGGTCTCCACAGAGATCTGAAGATAAAGATTATGGCTATGCGGTGCGGCTTCGATCTCCGCGAGAGAATATACGGGATATAATTTTCTGAACGCGCCTTCTCCGATACCGATACCGTAAATACCGATATCCTCCAGCATACGCAGCACACCTTCCCAGATATCCAGACGGTAAGATGTGGAGCTGTCGCCGAAGCTCGTGATCCTTCGGATAATGGAAGAATCGATCTTGAAAACGGCAAATGTCGCGATGACAGGAATGGAAAGAAGTCCCGCTGTCATGAAATATTTGCTGGAAACGCAAAGGAAGATCACCGTTGCAATCGCAAAACCGATCCATGCACCGCGCGACCAAGTAAAGACGAGACAAGCACATTCTGCGGCAACGGCGGCAAAAAGACCGAATCTGCCAAGCGCATTTTCCGTACTTGCCATCAAAGCGATTGTGATGGGGATGACGAGGATCAAATATTCTCCGAGGACGTTCGGATTTTCAAATGTAGAAATGACACGACCCTTGATCTCCGTGAAAACGGAAGTATCCTGCCATACCGTTGAGAGCGTTCCGAAATAATTCTGATAAATCCCGTAAAGCGCAACGGCAGCGGCTGAAATCACGAGCGCATACAGACAGCTCCTAACAAGAGAAGGCGATGCGATCAGGTTTTTCACGGTGAAATACCCCGAAATAAAACAAAGGAAAAGGAGCATCTTTTGGAAGCTGGAGCCATCGATCGTGAAAATTCCGCCAAAAAAGACGAAAATCATAAAGGCGATCACAAAGAAATCTACGAAGCGGACATGAAACGTGCGTCTGCCGCAAAGCCATTTCAATGCATAGGAAATGAAAATCAGACAGAGTACCCCCGCAAGCGTCATCGTTTCAAGGAACGGCAAAGCCAGCATAATCATAACGATTCCCGATTCGGGCGAGGAAAAGATCATCGAAAGGAACATGAGGACAAGAAGTACGCGAATGATGAGAAGCGGATCGATAAAGATTGAAAGGATACCGAACGCCATACCGCCAAGGAACGGAATATTGAAGCCTTTATGGGCTTCACCCGTTGCCGCCTCCGCGACCTCAAGACTGCTGAGAGAGAGGAAATCAAAGAGGATTGCGCAAAGAAAACGGCTGTCCCAGATGGCCCTTGCGACGTTCTTTCTGGAACAAAGCATGAAAAAGCCGCCGACCATACAGCCGCCGCCGATATAGATCGCGTGTGGCACAGTCGTTTGCATTTCCATGACGTATTGTTTGATGAGCTGGATCAGAACGAGATAGAAGCCGTATGAGAAAAAGAAAAGACCGAAGGTATTGACACGCGCCGTCAGTATCCTTTGCTTCGTCCCTTTCACAAGATTCAGAAAGAAGCTTCTTTCATAATGTCTGGCAATAAACCGCTTACAAGTCTTCGCGAAACCAAAAACCTTGTGTTCGGATATCAGTTTCAGTTTTGTGACGATCAATGACTCGGAAAATCCTTTTTCAAAGAAATCGTAAGAAGTGAGCAGCCAACCGAAGATCCCGGAAAGAAACCCACGGTAGACCCATCCGGAAAATTTCGTCAGATAATAGATCAGAACGGAATTTCTGAACAATCCCGACCGAGAAAATTTTTTCTTATTGAAAGACAAGACCTTTCCCCCTTTCCGAGAATAGTTTCAGCGGAACATTTCCGCATTGATGATCTTTGTCATAATCAACCATATTAAATATACCATAAAACCCGTTATAAAGACAATAGCTATTGTGATAAAATTTTGAAAAGCACCCGAAAAATTCAAAAAATGTTCCAAAAATAGCTTAGAAAAAAACATCACGACACCACTCACCGCACATCCCGTCAGTAAAAGGATATATTTTGAAAAGCACATTCCTTTATGCATATCCGTGAAAAAGCGCGCACAAAGGATATAAAGCGTAAGCGCCGCCGCGGAAAGACCGATTGCGACCGAAAGCGCGACCGTTTCCACGGAGAGCATATCGGTCAGACGGAAGATAAAAAATGCCGTCAAAGCCGAAGCAATACCGCAAAAGGAAGATAGCATCGGGAGCCGCACTTTTCCGTCGGAATAACAGACACGGGAGAGCAATTCGATGATCCCGTAAGCCGGCATCGCAAGAGAAAGCATCCGCAGACTTTTCCCTGCCGCCGCGGCAAGTCCCGCCGAGAATGCACCACGCATATATAAAAGCGTGACAATCTCATCCGAAAGTAAAAAAACGAATATCGTGATCGGCAAAATTAAGGCAGCTGAAGCAAAAAGTCCGTTCTGTATCAACCGGGAGAATCCCTCTCCATCCTTGTTTGCTGCGCGCGCGGAAAGCTTCGGGAAGATATAATTACAGACCCCGTAAGTCAGAAGTCCCGCCGCGATGGAAAAAACAGAAAAAGCATTTTCGTAAACGACGATCGCCGCCCCCGTCTGCGCGCCGTTTTCTATGACACCGCCGGGAATAAAGGAAGAAAACGCACCCGCGGCAAGCGTAATCATCGGAATAAGCCATGAACCAAACATCACGGGCAGAGAACGGCGCAAAGCAAGCATCGTATCGGGATCGTTCAGCCGTGCCGTCGGAGAAGGCAAAAAGCCTTTTCGGAAAAGCGGAACGGCAAGCGTCAGAAATTGCGCCAGCCATGAAATAAGATATGCAAAAGCAAAGCCAATTGCCGCAGTCTGATCCACGGGAGTTTTGCAGAAAAGCAGATAAACAATCATAACGAGATTGGAGATCGCGCTGACGAGAGCGGGCAAAATAAAGCTTTCATGCGATTGAAGGATGCCAACGAGCGTATATGCCGCTCCTGCGAAGATCATGGAAGGAAACATGATACGCAGAAGCGTAACGGCAAGAGAAGCGGTCTTTTCGTCAAGATCGGGCGCGGAAAGCGCAATGAGCGGTTCGGCAAAAAGAATACCGAGCAAGGAAACGGCGGCTGTCACGAGCGTCACGGTCGTCAGGAATGATGATGAGAAGCGTTTTGCCCTTTCTTTGTCGGAAGAAAGATTGCCTTTATAGATAGGCAGAAATGCGCCGACGACTGCCGTGGAAAACAGCATATCAAAGATCGCAAGCGGCAATCTGGAGGCAGTAGAAAACGCGATCCCTTCCATGCTTGCGGCAAAGATGGCAGCCGTCATCATTTGTCTTACGAGTCCCAATGCTTTGGAAAGAAGGGTCGCAAGGATCATGACGGCAACGGTCGCGCCTGCACTGCGGAAAAAATCGCGTTTTTTCATTTGGTGTTCAATCTCTTTCTTTGGAAATTTCGTTACGTCTTTCGATCAGGTCGGGACGCGCGGCTTTCGTTTTTTCGAGAGCTTTTTCGGCGCGCCATTTTTCGATATTGGCATGATGTCCGCTCAGAAGCACATCGGGAACAGTTCTGCCGCGGAAATCGTAAGGTCTTGTGTATTGAGGATATTCGAGAAGCGTTTCATCCGAGAAGCTTTCCTTTTCAAAACATTCCGCATCAGAAAGCACACCGGGAAGCAATCGGGAAACGGCATCCACGACGATACAGGCGGGAATCTCACCGCCCGTCAAAACGTAATCGCCGATAGAGATCTCCTCGTCAACGATCTCGTCAATGATACGCTGGTCAACGCCCTCGTAATGACCGCAGAGGATGATGATATTATCATAATTTTCCGAAAATTCCTTAGCTTTTGCCTGTGTCAGCACCGCACCTTGCGGGGACATATAGAGCACGCGTCTGCGCTCGCACGGATTTTTTTCGGGATCGATCACGTCAAGATAGCAATCATAGATCGGCACGGGGCTCATGAGCATCCCTTTGCCACCGCCGTAAGGCGTATCGTCCACGCGTCTGTGCTTATCCTTGGAATAATCGCGGATATTATGCGCATGAATATCGATGATTCCCGCATTTCTCGCTCGGCCGATAATGCTTTCGGAAAGCACGGTATCCACGAGCGCGGGAAACAGTGTCATAATGTCAAAACGCATGACAGCCCTCACGCTTCCTCGGCATCACTGAAAAAGCCGTCAATGGGGGTGATATGGATCGCGTCATCCGTATCAATACGGTCGACAAACTGCGGAACGGCGGGCATGAGAACGAGCTTGCCGCTTGGCGTTCTGATCTCATAGATTTCCTGCAAAGCGGGCTGAGAAACGGCTTCCAGCGTTCCGTAGACCTCGCCCGTATTCGCATCTTTGACGGGAAGACCGATCATATCGCAGATGAAATGCGAACCTTTTGCAAGCGGAATTTCTTCTCTTTTTGCAAGGAGGATTTTATTTTTGAGTTTGATGGCATCTTCCACGGTCGTGACACCCGAAAGCGAACAAACGACGAACACGCCAACGGTCTTCACGTCGGAAACCTCAAATTCTTTTCCGTTTTCGAGATAAAGATGCTTTAATTTTTTGAATACCTGCGGACCGTCGCACCAAGGGTCAAGCTTGACCGCGCCGCGCACGCCGTGGGTATTGATGATCTTTGCGATCTCAAGATAAGCTTTCTTTTCCATAAGATATCCTTAAAAAATATATGTATAGTATTTCCTCATTTTGTGAGGTTAATCGATTTCCAAACAAAAACCCCACGAAACTGTGCGCCTCGTGGGGTAAGTTGTTTTTGCAAAGTTCAGCTACGATTTAGCTTTTGAATTTGCGCTTTCTTGCAGCTTCAGATTTCTTTTTACGCTTAACACTCGGTTTTTCGTAGTGCTCTCTCTTCTTAACCTCAGCGATTACTCCGGAGCGAGCGCACTGTCTCTTAAATCTGCGAAGAGCGCTGTCAAGCGATTCGTTTTCTTTAACTCTAACTTCAGCCATTCATGATCCCTCCCTCCGCATGAAAAAAAGTGCAAAGAGAATTTAAAATTTCTCGACGTTTATTATACTACAAATAAGGGTTTCCTGTCAAGTGGATTTACAAAAATTATTCAAAAATCATCCAAATATTTTTTAAATTTCTTCGCAAAAGTGATTCTCCTTGCATAGAATCACTATGAAAGGCTTATCACTTCCATATCAGAAGAAGAAAGGAATATGTATGGATACTTTACAAAATGATAAAAACACGGGAAAGCTCGTCGTACAGGTCAGCGCCGCATCGGGAGCTGTTCCGATCGAAGGCGCGCGCGTGATCGTCCGCGCAGAAGATGAAAACGGACACATCCGCACGCTCGGTATTTTTACGACGGATAACAGCGGCATTACCGAGCCGATATCGATCGCAACCCCATCCGTTTCCGAATCCCTATCTCCCGGCGGAAAGAAACCGTATAGCGAGATCACAACGGAAGTCACCGCCGACGGTTATTTCAGTGCAGTCAATCTGAATATCCCCATCTATCCCGGCATCACGTCCATTCAGCCCGTCCCCCTCATTCCCTTGCCCGATTCCCTTTACGGTTCGCAACCGCCCTCCGACGTTGTGATCCATAACGACGAGCAAAGACCGAATCTTTAGGGGAACGATGGGGAGATGCTTGGTTTCAAGCACCTCCCCAAGCCCCTCCGCAAAAAGCGGCAAGTTGCCGCCTCCCTTAAAAATTTTATCAAAACAGTGCAACGCCCGACACCTATGCCCCAAAATCTCCTCAAAATAAAAACAGAGGTAACATAGGGGTGCAGGCACTGCCTGCCGTTTCATTTCGTACTGTATTGCTAAAGCAATACAGTGAGCTTTTTCTTTTCACATAGAGTACGTAGTACTTACTCCCAAATACCAAAATCTCATCAAAACAGAGTCTGTGCCACCACAGAGCGTTTCTTTTGCCAAGCTTTTCTTTCCGTAAAGAAAAGCGGGAAGGAGTATTTATGCCAAATTTACCGATCATTCCCGAAACCATACGCGTCCACCTCGGCGCGCCCGACAGCAATGCGCCTAACGTCACGGTTTCTTTTCCAGACTACATAAAGAATGTCGCTTCCAGCGAAATCTTTCCGACATGGCCGGAAAGTGCCTTGCGCGCCAATATTTTAGCGCAGATATCCTTTGCGCTCAACCGTATCTATACGGAATATTATCCCTCCCTCGGTTATGATTTTGATATCACGAACAATACGGGTATCGATCAATCTTTTGTTAACGGCAGGGATATTTTTGAAAACATCAGTAAGATCGTGGATGAAATCTTCAATAATTATATCGTCAGGAACGGCAATGTCGAGCCGCTTTTTGCGGTCTATTGCAACGGCACGACAACGACCTGCAACGGACTTTCCCAATGGGGAACGGTGCCGCTTGCGGAGCAAGGTCTCGGCGCATTTGATATCCTGACCCGTTTTTACGGCAATGATATTTCACTCGTTACCAATGCACCGATCGCGGAAATTCAACCGTCACAGCCCGAAATTTTGCTTCGCCGCGGTTCTGTCGGCAATGACGTTGCCTTTATCCAATCGCGTCTGAACCGTATCTCCGCCAATTATCCCGCAATCCCAAAAATTCTGCCCGTGGATGGTTTTTTCGGTATCGAAACGGAAAATGCCGTCAAAAAATTTCAGAATATCTTCAATCTGACGGAAGACGGTATCGTCGGAAAAGCAACGTGGTATAAAATACAATTCGTATATAATGCCGTCAAAAAACTCAACGAATTGGAAAGCGAAGGGCTTCGACTTGAAGACGTTTCCAAATTTTTCCCCGGAACACTTGCGATTGGTGATACGGGAGAATCCGTGGAAGTGATTCAATATTTTCTGACGGCAATTTCTTTTTTCAATTCTGCAATCCCCGCACCCGTATACAGCGGTGTTTACGATGAACAGACAAGAAATTCCGTAATTGCATTTCAGGCATTTTCAGGACTTCCGCAAACGGGAATCGTCGATGATGCAACGTGGAATCTCATCTATGACGATTATCTCGGCGATATCCGCAGTCTGACACCCGAACAGGTCGGCACGGCGATCATTCCTTTTCCGGGCAGATTCTTACAGCTTGGCGATACGGGAGAGGACGTAGTGCAATTACAGGAATTTATCAACGTCGCTTCTTCCATCTATCCCGCGATACCGCCCGTGCCGATCACAGGTGTTTATGATGAAGATACACGGGATGCGATCTATGCCGCAGAAACATTGTTCGGTCTGGATGTTGATGGCATCACAGGTCCGCTCGTCTGGGATACCCTCGCGGATATCTATAACGATGCCGAATCGGGCAATATTCGGAGTGAGGGACAATTTTCGGGCAATGAGCTTTCTCAATCTTAACGCAAATACGGAGGAGATTTTATGCCGCAAACAAACAATCAACGCACGGAAATTTATGAGCTTCAAACCATGCTTCGTTTGCTCTCACAAACGGATCCTTTGCTTCCCATCATCAATCCCGACGGCATTTTCGGTCCCGAAACGGAAAGAGCCGTGCTTGCTTTTCAGACGGGTGCGGGACTTGCGCCAACGGGGATCGTCGATTTCGGTACGTGGACAGCGATCACGAACGCTTATCAGAACGCATTGCGACTGACAAGGCGGGGACTTGCGCTCTTTCCGTTTCCGGGCGGTGATTATAAGGTGGAACGAGGCGAAGAAAGCGATCTTGTTTATATCATTCAGATCATGCTTTCAAGCATTGACGTTGCCTACGATATTTTTGATGACATCGATATTTCGGGCATCTACGATGAAAAAACGGAAGCCGCTATCCGTATCTTTCAACGCATCAATCGCCTTGCCGAAACAGGCATCGTTGACAGTACCACATGGGATCGCCTCGCGCTCGATCATAACCGTTTCGCCCTGAATCCCATCTATACGGGATAAATAAAGTTATAACGAAAAAGAGCGTTGCCGAAGCAACGCTCTTTTTCCTATCAAGGCTTGAAATATTCGATGATTTTTGCTTTGGAATCGGGATTGCGATAGAAAAGATTACCCTCATCCTCATTGGAATTGACACGGGTGAAAAGGATTTCGAGAATATCGTAAGTCGTACCGAGAACGGTATCGGTATCGGTCGTAAAGAGGATGGTATCTTCTCCGAGGACAAATTCAAACGTAATCTTTTCAAGAGAAATACCCTTCGTATTCAGAACCGTGATGACCATATCCACGCATTGCGCGGCATCGTTGGGATTTTTGATATCTTTTAATTTCACGCGGTAAATTTCCGTCAGATTGTACGGATTATACGGAATGCCCGCCATATCGACTTCACGGAATTTGTAACCTGTGCTTTCTTCAGCGAAATGATCTTGCCATTGGATGAATTCCACGTTTGCAAGATCCCAAGCTGCGCCGAGAATCTCATGCAAATCGTCATCCATATAAGCATTTGCCTGCGCGACGGCATAACTATCCGTCGTCATGATGGGGGTATGATAAACCATAAAAGAAACACCCGTTTCTTTACAAAGCACTTCGACTTCATAGCGTCCGCTCATGGATTTATCCTGTGTATATCCTTTGATCTCAAACTTAAGACCGTCATATTTTTTATCCAGATAATCATATACCTGTGTTTCCACCTTATCGGATGCGGAACAGGCAACACCAACGAGAATCAGTCCTAAAAATAATGCAATTGCAGTAATGATCTTTGCCATTTTCATGGTGATACCAACCTTTCACAAATTTCAAAACATTTCGGACAGAACGGTCTCCAGTGCGGATACGATCGTATCGAGCGGCATCGAGGGGAAATCTTCTCTCTGACCTTCCGCATAAGGAACGTGAATAAAACCGATCTGCATATCGGCATCTTCTCTTTTTCTCTTGGCAAGAGAAGAATAGAGTAAATAATTACAGATATATGTACCTGCCGAATAAGAATATTTCGCGGGAATTTCCGCTTTTTTTAAAGCATCAAGAATCTTTTTTTCATCATAAGTCACAAAAAACGCATCGGGCGCATCCGCAAGGATCGGTTTTTCCGCGCAACTATCCTCCGTACCGTCCGCATAAAGACCGTCGATATCTTTTGTCGCGCCGCAAAGATTGATACCAACGCGTTCAATACGGATCGCACTCGCACCTGCCGCAAGACCGACCATCAGAAGCGCATCGGGCTTCCATGCATCCCATGCTTTTTCGATCTCAGGGAAGGCACGCTTCCATGAAACAGGCAGAATGAGCTTACCCATTTCATAATCTTCGGAAGAAGGAAGGGCAATCACCGCCTCTCCGGAAGGATTTCTCGTATCGCCGCCGAACGGCTCAAAACCGGTCACAAGAATTTTCTTTTTCATAAAATTTCTTCCTTTTCTTTTCACTTGAGTCAAAAAACACGGCGAAAATTTGTTCAGGAGCAACAATAAAATCGTGAAAAAGAGTATAATCCGACGCATTTTTTTGAATGCTATACATAGCCACTTTAATTGTTTATGAGTATATCACAGATTGAAAAAAAAATCAAGTCTTTAAAAATTTTTTGTCCCTTTTCACAGTTATGATTCGTTGTTCCCCCTGTTTTTATATTCATAATATGCAAAAGAGGCAAGTCCAATCACGTTTTAAACGATCAAAGAAAGGATATGAAGCCTATGACAAGCAAAAAAATCACCTCTGTGACCGCGTTTGAAACACTCGATTCCCGCGGGAATCCAACCGTCAGCGTACATCTTTCTCTGGAAGGCGGCGCGTGCGGCACGGCATCCGTCCCCTCGGGCGCATCCACAGGAGAAGGCGAAGCATACGAACGGCGCGACGGTGACACCGCGCGATATTTCGGAAAAGGCACACAAACCGTCTGCCGTGATATCGAAGAAACGATCTCTCCCGCCATCCGAAATTTTGACGCAAGCGCACAAAGAAAGCTCGACGAAAAACTCATCGAGCTTGACGGAAGCAAAAACAAACACAATCTCGGCGCAAATGCCATCCTTGCCGTATCGCTTGCCGCCGCCCGTGCCGCCGCAAATGCCTATGAAATGCCCCTTTATCGCTATCTCGGCGGTATTTACGGTGCAAAACGCTTTCCCTGTCCCATGATGAACGTCCTGAACGGCGGCCGTCATGCCGATAACAATATCGATATTCAGGAATTTATGATCGTCCCCGTCGGCGCATCTTCTTTTGCGGAAGCGGTACGCATCGGCTGTGAGATTTATCATACGCTCGGCAGTCTCCTGAAACGCGGCGGTCTTTCCTCTGCCGTCGGTGACGAAGGCGGTTTCGCGCCGAATCTGCAAAGCGATGAAGATGCCATAGAATTTCTTCTGGAAGCCATCCGCACGGCAGGTTATGATACGGAAACGGTTAAAATTTCCCTTGACGTTGCCGCAAGCGAATGGGCAAAAGGAAACGCATATCAGCTCCCCAAACGCAAAATAAAACGCTCGGCAAAAGAGCTAACGGAGCAATTTGACGGTTATCTGGAACGCTATCCCATCCTTTCCATCGAAGATCCGCTCGGTGAAAACGATGAAGAAGGCTGGAAATATATCACAGAAAAACTTGGCAAAAAAACGCTTCTTGTCGGTGACGATCTTTTCGTGACCAACACATCCCGTCTTGCCGCAGGCATCGAAAAAGACCTTGCCAACGCGATCCTCATCAAGCCCAATCAAGTCGGAACACTGACGGAAACCCTCGATACCATCCATCTGGCGCAGCAAAACGGCTATGCCCCCATCATTTCTCACCGTTCCGGTGAAACCGCCGACACCTTTATTTCTGATATCGCCCTTGCCGTCGGCGCACCCTATCTCAAAGCCGGCGCACCCGCGCGCGGTGAGCGCGTTGCCAAATACAACCGCCTGCTGAAAATCGCGCATACGTTATGACGGGCTGCCTTACGATGGGCTGCCGCCCATACCTGCTTCAAGAAAACTTTTGAAAAAGTTTTCTTGAAAATCTTTCAAAACTTTCACTGTGCACTCTGAGGAATTTGGGCGGAGATATGATATCGTTGTATCAAAATCGGATTTGAGGAAATACTATGAGTATAGGAAAGGTGTTTCTCTGTTTTTGTTTGATTAAGGACAGGGGAAGCTGTCAAAAATAAGATCAGAAAGCGGAGAAACACCTTCCGCATTTTCTTCACATACAAGAAAATGAAAGTTTTAAAAAAGAAAGAGTGAGCCAAATTGACCATCAAACGCGGAGATATTTATTACGCAGACCTCAGCCCTGTCGTCGGCAGTGAGCAAGGCGGACTCCGACCGGTTCTGATCGTACAAAATGACATTGGAAATAAACATAGCCCGACCGTGATTGCCGCCGCCATCACCAGCCGTCTGGGAAAGGCGAAATTACCTACGCATATTGACGTATATGCCGAACGCTTCGGACTCGTCAAGGATTCCGTGATCCTTCTGGAACAGATCCGCACCATTGACAAGACCCGTTTGCGTGAAAAAATGGGACATATTGACGACGTACTTATGCAAAAGGTCAATACCGCCATCACCATCAGCTTCGGCTTGGGTACACCCGAACCGCATGCCGTTGCTGCCAATACAAACGCAGAAGAAATCCCGCCGACTGTGACTGCGTAAACCATCTTTCTGCTGTGTACGGCAAGATTTTTTCTACCGTATACAGCAATTTTATACAAAAAAGTTCTCTCATGTCATTGACTATTCTCTTTCGATATGGTAAAATGCTTGCGAAAAGACAAATTGAAGGAGGGTACTCGTTTATGAGAAACCATTACCAGCTTTTCAGAGATTTCGTTTGTAGCAAAACGGATGATTACATCAAGACCCACAAGATGCATAAAGATCCCGTTCTTGATGACACCTGGCTCAATACAGCCGTAAGCGGTGTTCCGGACGGTATGTATCTCGGTTCGCAATCCATTATGCTCGTCATCGCTTATTATACGAAAGGTACGCCGCATTACCGTGATGAAAAAATGCTGGAATACGCGTATGAATCCCTTTGTATGTATGAAGCCTATCTGCATGAAGACGGCTCTGCCGATCTTGCCGTGACCAATTTCCACGACCCCGCGCAGACCGCATTCCACGCGCAAGGATTGTTAGCACCCGCCGCGCTCATTGAACGATATACCGAACACACTCCCCTTGAGGACAAGCTTTT
The DNA here is from genome assembly GCA_017472285.1 of Clostridia bacterium. GTDB lineage: Bacteria > Bacillota > Clostridia > Oscillospirales > CAG-272 > QALR01. Next base: position 11,100 of record JAFUQQ010000013.1, on the reverse strand, counting down.
CAATAAATATCTCGAAATTATGAAACGTATGGGCGATGCGATGGCAACTCTCGGTTTCCATACACCCAATCACCGTTGGGTCATCTGCTCCGCGCTATCCATCGTTTATCATTTTATCAAAGATCCCAAATATCAGGCGACCATCGATAAATTCCTGATGGAAGGCATCGACTGCGATGAATGCGGTGAATATACCGAGCGTTCCACGGGATCTTATAATATCATTTGCGATTATTCTTTTCTTGTCTGGGCAGAATTTTCGGGCAACGACGCATATTATTGCCCCCCCAGACGTAATCTGAACCTGATGTTCAGCTTCATCGAGCCGGATCATACCATCAATACACTTAACTCTACCCGTTGGGATATGGGCGGCGAATATTCCATTGCGAAATATTATCCCTATTATGCGATCCTCGCGCTCCGCGATGAAAATCCCGAATTTGCTTATATGGCAGACACGTATTATGATGAATACCTCAAAAAATACGGTCAGCATTATCATTATCTCATCATCTATTCTCTGCTCCATCCCGAAGAAGAAGAAAAATTTGAAAAGATCATTCCGAAGGCACCCGCAAAAGATCAGACCGTTTTCCTTCCCCATAGCCGTATCGCAAGAATTTATAAACCCGAGCTGAATGCGACAGTCACCGCGCTCTGTACGCGCCATCCCGTTTTCTGTCAGCTCAATTACGGTTCATCCATCGTACAATTCCGTTATGCAGGCTCGTTCTTCGGCGATCCTCATTCGCCCTTCCGCGCCAACCGAATCGTCGAGATCGAAGACGGGTTCCGTCTGATCGGTGACGAAAAAGCAGGCTATCGTTCCACGCTTGCCGAAAAACCGGAAACTTCCGATTGGCGCAGAATGGATCATTCCAAACGTGACACGATCAATATCCAGAACCTCCACAGAGAGATCGATATCCATATCCTTGAAGACGGTATCCGCTTTGATTTCCGCGCAAACGGTTGCGATGCCGTTCCCACGAAATTCGAGATCATTCTTCCCGTCGGCGGCAAGCTCCTGACGGACAGCATTGCCATCTCCCCCAAAGCCGGTACATATGCATATCTGAACGGAAACGCAAGATATTTTATCAACGGTTCTCAATATTTTGAAATCGAAGGCGGTTTCATGAAACATACTTACGGTGAAACGATGCGCGGTTCCTTCCCCGCTGACCAGAAGAAATTCACGTTGGCACTGACGGAATTCACACCGCAAGAATCCTCTGTCACCATCCGTATGAAGCATCTTTTCGATGAACTGCCTAAAGAATAATTTTAAAAAATATAAAGCCGTTATAAACGGCGGAAAAGGAGACACATTATGGAACTCAAAGGCACAAAAACAGAAGCGAATTTGATGGCAGCGTTTGCAGGCGAATCGCAGGCATATACCAAATACGGTTATTACGCTTCCAAAGCAAAGAAGGACGGTTACGTTCAGATCGGTGAACTCTTTGAAGAAACGGCAAAGAACGAAAAAGAACACGCAAAGATCTGGTTCAAACTCCTTCATGACGGCGGTGTTCCCGATACAATGGCAAACCTCAAGGATGCGGCAGCGGGCGAAAATTACGAATGGACCGATATGTACAAAGGTTTCGCCGAAGATGCAAAAGCAGAAGGCTTCACCAGAATCGCCGCTCTCTTTGAAATGGTCGGAAAGATCGAAGCAGAACATGAAGCACGTTATCGCAAACTCCTCGCAAATATCGAAGACGGTATCGTATTCTCCCGCGAAGGCGATATGGTATGGCAGTGCTCCAACTGCGGTCATATCATGGTCGGCAAGAAAGCTCCTCAGCTCTGCCCCGTTTGCGCACATCCTCAGAGCTATTTCCAGATCAAAGCAGAAAACTATTAATATTCACTTTATAAAAATCAGGAGGATGAAAATCCTCCTGATTTTTATAAACCATATTGACTTTTTCCCGCATTTGATATAAAATATAAGTGAAGGAGTTACCGATGACGGTCTCTTCCTCGTTGCTAGTTAAAAAGATAACCGGAACTTGGGGAAGTTGGGCGGTTATCTTTTTTATCATTATTTTTCATGTACAGCGTATGTACATACGATAAAAGCGCAAGTATAAACGTACAAAACAGTAAAAACTGTTCATATGTCATGTACACGCACATCACCCCCTCTCTTTCGAGGGAGCAAAGATCATCCTCCCTCGAAACGAGGAAAGAAACCGCCACCGTTAAATTGGTAACTCCGATGCATATTATAACACCAATATCCACGCATCGTCAAGTCCAATTTCCAAAAATAATAACCCTCCCCACATAGAAGGTTTCGGGACAGCATCCCGAACATCCAAATAATTAAAAGACGGATTCCGCGGAATCCGTCTTTTTTGATTATTCGGGTTTGTCGTCTTCCGTCAAGCCTTTCAGGCTTGCGGTAAGGGATGCGAGGGATTGAATCTCGCTGGGGATGATGATCTTGGTTGCTTTGCCGTCGGCAACTTTTTCAAAGGTTTCGAGGCTCTTGATCGCGATGACTTTATCGGAAGGCATGGCTTCGTTGATGCGTTTGATACCTTCGGCGGTTGCTTCTTGCACTTTGAGGATCGCTTCCGCTTCACCTTCTGCCTGACGAATACGGGATTCTTTTTCCGCTTCCGCAAGGAGAATCTGTCTTTGCTTCTGCGCTTCGGCATCGAGGATCATTGCCTGTTTTTTACCTTCGGCAACGAGGATGGTGGAATTCTTTTCACCTTCCGCGCGGAGAATCAGCTCACGGCGTTCGCGTTCTGCTTTCATCTGTTTTTCCATGGCATCCTGAATTTCACGGGGCGGAATGATGTTTTTGAGTTCCACGCGGTTGACCTTGATACCCCAAGGGTCTGTGGCTTCGTCAAGGATGGCGCGCATTTTGGTATTGATGATATCACGAGAAGTGAGCGTACTGTCGAGTTCAAGTTCACCGATGATATTACGGAGAGTGGTGGCTGTGAGGTTTTCGATCGCCGCCATCGGGGATTCCACGCCGTACGTGTAGAGCTTGCAGTCCGTGATCTGATAGAAAACAACGGTATCGATCTGCATCTTTACATTATCTTTGGTGATAACGGCTTGCGGTTGGAAATCCGCAACCTGTTCCATCAAAGAAATCTTTTTCGAGATTCTTTCAAAAAAGGGAATACGGAAATGAATACCCGTTTGCCACGTTTTGTGATACGCGCCAAGACGTTCAACAACGTAAGCGCGCGCCTGCGGTACGATATTGATACAGGAAATACAAACGATGATCGTAATGACGATCACAGCACCGATCAGAATTGCAATAATGGGAGGCATAAACAAAATTCCTTTCAAAAAAATTTTTTATTCTATAAGAAATTGCTCAAAATCAACCTCGCTGTTTTGCCGCATTTGAATGCGGAAAAACTTCGATAGGCGAGCACTCCGAAATGCTGACGCAATTCGGAAGGGAGCGGCGACTCGCCGCTTTTTTATTGATCTGCGGATTTTTTACAGATCAGTTTTACACCTTCAATGGCAATGACGTTGAGAACGTCGCCTTTGGCATAAACCGCGTCCTTATCTGCGGAACGCGCTGTCCAGATCTGACCGCGAACCTTGACTTGACCACGCGCTTCCAGATTATTGATATCTTCAATCACGACAGCTTCTTCTCCAATCAGGGAATCGACATTGGTCGCGACGTGCTTGACACCAAAAAGCTTTTTTGAAAGCGGCTTCATCAGGAAGATACATAAGATTGATAAAATCAGAAAGACAAGTATCTGAATCCATAGCGGAACGCCGCAGAAAGCAAGGATCATAGCGACAAGCGCAGATGGCATAAACCAGATGGAAACGAGCGAAACGGTGGAGATCTCGACGACGACCGACAAAACGACGACACCGAGCCACACAAATGGCATTACATTATCCATAAGGGACCTCCTTTCTTCCGATAACGGTATAGATTGTTTATAGTATATCATGTTTACCTTATTTTGTAAATGGTAATTTGCATTGTTTATTTCCAAAACGAATGATTTTTTCCGTTTAACTCTATGTTATTCTCGTGAAAAGCGTTGATTTTTTCATAATTATCGGTATAATATGATATGTAAGAATTTTTTTGATGATAACGTAAGTGAGGAAAAAAATAAATGAATCAAAAGATTTTTGAAAGAAAAGAATTGATGGACGGCATTTATTTCAATGCCATCGGAGAAACGAAATTCAAATCGGGTCTGCTCTCCGTCCGTTTCATCACCCCGCTCGGCGCAGATACGGCGGCAAAAAACGCGCTCATCTTCCCCGTGCTTTCGCGCGGAAGCCAAAATTTCCCCGATATCGGCAGTATCCGTAAGGAAGAAGAATCCATTTACGATACGGATATCGACGATGCGGTTTATAAAAGAGGCGATACGCAGATATTGGAAATCCGTATGCGCGTACTCGATAACCGCTTTGCCATCGACGGCATGAATATCACGGAAAGAGCGATGGCACTTCTCAGCGACATCATTTTCCATCCCGTTACGGAAAACGGTGTTTTCCTTGAGGAATACGTGGAAAGCGAAAAACAAATGCTGATCGACGATATCCGTTCGCAGATCAATGATAAACGCCGCTTCGCCATGCAGAGATTGAATGAAGAAATGTTTGCGGATGACGTTTACGGTGTTTGTGAATTGGGTACGGTTGAAACCGTGGAAGCTGTCTGCCCCGTCTGCCTCTGGAAACAGTACCGTGAAATGCTCTCCCGCGCACGCGTGGAAATCTTCGCCGTCGGCAATTTTGATTTTGAAGCACTCGCAGAAACCTTCCGTTCCCTTTTCGCATCCGCGGAAAGAAAAGAAGTTTACAAGACGGAAACAAAACCCCTAATCCCCAAGGAAACCGTCAAAACCGTCTATGAAAGACAGAATATCGCGCAAGGCAAGCTCTCGATGGGTTTCTATACAGGTATGACCGCATCCGATGAAAATTATACCGCCATGCAGATGCTGAACGTCATCTACGGCGCGGGCGTTACGAGCAAACTGTTCTGCAACGTCAGAGAAAAACTCAGCCTTTGCTATTATTGCGGTTCAAGCGATAACGCACAGAAAGGTTTCCTGACCGTCAATTCGGGCATTGAATTCAAAAATGAAAAGAAAGCGGCAGATGAGATCATCGCGCAGCTTGATGAAATCAAAAAAGGAAATATTTCCGAAAGTGAAATGCGTGACGCAAGACTTGCGCTCATCGATTCCACGGAACGTATCGCAGACAGCGCGGCAAATATGCTCAATTGGTATTTCTCGGGCGTTATGAACGGCGTTCTGCTCACCCCCGCTGAAAAACGTGCGAAGATCGAAGCGGTAACGACGGAAGATATCGTAAAGATTGCGCAGAATATCCGTCTTGACACTTATTATTTCCTTTGCGGTAAGGAGGAAAACGTATAATGTACGAAATTATTCAGAAAACCAATGAATTTGGTGAAAAATATTATTACGCGAAACACAAAAGCGGTCTTGACGTTTACGTGATCCCGAAGGATTTCGCAACGAATTACGCTGTTTTCGCAACCAAATACGGTGCCATCGACAACTGCTTCAAGGTTGACGGCGAAGCAGATTTCCATGAAGTTCCCGACGGCATCGCGCATTATTTGGAACACAAAATGTTTGAAAATGAAGACGGTGTCGATACGTTTTCCCGTTTTGCCAAATATGGCGCAAGCGCAAACGCTTATACCTCAGCAACGATGACGGCATATCTTTTCTCCTGCACCAACCATCTGAAAGAAAATCTAGAAATCCTTCTCGATTACGTTTCCAAACCCTATTTCACACAGGAAAACGTCGATAAGGAACGCGGTATCATCGGTCAGGAGATCCGTATGTACGAAGATAACCCCGGCAGCGCGATCTATTATAATCTCCTGCAGGCAATGTATGAAAAGCATCAGACCCGCGTAGACGTTGCGGGCACGGTGGAATCCATTGCCGAAATCACACCCGAGCTCCTCTATGATTGCTACTATACATTCTATAATTATTCCAATATGACGCTTTGCGTTTCGGGCAGAGCAACGATGGAAGAAGTTCTCGAAATCGCAGACAGAATACTTCCCGAAAGAGAACAGAAAACCATCGTCCGTCATTATCACGACGAAAAACCCGAAGTATACAAAAAACGCGTCACAAAAGCCTTTGAAGTTGCCCGTCCGATGTTCCTCATCGGTATCAAGGACATGAATATTTCCGAGGACAGCGATATCCGCATGAAAAAACGCGTTGCCATGAGCATTCTGACGGATATGCTTTTCGGTCCGACTTCCGCTTTTGCCATCGACGTATATGAAAGCGGACTCGTCAACGGTTTCGATGCTTCTTACGATCATGCAAAAGACAGTTCCCGTATCTTCCTTGACGGTGAGACCAATGAACCCGAAACGGTCTATAACGCTTTCGTTTCCTATATCGAAGATACCCGTAAAAACGGTCTTTCCAAAGAAGATTTTGATCGTATCAAACGCGCATCCTATGCATCGTATATCAAGATCTTTGATTCCACCAAGCTTGCGGGCGAATTTACGCATATGATCCATGACGATTGCGATCCCTTCGCTTTCGGCGATGCGCTGAAGAACGTCACTTTTGCAGAAATCGAAGCACTCTTTGATGAACTTTTCAAAGAAGAATATTATGCCATGAGCGTCGTTACGCCGCTCGAAAAATAAATGAAAGGAACGGTGAATCCAATGGGACATGAATCCATCATTTCTTTCCCCGGGCTCGGCATCGATGAATTTGTCATCGACCGCGTGGCGATCGATTTTAACATCGGCAGTCTGCCGATCACGATCATGTGGTACGGCATCATCATCTGTCTCGGTATCTTTGCGGGATTCGGTTATTTCGCATGGCGCGCAAAACAACAAAATATCATTTTTGATGATATTTTGGACATCACGCTCGTAACGGTCATCACAGCCGTCATCGGCGCAAGACTTTATTTCGTTGTCTTTTACGGCGGTTATCTCGAAACGTCGGGGACGTTCATCGAAAACGTGCTCGGTACGCTCTATAACGTCATTGCCGTCTGGAATGGCGGACTTGCCATCTACGGCGGTATCATTTTCGGTGCGCTTGCCGTGATCTTCATGTCAAGACGCAAAAAGATCTCGTTCTTCAAGCTCGCGGATATGGCAACGCCTGCCGTCATGCTCGGTCAGCTCATCGGCAGATGGGGCAATTTCTGTAACGGCGAAGCCTTCGGCTCGGAAACCACGCTTCCTTGGCGCATGGGACTTTGCAATATCGAAACGAATTACCGCACCCTTTACGTCCATCCGACGTTCTTATATGAATCCCTCTGGAATCTGATCGGCTTTACGATCATCAATATCTTTTATAAAAAGAGAAGATATCACGGCGAAGTTGCCGTCTGGTATTTCGCATGGTATGGACTCGGCAGAGCCTTCATCGAATTGCTCCGCACAGACTCCCTCATGATCGGAAGCGTGCGCGTGTCGTCCTTGCTCTCGTTCCTCTTGGTCGCATTGCTCGTACCGTTCGGTATCGCGCTCCGTCTTGCTTGCAAAAAATATACGGAAAAAGGCTTGCTCCCCGCAGGTGAGATCGCATCCATCATCGATATCTTCCATATATGGAAAACCAATAAAACACAAACAACCGTTGAAAATAACGAAAACACAGCGGAAATTTCCGCGGAATCGGAGGAAACAGAAAATGGCACAGATCATTGACGGTAAAAAAATCTCAAAACAAATCCGCGTAGAAATCGCGGAAGAAGTCAAAGCAATGAAAACGGAAGGCATCAATCCCGGTCTTGCGGTTATCATCGTCGGTGAAAATCCCGCATCTCAGGTATATGTCCGCAACAAAGGCAAAGCTTGTGAAGAAGTCGGTATCTATTCCGAAATCATCGCTATGCCCGAAGAAACCACAGAAGAAACCCTTCTCGCAAAGATCGCTGAACTCAACGCAAGAAAAGAGATCAGCGGTATCCTCGTACAGCTCCCCCTCCCCAAGCACATCAACGAAGCATCCGTCATCGCGGCGATCTCTCCCGATAAAGATGTCGATGCCTTCAGCGAGGTGAATGTCGGTAAAATTATGATCGGCAATCATCGCTTCCTTCCCTGTACCCCCGCAGGCGTTATGGAACTGATTACCCATTCGGGTATCTCCATCGAAGGTAAAAATGCTGTCGTCATCGGCAGAAGCAATATCGTCGGCAAACCGCAGGCAATGCTCCTTCTCCATGCAAACGCAACCGTTACCGTCTGCCATTCCCGCACGAAAAACCTCGCAGAAATCTGCCGCACGGCTGATATTCTCGTCGTTGCGATCGGCAAAGCAGATTTCGTAACAGCCGATATGGTCAAACCCGGTGCTGTCGTCATCGACGTTGGCATGAATCGTAAAGCTGACGGCAAGCTCACCGGTGACGTTGACTACGCGGGCGTTTCCGAAGTCGCAGGCTACATCACCCCCGTCCCCGGCGGTGTCGGTCCCATGACCATCACGATGCTCCTCAAAAATACGCTCACCGCTGCCAAACAGCAGCACGAAAACAATTGAGGCTTCGCCCCAAACCCCATCGGGACTTTGCCCCTGAACCCCATTCAAGAGAACTTTTTGTAAAAAGTTCTCTTGAAAATCTCTCAAAAACTTTAATATGGCTCTCCGAATTTGGATGGTGAAGATTCGGAGAGCTATATTTTTTTAACTTTATATCGTGTCTGCACCCCGTAATTATGAGCGCGGGCAAGGAAAGAAAAGTGGAAAAAACATCGGGTCACTCTCACAAATTTCACGAAACAAGATATTAATCAACTCCGCCGTTTTACATAAGTTTTCAGCCGCTCTGCATTTCAAAAAGGCGGCATTTGGGTGCAGGCACCGCCTGCCTTTTTTCTTTTCGTAAAGAAAAAAGTAAGTCGACACGAAGATGTGACAGAATTTGCACGAAAAAAATGCTATCCTTAAAAGCAAAGGATAGCATTTTTTATTTGCAGAAAAGGAGAGATGAAAGTGGAAGATATTTTAAAGATCACATATCGGGAAAATACGGTGATTGCCGCTCTCGGCGGAGAGATCGACCATCACAGCGCGGTTTCTGTGCGCGGAAAGATCGATGAAGCACTGTTTCATTATAAGCCGAAAACACTGATTATCGATATCGGACGCGTGGATTTTATGGACAGTTCGGGATTGGGACTCATCATGGGTAGACTTGCCAAAACCAAAGAAATCGGTACGTCGCTGATCGTACAGAACCCATCCAAAAGAGTCTTGCGGATGTTAAAAATGGCAGGACTTGACCGTATGATACCGATTACGAAAGCATAACAAATGTGCCAATTGAAAGAAATAATTAAAAAGCCTGTCACTTTGGGTAGCGTAGCGGCGCGAGGGTCTTGAATGACAGCCTAAATGGCTGTCAGACCCCGAGCGTGACCGAACCGCAGTAGACGGTGGCGCGGCGAAGCCGTGACGGAGAGGGCATTTTTTTAAATCAATGGCTACCCTCTCAGTCAGCTTACGCTGACAGCTCTCCCGAAGGGCGAGCCTCTGAAAGAAAGGATGTTATTATATGCCAAAAAAACAAATCAATGAGATCCGTTGCGCGTTTTTATCCAGATCGGAAAATGAATCACTTGCAAGAAGTATTATTTCAGGATTTCTCCTGCCGCTTGATCCTACGGTGGATGAACTTGCGGATATCCGTTGCGCGATCAGTGAAGCCGTCACGAATTGTATCGTCCACGGTTATCGGGATACAAGCGGAATGATTACGCTCGGCGCGAAAGCATACGATGACCGTACCGTGCGTATTACCGTAACCGATAAAGGATGCGGAATTGAAGACGTTGCCAAAGCGAGAATGCCGCTTTATACGACTTGTCCCGATGAAGACCGATGCGGTATGGGGTTTTCCATCATGGAAAGCTTTTCGGATAAACTTTCCGTCAGTTCCAAGGTCGGTAAAGGAACACGCGTGACGTTGACACGTAAGCTTGCGCCTCAAAGCAAAGAAAATACATAACTTCGGCAAAACAAGACTTTTCTGTTTTTTCTCCGTCGGGCAAAATGCCGGGAAAGGAGTACGTTTAAAAAAACGGATAAAAAAGTTATGTCTGAAATGATGGAAACCGACAAAATTACAGAAAATCTGACATTGATCAAAGAGGCGCAAGCAGGTAACCGCAAAGCCATGGATCAACTTATTGAACAAAATATGGGGCTTGTCAAAAACGTGGCAAGGCGTTTTATCGGCAGAGGTGTGGAATATGAAGATCTGGTGCAGATCGGCACGATCGGTATGTTAAAAGCTGCACGAAGTTTTGATTTAAACTTCGGCACGGTCTTTTCCACGTATGCCGTCCCGCTCATCATCGGAGAAATACGGCGTTTTTTGCGTGATGACGGCATGATTAAAGTCAGCCGTGATCTTCGGAAAAAAGGTACGGTGATTATGAAAACCAAAGAGGATTTCACAAAAGAACACGGACGTGAACCGCATCTTTCCGAGCTTGCTGCTGTTTGCCATATGAGCGCGGAAGATATTGCGTATGCATTGGAAGCCATCTGTCCCGTATATTCCTTACAGGATACCATTGGCAACGATGAGGACGGCGCAACGCTGGAATCCATAACCCCCGCGAGTGAAAACGTCATTGAAGAAGCAACGGATAAGCTCGCTCTTGCGGAAGCCATCGCCAAACTCGATTCACGCAGTCAGCAAATCGTTAAATTACGTTTTTACCGCGATCTTTCCCAACAACAAACGGCTGATATCCTCGGTATCACACAAGTCAAAGTTTCAAGAGAAGAAAAGAAAATTTTTGAGTTTTTACGAAAGGAGTTCTTATCGGGAAATCATTGAAATTCTTATGATGCAAAAAACGAAAGGAACGGCAAAAGCCGTTCCTAAGCCGTTCCTCAGTGTATCGATAAGTCGGTTTCAAAATTTGTCTTCGGCATTTTTAACAAAAGAAAAACTTTTTAAAAGCCTCTCACTTCGGGAGAGGTGTCAACGTAGTTGACGGAGAGGGCATTTTCAGCATATATTACCGCCCTCTCACCCGACTTTCGTCGGGAG
>JAFUQQ010000012.1 GCA_017472285.1 Clostridia bacterium | reverse complement strand
GCGCTCTTTCTCGCGATTATTTGTTAAAAGTCTTTTCTTTTTCGTAAGCGATTGCCCTGGGGACTTACAGTAAAGCACTTGACAAAGTTTCAATTTTGTGATATAATATTAAAAATAACTTTCAAGGAGCATAATAATGAATCACTTTATCTCTCTTTCCATCCGACGTCGACGATGAGGCTTGTATCACTTTTTGGGTACAGGCTTTGTTTTGCTGTGTGCCTTTTGAAAGTGAGTTGAGATAGAGATTCAAACACTGTATGGCATCACAGCTATACAGTGTTTTTTATTATTTATTTGGAGGTTTATTAAAATGAAATTAGTAACAGAATTATTATCGAATATTTTTAAGACCGCATTTTACGAATGCGGATATGACGAGACACTTGGGCAGGTGGTCGTATCAAACAGACTTGATCTTTGTCAGTTTCAATGCAACGGAGCTTTGGCAGGGGCAAAACAGTACAGAAAATCACCGTTGCTGATTGCCAAAGAGGTTTCGGCTATCATTCCCGAAAACGAAATGATTGGCTCATTGGAAGTGGTTGCACCCGGTTTTATCAATATCACTTTGAAAGATGAGTTTTTGATGAAATACGTGCAGGAAATATATTCTGATAAATATATGGGAGTGCCTCAAGCGGAGTGTAAGGAAACGATTGTGCTTGATTACGGCAATCCAAACGTTGCAAAGCCCCTTCACGTTGGTCATCTGCGTTCCGCAATTATAGGAGAAGCTCTTAAGCGTATCATAACTGCTACGGGAAGAACTGCCATTGGCGACGTACATTTAGGCGATTGGGGATTGCCGATGGGGTTGGTTCTTGCAGAACTTGAAGAAAGGTATGGGAAGGACCTGCCTATCTTGACAACAGATCTATTGAATGAAATATACCCGTATGCAAGCAAAAAAAGCAAAGAGAATCTCAAATTTCTTGAAAAGGCAAGAAATATTACAGCCAAACTGCAAAAAGGTAATCCCGCTTATAAAGAAATTTGGAAAACAATGATCGCTCTGTCCATTGAAGACATAAAGAAAACCTTTACTCGGCTTGGAGCAACCTTTGATTATTGGTATGGAGAGAGTGACTCAAGCAAATATGTTCCCGAGCTGATAGAAATATTAAAGAACAAGGATATTCTTGCTGAGAGCGAGGGAGCGCAGGTGGTTGAGGTTGCCCAGGAGGGTGATAAACACCTTATTCCACCAACTATCATTATAAAATCCAATGGTTCGGAAGGATATGCAACCACCGATATTGCTACCATCATACAAAGACAAAAAGATTTTGCTCCCGATAAGATATGGTACGTGGTGGATTTCAGACAAAATTTACACTTCACGCAAGTATTTCGTACTGCTCAAAAAGCAGAGTTAATTCCGAACACAGCAGAACTTACGCATTTGTGCTTTGGAACGGTGAATGGAAAAGACGGCAAGCCATTCAAAACTCGTGATGGTGGGGTGATGCAACTGTCCGATTTGCTCGATACTGTTGTAGAGTGTGCGTATGAAAAATTAAGACTCTCCGATGATGTTGAGGAAACATTGAAAAAAGAAACTGCGGAGAAAATCGGTATCGCGGCAATTAAGTTTGGGGATCTCATTAACCATTATTCCAAGGATTGCATCTTCGATATAGATAAGTTTATGGCTTCCGAAGGAAAGACGGGCGTGTATCTGCTTTACGTTGTTGCAAGAATCAATTCAATTATGAGAAAGAATCAGGAAGTCTGCAATGTAAAGTTAAACGGTGTTTATTCCGAAGGAGAGAGGGATTTACTGTTGAAGCTCGCTCTCAGCGGGAATGCTTTTTTGGGGGCCTATAACGAAAAGTCCCCCAATATTCTTTGCGAAAATGCCTATCAGATTGCTGTCGCATTTTCTAAATTCTATCACGATAATCATATTATCGGCGAAACTGACAAAGATAAGAAATTGTCGTGGCTTTCCTTGTGTACGATAGTTAAAGCAATGCTCGTTAAGCATCTTTATACATTAGGCATTGAAACAGTTGAGGTAATGTAAATACACAATTCATAAAACCACCGCCGAGAGTAACCGAATGGTTTGCTCTCGGCGGTGTGTTGCATTAGTGATATATTATTTCATTCAGTACGATTTCCTCTGCGCAATGTTTCGCATTATTCATTTCCTGCGCCCAGCGGAGCGGGTCGGTGGCTTTGAGTTCTTCGGTGATGTCGCGCTCTTTTGCCAACCGGGCGAGGGTGAGGTCAATCTGCCGCTTTGCCTCCTGCTCGGTTTCGTAGAGATGCTGATTGAGGGTGCACGAGGTGAGAAGCGTGGTGTAGGTGCCGTGACGATGCGGAAAGGGGTTGATTTATTGGGAAAGATAAACAGATGGAAATGGTTTTTGTGTATGACACGTTTTTGCCTTGATAATAAGGTTGGTGGCTATCGTTGTCGCTCCCAAGTCCCCGAGCATGAGATCTTGAAGATCGTGCGTATGTATGAGCCGATCATCACCGAGTTTTTTGACAATGAGGAAGAAATGGCGAAATTCCAAAAGTGGCGTGAGAAATATGAGGAAAAGGAATGTTTGGAGAAGGAGGAGAAAGCAAAGAAAAAAGTGGGAGCGGCATAATGTAATTGTGAAAGCCTCGGCAGGGAGTTTCCTTGCCGAGGCTAAATTTGTTTCTATTGTTCAAAATAATTAACCGTTAGTTAAATCATTGTTGCCTATGCTTCGCTTGTAAATATCCTCGTTTATGATATAATATAATCAGAAACGGGCCTGTTTACTTTACCTACAAGGAGAATGATTATGGAATTGAATATTGGAATGAACATTAAACGGTTGCGCCTTGCCAAAGGATTGACGCAGGAGCAGCTTGCAGAGCTTTTGACAATCTCAACGGCAGCAGTAAGTAAATGGGAAGCTAAAAACACCTATCCCGATATCACGATGTTGTTTCCTCTTGCGGAGATATTCGGCGTTACCGTTGATGAGCTTTTAGGATATGACGAAGCCAAAGCAAAGGCGGACGTGGACAAAATACTTGCCGAATATCAGCGTTTATATGTAGAGGGGAGATTTACCGATGGCAAGGAGTTGATTGTCAATGCGCGAAAGAAATATCCCCACGACTACCGCATTATGAATAAATATATGTGGAATGTAGCGGGCGGAAGTGCCGGAAACGATTCTGAAACTTTGCTGAAAAACAAGGACGAATTGACACAGCTGTGCGACTGTATTTTGGGAGGTTGTACTCAAGATGATCTTCGTGCCGAAGCAATCAATATGAAAGCCAAATTGCTTCACGCGTCGGGTGATACTAACGCGGCTCTTGAAATTCTCTCAAAACTTCCCGCATGGCACGCTCCCATCGTGAAAGAACAGCTTTTTGGAAAGGATACTGCCGAATACCGTTATTGGAACAAAAAGAATTGCTACAGTCTCATGGATGTAATGTCTATCAAACTTGCTCGCATTATTCGTTTCGATCCTACACTTTCGGTTACAGAAAAGATTGAACGTCTCGAACCGATGGCAGAAGCCTTTGCAGAAATGAGCAAACAAAAAGACCTTGAATTCTTTTGTATAGGAGAAGAATCCATCTACGCTATTTTGGAGGGTATGCTTACGGCAGACAACGCGCCCATTGAAGATGTGATTCGTATAAGAGAGAAGCAGTTTGCATCAATGGAAAAAATGATGACTCTTGCTAAAACCGATGAAATTCTTGCGGAGCAGATTAAAACAACCTATAAAATCGATGATATGCAGACTTGGCTTTTGAATAGACTTTTGAACTCACCTCATCCTCAATTTGTAAAACTGCGAGAAAATCCTAAATACATGGAAATGCTCAATAAGTGGGCAAGATAAATTTAGCCTCCGATAGGGAAAATCCTTGTCGGAGGCTATTTTCATTTCTTGCTATTAAAATTGGGATACTCGAATAAAACAAATAATCCGAACGCTTCTCCAAGTAAGAGAATGTTCGGATTATTTTCATGTGGTCGAAGTGGCGGGACTCGAACTCGCGGCCTCCAGTACCCGAAACTGGCGCGCTACCAACTGCGCTACACCTCGAAAGCAATATGAAATCATGTCGTTTCGTTAACAGCTTGTTTATTATACTACATAAAAAGCATTTTGTCAACTGTTTTCCGAAATATTTTTGAAAAAAGTGCCATTTTTTCAGAATGGCACTTTCTTTCGTCTTTCTCCAAATTTTGATCTGTATCTGCTTTTCTGAATAGAATGGAATATGAACGGCATCGCTAAAATTTAATCTGATTCTTTATGAATTATTTATTACATATTGAAAATAATCGTAAATATCGGATGTTATTCTTACGCCTACATTTTTGATACCTACCCCATTTGTATCTTCTATACCATGTGAATGTATTCCATATACAATTTTTCCGGTAGTCGTATAAACAGGAGAACCACTTTGGCCGCCTTCTGTATCAATAGTATAATCTAATTGTGTATCAGTATAATTCGTTATTGTACCACTCATTGAATATTGATAATAATCAGATCCAGTTTCGGAATCTCCGGGATATCCTGTAACTGTAATGTTTGTTCCCGTTAAAGATGTATTACTATATCTGAAAGTAAAATATCCTGTTTCCTCACCAATGTTTTCATCGAGTTCAATCAAACCCCAATCATAATTTAAATCTTCATCCTCAATCCAAGGAGTACTTGTATGTAAACTTACGGAATCAGCTGTTCCATACGGGTTATTCCACAAACCATACCCACCTTTTGCAGGCCAAACTGTAACACTAGTTGCCCAACCACCATGTTTATGACTATATATGACATGTCCTGCTGTTGCTGCTACATTTTCAGAAATCATAAATGCAGTTCCAGCAAATGTTTTCCCATCAGGAAATGTCGCTTCAACATATAAGATGGCAGAATACGGATATCCTGTGGTCGGTGTAATTCTAACACGTTCATCCGAACCAATTATGCTAGTGACAGAACAATCTCCGTTAGAAATGTTATCAATCTCCATGACATCATCAACCATTGAACTCGAATACATTGCATTTAAAGATGAAATATCAAAATACTCAATTATACTAGTTTCCAAATTTTTCTTTACTGCTAAATGAGAATTATCAGTTTGATATACTTCTGATGTACTCAACACATTAGTTGAAGCTGCGGATAAGGAAATGCCTATACACATCAAAAGAAACAAACATAAACTCATTACTCTAATACATATTTTTTTCATAAAGAATATCCATCCTTTCTTTAAATTATTTTTTAATTTTCATAAACCGTAAATTCTGCGCAAAAATAGATCGGCTCACCGTTATCATCATAACCGCGCTTCAATTTATATCGGAATTTGCCCTCACCCCAAACATCTCCAAACATGGAAACAGGGATTTTGTCCGTTTTAGTAGACAAAGCGGGATAGATTATGTATGGTTCGGGATACATATTAAAAATATCTTCCCATTTTCCCGTTTCGGGATTCCATTTATCGTAATGCGGCACGCTCGAACCAGTTCTTATCAAATTGCCGTTGTGAATGGTAACGTATATATATTCGTCATCGACAGAATACGTATCGGGTGTCATCGTGATCTCAAAGCGGTCGGTCTGACTGTATACAAAGACAAAAATACCTGCACCGATCAGAAGTGCCGCCAAAATACCAACAATCAGCCAAATGATATATTTTTTCTTCATGCGTATGTCCTCCGTTTAAAAATACTGCGGAACACCGTCCCAAGACTTTCCGTCCCATTCAAAGAAAAGCTCAGTCGCTTCACCGAAAAAGACGGGGAGATACAGATCAAAATTCGGAGAAAGACGGTCGGAAGCACGGAGTTCTTCAGGGTTCATCCAAAAAACACGTCCCTCGGACGTACCCTCTGAAATCTCTCCCGTAAAATCCGTCGCTTTATAAAGAAATTCAATATAACGATGCCCTGTTTCCTTATCTGCCCAATGAACCGTACCGCAAGGAATGACAGAGGAAACAGAAAGTCCCGTTTCCTCGAAAACCTCGCGAATGGCAGAGGCGGCAAAGCTCTCGCCGCGCTCGACCCGACCGCCCGGGAACGTCAGTCCCGGCCAATCGGTTTTGATTCTGTCAAGCACAAGAACCTTGCCGTCTTTGTTTACGACCATCGTCATATTATAAAATTTCGCGCCGTCGCCAAATTTTTTGATTTCGCTCATCTTGCCTTGGTTTCGATTTCGGTGAGTGCTTTCGCGATGAATTCATCCACAGAGATCGCGCCGAGGTTTTTACCGTCACGTGTGCGAACGGAAACAGTGCCGTTCTCAACTTCCTTATCACCGATGACGAGCATATAAGGAATCTTTTCAAGCTGTGCGCCGCGAATCTTGTAGTTTGCGCTTTCTGCACGTGCATCAAGCTCGGAACGGATACCCTTTGCTTTCAAAGCATCATTAACCTTTGCCGCATATTCGTTGACACGGTCTGTGATGGTGATAACTTTTGCCTGTGTGGGTGACATCCAAAGCGGAAGTGCGCCTGCGTATTTTTCAAGAAGAAGCGCAAGCGTACGTTCATAGCAACCCATGGAAGTACGGTGAATGATATAGGGATTTACGAGCTGGTTGTTGGAATCCACGTATTCCATACCGAATTTCTTTGCGAGAAGCATATCGATCTGGATGGTTACGATGGTATCTTCCTTGCCAAATACGTTCTTGCACTGAATATCGAGCTTCGGACCGTAGAATGCCGCTTCGTCGATACCGATCTCATATTTGATATCATTTTCGTCAAGAAGTCTTCCCATGATTGCCTGTGCTTCGTTCCACTGCTCAGGTGTGCCTTCGTATTTATCTGTACGAGCAGGATCCCACTGAGAGAAGCGGAAGGTACAGTCTTCGAGAAGACCGAGTGTGCCAAGACAATGTTTTGCAAGCTGCAAACAACCCTTGAATTCTTCTTCGAGCTGGTCGGGACGGAGGATGAGATGTCCTTCAGAGATCGTGAACTGACGGACACGGATCAGACCGTGCATTTCGCCGCTGTCTTCATTACGGAACAATGTGGATGTTTCGCCCAGACGCATCGGAAGCTCTCTATAAGAACGCTTCTTATTGAGGAACACTTGATACTGGAAAGGACAGGTCATCGGACGGAGCGCGAAGCATTCTGCTTCTTCATCGTCGGGATCGCCGAGGATGAACATACCGTCGCGGTAATGATCCCAGTGACCAGAGATCTTGTAGAGTTCGCGTTTTGCCATGAGAGGTGTCTTGGTAAGGAGATAGCCTCTCTTCTGTTCTTCATCTTCGATCCATCTCTGGAGAAGCTGAATCACACGCGCACCCTTGGGGAGAAGAATCGGCAAACCCTGACCGATGGTATCAACGGTTGTGAAATATTCAAGCTCACGACCGATCTTGTTGTGGTCGCGTTTTCTTGCTTCTTCAACGGCTGCGAGATAATTGGCAAGGTCTTCTTTCTTTGCGAAAGCAGTACCGTAGATACGCTGAAGCATCTTGTTCTTTTCGTTACCTCTCCAATATGCGCCTGTTACGGAAGTGAGTTTAAACGCTTTGACAGCAGAAGTATACGTGACGTGAGGGCCTGCGCAGAGGTCAACGAAATCGCCCTGCTTGAAGAAGCTGAGTTCCGCATCTTCAGGAAGATCGTTGATGAGTTCAACCTTGTAGGGTTCGCCCTGTTCTTCCATAAATTTGATGGCTTCTTCTCTGGGGAGTGTATAACGCTGCAATTTGAGATTTTCTTTGATGATCTTCTTCATTTCCGCTTCGATCGCTTCGAGATCGCTTTCTGCGAAGGGCTTTTCACGGTCGAAATCGTAATAGAAACCGTCCTTGATCCAAGGACCGATGGCGAGCTTGGTTTCGGGATACAAACGCTTTACAGCCTGCGCGAGAATATGGGAAGCTGTGTGGCGGAGTGCGTTTCTGCCAAGTTCTTCTTCAAATGTGGACTCAACGATAAGTCCGTCTTTGTCAATGATTTTCATAATCCGAATTTCCTTTCTTTATCATAAAATTTTAAATGAGATAACTACAAAAAAATAAACCCCAAACCGAAAAAGATCGGTTTGAGGTGCAAAAGCACGGTTCCACTCAAAAGTTTCACTCGATTCCGCGGTAACGGGCGAACCCGATGCGCCATTTCCTGCGCATAGCCGTATGGGTGGTACCTTTTACGTTTGCTCCGAGCGCGTTTTCAGCCGATGGCGCGCTTCTCTGTGCTGACAAGACCGCAAAAGACGTGTCCCAAGCGATTGCTTTTTGTATTATTCATATATTGTACAACAAAATTTTCGTTTTGTCAATAGTTTTCGTACATTCAGTCATTGACAAATTTTTAAAAATAGGATATGATATAAACAAATATCAATCACACCAAAGGATCTCATTTTATGATTACTTTAAAAAACGAACATCTTACAGTCGCCATCAATCCGATGGGCGCGGAACTTTCTTCCGTGAAAAGCAACGCCGACGAACACGAATATCTCTGGCAAGGTGACCCGACCGTTTGGAACGGACGTTCTCCCATCCTTTTCCCCATTGCAGGCAGACTCAAAAGCGACAGCTATCTCTATAACGACCATTTTTATTGCCTGCCCAAACACGGCTTTGCAAGAAGAAACGAATTTGAAGTGCTTTCCGCAAACCCAACCTATGCGGCTTTCGTATTGAAGGAAAGCGAAAAAACACTTGTCGTTTATCCCTTCCGTTTCCGTCTGACTGCGGCATATGCATTGGAAGGCAAAACCCTTACCGTTACCAATACCATTCATAACAGCGGAACCGACACCATGTATTTTTCTTTCGGCGCGCATCCCGCATTCAATATCAGGGTCGGCGATTCCATCGTATTTGAAGAAAAAGAAAATCTGACCACAGCCCTTTTCGATTCCTACGGTCTTCTTGACGGCGAAAAGACACTCGCGGAAAACAGCGACCGTCTTGTGATCGACACGCATATCTTTGATAATGACGCGATCTTTTTTGAAAATATGAAAAGCCGTTCCGCTATAATCGTTTCCCAAACAGGTGAAAATATCCTGAAAATGACGTACGGCAAAGTGCCTTATCTTGGTCTTTGGGCAAAGCCCAACGCGCCTTACGTTTGTATCGAACCTTGGTACGGAATGTGCGACCATCACGACGTATCCGGTAAAATCGAAGAAAAGCCCTATATCATCGCTCTCGAACCCGAAAAGGATTTCATTTTCAGCTATACCATCGAAATTTTAAATTGATTCTATCAAATCGGAGGTTTTCATCATGTCTGTCGAATTATTTCCCATCGCCGATTACGCAAAAGCAGAATGTGAACGTGTAAAAAAAACGCTTCCCGCCAAAAAAGCAGGCGACGTGCGTTTTGCTTTCGTTACCGATCTTCATTATAAATATATGAAGCCGATGCGCGCAATGGTTTCCAACATTGTACACACACTGAACAAATTGAACGATGTTCAAAAAATCGATTTCGTTTGTCTCGGCGGTGATAACGTCGGTAATTATCCGAATTCCCGCGAAGAACATATCGATATGATGCAAGAACTTGCGGATCTCCTGCAATTTTCCAAAGTTCCCGTCATTTTCGTTCAGGGAAATCATGACGACAACTCCATTCACGGTGAGATCGCACCCGATACGCACAAATGCAAAACAGGCTTTGAAGTCCCCGATGCCATCCAATATAACGTGCTTTTCGCAAATGCTGAACGATATTCAAATTATCATCCCGCAGGCGACAAAAAGCTCTACGGCTATATGGATATCGAAAATGCCGACACCAGAATCGTTTTCCTCAACACGTCCGATATGCCGCATATCGTCGATGAAAACGGTTTCATGAAATACAATCAGCAATGGGATTTCGGTTATTCGGGCGCACAGCTTTCCTGGCTTGCAGAAACAGCACTGAAAAACGCGCCGACCAATGTCCTGATCCTCCAACACGCTCCTACAAAAGTCGATTATTTCTTCTCCGAAGAACTTGAAAATCAGGATGCTTTGAACGATATTCTGAAAGCATTCATGAAGGGCGAAAGGATCGATATTTCACGCGAACATGAGGATTTCGGTTTTGATATCCATGCGGATTTCACGGGAAAAACACATCGCATCCCCGCAAAGATCGCAGGACATTGCCATGCAGACAGAACGTATGTCTCTCCCGACGGTTTCCTCAATATCACGACGATGCTCGCAGGCAGAAAAAATTCGGGACTCCTCGCCGGCGATAACGGCATCATCTATGAACGCGAGCTTTTCTGCGATAAAGAAACCACTGTCGATATCTTCACCTTCTCCCCTTCTGATTATACGCTCAAAGCAACCCGCTACGGCTCGGGCGAAAACAGAACATTCGACATCAAATAATTTGAACGATATTCAAAAAACGGCATGACGAAAAATCATGCCGTTTTTTCTTTATCAGCCCCATTTTTTGAAAAAACCCCGCAAAATACCTTGACATTACACACATTTTGTTGTAAAATAATATAGAATAAAATAAAATCTCAAAGGCGTTGACGAAGAGAGTAGCTTTTCCGAAAGATCACAGCGAGCCGAAGACGGTGTAAGTTCGGCATCAAGTAAGAATCCGCGAAAATCACTTCCGAGCCGCGTCGGCGAACGATCTCTATTAGCCGGCGACGGAGGCTTCCCGTAACGAAGCGGCATATGTCTGTATGTTTGATAGGTGGTTTACAAACGAAGCTTCAGGGTCTTCGTCCTACGATACGGACGGAGATCTTATTTTTGTGGGCAACGCCCACTGGAAATTGCTCGCCTATCCGTTTTTCTTCACTCATTCGGCATTGCGAAACGGCGAGGTCTGTATTTTTGCAAATTTCCATTCAATCATAAATATTTGAAGGAGGCTTTTCCCTATGTACGAGAAAGTATCAACGAACCTCAATTTCGTTGAAAGAGAAAAAAAGATCGAACAATTCTGGAAACAAAACAAGATCTTTGAAAAAAGTATCGCAGACAGAGCAAACTGTGAAAATTATACGTTTTTTGACGGTCCTCCGACCGCAAACGGCAAACCCCATATCGGTCACGTTCTGACACGTGTCATCAAAGATATGATTCCCCGTTACCGTACCATGAAGGGCTACAAGGTAGACCGCAAGGCCGGTTGGGATACACACGGTCTTCCCGTTGAACTTGAAGTTGAAAAGAAACTCGGTCTTGACGGCAAGGAACAGATCGAAGGCTACGGCATCGCGCCCTTTATCAAAGAATGTAAGGAAAGCGTTTGGAAATACAAAGGAATGTGGGAGGATTTCTCCGGCACCGTCGGTTTCTGGGCAGATATGGACAACCCTTACGTCACCTATGAAAATAACTATATCGAATCCGAATGGTGGGCACTCAAGCAGATCTATGACAAAGGGCTCCTTTACAAAGGCTTCCAGATCGTTCCTTACTGCCCTCGCTGCGGAACACCTCTCGCAACACATGAAGTTGCACAAGGCTATAAGACCGTAAAGGAACGCTCCGCTATCGTTCGTTTCAAAGTAAAAGGCGAAGACGCTTATTTTCTCGCATGGACGACAACCCCCTGGACACTTCCCTCCAACGTCGCACTCTGTATCAACCCCGATGAAATCTACTGCAAGGTCAAAGCTGCTGACGGCTACACCTATTATATGGCGAAAGCACTTCTTGACACCGTTCTCGGCAAGCTCAAAACAGAAGATGCGCCCGCTTATGAAATTCTCGAATCCTATAAGGGTATCGAACTTGAAAACCGCGAATATGAACCTCTCTTTGAATGCACCAAGGAATTTGTGGCAAACTCCGGCAAGAGAGCGCACATCGTAACCTGTGCTGACTACGTTACCATGACCGACGGTACCGGTATCGTTCATACCGCTCCCGCTTTCGGTGCGGATGACTTGAAGACAGGCCGTAAATACGACCTTCCTTTCGTTCAATTCGTTAACGCAAAGGGTGAAATGACCGAAAACACGCCCTACGCGGGTAAGTTCGTCAAAGATGCCGATCCCATCATCCTTGAAGACCTCAAGAAAATGGGGCTCCTTTTCGATGCTCCCAAATTTGAACACGAATATCCTTTCTGCTGGCGTTGTGACACTCCTCTGATCTACTACGCAAGAGATTCCTGGTTCATCGAAATGACCAAAGTACGCGACGATCTCATCGCAAACAACAACACGATTAACTGGATCCCCGAATCCATCGGTAAAGGTCGTTTCGGTGACTGGCTCGAAAACGTACAGGACTGGGGTATCTCCCGTAACCGTTATTGGGGCACACCTCTCAATATCTGGGAATGTGAATGCGGTCATAAACACGCGATCGGTTCTATCGAAGAATTGAAATCCATGTCCGATAACTGCCCCGATGATATCGAGCTTCACCGCCCCTTCATCGATGACGTGACCATCAGATGTCCGCACTGTAACAAAGAAATGCACCGCGTCAAAGAAGTTATCGACTGTTGGTTCGACTCCGGCGCAATGCCTTTCGCACAGTGGCACTATCCCTTTGAAAACAAAGACGTATTCGAAAAACACTTCCCCGCAGACTTCATTTCCGAAGCTGTTGACCAGACACGCGGCTGGTTCTATTCCCTCCTCGCAATATCCACATTGATCTTCAACAAAGCACCCTATAAGAATGTCATCGTTCTCGGTCTTGTTCAGGATGAAAACGGTCAGAAGATGTCCAAATCCAAGGGCAATGCCGTTGACCCGTTCGATGCACTGGAAACCTATGGCGCAGACGCAATCCGTTGGTATTTCTACTCCAACAGCGCACCGTGGCTCCCGAACCGTTTCTATGGCGGTACAGTTGTCGAAGGTCAGCGTAAATTCATGGGTACACTCTGGAACACTTATGCGTTCTTCGTTCTCTACGCAAACATCGATAAATTCGACGCAACCAAGTATACACTTGATTACGATAAACTTTCCGTTATGGATAAATGGGTTCTCTCACGTCTCAACACCGTTGTCAAGACCGTGGACAAGAACCTTGAAAATTACGAAATCCTCCAGACTACAAAGGTTCTTCAGGACTTCATCGATGATCTTTCCAACTGGTATGTCCGCCGTTCCCGTGAACGCTTCTGGGCGCAGGTCATGGATCAGGATAAGATCAACGCTTATATGACCCTCTATACCGCACTCGTTACCTTCTGTAAGATCGCAGCTCCCATGATCCCGTTCATGACGGAAGATATCTACCGCAATCTCGTTTGCAGCATCGACAAGAACGCACCCGAATCCATCCACCTCTGCGACTTCCCCGAAGTCAACGAAGCCATGATCGATGTAGACCTCGAAGCTGCTATGGATGAGGTTCTCAACGTCGTTGTTCTCGGCCGTGCTTGCCGTGACAGCGCAAAGATCAAGAACCGTCAGCCCATCGCGAAGATCTTCGTCAAAGCGGCAATCGCTCTCTCTAAAGAATTTACCGAAATCATCGAAGACGAACTGAATGTCAAAGACGTTGTTTATACTGAAGATGTCAGCGCATTCGCATCTTATTCCTTCAAGCCCGAAAAACGTGCTCTGGGTAAGAAATACGGCAGATATCTCAAGCAGATCGGCGAAAAGCTTCAGGCGATCGATGGCAATGCCGCAATGGCAGAGCTGAACGAAAACGGTATGTTGAGCATTGACCTCGGTGACATCACCGCTGAAATCAAGAAAGAAGAACTGCTCATCAGCGCGGCGAAAATGACCGGCTTTGAATCCCTCTCCGATAACGGTGTGACCGTCGTTCTCGACACCAACCTCACCCCAGAACTCATCGAAGAAGGCAACGTCCGTGAAGTCGTTTCCAAGATCCAGACCATGCGTAAGGATTCCAATTTTGAAGTCCTCGATAAGATCCGCATTTATATCGTCGCAAGCGATGCTATGCGCGCTGTGATCGAAAAGAACGCAACCGATATCGCAACCAAGACGCTCTGCACCGAATTTATCTTCGGCGAAACTTGCGAAAACGCAAAAGAATGGAGCATCGGCAAGGAAAAAATGACCATCGGTGTCAAAAAAGTTTAATTTGCACAAACAATAAGCATAACAAAAAGGGGAACTTTTTCGAGAAAAAGTTCCCCTTTTAAATTCCCCTCAAAAAGCTTTCTCTGTGTCGAAAGCCGTTTATTTCGTCAAAAATTTGCTCTGAAACAGACCTCTATCCACCCCATAGAAAGCTTTTGGAAAGATTTTCAAGAGAACTTTTTCACGAAAAAGTTCTCTTGAATGGGGTTGGGGGCAAAGCCCCATCCAATCAATCTTGCAGGAAAGAAACCGTGATCTTGCCAACACCGCCACTGATGCGGAGCGTGTTGGCACCGTTACCGATCACGTCGCCATCAGAAACGGTTTCACCGTCTACCGTAAAATCCCCGATACCGCGGCTTGCACGGATGGTATAATCGGAAGGCGAATCGTAGATCGTGAGCGTCATCTCACCAACACCGCAATCAAAATCACCGTCACCCTCGATCGTCGCTGTAACGTCTGTTTTGCCGACACCGAGATCAAAATCGGGAGCATTCAGCCATCCCGAACGGATAGAAAAATCACCCGCGCCGAGATCGGCATCGATTCGTTTTTTGGCGGAAAGATATTGCGCCTCGAAATCTGCCGCACCGATATCCAATTCAACGGTATCAGCCGTCAGCATTTCTATGCTGATATTGCCTGCGCCGATATCCAGCGAAAAATTTTTGAAAGAAATGTTTTCGGGAATCGTGATAACGAGCGCGGTATCACTCGATTTCATATTCCAGCGATGGCTCTTTTCTTCAATCTCAAGGGTATCACCGTCTTTTTTGGCGGTGATTTTTTTATTGTTGCTAAGAACGGAAAAAGATGTTCCCTTCTCGACCTTAAGCTTTGCCGCACCGATCTCGATATCCAAAGAAGTCGGTGTGTCACCTGTATAAATCTCTGTCATGTCGCCCGTAATATCCGCATCGGAATCATCCAAAAAATAGAAAATACCCGTAATTCCCGAAATGATCGCAGAAAAAATACTAATAATCAGAACGATTGCAAGTGCAATCGCAAAATATTTGATGATCTTTTGTGTGGATGTCATTTCAGCGTTACACCTCCGAAAATACAGGATGCCTTGATATAGACCGTCGGCATCTGCTCGGGTGTGATACGGAGCGTAGGAGCATCGCTGCCAGCAAAGGTCTGATCCTGTTTCGTTTTTGGATTTCTGAAATTGTCAGCACCGCTGACACCCCCGAAAAGCGAAGAAGATTGCACCTTAACGTTCAAATTCTGCGGAACGTAGATATCGATACCTCCAAAGACCGCGCTCGCATGAATCACCACGTCCGAATCGATCAGCGCATTGCGAAGATCCAATTTCATGCCGCCAAAGATTGCGTTTAATTCCGCACCTTCAAAAGGAGCACCGTTAAAATTCAGATCTTCTCCTGAAAAGATCGCGCAATACGATGCTTTCGGATGCAGATTTTTGACTTTGGCATTGAATTTTTTATCGGAATTGCCTTTGAAGATAATTGATATACCAATAATGATGAGAATTGCGGGAACCAGAAGTTTCCAAAGCATATCGATATCAACAATATCTCTGCAAACGAGAAGCAGGAAGACACCGATCACAAGTCCGATCAGATCACCCTTTTTATCGTTTTCGGTGAGCAATCCGACCGCGCAAGGAATGATGATAAAGAGTGTCCAGAAACCGTCAAAAAAGAAATTGATCTCTCGGATACCCATAGCATCGACCGCAACCAATGCGCCGAGCAATATCAGCAGGATACCCCATATATAATTTTTCAGTTTACTCATAAAAACCTCCAAAAAAATTATTTTTCAAGCAATGCGTTCAGCTTCATGGAAAGTAAGTTCCGATACATCGCAAGCATCAATCCAGAGATCAGAAGCACAACGGAAAGCATCGCGATATGCACGAAAATTCCGCTTGTAAGAAGTACGGCGATCAAAGGAACGAGCTCGCTGACGAAACCGCAAAGCATCATCATGAGAACTGCTTTGCTTTGTTTGACAACTTGCGCTTCGTTATCCCATGACATCATCGGCATTTTCATATTGATCCAAAGACCGAGTATGGACCCGAAGAACGCATAGAGCAAGGGAATCAGGATCAGCCAGAGGATATAAAGCCCTGTCGGACGGAAAATAAATAGAATGATCCCTGACGACACGAGTGCGCTCGGAATAGCCATCATAAGATTCACAAGAAGCTTTGCATGAATGATATCTTTGATCTTGAGCGGAAGTGATTGTGTCAGCCAAAAATGTTTACCTTCCATCGAAAATGCGCTGACCGTTGTCGGAGAAAGATTGCAGATCATCGCCAATACGAAAGGTGCTGCTTTTGCGATCATATCGGCAGGCAACATTCCCAACATTTTTCCCGTATCGCTGAAAAGAAGCAATAACGAAAGAATGATTGCCATAATATAAGCGACAAGCGTATTCATAACGTAAAGAGAAGAAGCGAAATAGCGTTTGCGTTCACGGAAGAAGCAAGCACGGAACACATTCGTACTCTTTTGTTCTTTCATCACGTAATTGCGTTTAGCGGCTTGTGAAACAAGACTTGTGCAAAGCGGCTTAAAGAATTTACCGACCGCTGCAGCAAATGCAAAAAATATCAAAAGCGAAACTGCAAGAAACAGAAGATACATCGGGATATGACCGTGTGCTCCATCAGAAAACCATGCCGCAGGCGGATAAATACTTGTCATAGAGTGAATCATATCGCTCATCGCGTTCACAATCTCCTCATCCGTGCCGTTCAGATTCTGCATAAAAAGAAAATATAGCGCAAGGAACGTCATGGAGAATAAGATCTGCATGATATTTTTACGGCGCATACGGGAAGTGATCGCATAGATACCCGTGCCAACGATCATTGCCGCCGTCATTGGCAAAAGCGGAATAAAAAGCGAAGCGAGTGCCATGGCGATATAAAACCACGGAGAAGAAATTCCCATGATACCGCAAACGACAAGTACGGATGCCGTTGCCATCACGCTAATCAGCATATCGATCAGATACATGGATAAAAAGCGGCTGATAACGATTGCGCTCGGTCTGACGGGAAGTACGATCAGAAATTCATAGGATTTGACGTTGAAAAGCGTCGGACCTGCGCTGAATACCGTAAACATAAAGGAAAGCAAGGAAATCACAACGGCAAGATACGCGGGAATAATTTCCTCCATATTCATCAAGATCAAAGCATACGTAATCAGTCCCGCATAAAAGACCAGCATCACGGCAAGGACCAGATATGCAATTCCGACGATCAGAATCTGATTCTTTTTCCTTTTATCCTTGGAATAGCGCGCCTCATTGAATCCGAGAAAATTAGAAAGCGAGAGCCATGTCAGAAGTTTAACGGAGCGCATCATCCGAAACCACCTCCATGAATACCTTTTCAAGCGATTCCCCCTTTGTGAGCGTTTCAGTTTCACCCGATGCAATGAGTTTGCCGTCTTTGATGATCGCAATACGGTTGCAAAGTTTTTCGGCTACGTCAAGAACGTGCGTGGAGAAAAAGACAGCGCCGCCGTTTTCACAAAGTTCACGCATGATCTCTTTGAGCGTAAGTGCCGCTTTGGGATCAAGTCCGACGAAAGGTTCGTCAAGAAGCATCAGCTTCGGACTATGAATCAGAGCGGAAATGATCGCAAGTTTTTGTTTCATACCGTGGGAATACGAGGAAATCAGATCACCGAGCGCGGAAGTAATCTCAAAAACGGAAGCGTATTTTCCGATTTTTTCGGTGCGGACAGCTTCGGAAAGCCCATATACGTCCGCAATGAAATTCAGGAATTGAATCCCCGTAAGATATTCGGGCAGATCGGGATTATCGGGAATATAAGCGATCATGGATTTGCAAAGAAGCGGTTCGCTTTTCACGGAATGACCATCGATCAGGATATCTCCGTCCTTGAAATCAAGGATTCCTGCGATGCATTTAAGCGTTGTGGTCTTACCCGCGCCGTTATGACCGATAAAACCATAGATATCACCTGCAGAAAGCGAGAGAGAAAGATCTTTCACACCTTTTCCGCTGCCCTTATAAGTTTTTGTCAGATTTTGAATGTTCAGCATAAGAACACCTCCTTTTATTTATTATTATAATAAATTTTATACATCGTGTCAAGAAATTTTTAAATCTCCATCGTGATATCATTATGATATCACATAGATATTTCAAAGTCAAGACAAGGAAAGAAAAAATCCGATGCTTTTTCTCATAAAGCATCGGAATCTTTTTTCAGAAATACGTCAACGGCTGTATTGAAAGCATCCGCTTTTTTCGCCGCAATAAAATGATCGCCTTTGATCTTGACGAAATCAGCAAACGGAATATGAGAAGCAATGGCACGGGAATGTTTTTCGCGGATCATATCTCTCGTACCAACAACCACAAGCGTACGCATCGGAAGCGCATCCAAATCGATCTCCTCGATCATCGGTTCATTCACCATCAAAGAAAGCATCTCCGCATTGCGTTTTGCATTTTCGTTCTTATCGGCGAAATGGGATGCAATCCGGTAACCAAGAATGATCGGTAACTGAACAAAAAATTTCACGCCGTTCGGTTTGAGATTTGCGCCGTTGAGAATCATTTTTTTGACTTTTTCGGGATATTTCAGAGCAAATGTCAGAGCAATATTGCCGCCATCGGAAAAACCGAGGATATGCGCCGAAGGAATTTCTTTTGTTTCCATAAAATCATGCAGATCTTCCGCAAATTGTTTGATCGTAAAGGGTGCCGTTCCTCTCGGTGATTTTCCGTGTCCTCGTGTATCAATTGCGATCACACGGTATTTTTTTGAAAAGAATGTGATTTGTTCGGAAAAATACGTCAGATCTTCCCCGTTTCCATGAAGAAAAATCAAAGGTTCGCCCGTTCCCTTTTCCAAATAATGTAATTGAATGTCCATCATGAAGTCCTCCCTTCAAAATGATTTTGAAGTATAGCACAAAAATCAAGGTTTGTCAATATAATTTCAAATAGAACGCACTTGACTTTTCCTTTATTTTATGCTATAAATTTGAAAAGAATGTTTCAGAAAGGATTCTCGATTTCCATGAAAACCAATCTCAATCACAAACATACGATCACCGCTTGTTTTATCGGATATATTTCACAAGCGATCATCGTCAATTTTGCACCTCTTTTGTTTCTGACTTTCAGCAATACTTACGGTATTCCTCTTGAACAGATCACTTTACTCATCACCCTGAATTTTGTCGTTCAGCTTGCAACTGACCTTGTCGCCTCCAGATACGCACATAAGATCGGTTATCGCAAATGTATCATTGCCGCACATATTTTTTGCGCGGCAGGGCTCGTCACCATGACCGTTCTGCCTGAGATCATGCCGTCTCTCGCAGGACTTCTGATCTCCGTTTCGCTCTATGCCGTCGGTGGCGGACTGCTGGAAGTGCTCGTCAGTCCGATCGTTGAATCCTGTCCCTCGCAGAACAAAGCAGGAATCATGAGCCTTCTCCACTCGTTCTATTGTTGGGGCGTTGTGGCAACGGTTTTAATCAGTACGGGATTTTTCGTATTATTCGGCATTGAAAATTGGA
Organism: Clostridia bacterium; assembly: GCA_017472285.1. GTDB lineage: Bacteria > Bacillota > Clostridia > Oscillospirales > CAG-272 > QALR01. Next base: position 87,188 of record JAFUQQ010000012.1, on the reverse strand, counting down.
AGATTCTCTCTTGTATTCTCGCATTGGTTCCGTTTTTCAATACGTTTTTCTTCGCCCTCGTTCCGCTTTATCCCATTGGTGCAGCGGAAAATGATGAGCCAAACTATAAAAAACTGTTCACACAGAAGATCTTCTGGCTCATGCTCATCATGATGGTCTGCGCGGGCGCATCGGAACTTGCCGTTTCTCAATGGGCATCTTCTTTCGCGGAAAAAGGACTCCAGGTAGATAAGACCACGGGCGACTTACTCGGTGCTTGCGGTTTTGCCGTTACGATGGGACTTGCACGTGTTCTTTATGCGAAATTCAGCGAAAAGATCCCTATGAAATACGCAACGATGGGCAGTGCTGTTCTTTGTATCATCAGTTATCTGATGATCGGACTTTCCCCTTCCCCCGCGGTCGGACTCATCGGTTGTATTCTCTGCGGTTTTTCCGTCGGTGTTTTTTGGCCGGGTACGTTCTCTCTCTCGGCGGAAAGCGTCAAATTCGGCGGAACAACGATGTTCGCGCTTCTTGCACTTGCGGGCGACCTCGGATGTTCATCGGGCCCCAGCGTTGCGGGCTTCATGTTGGGCATCTTCGGCGGTAATTTACAGCTTGGTATTCTCTGCGCCGTGATTTTCCCTACGATTATGCTGATTTCTCTTTTCTTTTTAAAAACAAAAAAAGCCTGAACAATTTCCTGTAGTTAAAAAAGCGGGTGCACCCGCTGGCAATTCTCGCCTATCTGAAATTTTTCCGCACCCAACTGCGGTCAAACGGCGAGGTCATTTTTAAGCAAATTCCTATAATATAAAAGACAGCACTTCAAAATGAAGTGCTGTTTTTTTGCTCTGATCAGAATACGAGCGAATATTTTTTGGAATATTCTTCAAAATATTTGTCATATACCTCATTTCCTCGACGCTGACTATCTGTATAACCGTGCATGCCGAAGCTATTATGAGCGATTTCGATGACACAGCCGGCAATATTGGAGCAATGGTCGGAAATACGCTCAAGATTTGTCAGAAGGTCGGAAAGAATGAACCCAAGCTCAATGGTACATTCACCGTGTTGCAAGCGTGCAATATGATTGGAACGGATCGCCGCCTGCAATTCATCGATCACTTCCTCCAAAGGTTCGATACGGGAAGCAAGCTGAATATTATTTTCGGAAAAGCTCTTCATCGCGCTTTCCAAAATTTCAGAAACTGCCGCGATCATGACGGAAAGCTCTTTTTTCGCGCCCGAGGAGAAAGAAACACCTTTTTCATTCATTTCCAAAGCAGATTCCGCGACATTCACGGCATGGTCGGAAAGTCTTTCCAGATCTCCGATCATATGGAAAAGTTTCGTCACTTCCAAACTATCGTTTTTGGAAAGATCAAGGTTTGTTAGTTTCAGAAGATACGAACCAATCTCATCCTCATAAATATCCACGGTATCTTCTTCTTTCTGAATTTCTTCAAATTTTTTCTTATCAAATTGTTCCAGAAGCAAGAACGATTTTTGAAGAGAACCGAAAGCAATATCTGCCATTGTAACAGCAACGCTGCGGCAGCGTTCGATTGCGATACTCGGTGCTTCCAAAAGTCTGTCATCGAGCAAAGACTGTTTTTCATCGCCTCCTTTGTCTTTCACAAGAAAACAAGCGAGTTTTTCAAACTGTTTGCAGAACGGAAGCAAGCAAAGCGTACAGAATATATTGAACGCCGTATGCACGAGCGCGATTCCCTTATGATCCACGAGAGAATCCACGAAACTGAAATTAAAAATAGCATTCAGGGAATAGAAAAGAATCATAACGAGCGTTGCGCCGATGACGTTAAACGAAAGATGCACCATGGCAACACGTTTTGCACCCTTATTCGCACCGATGGAAGAAATCAAAGCCGTTACGCAAGTACCGATATTTTGACCGAGGATAATCGGAATTGCCGCACCGAAGGTGACTGCTCCCGTTGTGGAAAGTGCCTGCAAGATACCGACGGAAGCAGACGAACTCTGAATGATCGCCGTCAGTACGGCACCTGCGAGAATACCGAAGATCGGATTTTTGAAAAGGAGCAAAAGTTCTCTGAATTCAGGGACTTCTGCCAACGGTTCGACTGCCGCCGTCATATAATCCATACCGAATATCAGAACGGAAAAACCGAGAAGGATCAAACCGATATCCTTCTTTTTGGAATCTTTGATAAAAAGATAAAGAACGACACCGATCGCCGCAAGAATGGGCGTAAAGGACGTAGGTTTCAGCATTGTGATGATAAAACTGTCACCGCTGAGCCCCGAAAGACTGAGGATCCATGCCGTCACCGTCGTACCGACGTTTGCACCCATAATGACCGGAATGACATTGGCAAGCGTCATAATACCCGAGTTTACGAAACCGACTAACATGACCGTCGTTGCGGAAGAACTCTGAATAATGGCAGTTACCGCCAGACCGAGCGCAAACCCTTTCAAAGGATTTGACGTTAATTTACCGAGAAGACTGCTGAGTCTGGAACCCGCGCTTTTTTCGAGAGCATCCCCCATAACACTCATACCGAAAAGGAACAGCGCGACACCGCCGAGCAATTTTAAAATGTTGGTAAAATCCATTTTTTAAACCCCTTTCGTTTTGATAAACAAACGATCGTCTTAAAGAAGAACAAAGATAGCAACGGGGAGCGCGATCTGCCAGATCAGACCGAGAATATTGACGACCCAGAAATACCAATGTTTCGTCTTATGACGGAAAGATTTCATAGCGATCAAAGCACCGATTGCACCGCCAAAGAAACCAAAACCGAGAAGAACAGATTCCGGTGTACGCCAAGCGCCGCTTTTTGCTTTTTTCTTGTCGCTTGCATACAGAATAATCGCAAGCAAGGACATGACCGCAATGAAAACAACGTAAACAAGATAAAAAATCGTTTCCATAAATAACCTCCTGTCAGTATGATATTTATATTATAACAAATGGGAAAAATCAAGTCAACACTTTTCCCATCCGAAAAAAATTCTTGTCAAAAATCACGAAATTCTTTTCAGAAACGGATATTTTCCTTGTTTTATTCTATCATAAAACTTTATTTTCTTTTCAATTTTGCCTTCAATGCTTTGATACGGTTTCGCATCGTTTCCGTTTCTTCCTCGAGAAATCTTGCGGAAACGGGCTTGTCCTCCTCAAATTTCACTTCCAGAATATCACCTTCATGAAGTGTGAAACCAAAAAGATCTTTGGGAACGTCATAAATACGTTTATTTTCATCATAAAGAACGGCGATCTCGCCTTCAAAACGGTCTACCTGTAATTTTTTCATAAAAAACCTCCAGAAAAATAAATGGGGATGTACTTATTATATAATTAAATAGGTAGAAAATCAAGTGGTTCATAAAATTTCACGAGATTTACAATTTTTTTTGCGACAAAAAGAAAATTTTATGTTATAATACATTTGAATATATAAAAAGGAGAAAACCTATGACAGAAAAACAAATTGCCCAAAAACGCATATCCAAACTCAAGGAAACAATCACGTACCATTCCAGATTATATTATATCAACGATGCCCCCGAAATTTCCGACTATGAATACGATAAACTTTTTTATGAGCTTGTCGCATTGGAAGAAAAATATCCCGAATTTGCATCAGAAGATTCCCCGACCAAACGTGTGGGCGGTGAAGCACTTGATAAATTTGAAAAAGTCACGCATACCGTCCGCATGGGTAGTCTTTCGGATGTTTTTTCCTATGCAGAAATTGAAGATTTCGTAACGAAAACGGAAACCGCACTCGGTCATCAGCCCTGTTTTTCTGTTGAACCAAAGATCGATGGACTTTCCGTATCTTTGGTCTATGAAAACGGAAAGTTTATGATCGGTTCGACACGCGGTGACGGCATTACAGGCGAAAATGTCACGGAAAATCTCAAAACCATCAAAACAATCCCCCTTTCTTTATCCGATGCGCTTCCGCTTTTGGAGGTACGCGGAGAAGTTTATATGCCGAAAAAAAGCTTTGATGCGCTCAATGCCAAGCGTGAAGAAAACGGCGAACCGCTCTTTGCGAATCCGAGAAATGCCGCCGCAGGTTCCTTGCGCCAACTCGATTCCAAGATCACCGCAAGCCGCGGACTTGATATCATGATATTCAATATCCAACAGATCGACGGCAAGGAATTTACTGCACATTCCGAAGGCTTGGATTATCTGGAGGCACAAGGGTTCCATGTCATTCCCTTCCGCACAAAAGCAACAACTGCGGCAGAAATCATTACCAAAATCGAGGAGATCGGAACGCTCAGAGAATCCCTTCCCTTTGATATCGACGGCATCGTTATCAAATGCGACAATTTGCAGGAACGCACGGAAATCGGTGAAAACACAAGCACTCCAAAATGGGCGATCGCTTATAAATATCCACCCGAACAAAAACCGACCGAGCTTCTGGATATCGTGATTCAGGTCGGCAGAACGGGCGTATTGACCCCCAAAGCCATTCTTGCGCCCGTTCGCCTTGCGGGGACGACCGTTTCCGCCGCAACACTTCATAATATCGATTTCATCCGTGAACGTGATATTCGTATCGGGGATACAGTCTACGTTCAGAAAGCGGGCGATATCATTCCCGAAGTGGTTTCCGTGGAAATGAAAAACCGTAAAGACGATGCGGTTTCTTATGAGATGCCCACGGTATGTCCTTCCTGCGGAGAACCCGTTGTCAAGGACGACGAAGCGGCAACCCGTTGCACTAATGCTAACTGCCCCGCTCAACTTGAACGAAGCATCACGCATTTTGCATCCCGTGATGCCATGGACATCGACGGTATGGGTCCTGCAGTCGTTCGTTTGCTTATGAATGAAAATCTTGTAAAAAACGTAGCAGACATCTACCGTTTGCGTGCGGAAGATATCAAAGAACTTGACCGTATGGGTGAAAAATCCGCAAAAAAACTCATCAAAGCCATTGAAAAATCGAAAACAGCGGGACTTGACCGCCTGATCTATGCACTTGGTATCCGTAACATCGGTGAAAAAGCGGCGAAACTGCTTGCGCAGACATTCGGAAATATCGATGCTCTTGCCAAAGCAACCGCGGAAGAACTCATTGCCATCGATGATTTCGGTGAGATCACAGCGGAATGTGTCATCGAATATTTCTCCCATCCGCAAACACTTGCATTTATTGAAGAATTGAAAGAATGCGGTGTCGTTACAACGTATGCAACGGAAAAAGCAGACAATATTTTTGAAGGTATGACCTTTGTTCTGACAGGTACGCTTCCCACACTTTCCCGTGATGCGGCAACGGCAATCATCGAAAAACACGGCGGTAAAGCCACATCTTCCGTTTCTTCCAAAACCACTTACGTCGTTGCGGGTGAAAAAGCAGGCTCAAAACTCGTCAAGGCACAAAATCTCGGCGTAAAAATCATCGATGAAGAAACACTTCTCAAAATGGCGGGAGAATAAAAAGCGGGCAGTGCCCGCACCCAATTTCTCGCCTTTTTATAGTTTTTCAACATTCCAATACAGCAAAACGGCGAGGTTAATTTTGAGCAATTTCTTAGCAAAAAATAAAAAATATTTTTCTTGACCGCAAAACATTTATATGGTAGAATAAAAAGTAAGACAGCAGTACAGGAGGTAATATTATGGCAGATTTTTACGATCATGTTAAAATATATGTAAAAGCGGGAGACGGCGGCAACGGCTGTATCTCTTTCCACCGCGAAAAATACGTTGCATACGGTGGTCCGGACGGCGGTGACGGCGGACACGGCGGTAATATCGTATTCGTTATCGATGAAGGAACAAATACACTTCTTGATTTCCGCAACCGCAAAAAATTCGTCGCAAAAAACGGCGGCGACGGTATGCCCAAGAAATTTCATGGCGCGACCGCAGAGGATTTAATCATTCCCGTTCCCGAAGGTACGGTCATCCGTGATGCCGCAACGGGCAAAGTCATCAAAGATATGAGCCGTTGCGAACCGTTCATCGTCGCAAAAGGCGGCAAAGGCGGTTGGGGTAACCGTCATTTCGCAACTCCGATCAGACAAGCCCCTCGTTTCGCCAAAAACGGACTTGACGGCGAAGCAAAAGAACTCATCCTCGAACTCAAAATGCTCGCGGACGTTGGCTTCGTCGGACTTCCCAACGTCGGCAAATCCACCCTTCTTTCCATGATCTCCGCGGCAAGACCGAAAATCGCAAATTATCATTTCACAACGCTTGCACCCATGCTCGGTGTCGTTTCCGTTGACGGCAACGCATTCGTTGCGGCAGATATTCCGGGGCTTATCGAAGGCGCATCCGAAGGTCTTGGTCTGGGACACGATTTTCTTCGTCACGTTGACCGTTGCAGACTTCTTGTTCACGTCGTTGACATCTCAGGTTCCGAAGGTCGTGATCCGATCGAAGACATTCAGATGATTAACGAAGAACTCCGCAAATACAGCGAAGATCTCGCGCAGCGTCCCCAGATCATTGCGGCAAACAAATGCGACATCCTCGATCCCGAAACCGAAGCGGAAACCAAAGAAAAATTAGAAGCATTTGCCAAATCTCTCGGCTATGAAGTCGTCTATATCAGCGCGGCTTCCGGCGAGAACGTCAAACCTCTTTGCCGTCGGGTATATGAGATGCTTCAGGAATTGCCTCCGCTCACGATCTACGAGGCAGAAGCGGAAGAAATCCTCGAAGAACCGCAATCTCCCGACGATATCACCATCACAAAGAAAGGAAACGCATGGGTTGTTGAAGGCGAATGGCTGAAATGGCTCATGAGCGGTATCAACTTTGATGACCGTGAATCCTTCATGTATTTTGAAAAGATGATCCGCGATAACGGCATCATCCAGAAGATGCGTGACGCTGGTATCGCAGACGGTGACGAAGTCATCCTTTATGATTTGGAATTCGATTTCGTCGACTAATAGTGGTTGGGACTACCGCCCCAAGCCCCGTTTCAAGAAACTTTTTCGTGAAAAAGTTTCTTAAAAATCTTCAAAAAGCTTTTTATGTGGCAAAAGCCGCAACTTCCGTTCAGAACCGTACGGAGTTGCGGCTTTTATTTTTAGTTTCATTATTTGGTTACATAGATTTCGATATCTGCATTGGCAACGGCAGTATATGCGAAAGGCTTGGTACAAGCGCGGTCGGAATAAGCGTTGACATATTTTTCTTCATTTGCCCAATAGAAATAAAGGATATCGCCCTTCGGAACATTTACAGAAAAGCTTCTTTCATCAGCAGTATCGGGATCATATACAACGGTGGCTTTGCAAAATTCTGTTGTGCCTGTGATATGGTTATAGATATCGTTTGCTTCCGCGGGACATTCAACATCAGTAGAAAGCGTATATTCGACCGTAGAACGACTGAGAATACCTGTGCCGTAAACAAAGGTTTCTTTCATTTCATAAATGATATTGGTTGATTTTTCGATTTTGTATTCGGTGATATAATAGCAATCTTCGAAATCGCCCTCGACCCAATAACCGAGTTCAATCATTTTTGCTTCGTCAAGTCTTGTTTTGATGATGATATAACCGTCTTTTTCTTCAGAGCTTGTCAGGGTTTCATTCAGAAAGATATCGGGATTGATCATCAGGCTTTCCGCCCAATCGTTATCAACGTCCATACCCGCATAAACAACGCTGTAATACTTGCCGTCCTCAAAACCGCCGCAAAATGCATCCGTAACGATTTCGCCGTAAGCATCGACTTCATAACCGTCATAATCCGTATACGCGCCGGAATGAGAATAAGCAAAACGGCTGTCGGCATAATAAGAGATATCTCTTTCGGAATCATTCACATTGATTTGAATGCTTCCGAATTTTTCTATGAGAGCATCCGTTTTGTTTGCCATAGCGATGGCATCCATATCAATTTCAACCTTGATCTTATTTCCGCATCCTGCGAAAATCATAATAAAAGCAAGAAGCAAGACCGAAAAAGCAAAAAGTTTCATGATTTTTTTCATATTTTTTATCCTTTCAGAATTAAAAATGTATTTTTATCATTATAGCATCATAAAGATAAGATTGCAATAGTATTTTTGTATTTTTTACGGTATTTAGTGAAAATGTATACGGATATCTGAGATAAAGAACATTTTATTTATGTATAAAAATACAATTGTCTATTGACATACGTTTCGTTGTATGATATACTATTGTAGAATGCGTTTTATTTCATAAATATACACAAATGAGAAACGAATAAAACGGACCACATTATTGAACAACACAGAAAGGATTGCATCTCCATGAAAACAAAAACCATTTTGATGGAAAAAATCAAAGAATCTCTTGCATCCGTTCTGCCCGTGTCGCTGATTATCCTTGTGTTGTCGTTTACGATCACGCCGCTGCCGAATCACGTTTTCATCTCGTTCCTGTCGGGAACGTTCCTGATGATCTTCGGTATGGGACTTTTCACGCTTGGTGTAGACAAATCCATGACCCCGATGGGCGAACACGTCGGTTCCACGATGACCAAATCCAGAAAAGTCTGGATGATCGTCCTCGTTTCCTTCTTCATCGGTACGCTCATTACGGTTTCCGAACCTGACCTCACGGTTCTCGCCGCCAAAGTTCCCGCGATCGAAACCTCCGTTTTCATCTGGACCGTCGGACTCGGTGTCGGTGTTTTTCTTGTATTTGCGGTACTCCGAATCGTTCTCGCCATCAAACTTCGTTATCTGCTTTTCGCTTCTTACGGAATTATTTTTCTTCTTGCAGCGTTCGTTCCCGCCGATTTCCTTGCCGTTGCCTTTGACGCGGGCGGTGTTACGACAGGTCCTCTCACCGTACCTTTCATCATGGCGATGGGTGTCGGTATTGCCTCCATCTCATCTGACGAATCGGGCGACAGCTTCGGTCTGATGGCACTCTGCTCCGCAGGTCCGATCATCGCCATTTTGGTCCTCGGTCTGATCTACCCCGTCGAAGGAGCCAGCTACGTGCCTGAATCGATCGTTGAATTTACAAATACGCATGAATTTGGCGGAATGTTTATCGGAACGCTCCCCCATCAGCTAAAAGACGTTGCCACAGGTTTGTTCCCTGTTGTGATCTTCTTCTTTATTTATCAGATTTTCGCCGGCAGAGTGCATAAAGATCAGATTCCCCGTTTGCTCATCGGCGTTTTGTATACCTATGTCGGAATCGTCATGTTCCTCATGGGTGCTACCACGGGTTTCCTTCCTGTTGCTGACCATATCGGCAATATGCTTGCCACTTCCGATCTGAAATGGCTCCTCGTTCCGATCGGTATGCTTCTCGGTTACTTCATCGTCCTTGCGGAACCCGCCGTTCATGTCCTCGAAAAACAAGTCGAGGAAGCAACCGCAGGCTCCATTCCGAAAAAGATGCTCTCCGTTGCGATGTCTATCGCCGTTGCGATCGCCGTTGGTCTTGCCATGGTGCGCGCGCTGACAGGCATTTCAGTATTGTGGTTTGTCGGCATCGGTTATGCCATCGCGCTCGGTCTTGCTTTCATCGTTCCTGAAGAATTTACATCTATCGCCTTTGACTCCGGCGGCGTTGCTTCGGGCGCAATGACCTCCACGTTCCTAATGCCGCTTTCCGTCGGCGTAACCTATGCCATCGGCGGCAACGTCATGTCGGATGGTTTCGGTATGATCGCCATGGTTGCCATGCTTCCCCCTATCACCGTTCAGATCCTTGGTCTGATCTATCGTATCAAGACAAGACGCTCCCGCGAATACGTCGTTGACTTTGATAATTCCATCATCGAAATGGATATCCCCTTTAAAGCCGAATCCGATCCTCTGATGATGACAACGGAATTCCCCATTTATAAAGAAGAGCCGAAAACTTCCGAGGAATATCCCGACATCATCGAATTTTCACTCCCGTAACGGCAGAAAGGATAGTATAATTATGCAGAATCTTTATTGGTTTATCACGATTTCCAAACGTGTGGATGCGGAAACCGTCATCGAACTTTTTCAACAGCATGAAGTACCACGCGTATATAGCTGTCTTGCCAATGGCACTGCAAAATCCCAATTGCTCGACCTTCTCGGTCTTGAACAATGTGAAAAAACAGTTCATCAGACCGTTATCACACACAATAAGCTCCATGAGCTGATCAGCGCATTGGAACACAAGCTGCATATCGATATGCCCGGTCAAGGCATCGCGCTTGCTGTCCCGCTTGCAAGTATTTCAACAAAAAAATCGCTCGATTTCTTCTCGGGCGGTCATGCGGAGGACGAAATGACAGATAAAAAACAAATGAACCCCCGTCAAATGGAACTCATCATCGCCATTTGCAACAAAGGTCACACAGAAGACGTTATGGATGCAGCTCGCGCAGCAGGCGCAGGCGGCGGTACCGTTCTGCACGCAAAGGGCACAGCAGGCACGGAATACGCTGAAAAATTCTTCGGTCTTTCTCTCGTGGATGAAAAGGAGATCATTTATATCGTTGCGACAAAAGAAACCAGAAACGCGATCATGCAAGCGATCACAGACGGCGCGGGTCCCGGCACGAAAGCACACGCGCTCGTATTCTCCCTCCCCGTAACCGATACGGCAGGCTTCCGTTTCTATGATGACAAAGCACCCGTTCATCCCAAAAACGATTACGTGAACTAATAAGTAAGCACCGCCGACGTTTTGTTGGCGGTGTATTTCATCTTAATATGTGTATATTTTTTCAAGAAAGAAAATATTTTTCGCAAAAAGTATTGACATTATTCAATTTTTGTGATAGAATAAAATCACCTCTGCGGGCGCACCGACAACAAGGTTTTCAAGCGTCCGATACGAGGGAGGTACAAAAAACGGACCGAAAGCAAAATCTAATATCCGGCGGTCGCTGTATTATTTGGAAATAATAGGTGAGCGTCTATATTTCGTTTTCTTCGCTTCTGTTTTTTATTTATAACAGGAGCTGATTTTTTTCGGCTTCAAATTTTAACAGGAGGTGCCGATATGCGCGTTAAAATCACTCTCGCCTGCACGGAATGCAAGCAAAGAAACTATGACACAAAGAAAAACAAAAAGAACGATCCCGACAGACTTGAAATGAAGAAATACTGCAAGTTCTGCCGCAAACACACGACTCACAAGGAAACCAAGTAATTAAAGTCTTTTTTAAGACTGTCAGGAGGAAAAAATGGCAGAAAACACAAACAAAAAGCCGAGCATCTGGTCCCGTATGGGTAAATTCTTCAAAGATTGCAAGAGCGAATTCAAGAAGCTCGTTTGGCCTACAAAGCAACAGCTTTTGAAAAATTCTGCTTTGGTACTCGTTTCCATCGTTGTTGTCGGAGCATGCCTGGCGCTCGTCGACTTCGGTCTGAACAAAGGCGTATTCGCGCTGAAAGACCTGATCGACTACATCCGTCCCGTATCCTGATATAAAGGCGGGAAAGTCAATGAGCGAAAGTGCAAAAAAAGCCTTGTGGTACGTCGTTCATACGTACTCCGGCTATGAAAACAAAGTCAAGACCAACCTCGAAAAGATCGTTGAAAACCGCGGCATCGCTCACCTCATTCAAGAAGTGAAGGTCCCGGTCGAGATCATAAAGGAAACCAAAGACGGTGTCGCAAAAGAAAGCGAAGAAAAGATCTTCCCGAGCTATGTATTCGTCAAGATGATTCTCAGCGATGAAACATGGCACATCGTCCGCAACATTACGGGTTCCGCAGGCTTCGTAGGTCCGGAAGGCAAAGCCGTTCCGCTCACACCGAAGGAAGTGGAAGACCTCGGTATCGAGGAAGAAGCAAAGACAGTATTGTCCACAAGCTTCAAGGTTGGCGACAGCGTCATCATCAAAGACGGTCCTATGCAAGGAATCGTCGGAACCATTTCGGAATTTTCCAGCGACCTCAAAAAGGTCACAGTCATTACGTTCTCATTCGGACAACGTCCTGTCCCCGTCGAGCTTGATATCGAAAGCATCGTTGAGGACAAAAAATAATTTATTTAACATTCATTTGTCAGTGTTCCGGCGGAACACATACGTGGGAGGGAGAAAAATTTTTTGAATTCTCCCGATAAAAACCACTTCGGAGGTGTAAATCATGGCAAAGAAAATCGTAGCATACGTAAAATTGCAGCTCCCCGCAGGTAAAGCTACCCCCCAGCCCCCTGTAGGTCCTGCTCTCGGTCAGCACGGTGTTAACATCGCTGCTTTCACAAAGGAATTCAACGAACGTACAAGAGCAGATATGGGTCTTATCATTCCCGTAGTTATCACTGTTTTTGCAGACCGTTCTTTCTCTTTCATCACAAAGACTCCCCCTGCAGCCGTTCTTATTAAGAAAGCTGCCGGCATCGAAACAGCATCCGGTGCTCCTAACAAGACAAAAGTCGCTTCCATCACCAAAGAGCAGGTTCAGAAGATCGCTGAAACCAAAATGCCCGACCTTAACGCAGCTTCTCTCGAAGCAGCTATGAGCATGGTTGCCGGCACAGCTCGCAGCATGGGCGTAACCGTTACAGAGTGATTTTTTGAGGAGGAGTAACTGAAATGTTTAAAGGTAAAAAGTATCAGGATAGCGCAAAGCTTGTTGACAGATCCAAGCTTTACGACGCAAACGAAGCTCTCGCACTCGTTTGCCAGACATCTAAAGCAAAATTCGATGAAACCATCGAACTTCATATCAGACTTGGTGTAGACAGCCGTCACGCAGACCAGCAGGTTCGTGGTGCGATCGTTCTTCCCCACGGTACAGGTAAAACTGTAAAGACCCTTGTTTTCGCTAAGGGTGACAAAGCAGAAGCTGCAAGAGCAGCAGGTGCTGACTACGTTGGTGACGTAGATATGGTTCAGAAGATCACAACTGAAAACTGGTTTGACTTCGACGTTGTTATCGCAAGCCCCGACATGATGGGTGTTATCGGTCGTCTCGGTAAGATCCTCGGTCCTAAGGGTCTTATGCCTAACCCCAAGGCTGGTACCGTAACTCCCGATGTTGCTAAGGCTGTTAAAGAAGCTAAAGCAGGTAAGATCGAATACCGTCTTGACAAAACAAACATCATTCACTGCCCCATCGGTAAGGCTTCCTTCGGCACAGAAAAGCTCGAAGAAAACTTCAACACTCTCATGGGCGCTGTTATCAAAGCTCGTCCCGCTGCTGCTAAAGGTCAGTACGTTAAGAGCTGCGTAGTAGCTTCCACCATGGGTCCCGGCGTGAAGATCAACGCTGCTAAACTCGGCGGCTAATCCCGTTAAAAAAATGAATCCCTCTCATCTGAGAGGGATTTTTTGTTGCTCAAAATCAATCATTGGTTAAGTTCTAAACAACCATTTGATAATTGTTATTTTCATAAATATACGTTATAATATAAGTACACCGGTGATAACGATTGCAAGGAGGAAATTTTATGCAACTAAATTTAGGCACTAAAATCCGAGAATTACGTAGGCGCGACGCACGCACGCAAGACAATCTCGCAGAAGCTCTCGGCGTGACCGCGCAGGCTGTTTCACGCTGGGAGTCAGGTGGTAGTTATCCCGACATGGAGATGATCCCCGCTATCGCCAATTACTTTCATATTTCCATCGATGAATTATTCGGATATCACGATGACCGAGAAGAAAAAATCAAAAATATTCTTGAAAATGCTACCAAGATACTCACCAAACAAGGATTTACAATGTATCAAGGAAGCTTGTCGGAGGACGTTGGAAAATGCGTCAATATGCTTCGCGCTGCCTCTGAGGAATTTCCAAACGAGCCAAAAATTCTTTTGAAGTTTGCCCAAGCACTTCATATGTGGGGATGGCATAAATACGGAGCGAAAGCAAATTCCGTCAATTCCTCCGGCATGATGGAGGAGAATGTTGAATACAACTCCCAAAATGTTTATTGGCAGGAAGCTGTTCGCGTTTATGAAAAGCTTTTGAAATCAAATCCTTCCTCAAAAGATCGCGAAATTGCCATTCGTCAAATAACGCCGCTTTATTGCAGAATGGGTGAATACGAAAAAGCAAAGGCTCTTGCCAACGAACAGAATTCTATTGTTATCTCAAAAGAAGTATTGTTACCCAAGGCAACAGTAGGGGAAGAAAGAGCAAGATATCAAGGCGAAAGAATTATGGAACTTCTTTCAAATCTTAGATTTGCCATTTCCGAACCTGTAGCCTTGAGACCTGCGGTATCATCCTCTGAATACGGAAGACAAATACTTTTGTCGGTTATTCAGCTTTACGAAACTGTATTTATTGACGGTAGATGCGGAGCTTGGCATCAGAATATTGGTTCTTTGTATTTGACTTTGGCTAGATATGAAATTGACAACGGTGGCAGTATGGAAAAGGCTCTCTATTATTTTGATAAAGCTTTCGATCATTGCAAAGAATATGAGCACATTTATAACGAAGATGAATATCAGTATTCAGCACCGTTAGTATCGGCATTGCCGAAGATAAACAAAGGAGACCTTGCTCCCCTTGGAGACGATTTCTGGGAAAAGCAATTACGAACATTTCAGAAAAATATTGTTGAAGAAATTCGAAAGAATCCGAAATACGCAGAATGTTTTCAGTTTCCTATATCGCTTGAAAATTGATATCATTTTCGATGGCATACAATTCCACATAACTGTTTTCCGGCGCACAAATAGTCAATTTCGGACATCTTCCAAACACATCTTTGCCGATATGTTCCACGTTTACGGGAATTACAAGTTTCTCCAAAGAATAACAATCGTAAAAAGCATAATCACAAATCTTCTGAATACCGCCAGCTATCGTAACGCTTCGCAGACGATCGCAGTTATCAAACGCCCATGACTCGATGCGCTCCACGCCGCCAAGCGCAATGCTTTCCAAACGCTTGCAATCGGCAAACGCCCGTACACCGATGCACGAAACGCTTTCGGGAATGGCAATCTCCCGCAAATAAAAGCATTTCATGAACGCGCCTTCTCCAATTTCCGTCACACCGTCCAGAACCGTAACCGTTTCTATATGTTCACATCCGGCAAGTGCGTACTTTCCGATTTTTTGTACGCTTTTTGGGATATTCACATTCTTTTTCTTACCTGTGTATTTTGTTAGAACACCGTTTTCGATGATAAAATCTGCCATCTTTTTCTCCTGATACAAAATGATTTTGATTTATTTTATCAGTTTTTCAGCTCTTTGTCAATCAAATACCGCTTTTCTTTCCCATTTTTTGTTTTTTGCCCGCAAATGCCAAAAAAGACAAAAGAAAAATCAAAGATTTTTGCGCTTTCGTATTTACTTTTTCGGAATTTAGTGATATGATATATATGTAAATCTAAATAATGGAGGTATAAATCCAATGGAAAGAAAAAAGATTTCGATGGACGGTAACCAGGCTGCTGCGCATGTATCTTATGCGTTCACTGAAGTTGCCGCTATCTTCCCCATCACACCTTCCAGCCCCATGGCTGAACAGACTGATACATGGTCTGCAAACGGTTTGAAAAACATTTTCGGCGAGAAGGTAAAAGTTGTTGAAATGCAGTCCGAAGCAGGCGCAGCAGGTGCCGTTCACGGCTCTCTCGCAGCAGGTGCTCTCACAACCACTTACACCGCTTCTCAGGGTCTTCTCCTTATGATCCCGAATATGTTCAAAATGGCGGGCGAGCTTCTTCCCGCAGTTATCCACGTTTCCGCTCGTAACGTAGCTTCCCACGCTCTCAATATCTTCGGCGAACACAGCGACGTTTACGCTTGCCGTCAGACAGGTTTTGCTATGCTCGCAGAATCCAACGCGCAGGAAATCATGGATATCGCTCCCGTCGCTCACCTCGCAGCAATCAAAGGCAGAGTTCCCTTCCTCAACTTCTTCGACGGTTTCCGTACATCTCACGAAATCCAGAAGATCGAAGCTTGGGATTACGCTGATCTCGAAGATATGCTCGATAAGGATGCTGTTGCCGCATTCCGCGCACACGCTCTGAATCCTAACCACCCCGCTCTCCGCGGTTCCGCTGAAAACGGCGATATCTTCTTCCAGCACAGAGAAGCTTGCAACCCCTACTATGACGCTCTCCCTGCTATCGTTGAAGAATATATGGACAAAATCAACGCTAAGATCGGTACCAACTACAAACTCTTCAACTACTATGGTGCTCCCGATGCAGAACGCGTAATCATCGCTATGGGTTCTGTATGCGACACCATTGAGGAAGTTATCGACTACCTCAACGCAAACGGCGAAAAGGTTGGTCTCGTTAAAGTTCGTCTTTACAGACCTTTCGTTGCTGCAAAGCTCATCGAAGCAATCCCTGCAACCACAAAGAAGATCGCTGTTCTTGACAGAACAAAAGAACCCGGTGCTCTCGGCGAACCCCTCTATCTCGACGTTGTTACCGCACTCGCTCAGGGCGGCGTAAACGCTAAGATCGTTGGCGGTCGTTACGGTCTCGGTTCCAAAGACACAACTCCCGCTTCCGTTATCGCTATCTACAACAACCTCGCTAAAGATGCTCCCAAGAACAACTTTACTGTTGGTATCGTAGACGACGTTACCGGTCTTTCTCTCGAAGAAACGGTTGCTCCCGACACTGCTCCCGCTGGCACAATCTCCTGCAAGTTCTGGGGTCTCGGCGGCGACGGTACCGTTGGTGCAAACAAGAACTCCATCAAGATCATCGGTGACCACACCGACAAATATATTCAGGCATACTTCCAGTATGACTCCAAGAAGACCGGCGGTGTAACCATTTCTCACCTCCGCTTCGGTGACGCTCCCATCAAGTCCACCTACTATATCACAAAGGCTGACTTCGTTGCTTGTCACACTCCCGCTTATATGCTCAAGGGCTATAAGATCGTAAACGACGTTAAACCCGGCGGTACGTTCCTTCTCAACTGCCAGTGGACCGTTGATGAACTCGAAACCATCCTCCCCGCTGAAGTTAAGAACTATATCGCAAACAATAACATCAACTTCTATATCGTTAACGCGATCGATAAGGCGCGCGAAATCGGTATGGGTAAGAGAACCAACACCATCCTTCAGTCCGCATTCTTCAAGCTCGCTAACATTATGCCTATCGCTGAAGCTGTTGACTACATGAAGTACATGGCTAAGAAGTCTTACTCCAAGAAGGGTGACGCTGTCGTTGAAATGAACTACAAAGCAATCGACGCAGGTGTTGACGCTCTCGTCAAGGTTGAAATTCCTGAAGCTTGGAAGACCGCTGTTGACACAACAGTTGCTGCTCCCGCAACAGGCAACCGTCCCGAACTCGTTGATTTCGTTAACAACATCGTTATCCCCGTATCCAAGATGCAGGGTGATTCCCTCCCCGTATCCACATTCGCTAAGATGCCCGACGGTCAGCTTCCTCAGGGTGCCGCTGCTTACGAAAAACGCGGCGTTGCTGTTGATGTTCCCGTATGGCACGCAGAAAACTGCATCCAGTGTAACAACTGTGCGTTTGTATGTCCTCACGCTACTATCCGTCCCTTCGCGATGACAGAAGAAGAAGCTGCTAACGCTCCCGCTGTTACCAAGTTCGCTGCGAAACCCGTCGTTAAGACAAACTATAAGTTCACAATAGCAATCTCTCCCCTTGACTGTATGGGTTGTACACTCTGCGTTAAGGCTTGCCCTGTAACCGCTAACTTCGAAAAGACCGGCAAGAAGGCAATCGAAATGACTTCTCTCGACAGCCAGAGAGAACAGCAGGCTGCATTTGATTATGCTGTTGCTAACGTTTCCGAAAAGAAGGAACTCATCAACACCACCATCAAAGGCTCTCAGTTCAAACAGCCTCTCCTCGAGTTCTCCGGCTCTTGTGCAGGTTGTGCAGAAACATCTTACGCTCGTCTTGTAACACAGATCTTCGGCGAAAGAATGTATATCTCCAACGCAACCGGTTGTTCTTCCATCTGGGGCGGTTCTGCTCCCTCCACTCCTTACACCGTTAACCGTGAAACAGGCCGCGGTCCCGCTTGGGGTAACTCCCTCTTCGAAGACAACGCAGAACACGGTCTCGGTATGATGCTCGCGCAGAAGACCATTCGTGAAAAACTCCTCAACAAGACAAAGGACGTTATCGCTTCCGAATGCGCTCCCGCTGAACTCAAAGCTGCTGCTCAGGCTTGGGTTGATACCTACGCTGACGGCGCTGCTAACGATGCCGCTACCGCAGCTTACGTTGCAGAACTCGAAAAGGTTGACTGCGATACTTGCAAGTCTATCCTCGCTGAAAAAGACTACCTCTCCAAGAAATCCATGTGGATCTTCGGTGGTGACGGTTGGGCTTACGATATCGGTTTCGGCGGTCTTGACCACGTTCTCGCTTCCGGCGAAGACGTAAACGTAATGGTATTCGATACCGAAGTTTACTCCAACACCGGTGGTCAGGCTTCCAAGGCTTCTCAGATCGGTCAGGTTGCTCAGTTCGCAGCAGCTGGTAAGCAGATCAAGAAGAAAGACCTCGCTAACATCGCTATGTCCTACGGTTACGTTTACGTTGCACAGATCGCTATGGGCGCAGATATGAACCAGACTCTCAAGGCTATCACAGAAGCTGAAGCTTATCCGGGTCCCTCCATCATCATCTGCTACGCTCCTTGCGAAATGCACGGTCTTAAGGGTGGTATGACCAACTGCCAGATCGAAATGAAACGCGCCGTTGAAGCTGGTTACTGGCAGCTCTTCCGTTACAATCCTGCTAACAAGGATTCCGGCAAGGCTCCTCTTACCATCGACAGCAAGGAACCCACAGCAAACTACCGTGACTTCATCACAAGCGAAACACGTTACAGCCGTCTGATTAAGGAATTCCCCGGCAGAGCCGAAGAACTCTTTGCAGAAGCTGAAAAACAGGCTAAGGCTAAATACGAACGCCTCGTGAAACTCGGTAATCTCTACAACTAATCGTTAAACTGATGCGATAAAAATGACGGTGCAACCGCAAGATTGCACCGTCATTTTATTACAAAAAACAAGGAAATTTTTACATGAAATACGAAGCGATCTTATTTGATCTCGATGGCACACTTCTGCCAATGGATAACGATGAATTTGTAAATACTTATCTCGGTTATCTCGCAAAAAAAGTGGAATATCTCGGTTATACCAAAGAAAATCTGATCCCTGCGATGTGGAAAGGCGTTGCTTCCATGGTCAAAAATGACGGAAGCCGCACGAATTACGATGCTTTCTGGGATACGTTCTCCCAATGTATCGGCAATCACGTTTATGAACATATCTCCGCCTTTGACGAATTCTACGGAAATGAATTCAACAAAGCATCCGTCGTTGCCACACCTACCCCCCTCGCTCAAAAATCGGTCAATCTCGCACGAGAAAAAGCAAACCAAGTCATTCTCGCCACAAGTCCGATGTTCCCCGCTGTTGCCGTGGATTCCCGCTTGAAATGGGCGCAAGTCGAACGTGAGAGCTTTGATCTGATTACGACCTATGAAGATTTCTCGACCTGTAAACCCAATCCCGCTTATTATCTTGAAATCGCATCCAGAATGGGCTTAGACCCCAAACATTGCCTCATGATCGGCAATAACGTCAAGGAAGATATCATCGCCGCACAAACCGTTGGTATGGACACCTTCCTGCTCACCGATCATCTCATCTGCGAAGGTGAAATCCCCGAAACACCCAAAGGCAATTTTGAAGAACTCATTGCATTTTTGCAAAATCTATAATAAAAAAGCGGGCAGTGCTCACTTCCAATTTCCCGCCTTTTTGTAGTTCTTCAGCATTTAAACTCAGCAAAACGGCGAGGTTAGATTTGAGCAAATTCCTTTGCAATAAAAAACGCCCCTTTCAAAAGGGAGTTCCGCACGATTAACCAAAAACATCATTTTGAAAAATTAAGACAGAAAATTTTGGGTTCGCCCATCGTTTTCTGTCTTTTTTATTGGATTTACACCAACTTGCCGCAAACAAACTTCTTAAAGTTTTTGGTTGTTACTGATTTTCAGTTTCTTTCGTGTCAGCGATATAAACGAGGATATCTTCTACACGGCAATCCAAGAATGAACAAAGATCATTCAAAGTAACGGTGCTTATCGGTTTATTGTGTTTTAATCTATCAAGCAAACTTCTGCTTATACCGAATTGGTTGATTAATTTATAAGTGGAAACATTCTTTTCGTGCAAAGTTCGGTAAAAAGGCTCATATGAAATCATTTGCATACTCTCCTATAATATATTGTTGCAAATTCACATATTTTTATTATAAGTTATGCCCGATATCTTGACAATTGTCTATATATAGAGTATAATATAGAGGAAAAATGTGTATTTCACCGAAATATGCATATAAAATCAAACTAAGGAGAGTCAACTATGGCAAAAATCATTAGCATTAACAATCAGATCATCTCGATCGGTACTGATAACGGCGGGATAGAAGAGGTTCGTGCGGATGATCTTAATTTCGTTCCTCATATCGGAGACGAGGTTGAGATATTCAAAACCGAAACAAAGATTATCGTTTCTAAAGTCGAACCAAAAAAATCAGCAATGACGGAAGGCGGAATCAACATCAATCTTTCCAATACGCAACAAAACAACGCACAGCCCGCAACTACGGCTCCCAGCGGAAAAGTTGTCAATAAACTCGTTTATTGTATTCTTGCTTTTTTCCTTGGCGGTTTGGGAATTCATAAATTTTTTGCAGGAAGAACCGGAGCAGGTATCGCTTTTATTCTCTTTTCTTGGACATTCATTCCCGCATTTATCGCATTGATAGATTTCATTGTCGGTCTTACCAAAAAAGCAGATGCTAACGGAAATATAATTATTTAAAATAAAAAGCGACGAGTCGCCGCTCTCAATTTCTCGACTTTTTGAAGTTTTTTTACATTCAACTGTAGTAAAACGGCGAGATATGTTTTGAGTAATTTCCTACAAACTAAAAAAACGCACGAAATAAAGTTCGTGCGTTTTTATTTTTGGATTGTCAAGGGATACGTCCCTTGACCAGAGTGTGAGGCAGAGCCTCACGTCCCCGCCCCGCCTTAATGATACTTAGGTAAATAATCGCCGTGTGCCTCGATCAGCGCATCTACCATCTTTTTGATCGTGTCGATATCAAGCTCACTTGCCGTATGCGGATCAAGCATTGCCGCCTGATAGATATGTTCTTTTTTACCTGTGACAGCCGCTTCGATCGTGAGGAGTTGCACGTTGATATTGGTCATATTCATTGCGGCACACTGTACGGGCAAAGCACCGACGTGGAGCGGATTGATGCCGTTGCCTTTGACGATACAAGGCACCTCGACACAGGCTTCACGAGGGAGATTGCTGATATAAAATTCATTATTGAGGACGTTACCGCCGATCTGATAGGGCGTATCGGTCATAACGGCTTCCATGATACGGGATGCATATTCGTGAGAACGCTTATGTTCTTTCACACCATTTTCAAGAATCTCTTTGTATTCTTTTTCCCAACCCGCGATCTGATTCACACAGCGTCTGGGATATTCATCCAGCGGAATATTGTAACGGTCGATGAGTTCGGGATATTTGGATTTGATATAAAACATATTATATTCCGCGTTGTGTTCGCTAGATTCCGTGCAATAATAGCCGAAATGATTGATATAATCCAGACGGACTTTATCTTTGCAATCAGGATCGGCAAGCTTTGCGGGAACTCTCTTTTTGATCTCGGGATAAAGATCGACACCATTTTTATCTTTGATCTCGAGAAGCCAGCCCATATGATTGATACCCGCGATCTTCTCTTTTCTGCCATCGAGGTATTCATGCATGCCAAGACCTTTGAGAAGATGCTCGGAGCAGACCTGTACGCTATGGCAAAGACCGACCGTCTGAATGGGCGTATATCTCTGCATGAAACCGGAAAGCATCGCCATCGGATTCGTATAGTTAAGGAAAAGCGCATCCGGACAAACTTCTGCCATATCGTCGGCAAAATCCTTCATCACGGGGATCGTGCGGAGCGCACGCATGATACCGCCAATACCGAGCGTATCTGCAATCGTCTGATGAAGACCGTATTTTTTCGGCACTTCAAAGTCAATGATCGTGCAAGGATCATAAAGACCGACCTGAATCGCATTGACAACGAAATCCGCACCGCGCAGCGCATCCTTGCGGTTTTCAACACCGTGATAACATTCGATCTTACCGTAACCGCCGAGAGAAGTTCTCATTGCTTCGAGAATCACACGGCTTTGTTCCAAGCGTTCCGCATCGATATCATACAATGCGAAAACACTATCTCTCAGAATTTCAGAACAAAGACAGTCACCGATCACGTTTCTTGCAAAAACGGTACTGCCCGCACCCATAAACGTAAGCTTCATAGGAAAATCTCCTTTTTTATTTTATTGGTTAAGAAAATTATAAAGGAAACCAAAAGAAAAATCAAGTATTTTCAGCTTAATTTTCCGCAATCATTTCAATCCGTTTCACAACGCGCATCGTGGCTTCACCCAATTTTTCATAACAGGAAGCGGCTTTGAAATATTTTGCTTTCTTTTCTCTGCTGATATCTTTTTTCTTCGTCACACGATAACCAAACGGGTCAAGGATGGTTTTGATCATTCTGCCGACAGCTTGTCTTGTGAAATCTTCGGTGAATTTGATCTTTGGAGCGTTCATCGCATCATAAAGTGCTTCCAATTCGTTTACGCAACCGGCAAGCGCGGGTTTTCCCTGTTCGGAAGATTCGATCATTTTAATGATCGTTTCATCGGTATTCAGAAAATCAAATACCTTTTTGGCATCTTCATTGGATGCAAGACCTGAACAATTGACGTGTTCTTTTAAAAAATCATTGTAAGTTGCTTTCATCGTTACCCTCCTGAAGTTGTGATTTCGGAATTCCGATTTCATATTACCATATGGTTTTCCATTTGTCAAGACATTTTTTGAAATTTTTCTGTATCCAAATATGAAAAAACGGCAGAAATTTCTGCCGTTTTTTAACTATACGAAATTAAGAAAATCCGCCCTCGCCGTTTTGCTTCTTTTGGACATGGAAAAATTTCGTTAGGCGAGCAACTTCATGTGGGCGTTGCCCACTTAGAGCAAGGATGCGCGAAGCTCCTCTGCGGATTTCGGGCTGAGATATGCAGGTGCAATATCCAGAACCGTCTTACAACCGCAAGTGCCTTCTTTTTTCAAGCGATATGCCGCGCGTGCATACGCAACGAGAACGGAAGACGTAAATTCGGGATTGGAATCGAGCTTCAAGCTATATTCAATGATATGCTGATGTTCCAGATTCCAGCCCGTTTTACCGCTACGGATAACGAAACCGCCATGTGGGATTCCGCTATGATTGGCTTTCAATTCTTCTTCGGAAATGAAATGTACCGTCGTATCATAATCCGCAAAATAATTGGGCATATTTTTGATCTCCGCTTCGATACGCGCCTTGTCTGCGCCCTCCTCCGCAACGACAAAACATTCTCTCGTATGTTTTTCTCTTGTTGTCAATTCGGGGTTTTCACCGCTGCGAACGGCTTCCAGCGCGCTTTCCACAGGGATCGTGTACTGCTTGCCATTCTTAACACCTTCCACGCGTCTGATCGCATCGGAATGACCTTGGCTGACACCCTTGCCCCAGAAGGTATAATCCTTGCCATCGGGAAGAATCGCACCGCCATACAGACGATTGAGCGAGAACAGACCGGGATCCCAACCCACTGAAATAATGGCAACATTGCCCGCTTCGGAAGCCGCTTTATCCACGTTTGCGAAATGTTCGGGAATTTTAGCGTGTGTATCAAAGCTGTCAATGACATTATAAAGTTTTGCAAGCGCGGGTGTCTGCACGGGAAGGTCCGTTGCACTGCCGCCGCAAAGAATCATCACGTCGATCTTGTCTGCCATTTTCATCGCATCATCCGCATGATAAACGGGAACATTTTCCGTCAAAATCCTGACTGTCGAAGGGTCACGGCGCGTGAATACGGCAACAAGCTCCATATCCCCGTTCTGACGGAGCGCACATTCCACACCGCGTCCAAGATTGCCGTAACCGAAAATACCAACACGAATACTCATATAAACTCCTATCTGCTGTCGGAAAAACAGCTTGAAAATACTAATTTATGGGATTTATTTTATCACTTTTCGATAGTATTGTCAATATCGATGAAAAAAAACAGAGTTTTTCAGAGTACTTTTTTCAGCACCTTTTCAAAAGCATCCGCCATGAAATGATAACCGAGATCATTCGGATGACAACCGTCCGATGTACATTCATCCCGAAGTGCTTCGGGAAACATCAGCGAACCGTCAACGAAATATACGTTGTCATCGCCCTCGGCGCGCGCGCGTTTATAATGATCCTCGATCAAACGGCGGCGTTTTTCCGTTTCTTCAACGCTATAATATTCGAGCGCAAAATTACGTGACCAATAGTCCGGACGGGATGCCATGACAACAGGGGTTTTTGGCTGTTTGCTGCGGAAAATTTTATAACCTTCATAATGCGTATCACGGAGGTATTCCAAAGTCGGCGCGTTATGATCGTAATCATAAACGAAAACACTCATATCCAATCCCGCAATATATTCCATGATCTCTTTTTCCGCTTTCGCACCGCCGCCAAAACCGAGATTGATAAATTCCGTATCCAATCTTCTTGAAAGTACGGAAGAATACGGAGAGCTCGAACGCGAACCGCCGCCATGCACGATCGAAGAACCATAGAAAACGACAGGCTTCGGATAGGTATATGCGCTTGCATAATCCAGTTCACTTCCCTCCCGCAGACCAATATAAACCTCTGACAAAGATGCATTCAAAGGAAAATAAACGATCACGTCCTTCCATTCATGATTATGAAATTTCAGACGGCTCTCCACGTAGCTCTTTCCCTCACCTTGCGACGGGGTGAAAACACCGCGGAAACGATGTTTTCCGTCCTCCTTGAAATAAATATCAAAGCTTGTGCTTGCATTGGGTGCAGAATTGGCAGAAGTTGATGCAGAGATCACTTCTGCATGAACAACGATAAAATCAGAAGTTGTGCGGAACCGCACTCTGCCGCCCGCTGTCACACGGGAAAGCCTTGAAATACATTCACTCGTCCTCTCAGCGACTGCCTGCGGAATACGGCGAAAAGGTTCCGAAAAACCGTGCAACGTCATCGGTTCTTTCCGCACGTCAATATATACGGGTGATTCCATCGTGGTATCACGAAGCACCGTTCCCATTTCTCTTGTAACGATCATAAAAAATTTCCTTTCCGACGGCGACTCGCCGCCTCCCCAATTCCTGTAAAAAAGCGGACAGAAAACCCGTCCGCTTTACAACGCATTATTTACCGAGAAGGAGTTTTGCTTTGAGGACAGCCGCCTGTGTCTTACCGTCTGTGATTTCATTGTTGAGGATCATCTTTACAACATCATCAAAGGGAATCTTGGAAACATCGAGGAATTCATCTTCGTCAAGATCCTGTTCGCCTTTTTTCAGTCCGGTTGCAACGTACATATGAATGCTTTCGCTGAGAATCGCGGGAGAAGGATAATATTCACCGATGAACGTAAAGTTTTCAGCCGTATAGCCGGTTTCTTCACGCAATTCACGTTTTGCCGCTTCCAGATGGTCAAATTCATCTTTATCGAGCTTGCCTGCGGGAATTTCCCAAAGCACTTTGCCAAAAGGATAACGGAATTGACGTTCCATAACGATCTCACCTTCATCCGTAATCGGAACGATGCAGACCGCGCCGTGATGCAGACAAACTTCGCGTGTTGCTCTGGAACCGTTCGGAATGATAACGGTATCACGAACGAGGTGGACGATCACGCCGTCAAAGATTTCTTCTCTGCCGACTTGGATTTCTTTGAAGCTTTCATAAAGGTTCTTTTTGTTTTCAGCCATAATGATTCCTCTTTCTATTGAATATCGTTCAATTTTTATTTTTGTATTTTTTGAATATCGCTCAAAGTATAAACATCAACCGATTTTATCAAGGTCGATATCGGCAAAAACGGGATAATGGTCGGAAAGATAGACACCGTTGAAACAGGTTTTCCAGATATCAGCCTTTTCAACCGCTTTCACGATATCTTCCGTTGCAAAAATATAATCGATTTTTTGTGCCGCCCGACCGTAATCATGATACGTCATTTCAATATGCTCCGTAATATCTTTGATAACGGGAGTTTTGTTCTCACAGCAGAAACGGATGGTTTCACTTTCGGGTATTGCATTATAGTCGCCCAAAATCAATGAAGGCAAAGCCACTGTAGTATCATTGATGCGTTTCATCTGAGATAAAACACATTTGATTCCCTCGATGCGCGCCGCATCCGAAATATCATCCAGATGGATATTATAAAGGCGAAGCATCCGATTCTGTTGCTGATGGCGCACGGTCGTCACGACGCACATACGCGGATTATTGCTCTGATCGGGAAAACGGGAGCCGGGAATAAACGGTGTCGGACTTAACCAGAAAGTTTCATATGCGATGAGCTGAAAACTTTCCTTGCGAATCGCGGTATAAAGTCCTTCGCCCGTATAATCAGCATTGCGGTAATGACCGTAAAATTCATATTCGGGAAGTAATTTTTGCAATATGTTGAGATGTGTCGGCACGACCTCCTGAAACGCGATCACATCGGGTTTTTCTTTGCTGATCTTGTCATAGATAAGCCCCGCGCGAAATGCAAAGTTATTGATCCCCTCGCTCGTCCAAAGCCATACGTATCTCAAATTATATGTAACGATTTTTACAGTTGACATGATGTTCCTCATTTCATTGAATATCGTTCAAACATCAGCCGATTTTATCAAGGTCGATATCGGCAAAAACGGGATAATGATCGGAAAGATAGACACCGTTGAAACAGGTTTTCCAGGTATCTGCCGTCACGACCGCTTTTTCCAGATCTTCGGAAACGAAAATGTAATCGATCTTCAGAACCTGTTTGCCATAATCATGACAAGTATTTTCAATATGCGATGTGATATCCTTAATCACGGGCTCCTGATGCTCACAGCAAAAACGGATGGTTTCGCTTTCGGGTCTTGCGTTATAATCACCAAGAATCAGCGTTGGTGCTTCAAACGTCGTTTCATTGATTCTTCGCATCTGCGCAAGTACGCATTGGATACCTTCGATACGCGCCGCATCGGAGATATGATCGAGATGGATATTATAAAGACGGAGCATCTTTCCGCTTTCTCTGTGGCGAACAGTCGTCACGACACAAATACGCGGGCAATCGCTCTGATTGGGAAAACGTGAGCCGGAAACGAAAGGTGTGGGACTGATCCAGAAAGTTTCATAGGAAATGAGTTGAAAATTTTCTTTACGGATCGCCGTATAGAGTCCCTCGCCCGTGTAATCCGCATTGCGATACTGTCCGTAAAATTCATATTCGGGAAGCAGCTTCTGCAATATGTCCAGATGTGTGGGCACTATTTCCTGGAAGGCAATCACGTCGGGCTTTTCACGGCCGATCTTATCGTAAACAAGACCCGCGCGAAAAGCAAAACAGTTAATGCCCTCTTTTGTCCAAAGCCATACGTTTCGCAGATTATAGGTCACGATCTTTACGTTTGACATACAAAAATCCTCGCTTTCCAATTACAGAAGATCATCAAAAAGACGGATATTGGAAGCCTCTGCTTTGAGTTCCCCCGCTTCGATCCTCTTGATGACGGAAACAATCCTGTCATTGATCGGTGTTTTCACACCGTACTGTTTGCCATTTTCACAAACGATACCGTTGATGGCATCGATTTCACAAGGTTTTCCGTTGCGGATATCCTGAAGCATGGACGGAACGATCGCACGGTGTTTTTTCATGGCGATCGGAAGCAAGAACAGAGCAAAGGTATATTTGAGTTTATTTTTATAATAGAAAAGCTTTGTAATATCCTTACCTTGCACGGGTGCGAAGACCGCGCCCGCCGCGTGACCCACGTCGATACATTCTTTCATGCAACGGACAGCGATCTTTTTTGCATCCTTATTTTCGGAAACGTCACCGAATGCGCCGCCAACGACGGTTCCAAGTCCCGAAAACGTCGCATTGATCAAAAGTTTAGACCAACGTGCGCCGATGAGATTTGTTTCCTCATGAACGGGACACATTTTTTCAAGCAATGCTTTGACTTCGCTGAACTGTGCATCGGAAATACCGTCCATTTTGCCCATATGGAAAGAAAGGCTGTCGGGAACACTTGTCAATTCACAAACACCAGGAGCAATCAGTGCCGCACCCCATTCCACAACGCACCCCATCGTATGAGATGCGCCGACGATCTCTGCGATCTTCGGTTCGGGAAGACCGTTCTGCAAGGTCACGATCACGCCGTTTTCCGAAAGATAATCTTTCAGCATCGTTACGACTTCGGTATTATAGAGCTGTTTGGTCATCAAAAGGATGATATCGTATTTTCCGTTCATCTGATCGGGCGTTATGGCTTTGACAGGAACCGTCATTTCCACAGTACCCGTAATTTTCGCACCTTTTTCGTTCAGAGCGGCAACGTGCGCACGGTTGCGGTTGATCAGATCGATCGTACCTCCGTTTTTAGTGATATATGCGCCGAGCACCGTTCCCAGTGATCCTGCGCCGTAAATTGCATATCTGCCCATAAATCAAAGCTCCTTCTCTCTGCTTTATATGTGGATTATATTTAGTATATCATAATTTGGGCATTATTTCAATACAAAAAGCGAGATTTTCCAAAAATCGCCTTGACCGCTTCCCTATTTCATTTTATAATAAAGTATCAATCAAAACAGGAGAATGCATATGAATATCAAAGAATACATGGAAAACTTAACGAATCCCGAAGAAAAGCCGTTGGACGTACTTTGTGAAGACGGCGGTCTTTGCGGCATTTTACGCACCGTCGGCTGTATCGGCGACAGTCTTTCCTCGGGTGAATTTGAAACGCTTGATCGTGAAGGAGGACATCATTATTATGATGTTTTTGATTATTCATGGGGGCAATTCATGGCGCGTATGGCGGGGATTACTGTCTATAATTTTTCACGTGGCGGCATGAATGCGAAGCAATATATGGAAACCTTTGCGAATGAAAAAGATTTCTGGAATCCCGAAAAGAAATGCAAAGCGTATATCATTGCGCTCGGTGTCAACGATATTCTGAATAATCATGATGAGATCGGTTCTTTGGAGGATATTTGCGCGGAGGATTACCGCAGGAACAGACCGACGTTTGCGGGCTATTATGCGATGATCGTACAAAGGCTCAAAATGATCGCTCCCGACGCGAAATTTTTCTTCATGACGATGCCCGAAGAACACAACCGTCAACCGTTACAAGCACTGAAAGACGCTCATTCTGCGCTTATGTATGATTTTGCTTCTTATTTTTCCAATGCTTACGTCATTGATCTACGGAAATACGCTCCTGTTTACGATGAATCATTCAAGGAAAAATTTTATCTGAACGGACATCTGAATGCTTGCGGTTACGCGCTCACGGCAAAGATGGTAGTTTCGTATATCGATCATATCATCCGTCATCATTTTGAAGATTTCAAAGAAATCGGGCTTGTCAACACACCGTGGAAAAATTGTAAGGGATAACAAATAAAAAGGGGAACTTTTTCGAGAAAAAGTTCCCCTTTTTAAATCCCTTCAAAAAGCTTTCTCGATGGGCGCACCTTTTTCAGCAAACCTCATGTCCCCCCCAAATCCAATCTATATCTTTTTTTCATTGGGAACGATAAAGCAAAAAGCACTTGCCTAAGCAAGTGCTTTGATCTGGGGTGGATAATCGGGTTCGAACCGACGACCTCCAGGGCCACAACCTGGCGCTCTAACCAGCTGAGCTATATCCACCATATATTGAAGGAATGGCGTGCCTTGAGGGACTCGAACCCCCGACCTACTGCTTAGAAGGCAGTTGCTCTATCCAGCTGAGCTAAAGGCACAAATATTATGGAGCGGATGATGGGAATCGAACCCACGCGACCAGCTTGGAAGGCTGGAGTTCTACCATTGAACTACACCCGCAATATGGGCGGCTCTCTGTCGACCGCTCATATATAATATCACATTCCTTTCAAAATGTCAATACCTTTTTTGAAATTTTTTGAAAATTTTTGAATATTTTCGTTTTATATGTAAACGAAATCAAAACTGCATATTATTGATATATTCGTTGAGTTTTCTGATGAGCGGAGGATATGCTTCGTTGGGAACAAACTTCGCAGGAGAGATATCTTCGATACCGCAAACCTTCTTAAGCCATACACAAGCAACGATATATCTACCGTAGCAGTTACCCATATGGAAACGATCTCTGTAAAGAGATGCGCCGCCGTTCAATACGTCGAATTCAGGAAGAACCTTTTTGATTTCATGAACCACGTTACCGCAAGGAATGATCTCAAGACCGCCGAGATCTTCGGAAATCTTCTGGAAGGTTTCTTCAATTGCCGCATCCATCGTGTCATGATCGCAACCGTAATCTTTGAAACGGTGATGACCGCTTCTTTCTTCATAAGCCCATGTACGATGTAAAAGAACCTTTGCATTGGGGCAAAGACGTTTGACTTCCGCATAAAGTTCATCGATATAAGGATGAAACGTATCGTAAATACCGGAGTCGCCGCTGACCTGCTGCATGGTAATCACGTCCCAATCGTCTGCAGCGAGTGCTGCATGGATAGAAGTCTTATAAATGCCCTTGCCGCGGAGCTGATATTCATATTCAAGTTCATCTGTTTTGAGATTTTCCGCGTGTTTGGTCAGAGGACAGCCGGGGATATAAAGGTTTGCTGCCGTAATGTCTTCGATTCCCATAGAGTTTGCGATATCTTCGATATACGTTGTCGCATCCTGAGAAAAGCTGTTGCCGATTGCAAGAATTTTCATAATGATATATCCTTTCTTTAATCATTTCTTTCTGTATGAAAGAATGTTTTTTAACAGATCCAGATGATTTTCATAAGCGGTTCTTTCCGCCTTCTGCGCAGATTTGGAAGCAGAATACGGGATAATCTTGAGAACGAGGAGCGTATCTTCACCGAGATCGTTCACACCGGCGAAGCTGTTGGCATAATCCGTCTTATCGAAATAAATTGCCGTATCATCATAATACCAATCCTCAGGAACATCCGTAACGACCTCGGAGATCGGAACGAATATTCCGCTGTCTTTATACGTGTCATAGACTTCAGGTGACATCAAATAGATATAATACGGTTGCACAACCATATTGGAAAGATATTGTACCGTGCTTGCATTGACCGTGGAAGCCATTTCATGATTTTCATCGGAAATGAAAGCCATTTTTGAGAAATTGATATTGTGTTCCTTATCGCCATTATAATCTTTGGATACTTTTTTCAAGGAATCCATAATATCCTGATATTGCGTATCGGGGATAGTTTCATCACCAACGTACATGATATAAGCATCATACGATACCCTGTTGAAAAGCTGAACGACAGAAATCGTGCCAATAATGACAAAAAATGAAACGATGATCGTCGGCCACTTATAATGATACCAATAATTATCAAGCCATTTTAAAAATTTTGACATAGATAAAAGCTTCCTTTCGCGTACTTCTGCCATGCCGATCATTTCGGATGGCAAAGATTCCATACCTCTTTATTATATCACCCTGAAAATCATTTGTCAAGATATTTGAAGGCGCTGTTATTTGAATCTGAATCTTGACTGATTCTTTTTCCAGAAATGACGAAGCTGTTTTTTATGATGACAAAGTTTTTCTTCGCAATTCTGACAAGAAAGACAGGCATTGGTACGATCGGAAAAGCGTTCAGGCGATCGCTGCAGCGTAATTTCCCAACGAAGAAGAAGAATCAACGACATCGCCAATAAGCTCCATGCATAAGGATTCGGAATAAAAACGAAAGGCGTGAACATCATGGCAAAATCCCAATTATAAATTCTGCAAACCGTGCAACATCTGTTTTTCATAAACCACGTCTGAAACGGACAGAAAAAGAGGATACATATCATATCGCATACACCGTAAGCAAGGCTAATCAAGATCAGGATTCCCGTATCGATGATATGCAGATAATAAAAAAGACCGATCAGACCGTTCAGGATAAACCACGCGAGTGCAACGGCAAACGTGCGTTTCCATGATTGCAATACAGGTTTTTCTTCTCCTGTCGGCTGATAATTCCGTTTAAATTGCTTCTGACATCCCATACTTTCCAATTTGGAGGGGAAAAATCG
Source organism: Clostridia bacterium (assembly GCA_017472285.1). Taxonomy (GTDB): domain Bacteria; phylum Bacillota; class Clostridia; order Oscillospirales; family CAG-272; genus QALR01. Next base: position 55,065 of record JAFUQQ010000012.1, on the reverse strand, counting down.
GAACGCCATTTCGACAGCATATACCAACCATATCGCGCCGAGAAGCCAGTATTCGTGTTCATAGCCTAAAAAAAGCCCTTCTGAGTTTTGGATTCTGCCGATCACATAAAGCACACCCGCCAAAATCAAAAGCAAAGAGCGATACGAAAGTTTAATATAATGAAGAATACATATCGGAGTCAATTTTCGTTTTTTCATATTCATATTTTTTTACCATTCATCATTCCCACGGATATGATCCGCATTTTACTCAAATTATTGTATCACAATGCAAAGATTTTGTCAATTCTTGTTTTTGTAAACTATTGAAAGCAAAAAAGCGGCAAGGTCGGTTTTGCGCAATTTCCTATAATTCAAAAAACATCTGCCTCCTCAGAAAGCAGATGTCTTTATGTTTAGAAATTCAGATCGTTAATCAATTGAATTTCATTCAAGCTCTGAAAATCCAATCGCATCTTTTCCTCGTCTGATATTCTCGTTTCGATCGCGATCACTTCCGTATCGCCAAGTGCTTCATATGTTTCCAATCGGATAAACCAAAGCCGCAGTTGCAATTTGAAATCATGAAGGTTAACATCTGCGAGTTTCGGCAAAACAGAAGTCAGAACGGCGCGTGACGTATCCGACGTATAAGAAAAATCAATCCGCTCGCCATCTATACAGATTTCATCTCCGACTTCCAAAGTAATGATCTTTTCCTCATCGGAAAGATGTTTCCAAAGCAAATAAACATCATCCCAAAGCTCTCTGCGAAGCAGATTATCCCAAACGTAAACCGTCTGAACGGTCGTTTCCTCATCCTTGCTCACTTCAAAAGCAAATAACGCATCGCTTTGCAAAAGCATCTGACAAACTTCATCCTCCTGCACCAATCGGGAATTCAATGTACAGTTAACAATCCGTTTTTCTCCGCATCCAACAAGCAAAAAACAGAGAATCAAACAAAACACCAATAATTTTTTCATACGGTTCTCCTATCCATCGGTATTATCCGCATTGCAAAACCAATCTGACCTTATCAAAACGGCGTTCTTTCAGATCTTGTTTACGGATATAAAAATAAAGATTACCAAGATCACCAAACATCAATTCATAATCATCATCCTGAATGGATGCCAATTGAAATAGCAAAATCCAATCAGTCGCAGACTTTTTGATATCCTCTTTTTCTTCTTCGGATAATTTCCGATAACTTTCCGCATCACCGCAATACAAGCCTCTTGCGGTTCTTTCACATTCGGTCAGCATTTCACTTTGTACCAGATCAGCATATCCAAGCAGTTTATGACGTTCAGATTCGAGCTCATATCCCATGTTCTCAAGAGCTTCATCATAGTCGTCCCAATCGCAGTCGAGATCAATATAACAATCCACTTCTTCAAAATCGGGATAAGAGGCTTTTGAGGAAAAAGAGAGCGCGTATTCTTTGAGTTCATAACCTTTTTGCAAATCTTTCGGAAAATCTGCCTCTTTCAGTTGTTCGATATCTTCAAAATAATATACCCGTGCACAATCGTCATCTGCAGGATCGTAGCCCCAACACATCGAATCCATTTCATAAAAGAAAAGGAGCAGACCTTTATCCGGCAGTAAATTTTCTTTATCATAAGGATGCATTTCCTGAAGATTGATCTGACCGAGGAAAGAAAGCGGTCTGTTTGCCACTTCCCCCTCATAATTTTCCGCTTCAAAATACGGCCAGACAAAATCCGCGGAAACAGCGGGTTTTCCGCCGAATTTACTTCTGTAAGGTGACGCATCGCTCTGTGTTTCACAAACGGTAACAGAGATTTCATTTCGTTGTAAACTCTTCAAAATTTTATCAAGTTTCGGCATTTTCGGTTTATTCCCCTTTTTTCAAATCATATATAAATATTATATCATATATGAATATATACTGTCAAGAATTTTCTTGATAAGCCGTCATCGCCTTCCGCTGATGAAACCTCTCATCTACACTTTTTCAAAAAACGGAGCTTTTGATGTTGAACTGTGATAATCAATTGCATTTATTGATATGATCGGCACTGATATCTCCAAGAGCTTTGACATCTCCGTTGATATCATGACAATCAATTTTTCCGTGACAAACCACGTCCCCATTGATGCTGCTATCAGACACAATATTGCCAAAAAACTCAACCTTAAAATATTGTCTGGTCGTTTCATTACAATTTCGAGGAAAAGTCACTTCTATATAAGAGCTGTCTTCTTGCGACTTCAAAATTTTTTTACCGAGCGTTTGAAAAATTCTGATGGTATTGTCATCAGGTCAAGGAAATTCTGCGCAATGATCGTAATGAATTTCCGTTTTCACCTCTCTTGAAAACAATTCATCGATATGACAACCGAACATATCCGCCATGATCGGCAAAAAAGCGATATCCGGCGCGGATTTTCCCTTTTCCCATTTAGAAACCGCTTGGAAAGAAACACCTAATTTTTGTGCAAGCTCATTTTGACTCAGACCGTTTTTCTTTCTGTATTTTAAAATATTTGCAGCTAATATCACGTTTACGTTTTCCATACCGTCAACTCCTTTCATTGATTTCATTATAACACATATGCTCCTTCAGAACAAGCAATCATCGGTTTAATTTTTTCAACCTGTGGTTGATAATCATACAAACAAAACTCCGCCTTCCTCAGAAAGCGGAGTTTCTTTTAAACTTACAGAATCAAAATTTTCATTTCAAAATAACATAAGTCGTAGGAAGAATATCCTTTTTATCATACGGCAACAAATATTTGCGATCATACAAAATTGCAACCGGCGCAGATATTGCATCTTCAAACAGACGAAAATATGCCATATCTTTTGCAAACTTCTTTAAATGTCCAGGCATGTGATTTTTCAGGATTTTTGTGACCGTTTCCATCAATGTTTCGGCTTCATCGGCAATTTTCTCAACTGTTTCAGCAAAAATATTCTTTAAAGCTTGATACTGAGCTTCCGTAAATACAGGCGCATTGACAAAAAGCCCTTTATCGTTTGAAATGACATATCCCTTACGAACCATATCAGCCGCCAATGCCTTATCGTTATCACTGAAATGCGCTGTGTGACCTTTGGCAATATCCAGAAATACATTTGTAACGTTCTGACGGTTAAAACAGTAATGATGCACCATTTCTCCGTTGATCGGAAAATCCATAAACTGCACGTAATCTCCGTTGCTGTTGACAACATTGGAGATACCAAATCCAAATTCAGATCTCCACGAGTTTTGAGCATCATTCTCGCTTCCCCAGATAAAACACTCGGTTCCGAATTTATCTTTAGGGTAAACGATCTCAATTTTATTTTGGAGATTTTCCACCACTGCACGATACAAAATAAAGCTGACCATTTGCCAAGAAAAAGCATTATGATTCATCTCAGCACCGTAAAATCCTATATTGCGAACGGCTTTCTCCTGTTCGGAAATGGCTGCTATTAGCATATCCGCAATATTTTTTCGTAAGTCAGCCGTTTTAACATTCACTTCGCTTGCAAAATCTTTTGTGAAAATCACGATATTTGTGTAATATCGGTTACCATCTTTTTTTAAAAATTCATACTCACAAAGTTCTGCCAACTTATCCTCCATGTATGGGAGAGATACGCCGATTTCCAAGCTGATTTGCTCTGCACTCAGTTTGTCATTGTAACAAGCAAACAAAATGTTTTGTGATATTCTACTATCACACAAATGATAATAGCGATTCGCACCATTCCCCCAGAATAAAAGAGAAAGCTCTTTTGGGTGATAACTCTGCTTACCATAGTTTCGTTCCATACTCATACCTTCTTTCAAAATTTGTCGGGATTTGAAAAGCAAATATTTTACCATGTTTTCACTGATCGAAAGGCAATCGGATATTTCTGAACAAGATTTATTTTCAATGTAGTATAAAACAACAGCTTTTCGATATTTCTCTGAAAGTAATGTCAATTCCCGTCGGAGCAGTTGGAGTGAAGAATCGTCTGCATCCAATAATTCAGCCACATCCGGCAGATGATCTGTCAGTTCACATTCTTTATCCTTAGCTTTGTTTTTACACCACTGTTTATAGACATTTCCTGCGACTGCCCACATAAAACCATAAACCGCATCAATATTACGGATGTTATCGGCAGATTTATATATCTCCAAAATGATATCCTGTGCCAAATCTTCGGCTTCAAAATGATTGGATGTTCGGGCAGAACAATAAGATAAAAGAGTTTTTGCCATATCTTCAACCTTTGCATCAAGTTCTTGTCTATCCAATTTAACACCTCCTTTGCTTTTCATCATCACCGGTGATTTCACTTATATAGTGGAACAAAACCCCTTTCGGTTAAATATTGAAAAAATTTTTTATTTATTTTTTTCAATATTACTATCTGCAAAGTATTATAACATAACGACAATTTCGTGTAAACATATCAAACGGAGAAAAAATCTCCATTTGGTCGGAAAAGCACACTTGGGCTTTTGATTTGCGCCTATGCAATTTTTATGGATTTCTATTGACTATTTGAGAATATCGCGCTATAATGTTAACTAATACATAAACTTGAATTTGACGGAGGAATAACATGTTTGATATTAACTTTTTAAGACAGGATGAGTTTGAACAATATGCCGAGGCGTTATTTTCAGTTTTATATGATAATATGAGTTGGATTGCACCTATCGGAAATAGCCGTGAAGAAGCTTTTTCGTGTTGGTTTGATGCGAATAAAGAAGAACTGAAAAATGAAAATCGACACATTATCATTATTGTTCAAAAAGAAATAAATGAAATCGCAGGCTTTTTTAAATACTCCGTGCAAAATGATGTGTTTTTTATGGAAGAGATACAGATAAGAAAGTCTTATCAAGGTAAATACAATATTTTTGAAAAAATTTACAAATTCGTTTTAGATAACATGAGAGATGGGGTCTGTGTTGTTGAAGCATACGCAGACAAGAGGAACATCAAATCAGTCGGTATTCTCGGCAAATTAGGACTAACAATAGTAGGCGAAAACAAAAATGGAATCAGTTATCATTTTAGAGGCACATATGCTGATTTATTGAATTGGTATAACGGAATCGACAGTATAGAATCCATGAAATAGATTGACAAATTCCAATTTATCAGATATATTATAAGACACAATCAGTAACTAGAATAAGCAAAAAAGCCGACCTTATTTCACCACTTCGGTGCGATAAAGTCGGCTTGATTAGTGCCTATGTAATTTTTCACAATTATTTTCACTATGAAAAGAAACTTACTATTGACTTTCTTTATATTTTGTGATATAAAGTTTTATTAAAATAAATCTAAATTCATTGGGGTGATTTGCATGGGCAAAGAGATAATTCCATTTTGGGAAAAAACATATCAAGAAAAAGATATTATCACTTTTTCAGTTAAACCGAATCCAACGGTCAAAGAATTTGAAAACTTACTAAGTAAGCAATCAAAAATTTTAGAAGCTGGTTGTGGAGAAGGTCAAAATGCTATATACTTAGCACAACAAGGGTATTGCAATACTGATGCATTTGACTTATCAGAAAACGCAATAGCCAAGGTAAAACATAGATGTCAACTACTTGGTACACAACTTAATGCTTATGTTGCCGACATGACCACATATCAATTTGAAAAGAATTATGACATGATTATCTGCTTTGGTACTTTACATTTTCTAAGTAAAGATGATTGGAAAAATTTTCTCAATAACGCAAAATTACACACAAATATTGGTGGAATACACATAATGCAGATATTTACCGATAGCGTACCGGCATCAGAAGATATTGCCCCATTTGCAATTGGCTTAGCAAAAGATGAAGAGATCATTGATTTGTATAAAGATTGGGAAGTCTTACAATTTAAGTCATATATCTTTGAAGATGAGCATCCCGGTGTGCCAAAGCATTTACATGCATCAAATAAAATAGTTGTTCGTAGATTTAAATAAAAACGATAATAATGAAAAAGCCGACCATATTTCACCACATCGGTGCGATAAAGTCGGCTTAATTTGCGCCTATGTATTTTTTCAGCTTTTCTATTTACTAATTCTATACTTCATGATATAATGTCAACTAATACATAAACTTGAATTTGTGAGGAAGAAAAATGTTAGTATCAAAAATAAAAGAGGAAGACCTGACGCCTGAAATAGTAGACAGGTTATTATTTCAAGATTTAGAAGATACAGGTGAAAGTGCCGATTGCATTATTGTATTAGGAAGCGTAAAGGCTACAAAGTATAGAGTGCCTGTTGCGGTTGATGCTTATAAGGCAGGAAGAGCCAGAAAAATCATGTTATGCGGTGGTGCATTACGAGATTTTTCTGTTGGAAAATGTAGCGAAGCCGAGCATATGTATAAAGCTGTTTTAGAATTAGGTATATCTGAAGAAAATGTTATTTTAGAGAATTCATCACAGAACACAGTCGAGAATATCCTCTTTGCATTGGTAGAATTACAACGAACTTTCTGGCTGAATAGAGTTCGCAGAGTGTTGTTGGTTACAACAGCCTATCATATGAGACGCAGTTTGGCTATCGCACGATATTTGTTCCCAACACATATTGCTATCATTCCTTGTCCAGCAAATGATAACAATACGAGACGGGATAATTGGATGAATACAGCAGTGGGTGTTGAACGGGCAAAAGGCGAGGCAATGAATATTATTAGATGTGTAATAAATGGTGTTATTCCAGACTTTGAAATATAATCTTGACCAATTCCAATTTTCAAGATATACCCTAATATGCAACCAATAAAAGAAATACGCAAAAAGCCGACCTTATTTCACCACCTCGGTGCGATAAAGTCGGCTTATATTTTTGCCTATGTAATTTATTGCTTTTCTATTGACTATTCTAAAATACCATGCTATAATATCTTCTCATAAATAAACTTGAAATTGAAGGAGGTAGTAGCGTTGAAAGAGATGAAACATGATAGTTCCACGATTGCATGGAATGCAATGGGTGATGAATGGGTTGAACTGGCTCAAACAGGCGAAAGCAGAATGTGTTTTATCATGCCCAATATGCTCAAATTCATGGGTAATGTGAAGGGTAAAAAGATTTTAGATTTGGGCTGTGGTGAAGGTGGCTATTCGAGAGAGCTTGCCAAAAGAGGCGCACAACTTGTCTCTATTGACTGTTCAAAGAAAGCTATTGAATTTTCGACTGCTTTCGCAAAAGAAGAAAATCTTCATATTGAGCACTTTATCCGAAACAGCAATGATCTATTTGATATCGAATCTCATCAGTTTGATATTGTACTTTGCTCCATGATGCTAATGGATTGTGAGGATCTTGAAGGGACTTTACGTGAAGTGGTTCGTGTATTAAAACCAAATGGACGATTGTTTGCAAGTGTTTTGCACCCTTGTTTTGATGGAAATCATGAAACTGGCATAGGACGGCAGGGTGTCGGTATCGAAAGACAAGTGGTTGTTATGAATTATTTCGAGCCGAAAGAATGGGAAGCTCCTCTTTGGAAAGGAACAACTCCTGTAATTTGGAGACATAGGACGTTAGAAGATTATGTGAAAACATTTCTCAAAGTAGGATTAACGATTGTCGATTTGAATGAACCTCAGGCAAGCGACGAACAGGCATCAATATCTGTCGCATTGGCATGGCTAAAAAAGATTCCATTGTACTTATACTGGGAATTAAAAAAATAATGAATTAGCTATATTTCAATTTATTGGAATTAGTAAGCATTTAACTTATAGGCATTGGAGGTATTACAATGATTGGACTGAAAAGGGGCACTGTGGAATTGCTTCCTCACCAAATGATATGGGAAACTAAAGCAGCAGGAACAATCCATCTGTTAAAGGAAATATTAAACGATGTCGCTATTGATATTCAGCATATTGGTAGTACTGCTATTCAAAATATACATGCTAAACCCATTATTGATATCGCTGTTGCAGTCGATAATTTGAATAATATCAAACCATATATAGGCGTATTAGCGGAAAACGGCATTATGTTCAGAAAAGAGGATGTGAAAGAACAATTATTGTTTGTGATTGGAAATTTTGAAAGAGAATTTCGAACTCATCATATTCATGTTGTTGAATGGAACAGTGTTGCTTGGAATAATTACATAAATTTTAGAGATTATCTGAATGCTTTTCCTGAATATGCAAAGGAATATGATGCATTAAAGAAAAAATTAGCATTAGAATTTGCTGATAATAGAGGATATTACACAGCAGGCAAACAAGAGTTAATTGAGAAATTATTAAAACAAGCCTATATGTGGAAAACAAAATCTTCCATTATTTAATAACACAACCCTCTCATAACTCAAATACATATCAAGATTTAAAGCCGACCTTATTTCACCATTTCGGTGTTATAAAGTCGGCTTGATTTTTGCCTATGTAATTATAATTCTTTATCCATCGCTAATGCACATTCAAAAGCAATCGGTATAATTTTTTTCTTACTATCAAAGCTTTCCACGCCTTGTATCAAATTTCTGGGATCATATTCTTCCCCACCCAAATTATCGGCGGCATAGAAAATTTGACCGAAATTAACCCCTCTGAAATCGGATACCACGTTCATTGCAGAACATTCCATATCCACGGTGATTGCACCTTGCGCTTTCCGTCTTTCCATCTTTTCCTTTGTTTCTCTGAAAAGAGCATCTGTCGTCCAAGTTTTACCTTTACTGTAATGCAAGGAAAGTGAGGAAAGTGTATTTTCCAAAATATCGACAACCTTTTGATTGATAATCGTTTCATCACTCGCAGGCGCATAATGATAACTCGTACCCTCATCTCTAATGGCAGCAGTCGGTATGATGATCGAATATTCTTCTAAACGCTCATCCAAACAACCGCAACAACCCACAAGCAAAAAATTCTTCACGCCCATCGCAATCAATTCCTCATAATTGCAAACACAGGCAGGCGCACCAACAGCAGATTGATAAATGGCGATATCCACACCTTTAATATTGATTTTATATATGGGAAAATCAGCCGTTGCATTCGATATACACGCAATTTTTTTGACAGGATAATGCTCAACAATTTCTTTCATGATGGATTTAGAAAAAAATGAAACACAAGTTTTAGGCATTTCTTTTAAAATCGGGTGAAACGTATCCGGATTGATAATTGCTCTTTGATTACTATCAAATTCTGTAAGTATCATAGTTTTTCTCCTTTCAATATAATTAAATCAATTATATCATAATACGATTTATTTGTAAATCAACTAAATATAGAAATCTCATATAAAAATAGCTATTATCAAATTGTACATCTCAGGTTCGAATAGATTACATTTAACAAAATCGACATCTAACTCTAGTAAAATTGACACGCACCACAGATAAAATCATCAGTGCCTCAAAAGCAGAAAAAGCCTTGCACCGCAAGACTTTTTCACATAAAGAAAACACCTCAACTTGAACATCGTTGGTTCATTTTGAGGTGTTGTTTAGCTTGTTTTTCTCGCTGTTTGTTAAAAATATATAATTATAAATATATTTTTTGTTAAATAAATGAATTGATTTTTTATAAAATTTAATATATAATTATAATATCAAATAAAAGGAAGTGAACGATATGTTTCATAATAACGAGGAAGATATCTGCTATTAGTGATGAAAGATGCATATGTCGAACCTCTTATAGTATTTGTTTTAAACAAATATTCATCACAAAGAAGAATAAAATATTTGGAGGAAACACATATGGACGGAATTAAGAATTTTTTTATCGGCATAAAAATCAAAGCTGAGACTATTGCTTGTGATGTGATAAAATTTGTTATTGATAACAGCAATTTTATGGCAGAATCGAGATACTATTTTATGCTTAATGATTGTTTGACAAGAACAAAAAACGCCTATTTTTCGATGTGTCATACAAAAGCACCCCAATTAATCACAAAAAGACAATTGGAGATTATCATTAACAATCTTGGTACAACTCATAGTTTTGAACAATTAAAAAGCGACATTCAAGCTTCTTGTTTATCGAACGATCCCATCTATGTAATGCTTTTAACTATTTCAATCGTTGAAACATATAAACCAAAATCAATTCCTGAGCTTCCGGTTAAAAGTCAAATCCTCTATTTACAATAAAAGATTCTAAGACACTGCAAAAAAGTTTTAAGTAAAAGAGATCAATTAGACAATATTTGTAATGCAAGATACAAGATTTTTCTAAGTGAATCATGGTTTGTATAAGAAGTCTTGTTCTCTCTGATTTTTCGGAACTTCGATTCAAACCTTTGATAATATTAATCTAATATAGTATGTATTTTGCAAACTTCGATAAGATATACAAAAAACGCAAAAAGAATATTCATTATTCTCATCCCAGCTTCTCCTGTAGCTGGGATACGTTTTTGCCCCAATTTTCTTTAAATTATATTTAGAACATTTCTTATTCGTCGATTGCCAAATAAATTTTTTAGATCTGCCATAACAGCCTTAATATCTTTGTCGCTTATATGTTTTTTGCAAATATCTGATAACACAACATTGAAACTGCGATTTAGAAAACGACATTGATTGCTTCCTTAAATCCATTCAATCCATCTACATAAACACTCTTAATTTTTGAATTTATGCATCACGAAAAACTAGGATTTCAGGAATCTATGCGCTTTTATCCCAATGTTAAGATCATCTTTATAATCGCCCATCTGAACACTAAATACAACATATGTACATTTAGTCACGCCTTTGATTACTACTTTCCCACTCAATATTCAGCACATTGAATCATATAGCATTATCATAATAATTTCTATCAAAAACTTGCAAGAAATAACATTTTATAATATAATATATTTATTATAAAACATTTAGGAGGCTTCCCATGTTTGAAGAACAAGAAAAGGCAATTTATCAACATAATACCTTAATCCAGATACTTAGATTATATCCTGGATTAGAAAAAAGCAAAATTGCTGAAAAAATTGATGTGTCAATACCAACATTATATAAATCATTAGATGATTTAAAAAACAAGAATATCGTTGATAGTGATTCCAATATAAACCCCAATGTAGGAACTCTTATGGGTATTTCCGTGGGAACCTCTTTATGCAAAGTCGTTTTTTTACATTTTGATTTTTCAGAATATACACATCAAGAATTTCAATCATTCAAAAAATATTTTGCGGAGCCATCACCTTACAACATTGTACTAAAGGATAAAGCGACAAAAGATAGCAATTATATATGTTTTGAAACACCAAATAATTTTAGTGATTTAAAAGAACAACTAAATTATATTTTTGAAGTTATTAGAACAATGATCCTTGATGACAAACTAAATTTATTAAGTATAGGTATTTCAAGTACTGGAATTATTGACGAACAAAAGCAAATCATTAACCAATCACATAATTTGCCTTACTTGGAAAAACGCAAAATTACCGATTTCTACTATTTAGATAAAAAAGTTTTTTTTCAAAATTATAACATAAAGTTATTCTTGATCCAAAACAGTACCGCGGCTGTACTGTCCGAAAAAGAACGATTGTATAAATTTGATAGTGACTACAAGAACCAGAAAAATATTGCCGCAATATATCTCGAATATGGACTAGGTGCAGGATTTATAATAGATGGAAGATTATTTTTTGGCGCAAATGGATACGCTGGTGAAATTGGGCATATTGCAGTCCCAGCAACATTATTGATACAATTTGAAAATTTATTTAAAGATATCTCATTTGATATAAATAGCAAATGCTTATGTGGCTCAGCAGGTTGTTTTGACCATATCATGCGTTCGATCGTGTTTGATTTTTGTGATGATGATTTTAAAAATATGAATAGTGACGAAATGAGAACATTTTTAAATTCCCATCCTTCAAAAGCGAGATTTTTGGGTACTCTTCTCGGGTATATTACTAATATACTTTCAGCAATCTTAAATGTAGATTTAGTTATTTTTACTGGGAAGTTGTATAAAAGCATGGATTTACTACACAAATTTATCGAGCAAACCACTGATGAAAATAATCTTAAATTTAATCGAGGAGATTGTAATGTATATGCATCACAAATTGGAACCTTATCTCCCGCATTCGGAGCCGCAATGTATTCTTTTTATGCAAAATATTCTATTAACATTGAATGGAAATAAATTGCTTTTTGTGAAAATATTTTCATAGCAATCCAAATTTTAAAATTAACAAAATACACCAAGTAATAATGCCATCTATTCTTGGTGTATTTTATTTTTATATTTGAATTAAATTACTACATAAAAATAGTTCCGTATTTTTTATCACTTCAATCTAAAAATTTCATTTCTACGCTTTCTTTTTCACCGTTCTTTAACACCACCTCAATACTCCTATCCGGAATCACTCGAATACATTCGACAAGACGGCGAATCATGACATCGTTGTACTCCGTAAAATCAGCGTCATCGTACTCTTGTACTGCTTTGATAAATCGCTCGATTTCAGCATTGACACTCACGTTTTGTTCTGCTTGTGTCTTAGCAAGTTTTAGCTGATCTCTTAAAACTGCGATTTGTTCATACAGTTTTATAATTTCCCTTTCATAACGCTCCGGATCCCCCGTTGTCTTCTCTGCTTTTTCCATAAGGTCATCAATGAGGTCTTGGTTATGCTCAATTTGATTTTCAATTGCAAACACATCAAGAACCTGTGTATCACCTATTAAGGCATACTGTAAATTGGCACGGCAAAGATTGATAACATCCTCTCGGTGATTCATCATCTGCGAAAGACATTTGCAGATTGCCGTATGTAATTTTGTTTCTTCGATGCCTACGGCATCTTTGCAACGATGTTCGATTCGTCCGATACAACGCCAAACGTGCTGCACTTTTCCCTTGACCGTTTTCCCTGTTCTGCGATAATAACTACCGCAGCACCCACAGATTAAAACATCGGTAAGCGCATACTTGGAGCTGTACTTCCCTTTCTCAGTAATCCCTCTTTCTGATCTTTTAGATTTACTGTTTCTTGCGGCAAGCTCCATTTGAACAGCGTTGTATGTATCACGATCAATAATGGCAGGATGATTATTGGCAATCAAATATTTCGCAAGCTCGCCGTTATTTGTCTTTGTCTGTTTTGATATGGGATCAACAACATATGTTTTTTGCAGAAGAACGTCTCCTACATATTTTTCATTGGATAAAAGATCTCTGACTCTACTTTTATTCCATTCGGTCTTGCCCGAAAAGGTTAGTATATGTTGTTCTGTCAAATAACGACTGATCGCAAGTGTGCTTTTTCCATCAAGAAATTGCTTATAAATTTCTCTGATTACTGTTGCTTCATCCTCAACGATAATAGGAATCCCATCATCACCGCGTCGATAACCGTAACAAGAAAAATTCGTACAATAGGTTCCGCTTTTCATGCTCTGACGGATACCCCATTTGACATTAGCACCGATATTCTCGCTCTCTGACTGTGCAATTACGCTAAATAAACCGATCAGCATTTCGTTTTCCGCTTTCAAAGAATCAATCGCCTGTTCTTCAAAATAGACACCGATACCTTTCACACGAAGTTTGCGAACCCAAGTTAAACTATCGACGGTATTTCTTGCAAAACGGGAAATCGACTTTGTGAGAATATAGTCCACTTTGCCATGTTCACAATCGCGCATCAGACGAAGAAAATCTTTTCTCTTTTTCGTTGCTGTTCCTGTGATTCCCTCGTCTGCATAGATTCCTGCAAATTGCCAATTCGGATTTTTGGCAATCACCTCGGTGTAATAAGCAATCTGCGCTTCGTAGCTATTAAGCTGATCTTCATCATCTGTGGATACTCGGCAATATGCCGCTACCCTTTTGATTCGGAAATCATCTTTTCCTTTTGCTAAAAGCGGATTAGCTTCTATTTTTGTGATTGTTCTTGGCATATCTGTATTCATGACTTTTCCCTTTCCTTTTTATATTATAGCACCGCTGATAAGTTTCAAAGTAATCCTACCATCAGCATCCACATAGATTTTATCAATGGTTCTTTCGATGAGTTTCTCATCAAGAACCGTTGTTTTTATATACTCTGCAAGTATCTCTTCGGTAAGCTCGGCATGACATAATATTTCGCAACACGCATATTTTTCGGAAGCACACTCCATAATCGCATCAGCATTCTTTTAACTTTCGAATTGTTTCAATGCACTCTAAAGAATTTCTTGAAAATCTCGATACGCTTTTAACATAGATTCGATCAATACGTCCAATACTACAATCGTAAATCAGCCGTTTGAAATCCTTTCGCTTGTTCATACAAGTTCCCGTGATACCCTCATCGGCGTAAATATCCACAAGAAGCATGTTTTCCTGTGATTGAATGAAATCGGAATAGTAGCGTACTTGGGCGAGAAAGGCGTTGGCTTGATCCTCCGAGTCCGTACTGAATCGGCAATAGGCAGCAACCCTTATCATGCGTTCCGCTTCCGTTCCGATGGTCGGTTTAATAATTTGTACTGTTTTGTTTTTTGCTTTCACCTTTCTCACCTCCCGTGTACTTATATTTTACGGATTCCTCATTTTTTTGCAAGGATGCAAATTTTTAGAGATCTATAACCTTACAACCCATTGTTTCAGCATTTTTTCGATTCAAGCGATCAAGGATCGATTTTTCAAATTTTTCATCTCGCAGTAACCGTCGCAACAAATCAACCGATGCTAAATAAATGCTCTGGCGGCGAATATCTTCATCCATTCGATTTACCTCCATCATATATCTTATATAGAAAAAGGAACGCCGAAGCGTCCCCCATATCTTAATCGTTTTCATCCTGCAATAAGCCAATGTATTCTATCATAAAATAAAAAAGCACAGGGTATCAAAAACTCTGTGCTTTTCACTATTTAAGTTGTAATTTCACTTTTATCTTTTTTCAACGATTCAAGCAATTCTGATGAAAGAAACTTCTCAATCACAGAAGGAATATCTTTTAATTCATCCGAAAAAGTTAGTGTCGAATATTTTTCATGCGAAGCATCTTTACAGAAAATAAAATCAACAAATTCCGCAGACGGACTATTTTCAATCGCTTTGTCTCTCACACGCAATGTTCTCGGCAAAAACCAATCATTGATCTTATTGCCCTCAAAATCTATATTTTCAGTCAGTCCAATCGTAAAATCAAGATTCGTAACACCGATCTTATATGTAAGTGTAAGCGTTTGCATATCCTTTACCACACAAACAAGTTCTTCTGTCAGTGATGGCAATTTCAAAAGACACGGTAATTTTTTCTTTGCTCCTTCATACGGATGCTTACTGTCAAACACAATCTGTCCGGTTGTAAGCTTAGAAGCTTTTGCTTTTTCGTAAAATGAACTTGCATTCAATGGAGAGCTTACACCTGTCAAATGCATAAAGCGATCCGTTTTGAAAACCACTTCAAAATAGGATTCTCCATGCACATACAGGAACACTTTACCGGCAAGATGATCTCGATAAATATGTGATGCCGCAATAATTTGACTACGGATATATTCACGTTTATCTTTCTTTGTTTGCATTTTTCTTCTTCTTTCGACATAACTTCAAAAAATAAGAGGAATGGATATACACCACTCCTCTTTGTTTGCTTGACAGAGAGTTTTCTGCTGGTTGTCAGCCGTAACATCCATGAAAGATGTTGTGAGGTGCAGGAATCATTAAGTCCCCTGCATGGACTACAGCCTTTGCTCCCCGCTGTCGGGCGCGACACCCAGTGAAAGTGTCAAATAGCTATGGGCGTTTATCCTGTCCCATATCCAGCACAACTTTTTGCGGTGCTCTCACACCGAAAGCATTACTACTTTCACTTGTATTATATCATATTATAGGATAAATGTCAAGCACTCGATCAAAGTATTTCCTTATCACACTAAGCATAAACATTACCAGCTTCGGATTCATTAAAAATTCCTGCTGTATACCAACACTGATCAGCAACGCCGTTTCGATTTCTGTCATCTCTGCTTTTGTTGCCTTCCCTATGTATTCTTTCATTCTCGACTTATCAATCGTTCGGAGTTGCTCCAAAAGCGCGATAGAATGTTTTTTCAATCTGATAGAACTCATATCTACATGGGTGGGAAGTTTATGCTTGCCAAGTCTGCTTGTAATAGAAGCCACGATTACTGTGGAACTGTACTTGTTCCCTTTATTATTCTGAAGAACTAAAACCGTACGATAACCACCCTGTTCTGAACCAACCACCGGACTTAAATCTGCATAATAGATTTCTCCGCGTTTATATTTTCTTTTCATTTCAAGACTCCTTATTATTTTTTCAAACTATGTATCAGCACTTACGAAGACAATTCTATGTCAAAGGTGAATCGCCATTTGACCGTAAGTGCCTTACACATCGTATTTGTCCTCGACATCCCCGATGTGTAGATCTATGATCTATATGGGAAATCATCGAACGCTCGATTGCGAACCGAACTCATAGGAATCTCACCTCTGCCGGGTACTCCGCCAGCCGCGCATTTCTGCTACGGAAGTATCATTATCACCTATCGTCTGTTATAGCCTCGCTCCAAGAGCAACTTAGATTCACTCATAAATGTGTCTCGCTCGCTTTATAGAAAGGTCATGGCGCAGTTATGAGATCGGCTTGCTCGTTCCTCACGAAATCAACATAGGCAACGTATTCGATGAATGATATTCAATTGTCAATGAACATTTTTATGTAAAAATTTAATTGGGAACAGGGTTTTTGAATGTCAGCAATATCTAATTGATAGTGATCAGATCCTCGCCTTCGAGATTATGCGACAAACGTTCCAGCAAATCTTTCTGTTTCTCGGTTAAATATCTTTTGCCAAATCGATAATCATCAGCAATACGAACACCTCTACCTTTTCCTTTCGATGTTTCTATGGGGTATGAACACATGAGTATTTCCAAATCACGATCAACTGTATTTTTTGAAATATTGAACTCTCGCATTAAAATCGGTCTTGTTGTATAACGAACTTGGCATATATATTCAATCATAAGCTGACGGCGTTCGGTCGTTACTTTCATGTGTTCACACCTCCTTCCTTGCTTTGTGTCTTAATTGTAAATCCTTAACTCCCCACCTAATGGGGAGTTATAAAAATAATTTCAATTTTTTCAAAATTTTTTATAAAAAGCGGGCAGTGCCCGCTCCCGATTTCTCGCCTTTTTTAATTTTTCCGCATCCAAATAAATCAAAACGGCGTGGTCGATTTTGAGCAATTTCCTACAATATAAAAAAAGAACCTGACAAACAGACTTATCTCGTAAGATAAGCACGTCAGGTCCTTCATGATTCTTTGTCAAGTTCGACACTTTGGCAAACATCTGATAGAACGGTAACTCTTGATGGTTCTATGCCAAATACAGTCTTATGAATTCTATCTTCCGCTATTTAATTTTCTTATGAATTCACAGTTTAATGTCCGCAGTAATATGAATCTGTTTTGCGTTTTCAATGGTTTTCACTTGTTGCATACGTGTAACAAATAAACCTTTTTCATTTACATTGACAATCATTTTGCCACGGCATTTATGACAGCGAATCTCCTATTTTCAATTTTTTCAGCCACGCCGAATACCGTACCGCAATCGGGACACACAACATATGACTTCATTTTGTCTCCTTCGTTTCCCCCTTGGGAAACACCTTGGTGAAAATATATGATTGGTGGAGCATATCCGCCCAATCATCTATACTTCCGTATTTTTTCTGTTTAGTTTTAATAACTGTAAAAAGCTATCCCATTCTTCTTGGGAAACATTCAAATCTCTAACAATGCGAAGAATTTTGATCACATACTTATTCTCGTTCAAGAAATATGCCAAATCTTCCGGGACAGCATTTTCCGCAGCCTTGGAACTCGCAGCAAGATCATATACCTGTTCAATTTCTTGATTAGTTAAAGACAAGACTACAATAATTTTTTCAAGAACATCACTCGACGGAGCAGCTTTTCTTCCTTTTTCGATATTGCAAATGTATTCTGCTGAAACACCGATACGTCTTGCAAATTCTCTCAACGGAATCTCTTTATTGATGCGCTTCTGATGTATGTATTCTCCGAATATCATTCTCATTCCATTACCGCCTTTCCTATATTTCATGTTTCCCTTTAGGAAAACAAACGTACTTTTTTTATATTTTCAATAGAAATATAAATAAAAGACAGTAATTTGATGGTTCCCAAGGATTCTCGCAAAGGAGAATCCTTGGGTGCTTCGTGCATATAGACTTTATCATATACACATGTGAATAATTGTCGGAGAAATTCATGTTGCAGTACGTTCGGGACCTGTGTCCACAATGTTTCTCAATTCTTCTTTAATATACTCAACCTTATCTATTTTTCTCAGGGAAGATAACAGTTTCCCTGAGAAAATAACCGTAACAAGCAGTATCTCGATAAATCATTTTTTCAAATTTAAGGATTCTATGCTACCTTTCGGACTCAAATCAAAAACTTTTTGAATAATATCAGTCAGAATTTCAGAAGAAAGCAAGCTTGTTCCAATTGAATTTTAAAATTTTCTAGTCTAAAAATCAAAAATAAAACTATTAAATTCATTTATAATACTGCGCTTGTATATACCACATTTCACCATATTTGCTATTCTGGATTTCGAGCAATTCTACATACTTGCCAAGTTGAATCAACTCACCTCCATCCAATACAGCAATTTTATCGCAAAATTTACCTGACGAAACGCTGAAATTTACAACATGTTCTTCCTAAACAAGTTCCCAATTGAACGGACCTATGTAGCCGTCAATTACACTTATGTTCACAACGAGTTGAAGCGCTCCGATGTTACATTACTATATTCATAATTTATGGGTTGATTTTCCCTATATGTCATCCAATCAATGTAATTGTCCTCATCCATTACATTAGGTTGATGATATAATTTGTAAAAGATTTGTATGCCATATTATCCTATCTCTGCCCTTTCAGCAAATAAAAGTATTACGATTGGCTTTTTTGCGGTACTCATCCCGTGGCTATTTAAATATAAATCTATCTATCAAGTGCTTTCAATAGCCTTTCAGTAAAAAGACAATCCTTTTCTTTTGTCTCTATAATTCTTTCATTAATGCGTCTTAACAGCAAATCAGAAGGTTTCATTTGATATTTTATATATCCATTTCTATTAATTAAAGATAGTTTTGAAATATCTTTACACATCGTTATTAAGCCTTCGTACTCAGATTCAATGATATATTTATTTTGATAAAGAAAATTTATGCGTCTACTCATTAAAAACTTATGTTCATACAATAAATCAAGCGGCCTTTTTAGTTTTTTTGATTTTTTTTGGACCATCTCTGTAAGTTTATCATAATATGATAAGCCAAAAAAATATAAGGATTTCATTTCAGCATAACTGAAATAGTTATAAGTATTTCCGCCCTTATTACTATAAAACTCTTCATCTTTTCTAGTCTTAAATTTGCAGAATAAATTTGTTGAGTTTAAATAATCAGTCAACTTCTCAGAGAGTAAGTCAATTTCAAATTTATATTCAATGTCTTTAAGTTTCAACCCATATATTAGATTAACAAAATACCGATTCATATTTGATGTCTTCAATGCTTCCTCGAGCTCAGAATAAGAACATTTTCCACGTGCATATTTACTATTCAAAAAAAAATCCGAAAAATAAAATTCTTTATTTTCGTCATCATATCCATATACCATGAAATTATGAGCCCCGTAAGAATCGTTGGGATATGCAGGAATACATTCTGTATTTCCAGCAACATAAACATAGAATCCCTCATCAATAAGTGCTTTTACATAGTCTATGATACGGTCACAAATTCGCAAAACAATTTCTCGCCGTATTTGAACCACCTGTATCCAAGGACAACCATAGAAAAAAGTGTTGCGATCATAAAAATTATCAAAGATTTCATTTTCATGGATATATATATTAACAAAATTATTCATAATCCAACTTTCTGTATTTGGATTTGTTCCAAGTATAGAAAAAAGATTTGCAATAGGAGGTGTGTGTGTAATAATAGGATCTATAACAGATAATACTCTTTTCATTAATACCTTAACTCCTTTATATAAAAATTTACGATTTTGTCGGACTTAATAACATATTCTCCACAAAATTCTAATTAAATCTGCCAACTATAATTACAGAAGCGTGAATAAAATTTAGCAAAAATTGAATGTGGTCGCAATTCATACGGAAATGAATATTGGAAAAATTCATAAGAATTTCCAATCTGCATCAAATATTTTTACAAAAAAATCATAAATATATACAACATCCAATTCAGCACAACATAAACCATTATGTAAATGAATTTTATAATTGATTTTGCAATTACTATAGATAAGTAAATTTAAACAGTATAGTCACATCCACATATAAAATTTTCACTATAATACCGCTAAATACTCAAAATATGCTCAAAGCTAAATTCATTTTGTTTATATCATCTATGGATAAATCTTTTTTAATAATCTCAAATATATTCGGATGGTTCATTCTCTCAACAAAGGGGATAGACCACCTTTTTCGTTCTTTATTTGTTAATCCATAATAATCGAGATGATCTATTCCTTCCTTTGTTTCATAATGACTAGCTTGTAATTTCAAATTTGAATCGCTAAATACAAGACTCGTATAATACAACATATAATAAAATATTTCTTCTAATTGATATGTAAAAACAAATTCATCCAGCTTCTCCAAATCATCAACAGTAAGTTTTAAATATAATTTATATATATCTTCAAACATTTTTTCATTAAATGCATTTTTAATAGCAAAATGGTATATAGCATTCATTTCTTTATAATGATGCAAACATAAAACGATAAAATGTTTAATATTTGAAAGTATTTTTACATGTTTTTTATAAATTTCCATTACATGTGTATCCGACAAAAAAGAATTCAAATCAATTCTCTTACCCCTATATTCTCCCCAAAAAATGTCGACATTTATATCAATGTGAACAAGTCTTTTTCCATCAATAATTTTTACATACGGTTCTGTCTGATGAGAATTCATAAACATAATTTTCTCTTTTCGTGTCACATCACGTTGTTTTTCCCCATCATGTAAATCTTTCTCAAAACCGTTTTCTATTAAAATTTTTTTTACTATCTCGGCATATGAGCGAGGAATTAAAATATCCAAATCTCCACAAGCGCGAAAGCCCACTTCGCCATACGCTATTATTGATAACACTTCGCCTTTAATAACCGCATATGGGATATTTTGTAATTTTTCAAATACTGGATCACAATAGTGATACATCATTAAATTTCTAATAACATTCGCTTTTTGTTTTTTGTGTAAATTGTTATTTTCAATATTATATTTCAAACATTTCACCCCCATCTTTTCCATCAAAATTAATTTTGCATATAATTTTAATATTAGCTGAATTATTAGTTTCACAACTATAGCTTTTCTTTGATTAGGGCTTGTTTGAAAAATCTCAACACGCCCAAGAAAAGGTTATTTTTCCGCATAACTGCGCTGATTTTCCTTAAAATACGTTCAGTATTCCTGCGAAAAATCGGCTTGTTCTACGAAAAAATCCCTCGCTTTTGTGCATATTTTTAATTTTCAAACAAGCCCTAGTTAAAATTGAAATAATTTTTAAATTTTTCATACAACATGTCATTTTTCCCAGTCGAAACAAATGTGCATGTTTTTATATTACATTGTTTGATATGATTAATCATAACATCTTCAACGTGTCTCCCCATTGCTCTACATGAAAGTGAAAACAGATCCAACTTATTTTCATATATACCTATCACACCTACAACACCCAAATCTGAAAATCTGTCTGATACTGATACTGTATATAACACATATCCAAAACGATTTATTTTCTCTTTTAACTGATTAACTGTATATCGAATTCCATTTGTAAATTTATTGGTTCGTTGTGTCAGTTCTGATATACGTGACATTTCTATGGAAAGTGACTTGTGAATATCAATTTTTGTATGAAGCAACATCAAATATTCATCAGATGATATAAAGTCTGATTTCAGTTTTTCTCGTTGAATGTTGGTTCTATAAGTCTCAGTTCTTTTTTTGATATTTGTCAAATCACTTTTTGAGTTCAGATTAAAACATGAGAACTGTTCATATATGGTATTACAGTCATATTGAAAAGCTTCAATATTCGGTAGCATTGATTTAACTGCTTCTATTTCAGATTTTGAATCATCAACAAAAATCATACTGTCTATCCCAATATTCAATGTATACGCAATTTTTTGAATATTATCAGGCTTATTATCCCAATTACATTGAAAGCAAGAAATGTATTCTTTCTTTAAAATCATTTCACTATGCTCTCGAAAAACTTTAAGAACATCGGGCTCATCGTTTTTGCTACATACTGCTAGTATAACTCCTTGATAATACATAGTCAGCAAAAATCTTTGGAAATCTTGATATTGCCGTCCTAATCCGTAACTTCCAAGTTGAATTCCTTCGATACCATCTTCTAAAAGAATTCCTCCCCAGAGAACATTATCGCAATCAATCACAATGCATTTTTTTGTTCGACCTATATATATCAAATACTGCTTATATAACTCTTGCACCATTAACAAAATTAGTTCTTTTGAATATGGAGAATTCCAACGAAATTTCCCTTTTAAATTATAGGATCTATTAATCCCATTCCTTGCAATTAAATGTTTAAGATCAATATAGACATCTTGCCCATTAAACATTTGAAAAACATTTATGTTTAATCTGTCCGTCAGGAATTCTAATATTGGTATTTGACCATCAATATAATCAATATGATAACAATAGTCTTCAAAACCAATCCATATTATTGGTGTTAATGTATAACATCTTATCGCGTTATAAAACGATTGACATTTTGCCACAATATCCGATATAATTGCATCCTCAGATACTGCATTAGAAATCAAATTATTAATAAGATTAGGATATATTTCATCAAGATTTAAGCAGACAACAATATAATCACTATCAGATATTTCCATAATTTTTTCTGAATACTCATTAAATGAAATATATGTCGTATATGGAGTTAAACTTAAAGGAGCAAAAACATCAACAATACATGACCGCAAATATGGCTCGAATTGTATATTTGAAATCCAAGTGATTTTTAATTTTTCCATTATGATCTCCCTTGTTTTAATATATTTAAAATTCACTTATGTTCCAATTTGAACAATGTCATAGGGATGCGATTTTCAATCATAAATAAATCTTATAAAACATAAGACATATTTTTTATGGTAAAACGCCAAATACCTTAGTATAAATAAAAATAATCTAAACTATTCTATAAACATTATATTCTTTATAAGCTATTTTTTGGTAATTTCAATACTTTTGTCGTAGTTATTTATTCAACAATGAAACAACCACCTTTACAACAAAATTCTACAAACATACTGTTGCTTAATCCCAAAAAAAATATGTCGATCATTTATTGCTAGAGTTTGTATTGGTTCTGTAAATAACTTACCAATCTTCATTGACTTGAAATAAGAAAAAATATAGAATATCACTAACATCGTAACAGATATGATGATACCTTTCTTTAAAATTATACACTGAGGATTCTTTATCAATTGGTTCAATCAACTCGCTCCATTGTGTCATATCAAGACGTTCTATAAATACAATTCTGTTATTTTAAATTCGATCAACAACAATATCTGTACCTCTGGTGTAACCAAGTTTTTCATAAATATTTATGCTTTTTGCGATATTTTTACAATGATTCAAACACGATAAACTTTCACTGACACCCCGCAATATACAGAATCACACAGCCAATATCACCAAAATATTTTATATAAAGATATCATCTACACACCATCCCTCTTTTTCTTAACACGCCTCAGCCTGGCAAAAACAAGCATAATCGCAGATTCACCATCAAAGAAAACACCGTGCAACAAACATCTAATTTTCATGCCATACAGAACTGCTTTAATTTTATTTACTTAATAAACAATATTAGATTCATTTGAATCAATAGAAATCAGCACTTCATATATTTTATTTATAGTATTCATTTCAACTAAAAGCAATTTTGAATCCGGTACTTCACACTCAAATTCTTCTTCAAGGGAAACAATCGTCTGAATAAAACGAATGGAATCCATTCCATATTCAAGCAAATCATCTTCGCATTGTTCCATTGTGATTTTTTCATATTCCAGATTAGAATTGACGATTTCTAATACTCTTTTCTTTATTATTTCTTTCATAAAAAACTCCTTTGCGGCACATATCAGAATAAATAGACATAAAATAACTTTATTAGGACAATGTATATTGCGCACATTGAGAAAACTGCTTTGTTTATGTGTTCGGGTAATCCACACTAAAGTGTGATTGAGCACAGTAACGCCATAATTATTCCTACTCATCAGTAGCGCGAGGCATAGTCACAGTTATGATACCACTCCCTGCGGTTTTAAAACTACTATGATTTTTTATTCGTTCTGCCCACTATTTATGTCCATACATAACTGGATATTACACCATTGTTGACGTGCGTGGCGAACATATGCAAAGACATCAATTATTGATTCGCGATATTATTCTATGAATTGTGAATAATTAGGATCACCATAAGGACACAATGGATCTTTTGAAAAAAATCGATTATTGGCATCGTATTGCCGAATATAACATCTTCTGAAATGACACTTATCATACAGTTTACAATCATAGCACTCCGTGCCATGGTATTTTTCCCGTTTGCTTTCCGGTCGATCCCATTCATCTAACAATGACGAAGTCCAAATATCATATATTCCATCAATCTTAAGATCTCCAACGACAAAGTCATCACAATAACAAATTGTTGGACAAAAGATGACTTTTCCATCATAGCGAACAGTAAATTCACCTTTCATACCACCACATTGATTTCTAGTATAGCTTTTCAGCATCATGGAACAATCAGTAGATCGAATATCCTCGTAAGTTATATCTCTATAATCAGTATATACCTGTTCTTGCTCAGCCTTTTTGAGCAATTTTTCCATATTTGCGCTTAACCATGTTAGCTGACTATTTGTGGGGAAAAGTTTTTTAGAGTGACGATTAGATGAGAAGTTATAATAATTAAATAGAATTTTTTTGATTCCCGAATCAATGAAATTCTCAAATAGAGATGGTATATCGTAAATGTTAAACGAAGTAATTACTGCTTTTATTGTTACATTAATTCCTGCTTTTCTCAGGTTGTTTATAGTTTCGGTTACTTCCCTGTAAGAATTTTTTACACCCATCAGCATATCTGCTGTTTGGGGATTAAGACTGTCTATACTAACTTGAATTTCATTTAATCCATGTTCACGAAGCTGAATAGCAAACTCTGGGCTAACATATGATTTAGTAGAAATCCCCTTTTTTGAATCGTCAACAGCAGATAATATCTGAATATACTGCAATATATCAGGATTAATTAATGGATCTCCGCCCCCAATTTCAATAAAAGGTATACCAAGTGCCAAAACCTCGTCTATAACTTCTTTAAACCGTGCAGGTGACAGAAAAGTGTTTGGAATGGCATTATTGGCAGAAAGTTTTGCGCCATTAAAGCAGTAAATGCATTGTCTTGGACAATATTCTGTTAAATTAAAACTAATTTTTTTAGGAACAGAACTTCGCGGGACAATAGGTTCAAAATCTCGGCTTCCTTCCACCAGTATATTCTTTAAATCGATTGATCTGCGTATATTCTTCGTGCTGTTTGTTTCTATCAAATAATCTCTAAGAATAAATACAATATTGTTCACTTTTTCTTCAGCAATCGTGTATTCACATTGTAGGAAGTCAGCCACCTCACTTGCAACTTCCTCGACGCTATTACCAGTGTTAAGTTTATAAACGACAAGAGCGACCAATGGATCTAAATAGGCATACTTAATGTTTGGCATTATTCTAGAAACCAAATACATCTTATTTTCGATTTTATCTATTTTAATAAATGATCGCAAAACATATCTTTTCAAATTGTTCACCTTCTCTTTTAGGTTAAATTCAGTAAATATATAACACGCTATCCCATTTTATCGCCTTTTTTACCTTAATCAGCTATTGATTTTATTATTTATATGTATACTTCGACCACTAAAACTCCGAAAATTCACATAATATAAGTTTTTTATGCTGTATAGAACTCACGATAATTTGAGATTTTGTGCAAATTTATGTATAATAATGTTCCTGTGTAGAGTAAAGCTGCCTGTAAACACCTGGTATCTCTATCAAATCCCGATGTACACCATCCTGAACCAAAAAACCGTTATCAAAGACAAGCACTCTATCCGCATTTTTACAGCAGGATACACGGTGCGAAGTGAAGATCATATGTCGTTCTTTTGCTATTTGAAACGCGTTTTGATATATCTTATACTCCGATAACGAATCCAAAGACGCTGTCGGTTCATCCATAATGACTATAGGAGCTTTTTTATACAGAGCACGCGCGATGGCAAGTTTTTGCTCTTGTCCGCCGGACAATTTCAATACATTCGGCTGGCTGTTATCATTCAACACGCTCTCGATACCATCTGGCATATTATTGATAGAGGGCATCAGCGCAAGTTCCGTCAAAATTCTGTTCACTTTATCCTCGTCAAAAGGTTCGCCGAAAACAATATTATCCTTTATCGACATTGGATAGATACTATAATCCTGAAAGACCGCACTGAACAGTTTCAGATACTCCTCTGCTTCGTACTCGCTGATATCTTTCCCATTTACCGTTATCGTTCCGCTTGTCGGCCGATAAAATCCCAGCAAGAGCTTTATAAATGTGGTTTTCCCTGAACCATTCGTGCCGATGATTGCAAGATTTTCATTTGACGAAATTTTGACGGATACATCAGATAATGCATATGATTCCGCGTTCTCATATCTAAAGCAGACATTTTTAAATTCTATGATATTCCGCGAGTCAGGATCAAGCTTATTTTCCGAAGACTTTGAGGAGTTGTTTACTTTATACTTACTCAAGTTATAAAAATACTGTAAATAGTCACACGAGATATTGATATCGACAACCCCATAAATTATGGTATTCAGCCATCCCTTCAGGGACAGCGCAATGCTGAGCATAACTGTAAAATCAGCGACGCTTATTCCCTTTACATAAGCCGAATATAATAAGCAACCGTAGATAAGCAGCATCTGGGATTGTCCAATTGCCTGGTGTAAAATCTTATACGGCAGAGCCTCCTTATACTTTTGCTGAAACTTATTTTTTGTATACTGAATATACTCGTTGTTTTTTTCGTCTATAATATCTGACATCGCATAAAGACGATTTTCTTTTGCAAATCTGAAACCACAGGATAACTTCATAAAAATATAAGAAAACATTCGGTTAAAACATATAAGAGAGTTCCAAAATTTTTCCTCAAGCTTATTGATATAACTATAAACAAAAGCGTTAATCAAAACCGTAATTAAAATGACGATAGAAAACCATGGATTGAGCATAGACAGAGCAACGCTGGAAAGAATGACCCGGATGATTGCAGCCACAATATTACACAGTGTCAGATATATGCCGATAGTTCCGCTTTGAATGTTAAGTCCCGCTATAGCCTTGTTCTTATTCTCAATAAACTCGCTGCTCTCACTAATCATATAAGGGACAGAGATATTTACATCCGCTATATCCTCATTAATCTGTGCGTTGACAATAGTTTGAATATCCTGAATCTTGGTCTGTATCAAGGAATTTGCTATATATAATACGGCTTCCAGCGAAATAAAGCACACAACACTCATCATCGCGGCCCACTGATTTTCCTTTTCGATAAAATCCAGAATAATCTTGGGATAATAAATTGCCATCAGCGGAATCGTTATACTTAATAACGTATAAAGAATAAACCAGAACGGCGCTGTTTTGTTTTCCAAAACATATTTCATTGAATATTGCAGTATTTTTCTCCTATTAAACATACAGGCCTCCGATTATTTAGAATGGAAAAAGTCAGATTGTATTTTGTACAATTCCGCATAAGTACCATTTTTCTCTATCAATTCTTTGTGTGTGCCGATCTCCGATACTTTTCCATCATTCAAAAAGATAACATAGTCACAAAAGGAAACGCTGGCAAACCTATGTGAAATAAACAAAGATGTTTTTCCACGGCTCAATTCTTTGAATTCTTTATAAAGATCCGCTTCTGCCAAGGGATCAAGCGACGCGGAGGGCTCGTCTAATATTAGTAGCAGAGAATTATCCCTGTACAGTGTACGGGCAAACGCCAATCGCTGACTCTCTCCTCCAGAAAATTGCAAACCATCCGAGTCAATTTCTTTCGTCAACATCGTTTTCGTACTGGTCGGCAATTGTTTGATTTTTTCAAGAAGATTGATTTTTCCCAAGGCTTTTTCCACCTTTTGGTCATCCGTAAGTTTTTTCGTCTTCAGCGAAACATTCTGTCGTATGTCAAAGGCGAAAATATTGAAATCCTGAAACAGCGGATTAATCAGCGTCCAATACTCTTTTTTATAATACCGATTTATGTTGACTCCGTTGAGAAAAATTGCGCCTTCCGTCGGTTCATACAGTCTCATGAGCAAATATATAAAAGTGGTCTTTCCCGCACCGTTTAATCCAGCTAAAGCAACCGTATCTCCATTGTGAATGGTCAAAGAAACATTCTGCAACACATATTTATTACTTTCCGGATAACGGAAGCTTACATCTCTGAATTCTATCGTCATATCCTTCACATGATCAACATGAAGCTCCTCTGTTTTTGAGGATTCATCGCTGATACTCAAAAAGTCATAATATTCATTGATGTATCTCCCGTTGTTTGCAATCGCGGAAAAATGAATAATAAAGTTCTTCAGCCACAAAGACAATTCTGTACTGGCGCCGATAAATAAAATAAAATCACCAAGAGACATATTACTTTGAAAATACAAGTAGATCAGCACAAAATAAATACAGATATTCTTGCCTTTATCCAATATGACACCGCATATGTTGAAGATCTGGAACTTCAGATTATTCCTGTTATTTCTTTTTCGTTGTTCTTTCATTAAAGAAGAATACTGATTCAGAATCAGCTTATTGGTATCGTACATCCTAAGCTCTTTACCATATCGGATATCGTATAATAAATTCAATGAATTTGATACTCTATTGTCAAGTTTCACTCTATCTTTAGCAAATTTGAAATAGAGCTTATCTCTTTCTTTTTGCAGAACAAATGATACCACGGCAAAAATAACACATAAAAGAACAATACTAATATGAAGGTTTGAAAGAATTCCAGTCGCCAAAATAATGGATAGGAGGGACGAAAATATGACAAAGATTTCACGTAAGACACATTGAACACCCACATCATTGGATTTCATGGCATTAAAAGCAAAAGAACCTTTCGTAACATACTCTTCCTGCATGATTTTGCAATAATCCAATGAAGAAAACTTTTCACTCAGCTTCCCGATAAAGCCAAAACGAATGGGAAATATTCTGCTATTGAATATATCAAACATCCACTCGGAACCGAACTCAAAGATGGCAGTCAAAACAATGGCGAGAGCGGTAAGATATAATAGGTTAACATTTTTGAAATTTGCTCCGACAAGCTCAGCTGAAAATTTGGGGATATAAAGTAAAATGATATTTGCCAGCGATGATAGTACAGTATAAAGAATGAAAACAAATATAAACCCTTTATCAAGCATCACCGCTTGGTCGAACATCTTCACTATATTCTTGATAGTCTTCATTATATTTTTAACGGTCCTCATTATGTTCCACTCCTACGTTGAGATAATACGAATAATTGTACGACCAATGTCATTAAGATAAGCATGACGCCCGTGTCACCCTCGAGGCGTAGGCACTCAAGAATGACAGTGGGAGCCTATGCCGAAGGATCTCGGGCGAATACCTTTTTTCTTAACTTAATGACATTGCTTGTACGACTTGTTCCATGTTTAAGTAAAATAGGGAATAATCCGACAATGATTAATTACTTGCTTGTAGCAGAGCACCCTTGTTGACAGCCGTTTTGACACGCAGAGGAACATGAAACTCCTGTGCAGGATGCCAATATTTCAATATTCGCCAAATCATCAAGTGAATATCCCAATTCCTCAATAATGCTTTTTAATTCGTCCAAATTATACTCCATGATATTATACTCCTTTGGTGTAAAATAACCATAGCTGCAGCCGACGCCACGACAGTATTTGTAGCTATGCATATTTCTGTTACAATAAAGTGATAACAGCTTGACAGATTTATATTAGAACCTCAAGTTCGCCAATGAAAAGCACCATACATCGCCTTATAATACAGATTCGATTAAGCAGTTTTTCCGCATATCTGCTGAGTTACCAGCAGATATGCGCATTCGAGCCGCTAACCAAAATGAATCGAAACATGATATATTTAAACATTACGCATCACATTTTCTGAAAGAAAAATTCAAAATGATCAGTATCGGAATCTTGTTTGTAAACTGTTGCAGTAAAGAGTTTGCTTTTTACAAACAAATCATCATTAAGGTTTATTACTGCATCCAGGCTGGCAAGCCGGCTGGCAGCTTTGTTGACAAGCAACTCCTGTACACGCTGCTAATATTTCAATATTATCGAGATCGTTCAAAGAATATCCCAATTCATCAATCAATTCGCGAAGCTCATCCAGTTTAAGATCCATTATTGCACCCCCTTACAATGTTTTTATATTCATAACATTCCTGCATAATCTGTCAAATATTTTATATTCGGATGATTTTTTCCATCGTCCACGCCTTCATCTTATTCGCTCGATATTCATGTTGGGTAGCAAGATCACCTCTGTTGACAGCCATTCTGACACGCCAGGGAATATGCTCCCCCTGTGCATAATTCCAAAATTTTAATATTGTCCAAATCATCAATTGAATACTCCCATTCCTCAATAAGTTTTGTTAACTCATATAATATGCAATTTGACATCAAAACAGCTCCTTCTTCACCATTTTCAAATGCTAACAGTATTAACAAAAGCGTTGAAACATGTCAAGAATTCTTCTGCATCGTCTGAAATTTCAATTTTGTAAATTGAATATTTCATCAATCGGTTAAATGATTCTACAAAATTTTCGTCTAGCGTTAATTGGTCATGCGTCATACAAGATCTTAAAATGCGCTTTAAATAATCCTTAGAATTTATTCTCTTTATTGTTGTAATTTTATGATTAATCTCAGGAATAAATATTGCTTTTAATTTGCTTGGAGAGCTGATTGTTTTATTAAAGAGTTTATCCGTGCTTACATATAATTCATTATCAAAACCTTTATTGCATATAGTTAAATCAAGTGGAAATCTCAAATAACGAAGACTATTTTCTCTTATGTTTACTTTTAGTGGGATGCTGTCAATAGTAATATCATCTTGTTCACATTTCCAAAACAAAACATCATCATTCATTGGAAAATATCTATCGCTTACTAAGTTTAAATAGGATGTCGTTTTACCTGCTCTGCCGCCAGCAATAAAAACAAAAGCCATATCCAAATAAGTTACACAAGATGCATGTAATGAAAAATATGCCTTGGTTCTGTAATTATAATTCGCAGATAGTCTTTTGATAGCCATTTTTGCTAGAAACCCAGCAACATCCTCACTCGGTATAACACATAGCGCATAGTTATGATTAGTATTAAAATAAAGCAAATTGCAAACTGGGTAATGATTGATTAGCAAATTTGATTCTTCATTGCAAAAAATAGTGTTTTCTACACCAACACTATAGATCAAATCCTCCTTTTTTATAAATTGACCATCAGCATATTGATTAACTTCATTTTTGAACAACCCAGGTTTGCAAATTATGCTCACAGAACCTATAATATTTCCTTTGGCTGTATCACTAATATAATTATCATCGGTTATGAATCTTTCAACATGATCAATGTTAGTATTAATTTGAATTGAGCCTTGTCTTGTATTAAAAAACACAACATCGGGATGCTTCTTCTGTGGTGCGATTATAACATAATCATCGATATTCATCAGTCATCTCCGTCCTTTCAATTCTCATATTTATTGCACCATGGATCAGGCATAAATTTTTTATGATATTGTGCATATGTCCTCATAAAGCACCTTTTTTCAAAGCAAGTATAAAAATCATGGCAAGTATAACAAACTGTATTCTCGAATTTTGTTTTATCTGGAACAATATATGAATCTATCTCGTTAGAATTCCAAATATCAAGGATAGTGTGAGTACGCAAATCACCAACGATAAATTCAGGATAGTCCATCAGCATTTCGCAGAAAGAAACCTTTCCGTCTTCTCTAATATATATCGTATCCTTGAATGCCAAACATCTTTTTCTATGTAAATCGCGATACTTCTTATCGAGTATCATTTTAGCCATATCATAATCATACTCGATTTTTGCTTGCGCCCTTTTACATATTATTTTCATATTATCATCCAACCATTTCATTGACGATATGTCTGGCAACAAGCCAAAATCATTGCTCTTACAGTTTAACTCATAATAATTCAATTTAATATGTTTCACGCCAATTTGTTGTAGTTCCTCTACATACAGCGGAATAGTCTTGATATTCAAAGACGTTATGACCGCTTTAACAATAACATTAATATTTAATTTCAAAGCCATTTTGATAGAGGAGAGATATTCACTAAAATCAGTATTACCGCCTGTCAATTTTTGCAATATTTGTGTATTGTTTGTGTCAACACTGAACTGCAACTCAGATATACCGCTGAAAAAAAGCAATTGCAACTGCTCTTGGCTCAATGCCCGTTTTGTGGATACAAAAACCTTTAGCTTTTGATTCGATGCCATTTCTATGATCTTGTAAATGTCTTTTCTTACAAATGGTTCACCACCAGTAACAATCAAATTTTCAGTCCCGTTTCCAGCCGCTTCTTTCAATATATCAGACATTCGATCCATTGTCAAATATTCAAGATCAGATTCATTTTTATATGAACACTGATAGCAATATATGCATTTTTTGTCACACAAATTAGTGATTCTCATCACTATTTGTCTGGGGAACGAAAGTCTCTGTAACTTAAATTCGCTTTTGTCATAATAAGCAATCGTTTTAATAATATATTCATCCGAATATATACGTTTTACTAGAATATCCTTTGTTGATAAAGCGTCAAATGCTTTTTCAAACATGCAAATTACTGCACATACTCGTGATTCTAAATAATCGACCTTGTCTTTTTGATTAAATAAATGACCTAATATTTGAGCAACTTCATTTACTGTGTGCCGACCATCCAAATTATTAATGATTAGTGCTGTAATATACGATATTCTATAATGTTCCGAATTGTTTTCTGGATTATTACAATAAGGTTTACATAACAATAAAACACCTTTATTATTGGAAATGACAAGTTTACACTCCGGATTCAAACGAAAAATTCTATTATCCAATTTTAATTATCCCCCCTATATCACTCAGAATATCTAAGAGCCTCATTTTTTCTTACTAAATTGTGAACGCATTGCAAATCATTTTCAGTAATATTATAAACGGTTTGTAAAACCTCCATTTTATTGAGAAGCTTATGCATATCGCGATAAGCCTTATATATCTGAAAATTCATCTTAAAAGGATCGGAGAGATTCTTAGCCAAGGTGAAAGCTAATTCGTTTTTTATTGAGAAAATCAGTTCTACACTTGATAATAAGGCATGGTTAAAATCTATACTGCAAAAAGCATCCATCCCTTTCTTATCATAAAAAAACACAGCAAATAGGATTTCATTATCTATAACCTTAATTTGATAATTACAAATAACTTTTCTGTATGTATAATTGCTGGAAATAATTTGATAAAACCTTGCCAATATATCGAGCTGATAAATAGAGCCCTCCAATTCATATATACATATTTTATATGCAATGTAACACAACTTTTTATAATGTGGGAATTTTATATTTTCATAAACCTTATTTATAATTTCGCAATCGTCAACCTTTCTCGTTACACACATATTAGTTAATGATTGCAAGATATCAGAGGAAATTTTTCCTGTTATTACTATTGTAATACGGCTATTTTTATAGCGATCTGAAAGCATATGAATCGAATTTTCTTTTAATTTAGTAAAATAGTTTTCTTCTGTGTCACAGAAAAAACTTGGGATTGAATATCCGTCTGTAAAAAGCTGATATTCAATATAAAGCAAATTCATCAATAAAGTGTTTGCAAGAATAGCATCATTCTCAGCATAAAACCTTTCTTTTTCTCCATCAATATTTATTAAATTGTATTTATTTACATTTTGAATAAGAGAAAGATATTCCTTAATGTACGAAACAATGCGATTTTCATCTTCCTTTTTTATTACATGCCACAAACAAGTATATTCTTTACTCACATAAGCATTGTTCCAACTAAATGGCGATTGTATCAAATTCAAATTTTTAATTACACTTTTTGAAATGATATGTTCAGCAAGATGAGCAGCTCCAATTTGAAAGTCAACATCATCTTTGAAACCAACATCAAAGTAAATATTTAAATACAATAAATCAACGTCAATATCATTGAGCAAAATATTCGTCTTATTGGAGAACTCAATCATTTTCATCATACATCACCAAAATTTAATATCTTAAAGTTTGAACGTATACACGACACCATGATGCGGATACAATTCTTTTTAGTGCCAACATAACACACAGTACATCCACGAGCCCCTATCCATCCCCACCGGTACTTCGTTACAACTAAATCCTTATAATAGGGTACCATATTAATAGTCACAAATATTCTTTCGAAAATATTATAGCTTATTCACATTCTTAAAATCACTATATCATTCATTAAGGACATGTGGCATACTCTACATCTGTAATCTCCTCAATTACAGTTGTTCCGCTATACGCTATTACAACAAAGTCCATTCTATATTCCAAACCGCTTGTCCCCTCGAATTCCATTGCCATATTTAATGTAGCACGAGTAGTACTCTTTGAAATAGAATCCTCATATATCCATTCGTTATTCTGAAATTTATAGATAGTAATTGTTCCTTCCAAAGTGGTTACAGACTCACCTTTAGTTACATACGCCACCGCTTCACCAACATTTTCGTAAAAAACTAATGAAGTATTGACACCACCTACATTATTCCACCTCGGCACGATATTCGTTAAACTTACTGCGTAACAGGGTAATACAGCCCAAATAAACACGCATACTACAGAAATGATAATTACCAAAGTTTTTTTCATAAGAAATCCCCCAATCATTATTTGATATTGCTATATAACGAAAAAATCCGAAAAAAGTTACAACTTTTTCGGATTTTTTGAAATTTTATAAATTTTTTTATTTTATACTTTCTGCAATTAGAGCTAATTCATTAACACTCAAAACTGTACTAGAAATTTGGTATGAATATTTCGTATCATTCCATAATATATATATGTATCCTTCCTTCTCATAAGTAAAAAGCCATGCCTTATACTCACCTACCATGATTTCCGTCATCGTAGCATCATCACCATCTAACATTCCAACATCACTTGTAAGCAAGCTTTGGCTAAATGAAACATAGCAACGATCACCTATATAATAATCACAAGTAAACGCAGATTTTAAATTTATTCCTACCTCTTCTTCCGCCCCAAGCGGCAAAAGTGTCGGTTTGCGAATTTCTTCAATCATACTAGGAGGTTCAACAACTTCAAATCCCTCTTCGGGAACATAGCCCACTGCAATATATTCTTCATACCATTCTGTAATAATTTCCCAAATAGCAGATCTGATGGCAGAAACACTCATCATTGCTGTGAACATGATAGAAATTACAACCAGTGTTATAATTGCAACTTTTGACAAAATTCGCTTAAATTGGACAAAACCGGTAGTTTTGTATGCAGATTCTCTACGAATCAGCTTCTCGATTTTATCCGTAATATGATCGCTAAGCACCACATCAGAATCATCAAGTTCCATAAACATCTTCACATCATCATCTTTTGCATCCAAGGTTGACAGTGCAATCAAATAGTCATACTTATCCATTCTTTCGCATTTCATTGAGTTCCTTCCCCCTTTTCTGCAATAATAGCTTTTTAGCTCTATGATATCTAACCTTTACAACACTTTCCGACACTTTCAATAATTTAGCAATATCTTGATTTTTCATCGAATATTGATAGCGCAAATATAAGACGTCTCTATAAATAGGGTCTAATTCCTCTATCATTTCCGAAATCCGTTTGCGACTTTCTTCATTAATCAAAATCAAATCGGAAAACATATTCTCATCTGGAACATTTTCAATATCAACATCATGATTATTATCATTATCAGCATCCATTTCATCATTGGTATATGGTTTATGTTTTCTCTCATTGATATGTTTAATTTTATTTTTGCGATAAATATCGAGTGCTGCGTTACGAGTACAAGTGACAAGTAATTTAATAAAGCGTTCCCCGTCTGCAGATTGAAATACATCTAAATGGTCAATGATAATCTTGATCACATCATGCAAACAATCCTCCGCATCTTCAGAATTATTTAAAACCTTAAATGCCACCTTGTATATCTTTTTCCCATATTGAACATAGATTTTTTCCACAAAATTTCTATCATCCTCATTGTTGATAGCGAGAATAATCGGTAACATGGCCTCCCCCTTTTTATTTGAACGAATATTTTCTCTTGCTTCAAACAATTTCACTATAACATAGACCTTAGAAAAAATCAATCTAATTTCAAGAATATTTCTATCACTATATAGTTTTCAATATTTCTTATATTAAGATAATCACAAAGCAATACGGAATCATCTATTACAGAACATAATAAACTATCGTTTTTCAAAAAAGATTGAAATTCATTAAAATAGTATCTAATAATCAAATATAAATCATTTTTTTCATACTCAATTATATCACCCCTAACCCTTGCAATTGAATTCCAATTATATAACAGTTGCGCATTTGATCGGTTCGTTAATGATTGTATAAGAGTTGAAATAAGATTTAATTTATCAA
This sequence comes from Clostridia bacterium, assembly GCA_017472285.1. Lineage (GTDB taxonomy): Bacteria > Bacillota > Clostridia > Oscillospirales > CAG-272 > QALR01. The sequence goes on along the minus strand of JAFUQQ010000012.1, from coordinate 18,026 downwards.
TAACACTTTTATCTTTAATCTGTTCTACTTTTGCATCATTAAAAAAGAGAATATCCTTTTGCAATTCATTTGAATAGTCAAATCTATATTTCATAAAAACTGCCTTTCTTACATATTAGATTATAGAAAACCATATCACACCATAATTATAGTTTTTTATTCGCTATAAGTCAATAGCTTATGGTTTATTAATCACCATATTTTAATAAATATTTATTGTATAATATAGGTAGAAGGAGGGATTAATATGCAATACGATGAATATATTCGAAAAAGAATTACTCAACTTCGACTTCAAAAAAACATTTCCGAATATAAATTGAGTCACGAATTGGGACATGGTGATAGCTATATTAGAGGTATTACATCAGGCAAATCGCTTCCTTCCATGAAAGAATTTCTTTATATTTGCGAATACTTTGAAATCACACCTAAAGATTTTTTCGATGATGGTGTCGAAAATCCTGTGCTTGAAAACGAACTCCTAAAATATGTTCGCCACACTGACAGTATTACCATAAAAATGCTTATGGATCTTTTGGAACATATCAGTAAGCCTGATTTATAAAAACAGTCCCTTTCCAATCTAAATGAAAAGGGACTGTTTTCGTCACAACCTAATACAATATCTTCAAGAACGTTTTCGAAAATATTTATTACAAGCAGCCAATATAAAAACTATATCCATAGGAAACTACACTTCATTATCTTTCTTCGTTTTATCAGAAATAATTTTTTGTATTGTTTTTATAGAATAATGATGTCTATCTGTCTTGTGTCTAAAATATAGCATTCCTAATTCTATCTTCAAAAGATTTTTATAACAAGGAAATATCTCATCTAATAGTAATTTTTTAAATTCATCCGGTGTATGTTCTGAATTTGATTCTACAAATTTCTGACCGTATGTTGTTATCATGAGAATTCCCTCACAACATGTGCCAAGATTATTGGCAAAGGATACTTTGGAAGCAAATAAAGAACCTTCATTATTATGTAAACGATCCTTGTACGAAAAATAATATTTACAGTCTTCCGCAGCATCTTTTTTATCATTATAAAAAGCCATCGCTGAGTTATTATTTATCAAGTAGTGATACATAGATTCATCTCGTTTCGTAAAATCTTTCAGAGAAATGTCAAATCCTGAATCTTTACCCATAATCCAGCGCCAATTACGATCATCTTTCGTTGTATCCTCGTATGTATAATGGTAAATAAATGATACAGTAATATGAATTGTATCAATACCTGTAATATGTGCCACTGCATGACGAAATGCAGAGCATATTCTTCGAATTTGATCAAAAACATTATACGGAATCATTTTTTCTGGAATATATCCGTTTTTTATCTCAATAGATTTGATTCCATATTGGATATTCTTTTCTTTAATAACATCATATAAGCTATAATAAGCATGATGTGAAGCTTGGTATTTCCATTCAAGTTTCCTTTCTTTATGCTCTTTGATCCAAAATCGCAACTGGAAACACAAATTTACAATCGCAAACACACACATTGCACATAAAAATAAAAATGGTGGTTTAAAGGGTTTATAATCATCTCCGCCGGATATAGTTACAACAATTGTGATAACAAACGGAATTGCAAACGGAAGAAAAACATTTACAATAAATTTCCATATTGAATATCTTTTCCACCATAATGAGATATTATGACGATATCTTACAATTAATGTCATCATTTTAAAGATGGCCAAAACAGCAACAATGACAAGAATTGAAATTAGCAAACCTAAATATTTCATTCTTTTTCTCCTTATTATTTTTTAATCTAAAAACACATTATACGACCGTAATTTTCATGATGTTGTTATATAACGAAAAAAGTTGAAAAAAGTTACAACCTTTTTCGACTTTTTGAAATATTCCACAGTTATTTAATGTGAGGGTTCCCACATCAAATCATTCTCATCACTCATAAGTTCCGCCAGCATCTCACGTTGAACCTCGGTGAAACCATATATTTCACATAAATTCACTATACTTGTAATCTCTGTATTGACATACAAATGCACAACTTCAACCACCGTTTCGACCGTTGAAACATTCCCATATTCATCGATAAAAGTTGTGCTTCTGACCTCATCTACCGCTTCGGTATGAATCTGAATACGGTTCATATCCCAAAACACTTGCTGAAGCTCATCGGCTTTTTCTTCGTTAAATGTCGCAAGCTCCGTCGGGTTTTCTGTATCAAGATTCAGTTTCACCGCATAAAAGGCAATCATTTCTTTCCACGTTGCAAGCTCGCTGTTGTAATGAATTACATCGTAGTCATATCCCGAAATCATCTCATCGCGCGTTTCGTAGTATTCATTTTCAATCATGCGTACTGCGTTTTGCAACGTCATACCGCTATCCCCTGCCGGAGGAAGAAAGATTGCATAAACAGAACCTGCAATCGCCGCCACAAGACAAATAACAAGAATGACCACAACAGCAACCCAACCGCCCGCGACAATAGCGGCAACAATACTTTTAGTTGAGGCAATCATGACTTTTATCGCCGACACCACAGCTTTCGCCGCTTTTACCACGCCTTTGGATAATCTCTTAACCGTTTGCTTTATTCTTTCAGAAGTCTTCACCGTATTCTTCCCTGCCGATTTCAAGCGTTTGGGAACATTCGCCTTGGTTTTTGGTTTCTTGACCTTATGAGGACGATTTTTCAGATTCGATATATTTTTCTGTGTTTCGCGCACACCCATTTGTCCTGCACGATCAGCGGCATACGTACTGCTTTTTCCGATACGCTCGGCTTTCTCACTTACAAAATTACTTGCATAATCATTTGCAGAACTGCTCTGTGAGGATTCTGTGTTTTTTGAAAACTCACCAATACCGCTTCTTGTTCTCTCGGATAAATCTTTTGTTTTATCAAATACCCGTATATCCCGCAAGGATTCTCTCGTCTTAATCTTCATAACCCCTCCAAATGAAATGGGCCGCAACGATGGTTGCAGCCCGTTTCTTTTTACTCACCAAATTTCGTTGTCATCATGCGGTAAAGTTCTGTATCTTTCGGCAGACAGTTGACAAAAGGCACAAACGCACCGCCGATCTTTGCAAGTCCGTGTCCCGCTTCCGTATTCGTAAAATACGCCATCTGCGATTCGGAAATCTTCATCACTTCCGCAAGGCGCATACGGTCAGTTGCCGCTTGATTGAGCATAATTACATACTCGGAGTTTGCAAGCATAAACTTTGCGGTCGGACTATCAAGCAAATCTTCGACATTCTGCGTAACACCGATTACATAACCGCCGGCTTTTCGTACTCTGCGCCAAAGCTTATGCAAAAACTGTGCAGAATGCTCATGCGCGAAAAGAATGTATATCTCATCAATGAAAATATACGTTTTTCTTCCTTTCGCTTTATTGCTGGTCACGCGGTTATAGATGCTGTCAAGAACGATTCGCATAGACGGGGACATCAATTCCTCGCCAAGTCCATGAATGTCATAGCAAACCAAACGGCTTTGCAGATTTACATTCGTTGGCTTTGCGAAAATGTTCAGATTGCCGTTGATATATAGTTCCAAGGCAAGTGCCAATTCCTTTGCTTCAAGTTCATCTTGCATGAGAAGTGTATCATAAAAGGCTTTCATCGTCGGTGCTTCTCCGACGCAACCGTGAAGCAAATAGTCCCGATACACAATCGAAGTGCAACGGTCAATGATCGATTTTTCTTTCGCACCCAAGTTGCCGACAATATCACGGCAAAGGGAAAGCATAAATTCGCTTTTGAGAATCAACGGATTTTCTCCATCCCCGTAATCTCGGCTCATATCCAAAGCATTGATGTGATTCTCACTTGCGGCAGAAAGCTTGATATTTTCTCCGCCCAAGGTGTTCACGATCTCCGTCATTTCCCTTTCGGGATCGATTACGAAAATATCTGCGTTCGGATCGGAAAGATAGATATTCACAAGCTCTTGCTTGGCAAGCATAGACTTCCCCGAACCCGAAACACCGAGAATAAAGGAATTGCCGTTCAGAAGTTCCGAACGATTTACGATAATCGGATTCTTGGAAATCGCATTGTTGCCAAGATAGATACCCTTGCTATGACAAATTTCCTGTACGCGAAACGGCATAAACACCGCAAGAGATTCCGTTGTCAGCGTTCTGCGAATACCAAGTTTTCTGCAACCATAAGGCAAGCAACTATTCAGACCTTCAAGCTGCTGCCATCGGAGAATTGTCAGCCCACATAAATGCTTTCTCGCACAGGAGCGAATGCGTTCGGTATCCGCATCAAGCGCTTCTTTCGTGTCGGCAGTATGAACGATGGTAATGAGCGCTGGAATCATACGTTGATCTCGCGCCACAAGGTCATTGAGAAATTCCCTGCTCTCCGTTCGCTGACGTTCCATGTCATAGGGAATCGCCGCAGAGAAATTGTTGTTCTGATTCTGCTTTCTCTGCCAATTCGATATATTCGTTTCAACAGACAGAAGTTTGTTTTCGCTTTGACGAATCGCCGTTTCAATCGGAATGGGATCTGCGTCAATGGATAACATCAGATGGCGGTCAATGCCCGTCAGTTCCGCGATAAAGCTGTCCTTGATGAAATTCGCATAGTCTTTGAGATACAAAACACGTCCGTATCTACCCTCAATTTTGAAATGATCGCTTCTAAATTCCATCGACTGCGGTGCAATCGCATCTTTGAAGCTGTGTCCTCTTTTCTCGGTAAGGCATCGGTCATAGCAAAAATCTTCTTCCTCTCCATGATGGAAAAAGTCAAAGAAAATGCGGAGTTTTTCTACCTCGCGCACTTCTTCAAATACCGAACCAAGAGTCGAAAAAAGTGCTGTAAATTCCGCACAGATACGGTTAAAATACTGTCTTGCTTCTTCAAGCGTCTGTTTTTCCACCGTAACCGTCATATATTTCTCTTGCGAAACGCCCGTCGAAAGATTGACGTTGCGTTCCAAGATCATGTTGTATTCATACCGCAAGCCATCGAGAGAATCCCCCATTTCCCGAAGCATATTGTTCTTTTCAAAATTGCTTCTGAGGATTCTACGATTGCTGACGGTAATTTTCGTTGTCGCACCGCTGTCAAAGCTATTCAAAATCTCGGAATATCCGAGAAACATTTTTTCCTTATCCTCACGCGATGCAACCTCATAATTGATGTCGGTGAAACGAAAGGTCTTTGACCATAAATTTCGTCCGACAAGGCAGATTCCGTCCTCATAAATCTCTTGAATCGGGATCGCCTGCTCTACGGTCGTTGGAATTTTATCCGTTTCCACAACCTTCTTTTTGCCTCCAAAAAGGTTCATTTCCTTGTTTCCTCCTTATTGTAATACCGATTCGTCCCATGAAAAACCAAATATCTCGGCATCATAAATTCACTTCGTACCCATGCTTTCACGATCTGCTCGGCGGTCATGCCGTTGTATTTTACAAAGCCAAGTGCCGCGAACGGTGCCGCACCAAGCATACAAAGCCATGATAAAATCTCCGTATGCAAAAACGGTCGGCATCCGAAATAGATACCGACCGCCGCACCGCAAGCCAAAAGTGCAAATATGAATTGTCTGACCGAAAGACCGAAAAACATGGTTTCATTGTAATCTTTGATTTCTGTATTGATCTTTATTTCCATAATAGTTCCTCAAAAAGAAAAGCACCGTGTATTTCAAACACGATGCTTTCGATTATTATTTTTGTTTATCGTACCACGATACCCGAATTAACGGGGAATGCAGGATCATTTCTTGTCAAAGCAAGCAAACGGCAAGCAGCACCTTCGGGATGATTTCTTCCGGACTCCCAAGCCTCTACCGTTTTGACAGAAACACCCATATATTTCGCAAACAAATTCTGTGTCAGTCCCGTACTGTTGCGAATAGACTTGATCTCGCTCGGCGTAAATACGTCAACCGGCGCAATGCTGAGCGTTACTTTCTTGGCTTTCAATTCACCTTTTTCATAGGCGATTGCCTGTTCTACACCAAGTTTGATTTCATCAAAAATACCCATATAAGCACTCCTTTCAGACATCGTTATCTTCCAATTGCTTTTCCAAAATGGCAATCAACTGACGAAGCTCATTTCTTTCCGATTGCGTTAAATTATCCTTTTCATTTTTAGGATATGCAGTAATCAGAAAAATTTTCTCATATACTTCAAAATCAATATAGATCACACGGATACTTCCGCTTTTACCTCTATGTTCAAAGGCAAATCTCATTTTTCGGATACCGCCTGTACCCTGCATAACGCTTCCGATTTTCGGGTCAGCAAGAATTTCTTCCTGCAATCTACGAAGATCATTATCATCAAGCCCCAAAGCTTTCCATTTAGATCGAAATAACGGCAACTCTATAAACGCACGTGTCATACAAATCTCCTATCCTTTATTTCACTTATATTATACCCTATTTAATGGGGTTTGTCAAGTGGTTTTTATAACCCCATCATTTCCTTGATAACCCTATCCGACAATTTGATCGTACCGACAAGGACGAGCATATTGAAAAGAAGCTCTCCGATATACGTCCAAACCTGCGTTACAGCAGAAGCGGTAATATCGACCGAAGGCGGCGAGGACGCAAAGAGCGAGTAGATAATACACGCCAGAACGATGACCGTTCCCTCCAAGCATACTGCCGCAAAGGATTTGACAAACGATTTTCCGATGCTTGCCGTTTCTTCTCCCGCAAAGGACGAAAGCGGAATCGGTGCAATCGCGGCATAAATGTAGAGCCTAAAAAATCTGCCGTATACCGTCAAGATCATAATGAATGACAAGACCGTAACAAGCAAACTGCCGATGAGCGTTACCGCCCAAAGCGGAATACTCTCCCAAAAGGAACACTCTTCAATCGTTTCGATCATATCGGATGGCAGGTATGCACCTCCGCCACCGCCAATGCCCGATGCTTCCATGATCTTACCAATAATACCTTGGGCAATTTTGAACATCGCCATCATCAGTTCCAAGCCCCACGTTACCGCCGCTTTCGCAAGAACGAAACGGAGAAATAGCTTGAAGATCTGTTCGGGACGTTTGACTTCCGCGAACGAATGGAATTGACGCATGATACCGACAAGAAAAAACAGCACAAGCAAAGCGTAACCAATCGCTTTGAGTGTGCCGTTGATATTCACCATTACGTTCCAAATGCCACCGCCCTTAAATTCGGTTGGCGACTCCGAGAGGAGCCGCCATATTTCGGAGAGTTTACTGTTCCATGTCTCAAGGGCATTTTGAAGATTTTCAACTAACCAGTTATTGGACATGGCTCACCTCGTTATCCTGTAATGAGGTTCAAAATTTCTTTGGCAAAGGTAATGACTACACCGCCTGCCAAGGTCAAAAAGCCGTTCGCTCTCTGTGTCGGATCGTGGGATTTCAAAGACAGACCGATCTGCACCACCGCAAAGCCCATGATAATCATACCGACCGCACGGATCAGACCGAACATAAAGTCCGACAAATTGTTGATTACCGTAATCGGATCGCTGGCATCATCCGCCAAGCAAACGAGCGTAAGAGAGCCGATCATGCAAAGGACCAGTACAAGGCAAGTCCACGCCTTCAAAAGTTTTTTCACACCCGTCGGCATATTGTTATTTCTTTTTTTCATTTTCCATATTCTCCTTTAGACTAATATAAATTTCAAGTTCATCTTGGTCATAAGCTTCAATATCTTCGACCACGCTTTCCATCAGCGGAAAATCCTTCATCTGCTTACCGGGATAATCCGCAAGATTCACAATGGTGATACCGCAAGCTGCAAGACGTTCCTTTCCGTGACGGTATACTTCCCCGCCGCCAATCGCGCTGAGGGAAATGTTCGGATGTTTGAAAATATCGTATTTCACATCCATAACGGGACGCTCACCGCGAATCAGAACGATGGCATAGCGATTATCAAGCATACGAACCTCATCGGGTGTCAGCAGTTCTCGTCCCGCAACCTGATAATTCGTTGAGAAGTTTCCTCGCATACCATCGCTTTTACCGAAACTATTGGTGTCGATGGTTTCCTTGCCGATTAGTTCCGAAACGTATTTGTGCGTGGACTGCTCATTCCCCCCAAGATAGACAAACTCATCACAGTTACCGACAATACTCTCCCATTGCTTTTCAAAGAGCGCCTTTAACTGTGAAAGATTCTGCAAGATGATGCTCACCGACACGTTGCGAGAACGCATAACGGAAAGTATTTTTTCAAAATCATCGGGGAGCGCGACATTTGCGAACTCGTCCATCATGAAATGAACGGGAACAGGGAGCGAACCGCCGTATATATGGTCAGCCACATAGAATAGTTGCTGAAATAGCTGTGTGTAAAGTATCGAAACCAAAAAGTTAAAGCTCGTATCGTTATCGGGAATCAGCGCAAATAATGCCACTTTCTTTTCCCCCATACTGCGAAGATCTAACTCATCGACTTCGGTAAGAAAAGAAAGGCTATCAAGATTGAATTTTTCCAGCTTTGACATCAATGTAATCTGAATGGATTTCAGCGTTTTTTCCGAACCCGTTCGATACGCCTTGTAATATTTCAGCGCAATATGATAAGGCTGTTTTCTTTCGAGGTCTGCAAACAAAGCGTCAAGCGCACTTGGCTTACTCTCTTCCATCTCGTCCACTTCACCCGCACGAAGCATTTCCATGACCATCGCAAAGTTCTGTTCCTCTTCGGGGGCTTCATATTTGAGATAAAAGATGAGCGCAAGCAAAAGCATCGAAGCCGCCGTATCCCAAAAAGGATCTTGCGACTGCGTACCTTTCGGCGTTGTACTTTTGAAAAGGTTCGTTACCAACCGCTGCACATCGTTATCGCTATCCAAATACACGAAAGGGTTATACCCATGACTCTTTTCCATATTGATAAGGTCAAATACGCGAATCTCATATCCGTTTTCTCTCAATACGTTTCCCGTATCGCGTAAGATCTCGCCCTTAACGTCTAAGCACACAAAGCTTGTGTTTGCCATCAGCAGATTGGGCTTGGCATAATGAAAGGTCTTGCCAGAACCGCTACCGCCGACGATGAGGGTATTGAGATTTCTCCTATGCTCTCGGCTGTTGTAGCCGATGGAAAGATTCTGCGTTAAAATACGGTTATTCTCCATCGGCTCCTGCCGATACTTCTTGTCCACCGCTTTTACATCGCCCCATTTGGCAGAACCGTGTTCTTCTCGTCTGCGGTAATTCGGCTTCGTGTAATGCCACCTCTGCCGTGGTATCGGAAATATCAAAGACCGTCTTGGGATCAAAAGATGTCCCTGTCTTCCCGTCCTTTGTCTTATAGGGCTTAGGTTCCAAGATCATCATTCCCTTTGCACCCTTTTTGACGTTGACTTCTTCTTTTTTCCATGCATCAAAGGTTTTCAGTTTTGTGGCATTCGGCTTCTGCTTCAAGATCAGAAGCTGGTTGCCGACCGAATAAGCAGAAAGTCTGCTCTGCACATCGAGGTATGCCATCAAACGGTCAGGCGTTTTCAGAACCTCCGCGTACATCTCGTCGATCATCGCCTGACATCGGTCCTTCTTTTCCTTGATCGATTCGCCTTTACCGGCATAGGTCTTGTTTTGAGAAGGCTTCGCCTTACTCTGATTCATGAGTTCATCCAAATTTTCCATTCTGTTCTTCCTTTCTTATCGTTCTTTGTGTTTTTTCTTTTTGCCGCGCGTTTTCTTTCGTTCGAGTACTTCCGTCTTTTTCTGTTTCGCTTGCTCTTTTTTGATCTCGTCAAGCTTCTTTCTCACAGACGGCTTTTTCCGATGGGATAGTTCCCTATCTTCACCCATAAGTTCGCTTATGATTTCGGAGGTAGGCTCGAACGGAGGGGGATTCAACGGTAATTGCTTCTGCGCGGGGACTTCTTTTTCGTCCGTTCGAGCCACGTCGGGGTTTACACGTTCCTCATGCACCTCTTGACTTAAAAGATCATCTGCAACTGCAGTTTCATGCGCTTGCTTATCCACAGGCTCGGACACCTCTGACTTCTTCTGCTCGGTTTCCACCGCAGATGCTTCGCGCGCCGCTTTCTCTTTTATCAATTCGGTTTTGAGTGTTGCGGAATCAATTCGTGCAAGACCAAAGCGTTCGGAGATTCTCTGAATTTTGCTTTCATCGTCCGCGCGGACGAATACGTCAAACACACCGCCCGTCTTGTCCTTCTCTTTGAGTATCGTGTAAAGGATACCGTACTGTTTTGCAACTTCCTTAAATTTTGCAAGGTCTCTCTCATGAAACGTAAAGACCTTTACAGGCGTTCCCGAACGCAGCATATTACTGAGTTTGATCGCGCCTTGAGTTTTCTTCTGCTGACGAAATGTGGTATATACAAGGGCAAAGGCTCTTTCCGCGCCCTTGCCCGACAGCTTGATGAGAACTTCCGTCCCCTCCAGCATCATACGCATCACTTGATCAGCGGCTTCTCCGCTTGTATTCATGTTCTTGTTCTTTCCTTTCTATTGGTTTTTCCATTTGAATTTCTGATTCATATATCTTGTTGACTACTGCTTCTATCGCACCGCTTCGGAGTGCGATGTCCTCGCATAGCTTCATTTGTTTTCGGTACACCGCCATCTCATCGGTGATTCTCGCGATCTCTGCTTTGATCGGCATCATCTTCTCGCTATCATTCATCTTACGAAGTTTGTTGCGAAGTTCCTGACGATTGACCGCAAGCACCTCATAGGAATTGCTGATACCCTCGGTAAAACGCTTCAGATCCTCATCGGTGTTAATGTCATATTTACCGAGCAGTTTTGCTTCTTCGCTATACATATGCGCTCGGCGCTTGTCATCGCGCAGGGCTTCATAGATCACTTTTCGGTTCGGCTTCGTTTTCGGAAGCTCACCGAGAAGATACAGATAGTAGAGATACAGCGCTTGAAGTCCTTTCGGCTTCTCTCTCGGATTTGGCATAAACGGTCGGTACTGCGAACGCTTTCCGCTTTTCCATCTCTCAAAAAGCCGTTCGTTAATATCTGATTCTCCATATCCTTCGCCAAGTCGGTCAAGACGAAACCACTTCTTGCCGCCATCGGGACGGATACGAAGGAAACTGCCTCGGCGCTCAAAGATATATCCAAGGCTCTCCATCGTCCGATAAAACTGCTTCTGCGTGGTATTCTGTGAAATGGCAAAATCTATGTCATTACGAATCTGACCGCGAACGGTATATCTGCCCTCTGCCTCCGCTTTGATCTCACCGATGGAACGGCTACCGCGTCCGGGGTTCTCAATCACGGATAGTCCGTATTCACGGCAAAGTTCATCAGACACCTCACGCATACGGGCATAGGTTTTCTTTTGATCGTAATACCGAAGTCCGTCCACAAACGAAATGCTATTCAGACAGAAATGGTTGTGAATCACACCCGTGTTAAGATGGGAGCTAACCAAAACCTCAAACCGATCTCCCCACAAACGCTTAGCAAGCTCAACACCGATCTTGTGTGCAAGTTCAGGTGTCACCTCACCGGGACGAAATGATTGGTATCCATGAAAGCAAACGATACCGCCCTCTTTCTTATGCGCCCTTTTGGTATCATGAAATTGATCGACAGCAACTGCGGGGATTTCCGAACAATTCACACCTGAAACGTAAAGTTGTTTTTCCGTTTTCATTTCATCGGCGGAATAGGTCATTACATTTTCAAGCGCATGGTAAGACGCCGCCTCTTCATAGTTCTCATTCCAAGTCTTACTCGGATTTGCGGTGTATCGAATGACCGTTTCCACATTTCCCTTGACGCTCCATATTGCTGTTACTGCCACATAGACCTCACTTGGAAAATGTTTTTCGGAACATTTTCTCCATCTGGAAAACGCTGTTCGCCACGTCTTGGCAAAGTACGTTGTCAATAAAACCAAGCGATCTTGCTTTTACAAGAATTTGGTCAACATTGCGTCCGATACAACGAAGCTCACGGAGTATTTCGCCATAGTCGGCGGGCGGATTTTCTTTGACCGGCGCACCTAAAAAGAGTCTTCGCGCATATTCCTCGCGGGAAAGCCCCGTAACATGGGCAAGCGCGTTCAAACGATCAAAATCTGCTCTTGTGAGTCTGATAATAATTGCTTTCTCTTTTTTCATATTTGCAAGGGGTTTTAGGGGATTTTCCCCTCACAAGCGAATTGTGATATCACAATTCAGTGCTTGTTAAGATTTGCAGACCTTTTTCACCCCTCTTTTTTTCACCTCATCTTTCCATTTCTTCACGTTTTCTTAATACTTTTTCTCTACTCCTACATCGACTTTGCAGATACTCATTGAAGTCTTTTCCGCTCGGAGGCGGAACGTATTTCACATCGTATTTCCCGTCAAGAATCGTACAAATTGCTTCTGCACCGTGTCTTCCTGCAAAATCTGCATCCAGATGGAGCGTAATTTCTTCTATCGGATTCTTTTCAAGATAGGTTTGCAAAGCCTTTGGGAGCTTGCTTTCTTCGATATTTTTCTTCGGCATATACACACCCGAAAGCGAAAGGTATGCACCGCAAAGCGGTTTGCCGCTTCTCTTTTCCAAGGTCATAAAGGACATCAGATCAATCGCACTTTCAAACACGCGCAAAGCTTTTGGCTCTTTTTCTGCCGAGTAATGAAAGCAAAATCCACGATCACTACCTGCCACTTCCTTCTTACAAACGCTTCCGTCCGTTGCACGAACGGAGCATTGGCGCACATTTCCCTCGTCATCTTTGCCAAAGAAAAGTGCATATCCCGTTTCGCTGTCCTCTGCTATCTGCTTGTTTTCGATGAATATATCGACAATCTCGCCGTCAATTCCGCGTGAGAGAAGATACGGTTTCACGGTCTGACATCGGTAATTGCATGGCGGAAGATATATCTTCTGTGCCACTTTCTTCTCGGAAACGTATATGCGAGGGATTTCTGAAACCCCATTCAAATACGTTACCGCCGAAACAAAGTCGATGCCTTTCACCTTTACGAGATAGTCAAGTGCGCTGACACCGCCGATTCCACGCGACCACCAAAACCATTTTCCGTTGGAAATGCGGAGAGAATCGTGTGTCTTGGTGCAGTATTCATCTCGTCCGCACCGCACAAGCTCCTGCGGTTCTTTTACTTGCAGATATGAAAAAAGGTCGAGTTTCCTCGCCTTCTCAATCTCTGATTCTGTTACGTAAGCCATCCGAATCACCTTGCGTCGCGCTCATCGCGCTTGCGATGAAGCAACATTTCTGCATGAATGATCGCGGTTGCCTCCATACGAATGACCGATCTGACTTCTTCGGAAAAAGAAATCTCCGTATCCAGCCATCGTGCATAGATCTCTGCCATCGGATTTTCCGACTTCAAAAGCGCACGAAGCTGTCTTGCGTTCAGATCACTTTCCTCCATAAGACAGGAAATCTCACGATAAATGGTGTAGTGATACGCTTCTTCCAAGATCCTTTCAGGTGGCATCGCAATCAGTTTTTCTTCATATTGCTTCATTTCCCGTTCCATTTTTTCGCGGAGTTCGGCAAGAAGCACGTCTTTTTCGTTTTGCATTTTTGGTTTCTTCCTCACTTTCATCAATGATACTTTCGACTGTACTGTCCAAAACTTGTACGTCATGGAATAGGACAAGACCTTCCATCGCATCGCCCTCGGCAATCGCTTTCGCTTCTGCTTCGCACTCCGCTTCTATTTCCACATATCCCGTTTCCACAATTCGTACTGCTATTCCATATTTCATCTTATCTACCTCCCTTCTTTTTGGCATAGAAAAAGCCGAGTAAACTTTCGTCTACTCGGCTGATATATTTACCGTTCTTCTCTTTCTTCGCGTTTCTTTTTCTTTGCCATAGCAATTGCAATAATATCATTCACATTATCTTTGTTCACCACATTAGGATATTTCTTGTCCATTTCAAGCAAAGCAGCCTTTGCAGTTGCTTCATCTTCGCTTAATTCAACGAATAATTTATCCAAATGTTCAGATTTCAATGCGATATTCAGCAAATCTTTTGCATAATCCGACACATGATCCCATCCATCATATAGATCATTCATGGCTTTATCGATCAATTCATAGGTCAATGGGTTTCCAGCACGTTGTTGTTCATACAAAACACCTACAATATCGGATAAATCTTTTTTATATTTTCTACCTGAAACTAACTTCATTGCCACAAGATATTCCGCACGAACTGTACGAATTTGCAGGACGTTCGCATACGTTCTGTAATATTCAGAATATCTCGCCAGCTTCGGAGAATAAGAAATTGTGTTCTTGAAATCTGCATTTAGCCAACCGTTCGGCAAATTATGACGATCACCTACGGTGTTAATTGCATCTTTCATGACCGACGGCGCTGCAATAACTGCATCGATATCATATGTCATTTCACGAAATCCATAATTGATCAGTACCGAAGCACCGCCAATTAATATCAATTCTGCATCCATTCCTCGCGCCTGCTTTTTATATTCTTTCGCAAGTTCTTTCAAATAGAAATCTAAATTATCCTTCGTAAAAGGAATCTCAAATGACATTTCTTACCTCACTTTCTACAATATTAAATCTTAAAAACTCAGGAATCGCCTCTTGTTTGCTTTGTTCCCTTACATCAAGTTCTTCACTTAACTTATATGTCATCAATACATCTTTGGGATAAATTGTGCGATCAAGTGAGCATACCCGCATATTATCATACTTAGTACACAAAGGAATATCATTGATCCTGCTCAGGTAATCGATCATCGCAAGCAAGTAAAAAGCTTCGGGATACCATTTTTTATTCCAATAGCGACTAATATCATCGCTCTGCAAAACGTCAACAATAAAATCAAAATCACCTTTATCTTTTACCGCATGGCATACATTACTCTTGAAAATCTCAAAATTTGAACGTGGTTCCATGCAATCACTTAATAAATCTTCCATTGATACATCTAACACTTTTGCGAGTCTATATACCGTTTCAGCAGAACATTTTTCAAGTTTAGTTTTCCCTCTTATTACCTCAGACAAGGTTGTATAAGGGATTCCACTTTGCTTGGAACACATATATATTGACATATTCTTATCGGATAATCTTTTTTCAAGCATATCAAATCCTCCTTTCATCATCTATATTATAACGCCTTACCGTTATATTGTCAAGAATAACTCTTAAATATTTTATTCAACGATCGCTCATTTCATCTCATTCAAACGCTTTTTCCTGCAATAGCCACCGTAAAATCTGTAATCATAAGCTTCTCAATTCAATCTTCTTAGACAAGTTCAAGCGTAAGCCCAAAATAACACCCCGTACCATAACCTGAAAAAGCCCCTGAATCGTCAGTTGACATGTTATCTCGGCAAAGGCAATTCGTTGCCGTGCGATTTAAAAACGTTCGTGAGATAGTCTTCAATGTTCAATCCGTTCGCACATGCGGTAGCGGCAACAGAATAGATGACGGCGCTCGCTTCTGCTCCTTTGGGCGAAGTCGAAAAGAGCCAATTTTTTCGGCCGACACAAAACGGGCGAATTGCGTTTTCTGCTCGATTGTTATCGATGGGAGCGTCCGGATGTTCTAAGAACGTGTAGAGATATTTCTTCTCATTCTTAGCATACTGAATAGCCTTAGATAGTTTCGTACCACCGGCGGCGGTTACGGATTCAACCCATGCGAAAAAGCCGTCAAGAGCCGGTTTCATTTGCTCCTGCCGTTTGATTGTGCGTTCTTCGGAAGAAAGCTCTGCCATTTCACGCTCTAAAACAAAAATTTTGTTGCACCACGCTACACCAATTGCTGACACCGATGTTTCGATTGCGGCTTCATCGAGCGGCAAGGCATCGACAAATTTGCGGCGCACATGAGCAAAACATCCGCAGCGTTTGACGGTATCCAACTTGTTGTAACCGTCGAAGCCGTCGCAAACAAGATATCCCGAGAAATCCCCAAGAAAACGTTTGGCATGATCACCGTTTCGAGTGGGTTGATACTCAAAGAGAATATTACGATATTTTTCGTATTTACCCGAGCAATATGCCCACATTCTCGAATCTGTTTTCGCCTTTTTGCCCGGCTCATGCAATACTTGAACCACGGTCTCATCGGCATGGATAACGTTACCTTTTAAAAGTTCAGCTTTCATTTGGGCATAGATCGGCTTCAGGAACACATTTGCAGCATAGATCACCCAATTCGCAAGCGTTGCGGTTGGAATTTTCACACCTTTCGCAGCAAGATCCTTCGCCTGACGCTCGAGTGGAACGGCATTGCAATATTTTTCGTAAACAATATGCGCCAAAAGCTCAGGAGAGCAGTAGCTGTGAGGAATTACGGGCGCCGGGACAAAAGCCTGTCTGATCGTACAGGCTTCGATATCGGATAACTGAGCGTCGCGCGTTTCATCACTGCCACAGGAGGAGCATTTTACGACTTCTGCGAAATGACGGCGTACAAAAACTCTGGCAGGTACGTAAACAAGCTCATCACGAACCTTTTCCTTGCCAATGACAATCATTTCTTCACCGCATTTTTCACAGATTTTCTTGTCTGCTGTGTGAATCACTTCTTCTATGGGAAGATTTTCAAATGTTTCTTCGTGGGTACGCTTGGCTTTTCGAGTATGCTTTTCTACAACCAATTCTTTTTCCGGATGTGCGCTTGTTGCTCCCGTTTCTGCCTCATCAAACAAGGAGAGCTGTTCCGTCTTTTCCATCACAACTTCCGTCTTTTCGGTCTTTTGTCCGTGAACCATCTTTTTGTAGAAAGCAAGCTGCTGTCTTAAAACTTCATTTTCATTTTTCAGATCATCGGCTTCTGCTTCCTTGGCATCATATTTAATCTGTAAATTCTTCAATTCGATCTCTTTTTTGATAGAAAGAAACTCCAATTCTTTGATCAATTCTTCTTGTGTCATCTGAAGTTCCATGATTCTTCCACCGTCCTTTTCGCTGAAAATGTCATCTTGGACAGTATACCATATTTTTACGAAAACGACTGTAAATATTCCGTAAACTTTTTAGTAAAGTGCTGCTTTTTTTCCCGGTTTGATTGCTTTGGGTTGATCAATTTCAAGTCCTTCCAAAAGCCAACGGATCTCTTGTTCCGTCAGTAGTCTTGCTTCCGTTTCATTACGAGGCCATCGGAACACACCGTTATCCAATCTTTTGTAGAGAAGCAGAAAACCGTCCCCTTCCCAAAGAAGTCCTTTGATCCTATCACGCCGTCTGCCACAAAACAAAAACAACTGCTTTTCAAACGGAGAAATCGACAGCCTGCCTTGTACAAATGCGGCAAGACCGTCGATTCCGTTTCTCAGATCGGTATATCCCGTGACAAGGTATACCGTTCTCTTTGTCGCTAATTCCTTCAGCATGTCTTCAGTGCTTTTAGTACCGTTGAAATAGTTTCTGTGCTTGCCTTCAACGGCAAACTCACGACGATTTCTCCGGATGTGATTTTGATTTCAGACGGTTGGGGAAGTTGAACTTCCGACTGAATAGCTACAATATCATGGCACACTTTTTCGCGTAATTTGCGAAGTCGCGCGTAATACGTGCTTGGATGGATTCCATTTTGTCTGCACCATTCTTTCACTGAAAGTCCGCTCTGTTGGCATTCCAAGCTCTGCTCTTTCCAATTCCTTTCCCGTACTTCCGTTTTGATTGCTACGATTTCATCTGTTATACTGTTCATGTACTTATCCTCCGTATTCATTTTACTCCATTAGAGTATTTTCGACTGTTCAATTTGCTCTATTGGAGTATTTTGTTCACTTCATTTTACTACATGAACATTGCTTCAAAAAGACGGGGGATTATTTAGTGCTTACGTTCAAGCGTTAATATATATTAAGTTGTTCAACTATAAAAATAATCGATCCTGTATACAAGATCGATTATTTTTATGGTTGACATTTTATCTTACAATAACTATTTATTATTGTAAGGATATTTTTTAGACAATGTTTTATTAATACAATTTAGATAAGGAGGATTCAATGCTCGATAGCAACAAATTTATTGAACTTGAAAGTTTAAATATTATTGCACGCAGTAAATTG
>JAFUQQ010000011.1 GCA_017472285.1 Clostridia bacterium | reverse complement strand
CTTTGATTATGTTCAAGAACCTCACCCGTCAAGGCAAATTGCCTTGACACCCTCCCCAAAGGTGAGGGCTCTGGCGAACTCTTTCGTTTGTTTTTCTACGTAAATTTTTCAAAAATTCTTATCGAACTCACGTTATTTTATCTATTAGTTGACACACGTTTTCAAATGCGGAATCAATTTCGTGATTAGAAAATCTTAAAACATAAAAGCCATGACCTTTTAAAATATCCGTTCTTGCCTTATCATGTGATTTCCCTTGTGCTGTATAATGCCCGGCACCGTCTATCTCAATGATGAGTTTTGCTTGATGGCAATAGAAATCTACAATGAAATTACCGATAATTCTTTGCTTATAGATTTTAATGGGGTAATGTTGCAAAAAATCATACCATAAATGTTTTTCCCATGGAGTCATTTCACGGCGTAATTTACGAGCAGTTTCCAATAATTTATTATTTTTTTCAATGGATGGTTTCATATGCATTGTATCAAAAACAGAGATCTCGAAAGGCTCGCCCTTTGGGAGCACTGTTGTCGCAGGTGATTGAGAGGGTTTGAAATTCTGTACATAAAATCCTCTCCGTCGCTTCGCGCCACCTCTCCCGAAGTGAGAGGCTTTTAGTAACATTTCTTAAAAAGTTTTAGCCTAATGAAATTTTTCCGCCGATAATTTCAGCAAGAACTTCGATCAAAAAGGTGTGTTCTCTTTCAAGGACTCTGGCGGCTAAAATTTCGGGAGTGTCGTTTTCCAATACGGGAACTTTTGTTTGTGCAACGATCTCACCGCTGTCATATTCAGCATTGACACGGTGAATGGTAATCCCTGTTTCCGTTTCTTTCGCTTCTATAACGGCTGTATGAACGTGTATACCATACATACCTCTGCCGCCGAATTTTGGCAAAAGTGCAGGATGGATATTGAAGATTCTGTTATGATATTTCTGAAGAATATGGATATGGAGCATTCTCATATATCCCGCAAGGAAAATCATATCGATATCATGCTCCGCAAGAACCTTTAGAATTTCATCCGCAAGAATATCCTCGCTTCCGAATTTTTTGGCACTCAAATGATAAGCGGGTATATTTTCATTATTTGCTCGCTGTAATGCCATAGAATCCGCATTATTGCTGATGACGCAAGCGACCTTGGCATTCAAACGGTTGCTTTTGCAACCGTCAATGATGGCTTGCAGATCGCTGCCTCCATGAGAAGCAAATACAACTATATTCATGATCGTTTCACTCCAATCAAAATACAAAATGCTTAGGCAGACCGCCTTCATAAACGAGTGTAGGTTCGCCGATGATAAGGGGTGCAATATAGGAAAGACATTCTTTGGTAACACCGTTACCTCTTTCGTTGATATACGAACGGGGAACGGAACGGACGGCATTGGCAATGCCCGAAATATCGGCACTGTCGATACCGACTTCATATTTTTCGCCTTCCATACGGGTAAAGATCATCATTTTGCCTGTTTCACCCGAAGCAGCATACCAAACGGCAGAACGGCCGATCGCAACAGATTCATCAAGGTCAGTTTTGGAAGAAAGGTGAGAAGCGCATCTCTGAGGGAGATTGAGTTCGATGGAACGAACTTTGCAACCGAATTTATCTTTGACAGCAAGTTCAAGGGCTTTGCCAGTGCCGGAAAGATATTTATGACCGAATGCATCGGTCGCACCGCTCTGTGTACCTTCACCAACGTAAATACCGTCTGCTGTGCGGACACCTTCGGAAACAGCAACGACAACATTCGGATGTTTTTCAAATGCTTTTTCGATATCTTCATAGAATTTATCGTAATCAAAAGCAACCTCGGGGAGATATACGAGGTCGGGAGTTACATCAGAGTAAAGAGAGGGAAGTGCCGCTGCCGCTGTAAGCCAACCCGCATCACGTCCCATGATCTCAACGATCGTAACAGCTTTTACGGTATAAACGGCTGTATCACGGATAATTTCCTGCATGGTGGTTGCGATATATTTTGCGGCAGAACCGTAACCGGGGGTATGGTCTGTACCTGCAAGGTCGTTATCGATGGTTTTCGGTACGCCCATAACGTGCATTTCATAACCGATTTCTTTTGTGAAACGGGAAAGTTTTGCAACGGTATCCATGGAATCGTTGCCTCCGATATAGAAGAAATAACGGATATTATATTCCTTAAAAACGGCGATGATATCTTCAAAAATTTTGCGGTTTTCGCCGTCGAAATTTTTGGGAAGTTTTTTACGGCAGGAACCGAGTGCCGCCGCGGGTGTGGTTTCAAGCAAAGAAAGTTTTTCTTCCGTCATATCGGAAAGATCGATGATGGTACGCGCAAGGACACCTTCGATGCCGTTTTTCGCGCCGTAAATTTTTTCGATGGCATCACATTCGAGTGCGCCTCTGATGACACCCGAAAGGGTTGCGTTGATTGCCGCCGTGGGACCGCCGGATTGTCCGACGATGGCGTTTCCGAAAAGTTTTTTCATAGTTTTATTCTCCTTTTATATGTTTTGAGATAATTTTTTTCGTAGGGGAGGCGTTTCGACTCCCGTAGTATCTCGTCCCTACTAAAACTTGACATATGAATGATTATTTGGTATACTAAAAGAAAACGAAAAAGAGGTATACCAAAATGTTAAACAAAGAAATATATTTAACCGTAGAAGAACAAATCCAGCTTAAAGAAATTGT
>JAFUQQ010000010.1 GCA_017472285.1 Clostridia bacterium | reverse complement strand
GTGCGATCTAACATCAACAGCACCCTTGCGCGAGTAATCACATGCGCATTGTGAACTCCTTTGCGGACAATTTCTTTAAGCTGGATTTGTTCTTCTACGGTTAAATATATTTCTTTGTTAAACATTTTGGTATACCTCTTTTTCGTTTTCTTTTAGTATACCAAATAATCATTCATATGTCAAGTTTTAGTAGGGACGAGATACTACCGCTAAACCCATCGTTTTATCGGTAGCCATGAGGTCTGTTTTGACTATTTCGGATAAGATGTGCATTCTGTCACGTATGCATATTGTAACAAAGTATGCACCTGCTGAACTGTAATCAAAGTTTTTTAGCCTTGTTGATTTTCTTTTTGGCAATTCCTTTTCATTATCCATTTTCATCACCCAACTTATTATAACACAAATCGGCAGAAAACACAATGACTCTGCCGAATTTGTAAACATCCCTATGAGAACAAGCCTAAAGGAAGCGTTTTTTATATTTATAATCTTTTCTCAATTTCATCGATCATCTCAGCAAGCGCGCCGTCTTTACAATGACAGACCTGCAAATGCGCGATAGCTTTGATCGTATCCACGGCATTTTCGGGACAAACGGCAACGTCCGCACCCTTCAGCATTTCGGTATCGTTATGGAAATCACCGATACACCAAAGCTCACATTGCGGATATAATTTTTTGAGATGAATGATCTGTGTTTTTTTGGAAACACCGAGCGGCTGGACTTCCATAATCGTTTTCCCCGAAGTCGTTACGCTGAAAACGTCGCTATAATTTTCGATGATATAACTTTGCAATTTCGCAAGTTTTGCCGGATCATCGCAAACGAAAGCCGCCTTGAAAAGTTTTTCTGCCGCAAATTCTGCCAAAGGACGAACGATCGCAAGCTTTTCAAGTCCCCAAGCCTTGAGCTGTTCCAGAATGATCGGATTTTCAACCGCGCAAAGAAAGCCTTCGGGAAAACTCGCACGGAAACCGACACCTTCAAAATGATCTTTGACATCCGTAAAAAGCTGTACCGTACGGGCACCGTTCAGATATTTCGGATTGATGATCTCATCTTTGTCCTTGTCGTAAAGATAACTGCCGTTGCAAAGGATACAGGGAGCATTGACGTATTCCTCAAGATTTTTCGTCACGCGGAAAATATCGATATGATTACGCCCCGTAGAGAGCGCGAAATGACCGCCGTTATCACAGAAATAACGTAATTTTTCTAAATTGCGCGGATTTATGTATTTGGATTCCCAAAGGATCGTGCCGTCAATATCGGATGCGATGAGGATATTTTCAAATTTTTTCATAATCATATCAATCCTTCCGTCAGTTTTTTCTTAAAAGTGCAAGAATTTCCGTAAAATCATCGGGAATCTCCGATGTAAAACGCATGGACTTGCCTGTACGCGGATGCGTGAGGATCAATTCTTTGGCATGAAGGCATTGCCCTTCGGTATATTTTGCAAATTTCTGATTCAGCGGAAGCTTCGGACTTCCGTAAACGAGATCACCGAGAAGCGGATGATTCATATGGGAAAGATGTACGCGGATCTGATGGGTTCTGCCCGTTTCCAATTCACAGCGCACATACGTTGCGCCCTGAAAATTTTCCAGAACGTGAATGTGTGTGACAGCATTTTTGGAATTTTTTTCGGTGACAGCCATTTTTTTGCGGTCAACGGGATGACGACCGATCGGAAGATCGATCGTGCGGTCTTCTTCGATCTTTCCGAGAGCGATGGCATGATAGATACGGGAAACGTGATGTTCCTTGATCTGTTCGGAAAGCGAAAGATGCGCCGCGTCGTTTTTGGCAACGACGAGCAGACCGCTCGTATCTTTATCGATACGGTGAACGATACCGGGACGGATCACACCGCCGATGCCCGAAAGACGTTCTCCGCAATGATAGAGAAGTGCGCTGACGAGCGTACCCGTATAATTCCCTGCCGCAGGATGTACAACCATACCCTTCGGCTTATTGACAACGATGATATCATCATCTTCATAAACGATATCGATCGGAATATTTTCGGGCTGCGCCTCACAAGGTTCGGGTTCGGGATAGGTCAGCTCGATCACGTCATTTTTGCGGATCTTATAATTTTTTGCGACTGTCGTGCCGTTTACAAGCACCATACCGTCCTGCAGGAGCTTCTGTACGTGAGAACGGGTCAATTCTTCTTCCGTTTCCGAAAGAAAAACGTCAAGACGTTTGCCGATATCGGCGGAATCCGTATCAATTTGCTTTGTCATCAGTTCCGTCATGGTTCACCTCTTCCGTTACTTTGGCAGTTTTCGGCTTATCGGCAAAAAGCGTTTTATCAAGGAATATGATATAAATAAGCATCATGATAGCACCGCAAACGACACAGATATCCGCGACGTTGAAAACGGGAAAATCAATGAAGGTCGCTTGCAGAAAATCCACAACGTAACCGAGACCGATACGGTCGATCATATTACCGATCGCGCCACCGATAATCAGCGAGAGCGAAAGGCTGAACAGGAAATGAACCTTTCTGTATTTATAAAGAAGGATCGGCATGATAATAAGCGCGATGGATGTCAGCAAAATGAATACCCAGCGTTGATCGCTGAACATACCCCATGCCGCGCCATAATTATGAATATAGGTGAATGAAAAAACATTTTCGATCACGGGAATGGATTCATAAAGCTCCATCGTATTCATAACGATCGTTTTCGTCACCTGATCCAGAATCACGGATACCGCAATAATGATGATCCATAAAATCATAGAAAAAACTCTCCTTTTTCAGATTGATTATTCAAGATTTCCGCCATCAAAATTCAGCGAAAATTGTTCTTCACAGCTATTTTTCCCTTTGCGCAAAGTATTCTGATCGTCATATTTATCCAAAAGCTCCATCACGGAAAGCTGTTTTTGCGCGGGTGCTTTCCCCATCGGACGCTGTGATTTTTTCGATGCACGGTCGGAAGTCTGCGCATATCTTGTCCGCGCCGGCTTTTCTTCTTCTTTTTTCAGGAGGATCTCCGTTTCCAAAAGAACACCGTATTGCGCTTCGATATCCCGTCTTAATTCTTCCGCGATGCGTTCCATACAATCATCGGGTGTCAGCCATTCGTTTTCATCATAAACGGGCGCAATCCGTTCGATCAGTTCAATATGCAAACGATATTTTTCAAAAAGCTCATTTTTAAAGCAAAGAAGCGATGCTTGCATATCTTCCATCGCTTTTTTCTGCGCTTCGACTTTATCCCTGAAATTTCGCAGAATAGAATCGCATCCGTTCTGTACGGAAGCAAGGATATCGTCTGCTTTGAGATAAGCTTCTTCGATAATGGTTTCGCTTTTTTCCTTTGCCATTTCAAGTTCAGCGGCAAGTTTTTCGTTTTCCCGATATAAAAGCGTATAGGAAGCAGTCAGTTCAGCGATATAAGCATCCACTTCTGCGGGGGAATAGCCTGATTTTGTTTCAGAGAAAGCACGCGGAGAAAGCGATTCCGGTGTCATTGGTTTCGGTGTCATGGAAGTTCTCCCTTTTTTGTAGTTTTGCCGCATCCGATCACGGCAAAACGGCGAGTCAGGATTTCTGCAAAAGAAAATAAAACGGGGCACAAAATGCCCCGTAAACATATGTTGGATCAGAACAAGGTGTCGCTTGTCAAGGTGACAGCGGGAGCCGCAGGGGTTTCTGTTCCCTGATCGTCGGCAGAACCGATATTACCGATCTGTGCGTCAGCGACATCCACGTTGCAGGGGGTAATGATATATGTATTGTTAGCAACGTTTTTGAGCTGTCCGTTGATAGAATACGCAACGCCTGCAAGGAAGTCGATGAGTCGCTTTGCAGCTTCTCTGTTTGTTGCTTCCAGATTGAGAACGACAGTGCAATGATTGAGCAAATGATCCGCGATCTCCGTTACGCTTGCGAATGTTTCCGGTCTGACAACCTTGAGTTCAACGATCGAATCATCCTGCGCGGGACGGCTGGCAGGATTCACTTGCGCGGTCTCTGCTGTTTCTTCAACGACTTCTTCTTCGATACCGTAGTTATCGCCGTACGGATCTTCTGTCGTTACCATCGATTTAATGCTTTTAAACAAACCCATTTTTATATTCCTCCGTTTTGTTCTTAGTTATTTCTTTATTTTGTCAAAAATATGATAAAAATCAAAGATACACATTTGGCAAGAGCAAGCCTTATAATATCTATTTTTCATTATAACATAAGTATAATCCAAATTGCAATCATTTTTTTCAAAAAAATGAATTTTTTTGTGACACTATTTTATAATTAACCTTTTATTGGAAAAGCGTTTCGTTTACCGAAAATGCCCTCTCCGACGCGGATGATATCCGAGCCGTTTTCGAGTGCCTGAGCAAAGTTTCCGGACATTCCCATAGAAAGAATCGGCTCTTTGACCTCAGGAAAATATGTTCTGAAAATGTCATCCTTTAACGTATTCATTTCCGAAAAATAACGGTTGTATTCATTTTTATCCTCACAGATCGGTGCGATGGTCATAAGACCCTGCGGCGCGATATTGGGATAATTCTTGAGTGCTTCACAAAAAGACGCAAGTGTTTCGGGGAAAATGCCGCTTTTGGATTCTTCTCTGCCGATATTGATCTCGATCAGCACGGGCATGGTCTTTCCGATCTTTGCCGCGCGTTTATCGATCTCCGCCGCAAGACCTTCGCTGTCAAGTGATTCGATCATATCGACTTTATCGATGATATATTTGACTTTATTTTTTTGCAGTGTACCGATAAAATGCAATTTTGCGCTATGATCCATCTCCTCATAATGCACGAGTAATTCCTGTACGCGGTTTTCACCGACAAGTGTGATACCGCATTCACGGATGGCAAAATTGATCTCCTCTGCGGTTCTCGTTTTGATAACAGCCATCAACGCCGTTTTGGGATAAGCCTTCATTCCTTCACGGATTCGGGCAATATTTTCTCTGATCTCATTTTTTTTGAATTCTGTCATGATAATCTCCTTTTTCCGCTTTTCTTTAAAAAAAGAAAAGCTTGGCAAAAGAAACCATCTGTGGTTCCTCTGATTTTATTTTGATATAATTTTTTATTTTGTAGGAGAGAACTTTCCCCTCCCGACCAATATTCTGATAAAATATAAATTATATTATATATTTAAAAATCAAAAAAATCAATCCCGTTTTTCAGATATCCGCAGAGTTTTCAGGTAATTTTTTGTTTCTTTAGAAATACGGAAACTGTCACAAGCCTTACTGATGGTTTTATTATGTACCCATGGAGAAAGCTTTCGTTCTGTCAGATAAGGCAAAGTATATTCATATTGTTTAATTAGTGCTTCCGCGAAAAACCAAGCGGCAGCCATATTGATATAATATGCATCGGATGATATTTTTGCGATTTTTTCAAGATAAAGGGGTGAAAAATCTGCGTCGAGATGATATTTCATCAACGTGACGATACCGAAACGAACGGTATAAATATGAGCGGAGTCCAACCATTTTTCAATGTGCGGTAAAAGTTTATCTTTATTTTTTGCAAATATTTTCGGGGACATCATGTCACAGGTCGCCCAATTATCAATGTAAGGCAAAAACGCATCCAATGCCTCAACCGTTTTTTCAAAATCACCGAGCTTTTCGATCAGAAATGCATGAAGATTATTTTCTTCATAATATCTGTGCGGCAAAGATTCCATAAAAACCGAGGCTTCCTCGGTTTTGGCAAAATCCGAAGCAAAACGGCGAAGTACGGGCGTGCGGATGCCGATCACGGTGTCAGGCTCGACTGTGGGCATGAGTTTTTCCTGAAATGATTTATATTTGGGGTCTTGTAAGGAAAAAAGAGAAGTTTGAATGTCATGGCTGACTTTGTTTTTCATGTTTTCCTCCGTCAAGTGTTTTTTTCGGGGTAACGCTCTTTCACATCGGTTTCACCTAATAAATAATCAATACTTGTATGATAAAAACGGGCAAGTTTAATCAAAATTGCTGTAGGGATATCATTTTCACCTGTTTCATATTTGGAATATCCCGTTTGCGACATTCCCAGTATCTTTGCCATCTTCGTTTGGTTCATATCTGCATCTTCTCTTAAATCTCGTATTCTGCGATACATTGTTTTCACCTCATAATTTTTTTGCAAAAATTATAATATAATCTGTTTCAGGTTATTGACTTTTAATCTGAAATAGGTTAAAATAGTTGTATTAAGTGAAAGGAGATTCTATATGAATAACAAATTTAATGAATCTAAACTGGCAACAAAAATCGGATCTTTCATCGCGGAAATATTGACTATTTTGGGTGCTGTCTTATTTTTTGCGGCACAAATCAAAATCAAGGAGGAAGGATATTATGTCAATAATGATTGGTTGGTTATGAAAACATACGGTATTGCATTCATAATTACCGGTATCGCCGCCAATTTGCTTTGTATCATAAAAAGCACGGCTGACCATCGTCCGAGTCAACCCAAATCCGTTCCTTCCTCGTCTGAAAAACAAGCAAATGTATCTTCCAAAGCTCAAAAATTGTTGGATGAATACGAAATCAGCAATATGGACTTAGAAGAAATTGAAGAAAACATTTCTAAATCTTCTAAACAGTAATAACGATCGCATAAAAAAAACGGGCAGTGCCCACACCCTTCCGAACTGCGTCAGCGTTTCGGAGTTCTCGCCTTTTTATAACGATTCCGCATCCCGATGCAGTAAAACGGCGAGGTCGGTTTTTGAGCAATTTCCTATAACATAAAAACAAAACCTCAGTTTGACAAAATAAATGTCAAACTGAGGTTTATTATTTTTTTAAATTTAATTTTTCGGAACGTAAA
The DNA here is from genome assembly GCA_017472285.1 of Clostridia bacterium. Classification (GTDB taxonomy): domain Bacteria; phylum Bacillota; class Clostridia; order Oscillospirales; family CAG-272; genus QALR01. The sequence goes on along the minus strand of JAFUQQ010000010.1, from coordinate 35,635 downwards.
TACGGAGCGCATTGATATCTTTATAAGCCATATCTGTGGACGTACTCTGATATGCGATATTGAACGCGCGGTAATTGAAGTCACCCCACCAAGCATCATTAACGGTAACGAGAGAAGTCGTTACGTTATCAGGACGTTTTGCGGTCTTGGTATTCAGTTCTGTCCAACCTTCCGGACGGTACTGATAACCGTACTTCAAAGAAAGAACCGTACCGTTCGGGAGATCTTCTTTGGAGAGGATTTGCGTTGCAATGAATTTTGTCAGATTACCCGCTGTGGAATTGGTACCGTTGACCATGGAAGAACCGTTCTGAGAATTATAATATGCCGCAATAGTAAGATCGAGGTTCAATACCTGATAGTTGTCGGGATTCAGACCTGCTTTCTCGAGTGCAGAGATATCGGATTCTGTCAATGCGGAATATTTTTCGGCGATAACGGGTTCAACGGGGATATAAACACGGATTTTATCCAGATCGGCTTCGGTCATATTGGTCGCACCATCTTCATACGAAAGGTTGAATGCGCGATACTGATAAGCACCCCACCATTGCAGATCGATCACAACGGATTCCGTCTGTACGTTTACGGGACGGATACTGTTCTTCAGACCTGTGGAGATCCAGCCTTCGGGACGGTACTGATAACCTTTTTCAAGGCAGATGATCGAACCAATAGGAAGCTGGTTGCGGTCAAATCTTGCGGATGCTGCAAAATACGGGAAGTTTGTCGCCTTATGTGTTGCAGCCGTATTGAGAGAAGAACCGGACGTGGAAACCCAATATACGTTCAACATCATCTTGAGATCGAGAACGTAATAATCATCGGGATCATAACCGAGTTTTTCAAGTTTTGCTCTATCTGCATCGGTCATTTCCAGACGTTTGACAACTCTCTTATCAAACGAAGATTCCGTTACTTCATAAGGATTTGCAACTGCGTTATTGACAGCTTCGCGAATGGCATCGAGATCATCCCCGATCGTCAGATATTCTGCGGGAACCCAATCGATTGCTTCCGCATCAATACCTGTCAGCGCGCAACACCATGTCAGCGCAGCCGTATATCTGCCGATATCATAAGTCATATGATAACCGTCACGGGTCAGTGTATCGCCGAGATAAGAAGTACGGAGATTCTGAATCGCTGTACCGCTGGGAAGAATACCGTCGATCGAAGGATATTTTTCATCGATGGCTTTATATGTATCAACAATCGCGTTATACATCGTCATCTGATCGCTTGCATAATTCTTGAAACCGCTGTGAGAAGTATTCTGCTGATATGCCCATGTGGAATGCCAATAGATCTTTGCATCTTCATTGGTCTTATTCTGATTGATATAATCGAGTACGTTCTGGAGATTGCCGAGGGTTTCGGGCTGACCGCTGTTCTGGCTTACCTGCTGAACGGTGATATAATCCCAATCATGAAGCGCAAGTGCATAGCTAACACTCTGTGTGGAGCTTGTTTTGGTGCCGTCTTTATGATAATAGAAGGTATAGGCCGCCTTATCATTTTTCATATTGCTCCAATGCGTATCAATGGAACAACCGCCGATATAAAGATTGCCGATGATGACTTCTTTGATACCTGCATCATTGAGAATACCCCAGAGATGTTCGGTCGCGTCATCACTAAAGCTATTACCGATCGCAAGGATTTTGATAGATTCGGGAAGCTGAACAGGTTCGGGATCGGTTTTCTGTTCTGTGGTTGTCGTTTCACCGGTGCCGCCACAAAGCGTATCTGTCGTGGTCGTTTCTGTGGTCGTAGTTTCAGTTGTGGTGGTTTCTGCAGTGCTTTCGGTGGTGGTTTCCGTTGTTGTAGTTTCCGTTGTGGATTCTGTTGTTGTATCCGAGGTATCGGTCGTTTCTTCGGGTGTATTGTTACAGCCCGCAATCATAACCGTCATCATACAAATGATAAGAAGAAAAGAAAGTATACGTTTCATGATAAATCCTTTCGTTTTTTTAGTTGAAAAGCAAAAAACGGGAGAGTTTCTCTCCCGTTTTCAGAAAACACAGCGCCAAACGGGTTGTGCGATTTTGCATTTGATAGCGTTCAAAAGGCTCGCCCTATGGGAGAGCTGTCAGCATAAGCTGACTGAGAGGGTTGAAATCGATATTTGAAATGCCCTATCCGTCACGGCTATAAGCCGTGCCACCTCTCCCAAAGTGAGAGGCTTTCAGTTAGTTTTGTCAAAACAGCCTGCTTATCTCTGAACGCGGCCGGAACCGTCGCCCTTCATGAGAGTGGAAACTTCTTCAACGGAAACGTAGTTGAAGTCGGTTTCAATGGAGTGCTTGAGACAAGATGCCGCAACAGCAAATTCAATAGTCTTCTGTGCGTCGTAGCCGTTCATAAGACCGTAGATCAGACCTGCGCCGAAGGAGTCGCCGCCGCCTACGCGGTCAACGATATGTACAGCGTATTTCTTGGAGAAATATGCTTCGCCGTCAGCATAGAGCATAGCTGCCCAGTTGTTGTCGTTAGCGGAAATGCTTTCACGGAGTGTGATCGCAACCTTTTCAAAGCCGAAGCGGTCGGAAAGCTTCTTCGCAACGTCGATATAACCTTCACGGTTGAGCTTACCGCCTTCAACGTCGTTGTGATCGGGCTTGATACCGAATACCTTTTCAGCGTCTTCTTCGTTTGCGATGCAAACGTCAACGTATTTGCAGAGCTCGCCCATGACGTTGCCTGCTTTTTCGCTGGTCCAGAGCTTCTTGCGGAAGTTGAGGTCGCAGCTTACCTTGATGCCTTTTTCCTTGCAGACTTTCAAAGCATCGAGAGTGATTTCAGCAACAGCATCGCTGAGAGCGGGAGTGATACCTGTGAAATGGAACCAATCCGCGCCGTCAAGGATCTTTTCCCAATCGAAATCAGCGCGTTCCGCCATACCGATGGAAGAATATTTGCGGTCGTAAATAACCTTGGAAGCACGCTGGGAAGCGCCTTTTTCGAGGTAATAAATACCCATTCTTTCGCCGCCGCGAACGATGTCTTTGGTATCAACGCCTTCTGCGCGAAGGGAACGGATACCCATTTCACCAATGGAATGTGCGGGGAATTTGGAAACGAAAGATGCATCCATACCGAAGTGAGCGAGAGAAACCGCTACGTTCGCTTCACCGCCGCCAAAGCTCGCTTCAAAAGCTTTCGACTGTTCAAAACGGAGATAGCCTTCGGGATTCAAGCGGAGCATCAATTCACCAAAACAAACAATTTTACTCATTTTTTGTGTCCTCCAATATAATATATAAATTTTAAAATTTTATTCTTTTTGCAGATAGAGATCGGTGCAATCAAGGATCGCCTGCGTATCGATCGTCGAGCCGACACAGGCAATATCTCGTGCCGCGCCGCATTTCTTGCAGGAGATGCGAACACCGTTTGCCGTGATCTCAACGAGATAATCGCCTTTATCTTCACATTCGCAATGAATACGTTCTTCTTCCGCAAGATCACTAAGAACGAAAAGCACCATATCGCGCTGATGCTCGTCAACGAAAAGATCATCTTCGTTCGCTTTGTGAACACCGGCAAGTTCGGTTTCATCGATCAGGGAGTTCAGTTCTTTATCCGAAACCTCAACAGCCTTCATGACTTCGCCTTTCGTGCCGACAAAGAGAATATCCAGACCGGCATAGGCACAAGGGAACGTGAAAAGCTCTCTGGTCATCAAAAGCTTTCTGGAAACCACGTAATGATGGGGAGAGGGACAGAAAATACAGGGTATCGTAATTCTGATCTTATCGTCACCTGCGTTTGCCATTACGAGCTCCGAACAGCCGCAGGTACATTTGAGTTTGATAATATCGCCCGAGAGAGCAAGCGCGCCGACAACACTGAAAATCGTAGAGCCGCATTCGGGACAGCGATACGCAACAGTCGTATCATGGGGTTTTAATATCATGGAATCAAGCCTTTCAGGGAAGTTTCAAAATTTTATATATACCTATTATTTATTATGCACCAATTTTCCCTTTTTGTCAAGATTATTTCAAAACGCCGCCTCTGAAAAATCAGTTTTCTCATGAGATCACCGCAAAAACCAACAATCATCTGCAGAAGAATATTTTTGAAAGCGAATCGTTCATATTGACAACAACTCAAAAAAACAGTATAATGAATATGTATCAATCATTTCCCGAAAAAACAAAATTTGATATTTATATATTTTCAGAAAGGAAACAAAACTATGAAGTACAGCATTGGCGTAGATCTCGGCGGTACGAATATTGCAGTCGGTATCGTTGACGAAAACTATCAGATCATCAAAAAAGGCTCCGTTCCCACCCTGGCGCAGAGAGGTCCTGAAGCGATCGTTCACGATATGGCAGAGCTTTGCAAAAAGCTCGTTTCCGATTGCGGTCTGACGATGGATGATATCGCAGGCGCAGGTATCGCATCTCCCGGTACGGTCAATCCCGATACGGGCGTTGTTGAATACGCAAATAACATCAAATTCTCTGATTTCCCGCTCGTAGCACTCTTTTCCAAAGAAATGAATATGCCCGAGGAAATGGTCAAGATCGGTAACGACGCAAACCTCGCGGCTCTCGGTGAAGCGGTCGGCGGCGCGGCAAAAGGCGCGAAATCTTCCGTTATGATTACCCTCGGCACAGGTGTCGGCGGCGGTGTCATCCTCGGCGATCTCGTTCTGACGGGTTGTGCATACGGCGGCGCGGAACTCGGTCATATGGTTATTGAAAAAGACGGCAGACAGTGTTCTTGCGGCAGAAAAGGCTGTCTGGAAGCATATTGCTCCGCAACTGCTCTCGTTAAACTCACCAAAGAAAAATTTGAAGAATGTCCCGATTCCCTCATGCGCGAAATGTGCGAAAACGACGTGAACCGTGTCGGCGGCAAAACTGCTTTCGCGGCAATGAAAAAAGGCGATAAAGCCGGCGCAGAAGTCGTTGATACCTTTATCTCTTATCTCGCTTGCGGTGTTGCCAACCTCATCAATATCTTCCAGCCCGAAGTATTTACCATCGGCGGCGGTGTTTCCGGCGAAGGCGACAACCTCCTCATTCCGCTCAAGGAAAAAGTTTGCAAAGAAACATATTCCAAGGATAATACGCTCAAAACCGATCTTCGTATCGCTACCCTCGGTAACGATGCAGGTATCATCGGCGCGGCGGCTTTCGCAACCACACATTGATCCATTTCCGATATCATCGGAATCAAAGCAAAAATTTGACGGGAGGGGAAACCCCCATAGATGTGACCCCCTCCCCTACAAAATAAAAATCTACTTCAAACAAGAGGCAGAGGTACCCACAGAGGGTTTCTTTTGCCCCACTTTTCTTTTTCTAAAGAAAAGTGGGAAAGGACGGAAAAAAGATATGAAGCCACAAACAAAAAAGACTACGATCAAGCTCGGCGCATCCGCGATGTTCGCAACGGGTATCACACTTGCTTCGCGTTTTGATCTTGCCATATCTTCTGCCCTTTCGGGTCTTTCACAGCAAGAAAATATCTTTACGCTTTCCGTACCGAAATTTGCGTCCCTTTTAGAGATCATCGGGGAATGGGCACCATCACTTCTTGCGGCAACTTCCGTTTTGATCGTGGGACAGGAAGGCGCAAAGCGTTATCCCGAAAGAGCAAGTAGGATCAAGCTCACAACTTTCGTTCCCGCTACGGCACTCATGGCTTATGCTACGTCCAAAACGATGGAATATATGCATTTTACGCTTCCCGGCGCACTTTCCGCGGCACTGATCGCGGCATTGGCGTTTGTAATTGCCGCTTGTATTTATCTGCTTGTCGGAAAAATACCCGAAAAGGCAAAAAAGAATCTCTTTTTGCCCGCGGCATACACCCTTGCGGCATCCTTTGCCGTTCTGATGTCCGTCTGCACCATCAAAACGTTGTGGGGACGTGTACGGCTTCGGGAACTTGTGGATATGAACTCCTTGGAAGATTATACGCCTTGGTATCATCCGAATTTCTTTTCGGGTTCACATTCTTTCCCGTCCGGTCATACCGCACACGCAACGCTGATGATGATGCTTCCGATGTGGCTTTACGGCAAAGGTGAAAAATTCCGTCCCGCATTGACAGCGGTCTGTTTCGGTTTTGTCGCATTGATGGCGTTTTCCAGACTTGCCGCAGGCGCACATTTCTTATCGGATATCATCTTCGGCTTCCTGATTGCATTCGGAATCACGGAAACTGTCAAAAAAAGCTATGATCTTGCAATGTCCGGTTTTGATACCAAAGTCATCGGTAAAATCTTTGATACCTTAAAATCCATAGTAACGTAAAATACCGTTATAAATGCCCCGTGCGATCAGATTCGGGTTTTCTGCCATCAACCGCGCATCATTGCTGTTGGTAATGAAACCGATCTCTAAAAGCAGCGCGGGCATTTGTGTTCTTCTGAGAACGTATAATGTCGGACGGGGGAAAACACCTCGGTTTGCAAGTCCCGTCGCATCGGAAAGACCGATCAGAATGTCTTCCGCAAGCGGTGCTGCCGTGGATGTCAGACTGTAAACGAAGGCTTCACTGCCCGATGCCGTTACGATATCCGAAGCATTTGCGTGTAAACTGATGAAAGCATCCGCATTCCAACTGTTTGCGGCATTGACACGGGCGGCAAGGCTCGTTGCGGTACTCGTACCTAAAATCTCATCGGGACTGTTGCGTGACGTTCTTGCTTCAAAATTCGGATTGGCATTCAGCAATGCCGCAAGCGCACGTCCGATCGGATACACAAGATCCTGTTCCCGATAACCGTTTCCTTCTGCGCCCGCATTCGGATTCATGGGATTATGTCCCTGATCTATAAATATCTTGATTGCCATAATCATCTCTCCTTGATATTCTTGGTCAATCTTATCCTATGCGGTAACGGAAAAACTGTGCAAAACAAAAGGCTGACTTCGGTCAGCCTTTTTCGTTATGCTTCTATTTTTGCTAAATAACATTGCATTTCGTATTTATCGGTTGATATAACTCGGTTTAAAAAATGCATGAACGAGCCATTTGGGATATTTTCTGGGATTTCTGCCGATGATGACGGAAAGGACAACCACCGCCGTCCAAATCACAAAAATCACACCGAAAATAAGAATGATCCCAAGCATCGACTCTTTTTCTATGCGATTCGTTTCCTCCAATGTCAGATATGGAACACCGTCCTTCGTGGCAAGCATTTCAATGTGATAGCAAGTCTTGTCGCCCGTCACACCAACTTCAAAAACGGTCTTTCCGTTGCAAAGCGAAAGAAGATGATTTGCGTTTTTCAAATAATTTTCATAAGAATTCATTCGATATTCTATATCGCCTGCATATAGGCAAAGATCGTCCGAATGTTCGTCCTTTTCAATGACGTATCGGTCAAAACTTACAGTCTGATACGTCAAATCCTCTACTTTGGTCGGTTGCGATACGACAAAAACAAAGATAAACATACCGATCAGAAATACGTACATCAAAGCATAAACAAAAATAAATTCTCCGGGATTATGTACGTTTCCATTGAAAATGTCCGTTTTCGGTTTCTTTTTCGGCAAAGCATTACCTTGGTTATTTTTACGGTATTGCTTTTTCACAAAGGCAATAAAATTATGTCTGTCCGCCAATGCATCGATACGAATATGATGCCCGTTGGCATAGATCGTGATATCGCCGTGTCCACCTGAAATTCCCGTTACGTCGGTATAACGATAACGACGCTTGATACCAAGTGCATTGCGATGTGTGAAGCCATCTTTATCATATTCAATATGAAACGTAAAAAAAGAAGAAATCAGGAACAACGGCAACAAAGAAAATACGGCAAAAGCAATATATACCCCCGCTCCCACATCAAAAAAAGCAATCAGCATCAGAACGACAGCCATGAATATGCCCGTACCGACACCGATGAATATCGGCAGACGCATCAGACGAACCGTATTTTTCTGTTCTTCTTCACTTTTCTTAATACGTGCAGAAAGCGGGACGGCAAGGATACAGATCGCAAGTAAAATAAACGGATAAACTTTCGCAAGAAAAGAGATCATACGCTTTCTCCTTTGGGTTTATTGTCAGGTTTTCTCAAAAGAGGTAACAGGTCAAATACCGTTTTCACGGGAATCAACGTCGTATCTTTGGATACACGGATATCCGTTTTATTCAGATTACGGCTCGGAACGGCAATTCTTTTAAAACCAAGCCGTTCACCCTCGCGCACACGCTGTTCAATACGGGAAACCGCACGGACTTCCCCCGAAAGACCGATCTCACCGATACAAAGCAGATCATCGGGAAGCGGAATATCACGAAGGCTGGAGATCATCGCACAAGCCATACCCGCATCGGATGCCGTTTCTTCAATTTTAATACCGCCAATGACGTTCACATATACGTCAGAGGACGAAAAACGAAGCCCCAGACGCTTTTCCAATACCGCAAGAATCAGATACACACGGTTATAGTCAATACCTGTGGACATACGTTTCGGCGACGGAAAAACCGTTGTCGTGGCAAGGGATTGAATTTCCGCAATGATAGGTCGTGTACCCTCAATGACACAAACGGCACAGTTGCCCGAAACCCCTTGCGGACGGTCAGCAAGAAGCATTTCCGAGGGACTTTCCACTTCCTGTAAACCTTTTTCCGTCATTTCAAAGACACCAAGCTCATTGGTCGAGCCGAAACGGTTCTTGATCGCGCGGATGACACGGCAATTCTGACGGCTTTCCCCCTCAAAATAAAGCACCGTATCCACCATATGTTCCAGCACTTTTGGTCCCGCAATACTGCCCTCTTTATTGACGTGTCCGACAAGGATAACGGCTGTATTTTCCGTCTTTGCCTTGCCGATGAAAACACCCGCACATTCCCTGATCTGTGTCACACTTCCGGGAACGGTATTGCTTTCGTTATGATACATCGTCTGGATCGAGTCCACAATTAAAATATCGGGATGGAGCTTGTCCATCTGCTTCAATATCTTTTCGACGTTGGTTTCCGTCAGAACGTAAAGTTTGCCGCTTTTGAGTCCCAATCTCTTTGCGCGCATGGAAATTTGCGAAACGGATTCTTCACCCGAAACGTAAAGCACCGTGCGGTCTTCCGCAAGACTTGCACAAATTTGCAAAAGAAGCGTGGATTTACCGATACCCGGTTCACCCGAAAGGAGTACCACGGAGCCTTCCACAAGTCCTCCGCCAAGTACGCGGTCAAATTCTCCGATACCTGTCGTGCGGCGGAAATAATCGGGAAGTTCTTCACTTGTCAGTAATCTCGGTTCACTGTCACTTGCTGTTCGGGCAAGCATCGTATGGCGGCGCGCGGCGGGTGTGGATGCCTTTTCCGCAGGTGTTTCTTCATAAGTTTCTTCGGAAAATGTATTCCAATTGCCGCATTGCGGACATTTTCCCATCCATTTCGCGCTTTGATAATCACATTCAGAGCATACGTAAACGGTTCTTGGTTTTTTCATATTGACGTTTTAATCTCCTTTTTGAAAAAAATTTTTTTCAAAATTTTTTCGGGAGGAGCAAGCCCCTCCCCTACCACACGACCGTTGATTTTGCGCGCATATCAACGAATAAAATTCGTTCTGACCTTCGGTTCATATTCGGGATATGCAACACCCGCATTTTTGCCAGCTTCGATACAGCGCAGAAGCCAGATCATATTCTGTGCAAGAACACGGACGGTCTGTAAACCTTCTTCATCTTTGCGGACTTCATCGGGGGTATTGCCATGCACCTGATTCCAATATTGCGAGGTTACAACGGGCATATTATTCATCATAAAATATTTATTGATGATCTCAAATGCCGCAGAAGCACCGCCGCGTCTGCAAGAAACGATTGATGCCGCAGGTTTGCCCTTCATCTTACCACCTGCCGCATAGAAAAGTCTGTCAAGAAAAGACGTGATCTGTCCCGAAATGCCAGCATAATAAACGGGAGAACCGACAATGATACCGTCAATATCATCGATTTCATCAATAATATCATTCACTTTGTCATCGAAAGCACAAAGACCTGTTTTACGGCAAAGTCCGCAAGCAATACAGCCCGCCACAGGCTTTTTGCCGAGATAAACGATCTCCGTTTCAATGCCGTTCTGTTCAAATACTTTCTGTGCTTCCGCAAGCGCGGTGTAGGTACAGCCAAATTCATTCGGACTGCCGTTGATGAGTAAAATTTTCATATGATAACTCCTTTATGTGAAATAATTTTAATAAAAATCAGGAATCTTCCGTCAAGCGAGGAATAAAAATATTTTGTACGTTTTGCGCTTCATCAAAAGCACCCTCCGCAATATCCGTTACCACGTACATCCCATCCTCGCGCCAAAGCGTTGTCGGCACAAGGAAAAGACCTTCCTGTTCAGGCTCATAGATATCACTTTTTCTGACCCATACAGGCGCGCAAACAAGCGTGGCCCTTCTCGTCATGGTATCCAATTCATAACGGACACCGCGCGTATCGGTATCCAAAGCAATATCTTCCGTATAAACGATAAAAACCGTAAACGTATACGAAAAATCTTCCGCTTCGATCACAGCTTCCAGATATCCGCAAGCATCTTTCGGATAAGACACCGTATAATCCGAAAGTTCTTTCATTCTGCCGTCTTGCAAACGCAAAATCAGCGTTTCATGATAAGGATAATCCGATTCGATCGGAAATTCGATCGGCAAAGAAACGACGTGATATTCCCCGTTTTTCATGAAAACGGTATCTGCACCGATCTTGTCCGCTTCCATCAAAAGCATACTGCCAGCGCGCATATAAACAGTCAGTTTGGTATTTTCAGGAAAAATATCCGTGCCGATATTTTCAATATCGCCCGCAGCAAAAACCGTCAGCGCATCGCAACCGAAAAAGGCGCGATTCCCCAGATTTTGCAAGGTTTGTGCAATGACGGATGAAAGTGACTTGCAATTTTCAAAAGCGGATGCTTCAATCACGGAAAGTTCATTCGGAAATTTGATCGTTTCCAATGATTTACAACCGAAAAAGGCACGTTCACCGATCGTCGTCAACGATTTCGGCAAAACCACACGTGTCAAGGCTTCACAACCGCGAAACGTCCCGTCACCGATCACAACGATTCCATCGGGAATCGCAATCGACATCAATGAAATACAATCGGCAAAGCAATGTTTCCCGATTTCCTTCATCGATTCGGGCATTTCCACCCATGTTAGCGTACGACATCCCGAAAAAGCTTCATCACCAATACGATGGACCGTATCGGGTATCTGTATGCTCGTGATCTCCGTACCTTCGAAGGCAAGAGGCGCGATGGCTGTCACGGGATATTCTTTGGCGTTTAGGGTCACAACGGACGGTACGGCAAAAAATCCTTCCGTTTCCGAAGCATTCAGAAGCGTGGCTTCCGTTTCACTCATCTCATAATGAATACCGTCCGCATAACCGTTTGCATCCAGCACAGGACGGTATTCTTCCGTCACCATGACGGAAAAGCTTTCATAATGACCGTCAAGCTCAATACCGATGGTGCTTTTCCCGAGCGAAGAAAATTCATATTCGGGCTCATATTGCGTGATCTCGATCTCTTTTCCGTCTTGCGTGATACCGACCACACGAATGGTATTCCGATCAAAACGTTCGCCGATATGATACGTCTTATCGGGATCCGTGACCGTAACGGAAAATGAACGGAGCGTGATACAAGTGATATCTAAATTGTATTCCCTTTCATACGTTCCGTTTGAAAAACGCAGAACCATATGATTTTCTCCCGCTTTGAGCGGAACCGAAGCGTCAAGACCCTGTACGTAACGGTCGCCTGTGGAATCCGCAAAGACCGTCACTTTTTCTTTCGTCATCAGAAAGGATGACAAAGGTAAATCCCCCGCACCGATCACCGTCGCGGTAATACGTTCATCTTTCAGCGTATAACCCTCGGCAAGCGTGAAATCGGGGGTATAATTCTCCTTTTTTCCGCAAGAAACGAAGATCAGCGTACAAAGGAGAAAGAACAATAACATTTTTTTCATATCAAACGTCCTTATAGCATGGTTTGTTCCGAAAAATAATCAAGTAAAGAAGCATAGATACGCATAGCAAGTTTTTTCTGATACGCTTCGGTTTTCAGAAGCGCGGTTTCCGCATGATTGGAAAGAAATCCACATTCGACAAGAACGGCGGGAATCTGCAGATGTTCCATCAGATAGATATCTTCCGCCGGTTTGACCTTGCGTTCGGGCATCTCGGGGAAAGAAGAAAGCGCGCCTTTCTGAATCGTTTCGGCAAGGGTCAGACTTTGCGCATTGTTACGGGAATAATACACTTGAAGACCGCTGTATTTTTCAACGGGAAACTGATTCATATGGATACTGACGAAAACCGCATTTTCTTCCGCCTCCGCGATTTTGACACGCGCGGAAAGATCGTCCAGCTTTTTATGCGGAGAATCGGGAGAAGCAAGCTCGATATCGCTTTCCCGCGTCATCACAACACGGATATCTGCACTTTCAAGCAGAGCTTTCAATTTCAAGGCAACGGCAAGATTCAGATGTTTTTCGAGCGTACCGTCCGATGCCGATGCGCCGCCGTCTCTGCCGCCGTGTCCCGCATCGATCACGACCGTATAATTCACATAACCGTCAGAAACCTCCGAAACACTCCGATCACCCGTCAGAAGAAGATTGCCCGCCCATAAGACCGCGGCAAGCAAAAAACAGGAAAATACCGAAAAACGCACGAAAAATAAAAACCATGCGCGAAAAGAATTGCGATAAAACAAAAAATACACCGCCGTTTCCATCAAAAAATGTATTTCAATATATGAAAACGGCGGTATTTTTATTCTACGTAAATCGGCTCAACGGTTTTTCTGCGGTACGCCGAAAAGCGCAAATTCTTTCGTTCCGCAAAAATAAGCGATACCGGCAAAAAGCGCGGGAAGAACGGAAGATGCAAGATACGCAAACGGGCTTCCCGTTGCGATGCGCAAGCCGAGCGCGGGGGCATTCCAGAGTGCTTCCAGAAAAGCAGTCGTTGCGAAGACATTGCTGACCCCTTCATAATCTCCGTAAAAAGAGGAGATGATATAGACAGCATTGAGAATGAAGCTCGGAATGGAAGCGATCAGACCCATATAAAGACCCGCGAGCGGACAAAGCTTCATTCTGCCGCCTTTTGCGGAGATGCTGTTTTTCGCGCCGAGCGTCCAGAGCTGAGAACGGATCAGATAATAATAAAAAGCAAAGACGAATACGGAAGCGATGATGACGATGGTATTGATCGAGGATGCGTTTTCCTCTGTGTTCGTCACGAGAAGCGGCGCGGTACACATGATACTGAATACCGCAAGCGCGATATGCGTGACGAGCAATTTACCGATCTCTCCCTTATATCTTTGCCAAAATTCCTTGAAACCCATGATAAAAAATATCCTTTCATACGATTATGATTATATATTATATCGGGTTTTTGATATTTCTTCAAGCGTTTTTCATAAAAAACTCGTCCATGCGAAAAAATTTAACAAATTTCCCGTCTTTTTTTCAAAAAAATTTGTTCAACCAAGAAATTTTATTGTATAATAAAAACAAACATTCTTTCCGAATGAAAGATCACAAAAAAAGGATTGGTTAACCATTTATGGCAGATATCACAAAGAAAAAAGTAACCGAAGATACATCTCCCGTCGTGGAACGATTTCTCCGTTATAAACTCGTCATTCAGGGACGTTCCCCGAAGACCGTCGAGGAATACCGCTTGGACTTACATACGTTTTTCGTTTATCAGATCGCGCTTCGCAAAATGATCTCTCCGAAATCCGAAGAATTTGAAAAGATCACGATCGAATGTGTGGATAATAACTTTATCCGAGATATCACAACGCTGGATATCATGGAATTTCTGGTTTATATGGCAAACGAAAGAGGCAATTCCACAGCATCCCGCGCAAGAAAACTTTCTGCCATCAAGACGTTTTTCAAATATATGGTCACAACGGAACGTGTGCTTGAAAAAAATCCCGCCGCCGATATCGAAACACCCAAACGCAAAAATGCTTTGCCCAAATATCTGACGGAAACCGAAAGCGTGAATCTCCTGACGACGATCATGAACGATCCTGAAGCCAAATACAAAGAAAGGGATTTCTGTATCGTCACACTTTTTCTCAATTGCGGAATGCGTTTATCCGAGCTTTGCGGTATCAGCCTTTCCGATATTGACCGTGATCTCCGTTCCTTGCGTGTAGTCGGCAAAGGCAATAAAGAACGTATCGTGTATCTCAACGATGCTTGCCGCGATGCTTTGCGGACGTATCTCGATTGCAGAGGCAAAAATCTGACGGATATCAAAGACCCGCACGCGCTCTTTCTTTCCCGACTCGGCAGAAGGATCAGCAATAAAACGGTACAATGGCTCGTTTATAAATATTTAGAAGCGGCAGGTCTTGAATATAAACATTTTTCTACGCATAAATTGCGTCATACGGCGGCAACGCTGATGTATCAGGAAGGCGGCGTTGACGTATTGGCACTCAAGGAAATTTTGGGACATTCCCAACTCAGCACGACACAAATTTATACCCATATCGGCGACAAAAAGCTCGAAGAAGCCGTTTCCAAAAACCCTCTTGCCAATATCAAGAGCAGTAATATCCGAAAAACAAAGAAAACCACAGAAGAAGACGAATGAAAACAAGAGAAAACGCAGACAACTTCCTTTGATTTCACTTTACGGAAAGCCCTTTGATATGATATAATTGCCTCACAGAACAGAGTCAATGTTCCCTGTGACCGTTCTGTATCCGGGATATCCGTTTTCAGAGGAAGGAGGCGTAAGCTTTTGAAATATTATCAGACGGATGCGGAAACGCTTCGGGATTTTGAAGGCGAACGTCTTACGAAAACGGAAGAACGCGCCAAGAGCAATACCCGCAGACTTGACCGCTTGGAACGTCTTACCGATGAGGTCAGCAAACAAAACGAAAATATCGCAAGACTGGTCGAACAGCTCAAATTCACGAATGAAAAGCTTTCCATCCATGATGAACGGCTCAAAGAAATCGAATCCCGTCCAAAAGGACAGGTCCATATGGTCACAAGTGCCGTCATTACCGCGATCTGTTCCGCACTCGCGGGTGCTGCGGTGACGTTATTATTCTGATGCGTTCCGAATATTTCCAAAAAACTCTCCGAGGAGCTTTCCTCAGAGAGTTTTTTGTTTTATAGGAAATTTAACTTCGGCTTTTCCGCTCATTCCGAATCATTGACATATGTAAAGGTAATCCCGAAAATACCCTCATAGGTATCGATCTTTAAAATATCGCCTTTTTCGGTATTCTTATAGAGCGTTGAGGTGATGTAATATTCTTCTTGTGTTCCGTCATCCAATAAGAGCGTGACTTCATAAGAAGAATTTTTGCCGGAATGTCTTTCAAAATCGACCGCTTCTCCCGTCCTTGAGGAGATCAGATTATCTTTTGCAGTCGGTACGGCAAGGGTTGCCGTGATACCGTAAGAAATCAGCAAAGAAGATAACAATACCGTCAGAACGGAGGACAGATTGCATTTGAATTCCCCAAAATATCGCACAATCAAAATCAGTGTGAACACAACGGAAACCACAAGCCATGCGGTCATCCAGCCGTCAACATTGGCAGGTTTTGTGACCATTTCCAACGCATTATAGCACAAAGGCAGCAGAAGAAAGACCCCCGCGGAAATCGTCGTTCTGCTATGTTCATTTTTCTTGTTCTGACGGATGGTAAAATATTGCGGCAAAGCCATGACAGCCGCAAAGTTTATCAGAAACAAGACTGCTGAAATATAGAGCATGATATCATGTTTCAGAAAAACACTGATGACAAAATAAGCGATCATGATATAAAAATAAATATTCAATGCCTTTTGAACCTTGGAATCACGTTTGGTACGCATTTTAGAGTCATATTCTTTCTGTGCTTTGGTAAATTCCGGTTTTTCATATTTTTGAGGTTTTTGCTTTCTGACGGTAAACGACAATTCTTCAAAAAACGCGCGAAGATCCGCTTCCGAAATATCGCTGACAATATCCATCTTTTTATAGGATTGATCGCGCATCCGCAAGGTAACATCGCCAAAGAAATATTCCGTCTGTTCGCCCTCCTCATCATAATGCACGTCACCTTCGATCAGAACGTCTTTGACCTCACGGAAATAGATCACAAAATCTTTTTTCGTTTTGTTTTCGATATGAGGCATCAGCGTGGAATCGCAGTTATCCTTGGTCTGTCTTTGTAAAAAGAATGCATCTGTCAAATGGAAAAGCCGATACATCTTGCCATTGAGAAATACATCCAGATAATAAAACGAATATGACATAAAAATCCTCCTTAAAGTTTATCATTTTCTCTGCAAATTGCCTATTTTATATGATGATTATAGCATACAATCTGTGAAAAAGCAATCAATTTCTATTGACAAACATGGGGGAAAAGTCTATAATAAGGTCTATGATACGTTTGAAACAATCAATCGCTTAATTATATATATCTGGAGGTCCTCATGCAAATTGAAATTATCAAAACACAAACACCGAAGCAAAAACCCGATGAAAATAAACTCGGCTTCGGTAAATATTTTACAGATCATATGTTCGTCATGGACTATTCTCCCGACAAGGGCTGGCATGATGCCAAAATCATTCCTTTTGGCAATCTTACACTTCATCCCGCATCTACCGTTTTCCATTACGGCGCGGAAATCTTTGAAGGTCTGAAAGCATACCGAACACCGAACGGCGACGTTCAGCTTTTCCGTCCCACAGAAAATATCACCCGTCTGAATAACTCTGCAGATAGAATCTGTCTTCCCAAAGTCGATCCCGATTTCGTATTGGAAGCACTCAAAAAATTCGTTGAGATCGAAAAAGATTGGGTTCCTTCCGCAGAAGGCACGTCGCTCTATCTCCGTCCGTTCCTTTTCGGTAATGACGAAACTCTCGGTGTACATACCATTCAGAACGCAAAATATATCGTGATGGCTTCCCCCGTCGGCAGTTATTATCCCGAAGGTATCAATCCCGTCAAAATCATGATCGAAACCGAAGACGTTCGTGCTGTCCGCGGCGGTACGGGTTATACCAAATGCGGCGGTAACTATGCGGCAAGCAACCGTGCAGGTGAAGTTGCGGAAAAGAAAGGCTTCTCCCAAGTCCTCTGGCTTGACGGTGTGGAACGCAAATATATCGAAGAAGTCGGCGCAATGAACGTCATGTTCAAGATCGATGGTGTCGTTGTTACACCGAAGCTCACAGGTTCGATCCTCCCCGGTGTCACAAGAAAATCCTGCATCCAGCTCCTCAAGGATAAAGGTATTCCCGTGGAAGAAAGACTTCTTTCCATGGACGAGCTGATTGAAGCGGCTGAAAACGGTAAACTCGAAGAAGCTTGGGGTTGCGGTACGGCAGCAGTCGTATCTCCGATAGGTCAGCTTTCTTACGGCGATCAGAATTATATCGTCAATAACTTTGAGATCGGTGAAACCACACAGTATCTTTACGATACCCTTACAAGTATTCAATGGGGCAAAGCAGAAGATCCTTACGGTTGGACCGTTAAAATTTAAAACAGCGGACAACGTCCGCTTGAAATGACTCTCCTATCGAAGTTTTTTTCGTATTTGGACGAAGCAAAACGGCGAGGTTGGATTTGAGTAATTTTCTATAATAAATTTGTTCGATAACAAACAAATGGTCAAAGAATAGGCGGCGGAGTGATCCGTCGCCTTACTGTTTACAGAATTCTGTTGAAAGCACGCCGTTTTTGTGGTATAATTGTAATAATAAAACAAGGAGATAGATCATGAAAAAATTGATACCGATATTATTATCTGCACTCCTGCTCACAGGATGTGGCAAGACAAGCAATAATCAAACAACCACCTACCGCCAAATCAGCATGACCGAGGCCGTTACTATGATGGCGCAAGAGCAGGGATATATCATTCTCGATGTGCGCCGCCCTGAGGAATTCGCTGCAGGACATATCCCAAACGCTATCAACGTTGCTAACGAGAGCATCGGCACAGATGAGATTCCTGAACTGCCAGACAAGGATCAGCTCATTATGGTGTACTGCCGCAGCGGTCGTCGCAGTAAAGAGGCAGCGGAAAAACTGGTAAAGCTCGGCTACACGAATATCGTGGAGTTCGGCGGAATCCTCGATTGGAAGGGCGAGATCGTAAGCGGAGAGTAAAGTCGCTGATCAAATTTTTAACCGCAGTAAACAAAGAAAAGAGGATTGAAATGGGAAGGAAAATTAAAGCGTTAGAACTGGATGTTGCGCAAAGAAAAGATAAATTAACAGAATATCATTCCTACTCTCCCGAAGAAATGTTTCAGCATAAGGGACAAAAATTATTTTCTGTCTTGGACTTTTGGCGTTATGCTTACGGACAATTAGAGGGATTAAGTGATACTTTGGCGGAATTTTTGGTTGCAAGAGCACTTGGAATTGAAAAATCCGATAAATATTATGAGGAATTGTAAAAATATGCTTACCTATACATATCCGCTTGCGAAAATCGACGAGGCGTATGAGCTGTTTGAAAATAAACGCGATGGGGTTATTAAGGTTGCGGTGGAGTGTTGAAAATAATTAGATAAGAAGAAAATTTCGCATTTATAAAAAATCCTTGTTTTCAAGATGAACGCGAATTATCCGGATGAACAACATAAATTTGGATGGTGTTTCCGAAGTTTCTTTGTGATGTACTGATAATAACACTAACGGAGAAGAAAAATGAAACTGAACATAGCAATTTGCGATGATGAACAAAATCAAATAAAATATGTAAAAGATATTGTTTCCGAATGGGCAGAAACAAGTGGAAATGTGCCTGCTTTTGCAGAATTTCCTTCGGCAGAAGCGTTTCTTTTTGATTATGCTGAGAATCAGAATTACGATATTTTACTCCTTGATATCGAAATGGCGAAAATGAACGGCATTGATCTTGCGAAAAAAGTGCGAGAAGGAAATAACCGTGTACAGATTATTTTCATTACGGGGTATCCCGATTTCATGTCAGAGGGCTTTGAAGTGGCGGCACTTCATTATCTTATGAAGCCTGTAAAAAAAGAAAAATTGTTTTCCGTTCTTGACAGAGCGGTAGATAATATTGCCAAAAGTCCGCGTTTTTTGCTTTTGCCGATGGGAAAAGAAACACTTCGTGTTTATGCGGAGGATGTTCGCTATGCGGAATCAGACGGGCATTATATTCTGCTTCATGCAGGAAAGGAAACTCACCGTTTACGTATGACCATTCCCGAAATTGAAAAAGAACTCGGTGAAGGCTTTTTCCGTACGGGACGTTCCTTTGTGGTGGGACTAAAATATGTGGTACGAATCACAAAAGCCTCTGTTTATTTGGAAGACGGCACGGAGCTTCCGCTTGGGAAGGGGCTTTATGACGATATGAACAAGGCACTGATACGCTATTTGAGAGGTATATAAAATGTTTAAAAAACGGAAAGAAAAGCTTTTGGCATATCAACGCTCCCTTGTAGAGCTGCACTACACGGAAGTGGAAAATATGTATGCAAAAATGCGCGCTTGGCGGCACGATTATCATAACCATATACAGGCACTGGCCGCTTATTTGGAGAGTGGTGAAATCGAAAAAGCAAGAGCCTTTCTTGATGAGATCAACGACAATCTCGTTTCCGTTGATACGGTGCTGAAAACGGGAAACACGATGGTAGATGCCATTCTGGGTAGTAAAATTTCGCTGATGAACACCAAGGAGATCTCTGTGAAAGCAACAGCAAAAGTGCCCTCTAAAATTGCGATCTCCAATGTCGATCTTTGCATCATTATCGGAAATCTTTTGGATAACGCAATGGAAGCAACGGAAAAACTGCCCACAGAAGACCGCTTTGTCCGCATTTATATCGGTGTGAAAAACGAAAAACACCTCTATATGTCTTTTACCAATTCGGCAGGCAAGAAAAAAGAAATGGTTGGAGGTAAATTTCTTTCCTCCAAGGGAGAAAATCACGGCATTGGACTTGGGCGCGTGGACAGTATCGTGGAGAAAAACGGCGGCTATCTCACCCGTGCATCTGAGGATGGCGGCTTTACAACAGAGGTCATTCTGCCTCTCTTATAAAAGACGAAAAGCGAGGATCCCTCGCTTTTCGTGCCTAAAAACGCGCTTTTTCTGCCAAAAAAATCTTTTTCTTTTAATTTCTGCTACAATGAAAGCGTAAGGAAAAAGACAAACAAAGGAGGTCTTACAAATGAAAAAAGATAAAACAAAAAAGACACCCAAGCGCAAACCGAAATACGGAATGCTCTCTTGTGTCGGTTATATGCTGAAGCTTATGTGGCGTGCGGATAAAAGCATGGCTTTTTCTGCTGTGGCGACGGTCCCCATCCGACTCATTTTGAGTGCCATCGGGCTTTATATGCCGACGGTTATTTTAAGAGAGCTTGAGGTTTCCTCGGATTTTGCGTGGATCGTTGCCGTTATTTGTGGCTTTGTGATGGCGCAGATGATCTTTTCTCTCGTGCAATACGCAGTGCAAAAGAATGTCGATATTTCTCAACACCTCATTTTAATGGAAATGGATGCCAAACTTTACGAGCGGCTTTATGATGAAGATTTTTTTCTCAATCTTGATCCCGATTACAAAACCAAGCAGGAACGCGCAAATGCCGTGACGAGAAACAATCATACGGCAGGCGTTAATTTCGTTTCCTGTTTTGCGGATATCGTTGTCCATGTTCTAAGCTTTGCGCTCTTCGGCACGGTCGTAGCGGGGCTCAGTCCCATCTTGCTTGTTGTTCTGATTCTCGGCTGTATCGTAGATTTTCGCATGGGTATTTGGCTCAACAAGAAAAACTGGTCAATTCGTGATGAAAAAAACCGTATCAGCAAAAAGATGGATTACATTTCTTATACGGTATCGCGTGATCTGAGTTACGGCAAGGATATCCGTCTTTTTGGTTTTGCCGGTTATTTGCAGGAGCTGGTGGAAAAGCTTAACGAAAAGTGGTTTGCCAATCAAGAAAAAAGTGAAAAATATTCGCTCACAGCAACGGTTGTATCTCTGCTTGTAGTGCTTGTGCGCGACGGTGTGGCGTATGCCTTTCTCATCATGCAGGCAGCCGCAGGCGAGATCGATGCGGCACAGTTCCTTCTGTATTTTACGGCGGTCAGCTCGCTTTCCGGCTTTGTGATGGGCATTTTCAATACGTGGACGAAAATGCAAAACGGCGCGCTCGGCGTTTCTGATTTCCGTGAATACTTCGATGAAAAGGATAAACTCAATCGCGGACATGGAATCGCACTCCCGAAGGGCAAACCGCTTTCCATTGAATTTCGTGACGTAAGCTTCCGCTATCCGAGCGGGGAAAAGCAGATTCTCGATCACGTCAACTTCAAGATCGAGGCAGGTGAAAAGATTGCGCTTGTCGGTACGAACGGTGCGGGCAAAACGACACTGACCAAAATGATGTGCGGACTTCTTGTTCCCGACGAGGGCGAAGTGCTGATTGATGGACATTCTGTTTATGAGTATAACCGCGACGAACTTTATACGCTTTTCTCCCTTATTCCGCAGGATTATCATTTTCTTCCCTTGACCATTGCGGAAAATATCGCATTGCCCGATTACGACGCAGGAGAAGAAATTGATAATGAAAAGCTGACTCGCTGCATCAGAGAATCGGGACTTGACGAAAAAATAAAATCGCTGCCGCTCGGATGGGATACGCCGCTGAATAGACAGGTATACAAGGATGCCATTGAGCTTTCGGGTGGCGAGCAACAAAAGCTTTTGCTTGCCCGTGCCATGTATCGTGATGCTGAAATTATGATTTTGGACGAACCGACAGCGGCACTTGATCCCATCGCAGAGGACGCTATGTATCGCAGATATAACAACATCAAAAATGTAACTTCTGTTTTCATTTCCCATCGTCTTGCCTCTACGCGCTTTTGCGACCGCATCTTTTTCCTCGATGGCGCTGTGATTGCAGAGGAAGGCACGCACGATGAGTTGATGGCAAAGGGTGGCAAATACCGTGAGATATTCGACGTGCAAGCAAAATACTATAAGGAGGGCGTAAAAAATGAAGACTAAGAGAACATTCAAAGAAAACATGGCAATGATCATGCGCGGCTATCGAATTGTTTTCAAAATTTACCGCCGTTCGATTTTTTGGAGTATTTTTACGAATATTACAGGAATACTCTCCCCCTATTTTGCACTCTATATGTCGGCGCTTGTGATTGACGAGCTGGCATATTCCCGCGATGCGAAACGGCTTCTTCTCTTGGCAATTATATCCGTCGGCGGTCTTTTTCTCCTGAACCTTGCGCAACGCCTGATTCAAGGCAGGGCAAATGTTTACGGCTCGGATACATGGCGGAAAGATATGTATTATTATATGGAAACACAAAATAAGATGCAGTATGACCATTTGGAAAATCCCGACGTTGTGATCTTGCGCCAAAAGATATTCGCCGCTAAAAACGCAACGGGAGCAGGACTGTCAGTCCTTCTTTGGAATATTAATGCTGTATGTCGTGCGATAGTAAACATTATTCTTTCCGTGTCGCTCACGGTTTCCATGTTTAAGCTCGTGGAAGATCACGGATATGAAGGCTTTTTTGCGTTCATCAATTCACCGTATTCGATCTTGGTTGTGCTTACACTGATTTTTCTCAATGTGATTGTTTCAATTACAACAGGCAATGTACTATCAAAAAAGGTAAGAAAAGCTTATGAAGATCTGGCGGAAAGTAATAGCCTTTTCAGCTTTTTAATGAAATTCGGTTCAGATATTACAATCTTCAATATGCGTCGGCAGATTCTATCTGAATACAATAAAAAGCTGCGCCGTCCTTCCTTTATATTCAAGGATCGTGCTTATAGCCTCAAATACGGATCAATCCGTATGATCTGGGATTTTATCATGACAGCGGTTCTCTTTATTTTCGTTGCGGCAAAAGCATATATCGGTGTTTTCGGCATCGGTAGCTTTATTCTTTATCGCGGAACGATAGCAAAGTTTATTGATGGCATTTCTACTCTTGCAGAGCGTTATGGATATCTTATAGAAAACAACGATGCGATGGAACGTGTTTTTGAGTTCTTGGATCTTCCCGATGATATGTATCATGGAACGCTTTCCGTCGAAAAGCGCGAAGATATTGATTATGAGATCGAATTTCGTGATGTCAGCTTCAAATATCCCCGTAGCGAAAACTGGGCACTTCGCCATGTAAATATGAAATTCAAGATCGGTGATCGCATGGCTGTGGTCGGTATGAACGGTTCGGGTAAAACGACGTTTATTAAACTTTTGTGCCGCCTTTATGATCCCACCGAGGGAAAAATCCTTCTCAATGGCATTGACATTACACGTTATAAATACGATGAATATATGAAAATTTTCTCCGTTGTATTTCAGGATTATAAGCTCTTTGCTTTCAGCATTGCAGAAAACGTGGCAGCAGATCTGAATTATGATCGTGAAAAGGTGCTGTCATGCCTCGAACGTGTAGGGCTCGGCAAACGCATCAGCGAATTAGAACGCGGCATCGAAACGCCTCTGTACCGAGATTATGAAAATGACGGTATTGACGTTTCGGGCGGCGAAGCTCAAAAAATTGCAATTGCCCGTGCGCTTTACAAAGATGCACCGTTCATTATCCTTGATGAACCGACGGCTGCTCTTGATCCTCTCGCGGAAGCGGAAATTTACAGTCAGTTTAATGAAATCGTAGAGAATAAGACGGCAATCTACATCAGCCATAGACTTTCTTCCTGCCGTTTTTGCAATAATATTGTCGTTTTTGATCATGGTACTATTGTTCAACAGGGTGGTCATGAGGAACTTGTTGCAGATGAAAAAGGCAAATATCACGAGCTTTGGCACGCGCAAGCACAGTATTATACCGAAAAGACAGCATAAAAGAGAGACCTCCGAGCAATTTGCTCGGAGGTTTGTTTTACGCATAAACATATTCTTTTAGCACGATTTCCTCCGCACTTTTCTTTGCCAAATTCATCTCGCTTATCCAACGGAGAGGATCGGTATTTTTTAGACTTTCATCATTAAATATTTTCTGAAGTCATTCTATCATGTTTGTCCGAAAACGGCAAATGTGCGGAGTGGCTTTTTTGTTTGCAACTTCGGTGCAAGTTGCGCTGAAGTTAACGCTTGAAATATTTTATTTGATAGAAGAAAAAGGCGTAACATCCGTTACGTTTAACGCGGTAACGCTATTTTGCATACCATTACTTTTTATCCTTCGCAACATAGGTATGTGCGCCATCACGGACAATACATCCATCTGATTCTAAATTTTCAAGCAGAAGTTTTGCCTTGTTGTATCCGATGGACAACTGCCTTTGCAATAGAGATGTAGAAAGTTTTCCGTTTTGTTCCAATAAACCGAGTGCTTTTTCCGTCAAATTATCTTTTGTATCGTCTTTTGATCTTTCTCGTTTTATCGGAATATCATGTCCCATCAGTTCATCAATGGAAATCTCGAAATAATCCGCAATCACCGATAAAAGCGAAATATCGGGACAGGTTTGCGCAGATTCCCATTTTGAAACCGCTTGATTGCTAACGCCAAGTGCCACCGCCAGTTCTTCCTGTGTAATTCCTTTCGCTCTTCGCAATGCCATGATGTTTTCATTGAGTTTCATAGAATAGCCTCCAAAATTAAAATTTCTGATTATATTTTACCCTTAGAAAAATGAAAAATCAATGACTCGTTAGTTTGAAGTAAGTGTTTTCCGTCCAACTGTTAGTTGGAAAAGAAGGAACAAAAAGTAGTAAGAAATCAGCCTTCAAAACGGCGAAAGCTCAATATATCGATTTCTCTGGCTTATGCGTGATACAACTCCTGCGTCATGAGATTGAGGATATCGTTAGAACATTTTATCCTGCTATAGTTGCATTTTTTGAATCCACTGAAGGTAAACATGAATTTGAGGTATGGAAAGCAAAGAAAAACAAAATAAAAAGGTAAGTGCATAAAGAAAGCCTCCGACGGGGTTTCCCGTCGGAGGCAAGTATTATTCCTTATTCAAGAATTCGCTGTATTGACCCAAAAACTCCTCGTATTCTTCTTTTTCTGTGATCCAAACGATAACGGGATATTCAGTAATACCAAGACGTTTATAAGCCTCATGACGGTGATTGCCGTCGTTAAGCTCCCATTTGTGATCATAAAAATGAACGATTAGCGGGGGCATATCTTTGTTATTTTGAATGACGTTCATGAGTTTTTTGACATGCTTTTCAAAATAATTTTCAGGGATAGGATAGCGCATACCTTCTTCCGGACCAACACATCTCGGAAATTCAGAAAGCGGCATCGTAATAGGGCCGATCCAATAACGGTCAAACAGTTTAAGACCATCAGAAAAAGCTTTATTGTGTCCGTCCGAGAGCAGATAAGTATGTACCCATTCTTCGATTTTTCCTGCCTTAGCATATTGCATGGCACTTGAAAGCGTGGCTTTGTATTCGAGCATAAAGACCTCCTTTTTGCTGTAAACAATTTTTTTAACGGAATCAAAAGAGAGATGATATTCTTCTACTAAAGCTTCTATGGTGGCGCCTTCCAAGAATTTAGCTTTGATATCTCGATTCCTTTCGTATAAATACCGACGGTATCCCGAGGTTTCTCCCCATTCCTTTTTCTTTTGCGAGTCGGACGGAATGTAAATGAGTTCGCCCGAAACGTATTTTTGAATTTGTCGTAAAAGATTTTCGGGGAAAATATCTTTGGCGTTTTTGTATTTCATGGAATCACTCTCCTTTGTGATTATATTATATCAAAATCTATTTCAAAAGAAAATACCACGAATGTATATGTGTGAAAAATGCACAAAGGAAAAGCCTCCGACAGAGAAATCAATGGTCGGAGGCAATTCTTATTTTGCGCTTGAATGACAATATAAAACAAAAAATCCGAACGATTCTCCAATTAGGAATAAGTTCGGATTATCTTTGTTGGTCTGAGTGACTGGACTTGAACCAGCGGCCTCTACCACCCCAAGGTAGCGCGCTACCAACTGCGCCACACCCAGATGCATTCAACGTTTGATATTATACCAAATAAATTCTGAAATGTCAATAGGTTTTTGAAAAAATTTCAAGAAATTTTCAAATTTCTTGAGAAATTCCGCATCCGCGAAAAGCGGATGCGGAGATTTGCAAAGGAAACGAAATAAGTTGATCTGATATCAGATTACTTGATTTCAACTTCTGCACCAGCAGCAACGAGGTCTGCTTTGATCTTTTCAGCGTCTTCTTTGGAGATGCCTTCTTTAAGAGTCTTGGGGCAGTTTTCAACGAGTTCTTTAGCTTCCTTAAGACCAAGACCGGTAACTTCACGAACAGCCTTGATAACGGGGAGCTTGCTGGAACCGAAGGAAGTGAGGACAACGTCAAATTCAGTCTTTTCTTCAACAACGGGAGCTGCTGCACCGCCAACTGCTGCTACTGCAACGGGAGCTGCGGAAACGCCAAATTCTTCTTCGAGAGCTTTTACGAGGTCTGCAACCTCAAGAATGGTAAGAGTTTTAATGGTATCAACAATACCGATGATTTTTTCAGATGCCATGATAAATTACCTCCATTTTGGATTTTTTTAGTAAGATTTTTTTGATGGTTTGTAAAAAACGGGGAAACTGCAAATTAAGCAGTAGCTTCGCCGTTCTCCTTGTCGACGTAAGCCTGGAGAACATGAGCGAGACCGTAGAGGGAAGACTGAAGGCTTCCGAGGATCTTTCCGATGAGGACTTCTTTGGAAGGAAGTTCAGCGAGGTCGTTAACACCTGCAGCATCGAGAACCTTGCCGTCTACGAAACCGGCTTTGATTTCAAAGGATTCAACCTTATCAGCGAATTTCTTTGTGATTTTAGCAGCAGCAACGGGGTCTGCTTCGCTTGTTGCAACAGCAGTCATACCTTCGAGGACGTTTGCGAGTTCGCCGTAACCTGCGTTTTCGCAAGCTCTCTTGGTAAGAGTGTTTTTAACTACGGAGTATTCAACACCTGCTTTGCGGAGTTCTGCTCTGAGAGCTGTGTCATCTTCAACGGTGATACCTTCGTATTTAACGATTACACACGCGGAAGCTTTCTGCAGTTTTTCTGTCAGATCAGCAACAATTTTCTTTTTGGATTCAAGAACCTGTGCACTAGGCATGATTTCACCACCCTTCAAATAATAAAGCAGCCAAGTATTATTTATACGTAGTATAAATAACAAAAAAGCCTTTTCTGCAAATCCATAGATATTGCAGGAAAGACTTGAAAATAATCAAAATTTAAAAATCTCTCCTCGGCAGGGAAGCTTGGCTTTTCATTCGAACCTGCTGTCTTAGGATTGCCGTAATAGTATACTACAAAAAGCACTATTTGTCAAGCCTCTTTTTGAATATTTTTGCAAAAATTTGAATAAATTTTATCAAAAATATTGATTTAATTTTTCACGGACAGTCGAGGATGCCTGTCCCTACAAAACAAACGCGCAATTTCCTATAAAAAAAGCGGTTCCCCGCTCTTTTTATCTGACCCTTACGGAAATTTCACCACCCGTGAGGATAATTTTTTCATTTGCATCTGTCAAAACGACAAGACCGCCGTTTTCATCGAGGTCGATCGCGCGCCCTTCTCCATCTTTCACACCGAAAAAGCGGATATCTTTACCGAGAACGATGCTTTTTTCTTTCAGATAAGAAAGTATCGTTTTTTTATTTTCCGCAAGAACTTTTTCGATATTTTCAAGAACGGAGAAAAACAATTTCTCTTTTTCTTTTTCATTGAGTAGCAAGGTGGCGGCGATATCCCGAATCTCCTCGGGGAAATCGCTTTCACCCACGTTAATCCCAATTCCAACAACGTAAGCAAGCGTTTCTGCGCCCATGCTAACCGCTTCTGCTAAAATACCGCAGATCTTTTTGCCGTCAAGATAAATATCGTTGACCCATTTGATACCCACATCAAAACCTTTTTCCGTAATGGCACGGCAAACGGCGGCGGCAACCGCACTCGTCAGAAATCCCGTATCAAACGGAATCTTTTCGGGTGCAATAATCACACTCATAAAAATTCCATTTTCGGAAAAAAAACTTCTTCCAAGTCTGCCTCTGCCCGCGGTCTGATGCTCCGCAAGAAGAATACCTTCACGCGCGCCGTTCAAAATCATTTTTTTTGCTTCAGCATTCGTGGAGGGTAAAATTTCATAATGATGGATTGGGGTATGCATCGCGTTTCTCCTTGTTTTTTTGTGGAAATTTTGCTCTCCTCATCCGTCGGCTTCGCCGCCACCTTCTCCAAAGGAGAAGGCTTGGAGTATCATTTGTTACACAGAGTACAGCAACCACAATTCGTTTCTTCTTTGCTTACTTTCTTCTTTTCGATCAAAATAAATACAGAGGCACTTTCAAATTCGTTTCTTTTTTGCTTACTTTTTTCTTTCCGTAAAGAAAAAAGTAAGTTACTTGCCGACACAGAAACGATGGAAGATGCTGTCGACGATATCAATGGTAACTTGTCTGCCGTCAAACTCGCCAAGACTGCCCATAGCAAGTTCAAGTTCGGAGCAAGCTGTATCCGCGCCGAGAAAATCAAGGGTTTCCAAGGCACTTCTGACGTGAGAAAGTGCATCGTTTACAGCCGCAAACTGACGGGCATTGGTGATAACAGCATTGTCGGATGCAGAAAAATCACTGCTTTCAAACGTCGTTTCAATACGGGAAACGAGTGCTTCACGGCTCGTTTCATTTTTTGCGCAAAGCAAGATCGGTTCCGTCCCAAGTGCCGTTGCAATGCGGGAAATATCCGCTTCGGTCTTTTCGGAATCAAAAAGATCGCTTTTATTACAAATTGCAATCACGGGAACACCAAGACTTGCACGATTTTCCACATGAGTCAGGATTTCTTCATCTTCCGCATCCAAGCCACGCGAAAGATCAAATACCGCAAGAATCAATTCCGCTTCTTCCAATGCTTCAATACTTTTCTGTACACCAATGCTTTCCACAAAGTCATCCGTACCGTGTACACCTGCCGTATCGGAAAGACGAAGCGTGACATTGCCCGCCGCTACGGTTTCGGAAATCACATCTCGTGTCGTACCTGCAACGTCCGTTACGATCGCACGTTCTTTCTCCGCAAGAAGATTCAAGATCGTAGATTTACCCGTATTGGGCTTGCCGAAAATAACTGTTTTGACACCTTCGCAAACAGCGTGTCCCGTTTTATACGAACGGCGGAGCATTTCCAACGCATCCATCGCTGAAATGATTCCGTCACGCACTTCGTCCTCCGAAAGAGAAGACAAATCCTCATCGGGAAAGTCAATGATGGCATATACACCCGAAACCAAAGTTTTCAAAGTATCATAAATCGCATCCGTTTTACGACGGATTGCACCATCAAGATTGATACGGGAAAGCGCAAGCGCAGCTTTGGTTTCGGCATCAATCATACCAATCACAGCTTCCGCCTGTGACAACGACAGCTTACCCGCAGAAAATGCACGACGGGTAAATTCACCCGGTCCGGCTTGTACCGCACCGCAGGAAAGGGTACGCATCAAAATCGATTCCGTCAGCAAAACACCGCCGTGACAACTGATTTCAACGGTATTTTCGCCTGTATAGGAATGAGGCGCATGAAATACGGTAATAACCGCTTCATCAAGAAGACCCCCGTCTTCATCTTTGACATCCGCAAGACAGACGGAACCGCGTCTGATTTCGGACAATTTTTTTCCGCTTTTCGGGAAAATAAATTTTTCGCAAATCGTGATCGCATCATCACCAGAAACTCGGATGACTGCGATACCGCCTTTGCCGCGCGGCGTAGAAATCGCCGCAATTGTAGAACCAAACATAGAATACATGGTTTTGTTCTCTTTTCTTTTTATACTATTTGATTTCAACTCGCGTTGGGGGTGTTCTGTACTTTTCTTGTGTAAAGAAAAGTACCAAAAGATACACAAGCGTTCCGCTTGACCGAATGTTCGGATTTTAAACTTTTACAAGGCAAAGCCAAAGAGATTCTTCGCAAACAAGTTTGCCCGCGCTCATTGAATCTGTGTGCAGATTTTTAAAGTTTTGCCATTCAAGTCTGCACATAGTAGTAATCATCGCGGGACGGAAAAGAAAATAAATCTTCGCTAAAATAAAGCGCGCGTTATACAAATTATTGAAAAAGCCATCGCCATGCGCCTATCCGCCGATAAGTAGGCGGATATGAAGCATGGTGTATTGATAACAAATCTACACCCTCGATCAAACTGCAAGTTTGTTTGCTTCTTTTTGCAACTTTTTCTTTCAAACAAAGAAAAAGTTGAGCAAAACCCATAGAGGCACTATCATAAAAACAGAAGCAAAAATATCATAAAATTAAGAAAACGGAATGGCAAAATCCGTTTTCGGAAAACTTGCCATCCCGTCGGGATTTGTGCTATTTATGGTTGCAAAGCGTAAAATGCTTATTGCGGATTGTTGCTGGAAAATTCCTTGAGTTTTGCAAAATAACTGTCAAGATCCTTTGCCTTTTCGATCTTGCGGGGCGCGGGACGGGAACCTTCCGGACGCTTGTAAGCAGAATAATCCTTGCGAGGCTGTTCTTTGCGAACATCGGATTTTTCTGTCTTTTCAGCAGTGTTTGCCGTGCGTTTTTCAGCTTTATCAAAAGACTTGGTACGTTTATCGCCTTTATCAAAAGCAGGTTTTTCGCGGCGGGGTCTCGGTTTTCTTTCAGGTCTTGCTTCGGTAGGCTTTGCCTCGCCTTCGGGGAAGATAACGACACGTCTGTTGCCTTCCGCACCAACGGAATTGGTGGAAACACCTTCGATCTTCTGAATTTCAGCGTGAATGATACGGCGTTCATAAGCATTCATGGGTTCGAGCGCAATATTTCTGCCGGACTTTTTAACCTTTGCCGCCATTTTTGCTGCGAGCTTGCGAAGGGTTTCTTCTCTCTTTTCACGGTAATTTTCAATATTGACGGTAATTCTCGTATACTGACGGTCTTCATCATCCTTTTTGTTTGCGGCAAGGTTGACGAGATATTGGAATGCTTCCAAAGTATCGCCGTGGTGACCGATCAGGATCGATGCGCCTTCGCCTTCGATGGTGATGAGGGATTCGCCATCGCCATCGTCATGGATCTGAATCTCAGCGGTAATGCCAAGGTCAGCCATCAGAGTTTCAATGAAGTTGCGGGCCGCCTCAAGAGGCTTCAGAATATAAGTGACTTTAACCTTTGCGGGAGCAGCGCCCATACCGAGAAAACCTTTTTTAGGTTCTTCAAGAACCTCGATCTCAACATCTTCACGGGAAACACCAAGCTGTGCGGCACCGTTCTGCGCCGCATCCTCAACGGTTTTCGCGGTTACGATGATATCTTTTTTCATGATGTGATCTTTCCTTACTTAAAAATTTGTCTTTTTTAATGTTTCTTCTTTTTCAAGGGTGCTTTTTCGATCGTGGATTTACCGGAGGGTTCGGGTTCTTCATCGATCGAAGGACGTTCGTCATATACGGAAACGTAGTCACCGAGGTCTGCATATTCATCGTCATCCATCGGACGCGCGAGAGCGGCTCTCGTCTTGATTACGTTTTCTTTTTTGGTTGCGGATTTACCCATATATTCGCGTTCAGCCTGTTTGTAATCTTCCTCAGTGAATTTGGGAAGGGGCATGGTTTTCGCGAGGATGAACTGCTGGAGCATACCGAGAATATTATTGAAAAGCCAATAGATACCGATAGCGGCGGGAACGCTGAATGCGATCCATGTCGTCATACCTGCCATGAAGAGGTTCATGAACTTCATCGAACCGGGCTGCTGATCCTGCATCGGCTGGAACGTCAGCTTTTTCGTTACCCATGTGGAAAGCAACGTAAATACGAAGTTAAGGATCGGTACGAGAACGAGGATGGAAAGGAAGGTCGGGTTATCGGCAAGGATGGTATTGCCACCGAAGCCGAAGAAGCTGAAGTTCGGCAATTCTTCCATAATGA
This sequence comes from Clostridia bacterium, assembly GCA_017472285.1. Taxonomy (GTDB): domain Bacteria; phylum Bacillota; class Clostridia; order Oscillospirales; family CAG-272; genus QALR01. The sequence goes on along the minus strand of JAFUQQ010000010.1, from coordinate 3,633 downwards.
CACTTCCTGCGCCTTCCAATTCGGAGAGCGCGGTATTGATGCCTTCGAGATTGCTTTCAAAATGCTTAATCAAGCTGATATCATAACCGGAGAATACGCCGTCTTTCACGGTGATGCCCTTTGTACCGATTTCCGCGAGATAAGAAGCAATCTTATTAATCATATCCGTGGTATAGCCGCAGATATACTGAAGCGGGTTGGTGATGACCTTATAAAGAATCAAGATGATCGGAAGCTGAATAAAGAGAGGCAGACAGCCGGCAAGGGGGCTGTAACCTTCCTTTTCGTAAAGCTTTCCGATTTCATCTTGCATCTTCTGCATGGTAGGCTGATCGGTTCTGCCCTTGTATTTGCTGCGGATCGCCATTTCTTTCGGTTTGACGTGCGCCTGCTTGATGGAGTTTTTCTGCTGTTTGATGCCGAAGGGGAGCAAAATAATCTTTACGAGAAGCGCGAAAATAAAGAGTGCCAGAAGATAACTGCCCGTAAAGGAATCGAAAGCTGCAAGCAGTTTTCCGAAAAATGAATAAATTGCGTTAAACATTGTTTTGGATGATCTCCTTTGTTTTGTTGGAACGGTATGATTTTAAAGATCGGTCTTCCGTTTTCTTTTCGGCACGGGGTCGTAGCCACCCCGGGAGAACGGCTGACAGCGCAGAATACGCCAAACGGTGAGGAGCAGACCGATGATAAGGCCCCATTCCTTGAAGGCCTCGATGGCATAGGAAGAACAGGTTGGGTGAAAGCGGCAGCACGGAGGCTTGAGAGGAGAAATGAATTTCTGATAGAATTTTACGAGCCATATCGCAATATATTTCATCGTTTCCCATTCTCCGTCTTACCCACGGCATCTTTTTTCGGCGCATCGTCAAAAAGCGAAAGTTTTCTTGCCGCATAGAGAAGATCGGCATAGATATCCGTGCTTTTGGCGTTCACAGCGGCATCGCGCGCAGTGATGACGATGAGCTTGCCCTTTTTGATGGTCCGTTCTGTTTCGAGCTTATGATATGCGGCGCGCAGGATCCTTCTCACGCGCGAACGCACGACCGCCTTTCCAAGTTTTGTCGAAACCGTAAGCCCAACACGGTTTACTTTCTTTTTCAGCGGGTTTTCCCGTTGCAGACGGGATGCGTGGTAATCGGTCAGAACATATACCACGATATGCTTGCAAACGGCTTTCAAGCCCTTTGCGTAAACCTTTTTATAAAGGTGATTTTCGGAAATGGCTATGTTTTTCACACAGATTCCCCCTTTTTTCGGATTCCTTACAAAAGGAAAAGCCCATGACGTTTTCACAGGCTTTCTTTATCCGATGCGTTTCAATCGATGAATTAATAAGAGAGTCTTGCTCTGCATTTAGCGCGTCTTCTCTTCAAAACCTTGCGGCCGTTTGCAGTTTTCATTCTCTTTCTGAAACCATGCTCTTTTTGTCTTTGACGTTTTTTAGGCTGGTAAGTAAGCATTCTCTTTACACCTCCTTGCAACCGCAGATATAATTCTGCGCAGATTGCTACATTACAAATTTTATTATCCCATAAAAACATGAAAATGTCAAGTGGAATTTTATTTTTCTTCGTAAATATTTCAAAAATTTTTTAAATTTTTTTGTCTGAAAGGGAATTTTTCTGCAAATTCTTGACAATTTCCTATTATTATATTACTATATTATTATAATCATTTTGATTCGAAACAAAATTTCCGTCGGAATCTCCCGCGGAAAAGCAAAGATCATATATGATATAAAGGAGGATTTTTTATGTCAAACATATCGGAATCCGTCAATTTCCCGGGAACTGACGTAACGATGAACGCGCCTGTAAATGACACGGCACAAAAAACGTATTCGACCGCAACCTATTCCTTACAGGCTGTGGGTCTTACGAAAAATTACGGCTCCAAACGCGCGCTTTCCAACGTCAATTTTTCTCTGGAAGGCGGTAAAATCATCGGACTTCTCGGCTCCAACGGAAGCGGCAAGACCACGTTTCTGAAAATTGCGGCAGGTATCTTACAGCCGACAGATGGCAAGGTTCTCGTCTGCGGTATGGACGTGGGTACGGAAACCAAAAAGATTGTATCGTTTCTGCCCGAAAGAACCTATCTCAATTCTTGGATGCGTATTCGTGATATCATTGATTATTTTGCGGATTTTTACGAGGATTTTGATAAAACCGTCGCGATGAATATGCTCACATCCCTTGCCCTTGATGCCAATGCCAAGCTCAAAACGCTTTCCAAAGGTAACCGAGAAAAAGTTCAGCTCGTACTCGTCATGTCCCGCCGCGCAAAAGTTTATCTTCTTGATGAACCGATCGCAGGTGTCGATCCCGTCGCCAGAGAATTTATTCTGCAAACCATTCTTTCCAACCGCAATCCCGATTCCACGATCGTTATTTCCACGCATCTTATCGCAGACGTGGAAAAGATCCTTGACAGCTTTATCTTCATCCGTGACGGTCAGCTTCTGATGATTAACGATGCGGATAAAGCAAGAGAACAAAGCGGTAAGACCATCGATGAGCTTTTCAGGGAGGTATACAGATGTTTATAAAAGGTATCAAACATGAATTTCGCGCGGTCGCACGCATCGTTATGCCGATGCTGATCGTTCTGCTCATTGCTTCCATGCTGATGAGCGTGACGTTCATTCTGGACGGCCGTGTCTTTCATTTTTCGGACGCATTGGAAGGAACAGCCGAATCCGATACGCAAGAACTCTTTTCCATCCTTTTCGTTATTTTTGAAGTATTGCTTGCCTTCGGATTGTATTTTCTGCTGATTGCATCCATCCTTGCGGTTTCCGTCATGCTCGTTTACCGTTTTTACGTTTCCTTCTTTACCGATGAAGGTTATCTGACCTTTACGCTTCCCCTGACGATCACGGAACATCTCTGGATCAAACTGCTTTCAACGTTGATCTGGAATACCCTTTCCCTTGTTGTAGCTCTTGTGTGTATCGTCATGATTCTCGGTGGTGCGGAGATCGGTTACGGCGGTATCGCGGAAGGACTCCCTTACTTTTTTGAAGCTTTCGGAGAAGTCTTCTCCACGATGGGAACAGAATTGGGCTTCGGTATCACACATATCATTCTCAGTGTTCTGTATTATATCGTTTCTTATGCAATGCAAAGCATCATTACGTATTTTGCAATCTGTCTTGGCTGCATGCTCGTGAAAAAACACCGTTTGCTCGCAGCGATCATCAGTATTTTTATCATCAACGGTTTGGTCTCCAGCGTCACTTCCGTGATTTCCTTGGTTCTGACGCTCTCAAGTTACGCGCCTTCCTTCGTTTATCTGATCGTTATGGTCATTTCCATCATTCTGGTCGCTGTCGCAACCATTGCCGCATATCTCGGCACAAAATATATTCTGGAACGCAAATTGAATCTGGATTAAGTCATGAAAAGGGAAAGCAGGATGCTTTCCCTTTTCATCAGTCTGTCGAAAAACCTATGTAGAAAAGGTAAAAATAAAAAGTTGCACAATTAGGTAGTATCTCGTCCCTACTAAAACTTGACATATGAATGATTATTTGGTATACTAAAAGAAAACGAAAAAGAGGTATACCAAAATGTTAAACAAAGAAATATATTTAACCGTAGAAGAACAAATCCAGCTTAAAGAAATTGT
>JAFUQQ010000009.1 GCA_017472285.1 Clostridia bacterium | reverse complement strand
TTTTTTGTGCTGGATCAACCCTCTCACCCGACTTTCGTCGGGAGCTCTCCCAAAGGGCGAGCCTTTATGCTACTTGTCTTTTTGAGTTTTTGTGCAACTTTTATTTTCATCTTTTCTACATAAGTTTTTCGACAGGCTGAATGATCCTCGCACAGAGGATCATTTTTTGCTTGTATTTTCGCTCACAATATGATAAAATGATATTACCATACAAAAGTTTTTGAAAGGGGCTTTGGGAAAATTTTTCCCAAAAATAACACAATGAAAAAAGAACTGCAAATCATCAAGAACACCATCCATATCGGCATCGAAAAATCGATCCGCTTTTTGCATATCACCGATACACATATCACACGCGACGATCCGTTTAACGGCAGACGCGTGAAGACCTTTGACGTGGATTACGAAGGCTGCGCGGAAGATTATTATTTTCAAGCAATAGATTACGCAAAGAGAAACAATCTGCCGATCTTGCATACGGGCGACCTGATTGACTTTTTCTCCAAAGGTAATTTCGATTTTATCGATCAGCATTTTGAGGGACTTGATTATATGTACGCAGCGGGCAATCACGACTTTTGCCACTTTCTTGGCAAAGCCAAAGAAGATTACGCTTATAAATGGGAAAAGATTAAAGAGATTGCGCCTCATATTAAAAATAATCTTTATTTTGATTCTCGTATCATCGGCGGCGTGAATTTCGTAACGCTTGATAATTCGTATTATCTGATCGGTGACGGACAGACTGAAATGCTCAAGGCAGAGGTGGCAAAAGGTCATCCGATCATTCTTGCCATGCACGTTCCGCTCTATACGAAAGGTCTTGCCGAAACTGTGATGCAAGAACATCCTTGCGCCTACGTCGTTGCCGCGCCCGAAGAATTGCTTTCAACTTATCCCGATGACAGACGAGCGCAACAGATGCCCGACAGCGCGACGCTTCGCGCTGTGGAATACATCAAAAACGAACCTCTCATCAAAGCACTTATCGTCGGTCATACCCATTTGAATTTTGAAGAAATGCTGACGGAAGATAAATGCCAATATGCAACGCACGGCAGCTTTGCGGGTTACGTCCGTGAATTTACGGTGATCTGATGAAAAAAACGACGATCAATCTGATTCCCGACTGTCAGAATCCCTCTCCTGACGATGCTGACCGAATTGGGCAAAAAATACGCGCCCGATCTTATCATTGAACACGCAATGGTGACGGATATTTTTCGGGGGAAACTTTTTTTAGAAAAAGTTTCCCCCGAACCCCCATCAAAAAACTTTCTCCGTGGTAGCCCTGTCTTTATTACGGTAAGCACCAAGGCAAACCAAGAGTCACCACAGAGAAAAGTTTTTGCGGTGGGGTTTGGGGAGGAGCTTTTTTTAAAAAGCTCCTCCCCATTGTTCTCCTTGTGCCGTTCTCCATAAACGGAAAATCTGTTCGGTTGTACGGGAGAGATTGCGATATGCACGTGTTTTATCCATTGCATCCGCGAGCGTGCAAGGCGATGGGATGATAGGAAAGAAGGCATCGATGCCGTACTGATGGAGCGCGGAGGCTTCTTCCGTTACGCATCCGGCAAGGGCAATGACAGGCTTTCCGTATGTTTTGGCAAGCTTTGCGACACCTGAGGGGGCTTTACCCATGCAGGAGCTTCCGTCCAATCTGCCTTCGCCCGTGATGACGATATCGGCAGCTTTGATCTGTTCTTTAAGTCCTGTTGCTTGCATAACAAGCTCGATACCCGAACGGAGTTCCGCATTCAGATAGGATAAAAACGCAAATCCGAGTCCGCCCGCCGCGCCGCAACCTTCAGTATTTTCATCTGCATTGGGATTGACCGTGCGTGTCAGCTTGGCATAATGCGAAAGCCATGCATCCATCAGAGGTATCGTTTCTTTTGTACCGCCCTTCTGCAGAGCAAAAACGGCACTGCATCCGTTTTTTCCGCAGAGGGAATTTTTTACGTCGCAAGCAACGGAAAAATGACATTCTGAAAGGAGAGGCAGACGGTTTTCCGTGCGGATTTCGGAAAGTTCTTTCAAGCCTTTTGCGCCGAACAGAATTTGATCGCCGTTCTGATTTAAAAATTCAAAACCAAGTGCGGATAACATACCGATTCCGCCGTCATTCGTTGCGCTGCCGCCAAGACCGATGATAAATTCCCGACAGCCGTAACGGATGGCATCGGCAATCAATTCGCCGACACCGAACGTCGTCGTACGGAGTGGATCACGTTCTTTTTCCGAAATTAATGTGATCCCACTTGCCGAAGCCATTTCAATGACGGCTGTTTTTCCTGTGATACCGTAGGAAGCCATGATTTTTCTGCCGAGCGGATCATGGGCGGCTATTGTACGCATCGCACCCTTTGTTGCGGAAACGATCACTTCTGCCGTGCCTTCACCCCCGTCCGCGAGAGGTGAGATTACAGTTTCGGCATTCGGATATATTTTCAGAATTCCTTCTTTGATGGCATTCCCCGCTTCCCATGTGGAAAGACTGCCTTTGAAAGAATCGATTGCGATTACTGCTTTCATAATTTTCCTCTTTATATTTATAATAAACGCAAGATGGATAGTTCCTCTGTTGTCACCGTCAACTCTTCCGCGCAAAGCGCGCCGAGCGTGACGGTCTTATTTTTCCCGTGATAATCACTGCCACCGCTGACAGCGAGGTTATTTTCTTTTGCTTTTTGCAAGAGAAAAGCGATTTCGGCTTTCGTATAGCGTGAATAATAACATTCCATACCTTTGATACCGTGAGCGATCAGACGGGGCAGAAGCGCATCAAATTCCGCCTCGGAAAGATGTTTTTCACCCTCACCGCCGAGTGGATGTGCCCATATCGGAATACCGCCCGCTTCCAGTGTCACGGCAATGACTTCACTTGCAGAAAGCCGTTCGTCACCATCTTTGCAACCGTCAAGATAACGGCGGATGACATCCGAAGTATCAGTCGCAAGACCTCTTTCGATCAGAATCTTTGCGATATGTGGTTTGCCGATCTTGGGTAGGGAATAAAGCCACGCAAGTTCTTCTTCCGTAAAGAAGATTCCATGCGCTTTTTCCAAATGATTACGACGGTTGCGGAAATTACGAAAACGGCGTTCATCGCCTTTTTTCAAAAGTGCGAGAAATTTTTTGTTTTCTAAAGGGAACCGATAAGCAAGGATATGACACGGTGCGCCTTCATCCAGACAGGAAAATTCCACGCCCGTGATGGCTTTGGCTTTTCCTTCCGCGAGCTTCAAGAGTTCAGGAACACCGCGTATGGAATCATGATCGGTCAGGGCAAACGTCTCGATGTCATTTCCCAGAAGTTTTTCAACGAGTTCTTCCACGGTATCGCTTCCGTCGGAATAAAGGCTATGCAGGTGGAGATCGGCAAAGTTCATAAACATCAAATCCTTTCGTCAGAAAAAAGAAAAGCACCCTTGCTTTCGCAAGAGTGCTTGGAGCTGATAACCAGATTCGAACTGGTGACCTCATCCTTACCAAGGATGTGCTCTACCAACTGAGCCATATCAGCGGGTGCTGTGTTTCGCTTACGGGTCATATTATATAACAAAGATTCCGATTTGTCAATAGGTTTTTTGAAATTTTTTTAAAAAAGTATTTAATTTTTTTTGGAGTTGTGATACAATAAATTCCGTAAGAAATTTATTGTAAAAAAGGATGATTTACCTATGAAAAAAATGCTGGTCGTTGACGGAAACTCGATCCTCAACCGTGCTTTTTACGGAATCCGTCCTCTGAAAACCAAGGATGGACTTTTTACCAATGCCATTTACGGTATGGTAACGATTTTGGAAAAGCATTTGCAGACCTATGAACCTGATTATTTTGCCGTTGCTTTCGATATGCGCGCGCCGACGTTCCGCCATCAATTTTCGGCGGATTATAAAGCCAACCGCCACGGGATGCCCGAAGAACTTGCGATGCAATTGGAACCCGCAAAAAATTGTCTGCGCGCGATGGGTGCGCTCGTGCTGACAAAAGAAGGTTTTGAAGCGGACGATATCATCGGTACGCTTGCGGCAATGGGCGAAAAAGAAGATATACAGACGTATATCGTGACGGGTGACCGCGACTCTTTACAGCTCATTACCGATAAAACCAATGTCGTGCTTGCCACCAATACCGAGCCTTTGCTTTTTAATACGGCGGCATTTCAGGAAAAATACGGTGTTTTGCCGTCGCAGTTCGTGGATGTGAAAGCCTTGATGGGTGACAGCTCCGATAATATTCCCGGTGTTGCGGGAATCGGCGAAAAGACCGCATTGAAGCTCATTAGCGAATATGGCAGTTTGGATGCCGTTTATGAAGATCTGGAAACCAAAAAACTCACAAAAGGTACCATCACAAAATTGGCAAATGGTAAGGATTCTGCATATGATTCACAGTTCCTTGCACGTATCAAATGTGACGTTCCGCTCGATATCACACTTGAAAATGCAGTCTATCACGGTCATCATAAAGAAGAATTGCGCGAGCTTTTCAAACAATTTGAATTTTTCGCGCTGATGAAAAAACTCGATCTCGAGGAAGAAACCAAAAAAGAAGATGAAAAAATCGAAGCGAAAACCGTTTTCGCATCCGATCTCCCCATCAAATCGGATAAAACATATGCGATCGCTTTTGATTTTGAAAACGATACGGCGGTGATCTGCGGTGAGGGTCTTTATCCTGTGAACGGTATCGCATCCCTGAAAGATATTCTGAACGGTGACACGCATATAATCGTTTACGATCAGAAATCCGCACTTCATGCGCTTGCGGCTTATGATATCGATTTTACTGCTTGTAAGGACGATATCATGCTGATGGGTTATATCGCATCCCTGACGGATAATGATTTCTCGTTTGATAAACTGACACAGCGTCTTCTGATGAAAACGGCATCGACACTTGCCGAACGTGCATATTATACCAAAGAGCTTCATACCGTTCTCACAAAAGAACTCGAAAAATCCGAACAGAGCGAACTTTATCGCAAGATCGAATTTCCGCTTTGCCGTGTGCTCTATGAAATCGAAAAAGAAGGCTTTTCCGTTGACGTGGAAGCCTTGAAAGCCTTTTCCCTGAGACTCGGAGAGATGCAGACGGAATTTGCAAACCGTATCTATATGCTTGCAGGTGAAGAATTCAATATCAATTCTCCGAAACAGCTTGGCAATATCCTTTTTGAAAAGCTTGGTTTTCCGCACGCGAAAAAGACAAAAAGCGGTTATTCCACAAGCGCAGACGTTCTGGAAAAATTACGCCCTTATCATCCTATTATTTCCGATATTCTGGATTTCCGTCAGTATGGCAAACTGAAAAGCACGTATGCGGACGGACTTGCTTCTGCTGCCGATGCAAACGGAAAAGTGCATACTTCTTTCCGTCAGGCTCTCACGACTACGGGCAGACTTTCTTCCACAGAGCCGAATCTTCAGAATATTCCGATCAAAACGGAGCTCGGACGTGAATTCCGTAAATTCTTCGTCGCAAAAAATGACGATTACGTTCTGATCGATGCTGACTATTCACAGATCGAATTGCGTTTACTTGCGGCAATTTCCGGTGATGAAGCCATGACGGAAGCATTTCTTTCGGGGTATGATATTCATACCGCGACGGCTATGAAAATTTTCGGTGTCAGTGCGGAAAACGTAACGATCGATCTCCGTAAACGTGCCAAAGCCGTCAATTTCGGTATCGTTTATGGTATGGGCGAATTTTCGCTTGCATCCGATCTCAAGATATCCCGTGCGGATGCAAAAAATTATATCGAAGGTTATCTCGGTGCATATCCGAAAGTCAGTAAATATCTGAAAAACGTGGTTGCCGATGCCAAACGCGAGGGCTTTGTCACGACACTTTTCGGTCGCCGCCGCTATATTCCCGAACTGTCTTCTTCCAAAAAGATGGAACAGGCTTTTGGTGAACGCGTGGCAATGAACAGTCCGATTCAAGGTACGGCTGCCGACGTTATTAAGCTTGCAATGGTCAATATCGATCGCAAGCTCAAAGAAAAAGGTTATGACGCACGTCTGATCCTGCAAGTACACGATGAACTGATTATAGAAGCGCGTAAAGATATCGCGGAAGAAGTCCGCGCACTTCTCAAGAGCGAGATGGAAAACGCCGTTTCGCTTTCCGTGCCGCTTACCGTCGAAATCTCCGTCGGTTCGACTTGGTATGACGCAAAGTAAGTACGATGGGGAGGTGCTTTTTGTAAAAAGCACCTCCCCAAACCCCACCCAAAAACTTTCCTTGTGGGTGGACAGACATTTATTTCGATATGAAGTCAGAGCCGCCACAGAGAAAAGTTTTTGAAAGGGGCGCGGGGGAAACTTTTTTTAAAAAGTTTCCCTCGTAAACGTATAAGGCTTGATTTGCAGCACAAACTATCTCCAAAAGCAATGAAAAGGAGATGGTTTTTGTGAAGAAAATCGGATTGATTGTCATATTGCTGATGTCGCTCGTTTTGACTTCTTGCAGTGAACAAACACTTGCTGTATTCGCCGATATGGAAGATCTGGCATCGACGATCTATGCCCGTGCGGGATTGGAAAAAAGCGGTGTTTATACGGAAGAACTGGATGATGATATTGCTTTTGCATTCGGTATGGGTAGAGAAGAATTTGATGATTACGTGGAAAAAGCGATCTGTTACCGTCAGGCTGTTGACACCAAAGGGCAGACACTTTACGTTTTTGAAACGGAAGCGGATAAAAATTCCGTAACGCTTGCGGGTAAGCTGTACGATGGTTATGAATTTGCGCCTTGCGATCCTGCAGAAAAAATGACAGTGGCTTGTTCGGGAAAATATGTGATACTTTTTAAGTCCACGGCGGCGGAAGTGGATGCTGCTGTTGAAAGTTTCCGTGCGCTTTCAGGCGGTGCACTCCGTTTCCGCAAGGATATGGAGCATCACGGATAAAAGGAGATACGATGGGGAGGTGCTTTTTACAAAAAGCACCTCCCCAAACCCCACCGCTTTGTTTGTTATTCGGAATAGATTGGAAAAGTTCTTTTGAAATTGCTGACGATCGACGAGCTTGTGATGGCGCGCATCCAATCGTTAAAACTGCCGTTGGGATCATCTGAGAGCATATAGACGAGTGTGCTTCTTTCGGAATCATTGGGTTTCTTCGCATCGGCGGGCTTATAGGACGGGACGAGATACGCATAGGTTTGAACGATCTTTTTGCCGTTATCGTATTGGGTATGGATATAATGTTTGCCATCGAAAGTGAGTTCGGAAATATATAAAACGGGATAATCGTCTTTGATGCTTTCATAATAATCGGGGTCATAATGCGAGGGGGCGAGCAGGGTATAATAATTTCCGATATAGATGGTGCAAGGTTTTCCTTTTTCCGTTTGTTCAAGAAAATAAGCAAATGTTTCTTGTCCTGCGGTAACGTGTCCATTTTCATGTACGGCAATACCGCAATCCTTGGCATCGGAAAGAGAAAAATTTTGAGGCAGAGCGGAGATATCGAGCGGACGGCAGAGCTGTTTATACACTTCATTGCCCGATGGGGAAGAAATTTTGATCTCGGAAACGTGAAAGGCATCTATGGATGTTCCGCAAAAAGAATCGTCATTGATTTCCATCATAATATCCAATATATTTCCATCGGTGAGAATCCAACGGTAATGGCTATTTTTTTCGATTACATAAGAAACGTCTACGTCGATCAAGGGGTTATATTCCGGGGGATAGCCCATTGCGGTGAACAGTTCGGAGCGGCGCATTCCGACGTAAAGGGTTTCTCCGATATCATTGGTGTTGAAATCGCATATGGCGGAATGGTTCGGGGTTTTATCGCAGGAAACGAGAAAAAGCAGGGCGAGGACAAGAAAAATCAATCGGTTAAAGCGTTTCATGTTTTGTTCCTTTCTGTAAGATCATAACGATCAAAGCTGTGATACCGCCCGCCAGCAGAATGATGAAAATATCCACGGGTGCCAGCACGAGAGCACCGAGGCTTTCAAAGAAAAAGCCCGTACCGAAGCGGTAAAGCTTGCCGTCAAGCAAGATCATTTCGCCGATATACATGAGAAGCGTTGTGAGAGTGGCGGTGGCGGCGGGGCATCCGATAGAAAGCAAATTTGTTTTTCCGAGCAGAAAAGAGCCTGCGAAAATGCCCATCGTCACGCCGAAAAGCGTAAAGAAAACGCTCATAAGAACCGCAGAAATTACAGAAACCTGTAAGGTACCGTCGCGGTAAAATGCCGTAAAACAAGCCCAGATACACATGACAAGAAAAAGAAAACTTGCGGCGGATTGCAGAACGAGAGGTTTCAGACGTTTGCGGTTGCCTGTCAAAATCAGAGAAGCGAAGCCGTAAAAACAATTAAGGATTGTAATGATAAGGACGATGGCGATGATATAAAAATGGAGTTTGAAAGCGGGACTATAATCTCCGACGAGGACCTGCAATGCCGTAAGATCACGGATCTCCATTTCGCCGACAGGTGCCCAACACATCCACATCTGCCAGCTTTCGAGTGTCGAATAAACGGTATCGCGGACGATGACTTGGCTTTCGAGCAGAAGTTCCGCAATGAAAAAGATGATGAGGGAAAGCGCGGAAACAGCGGGGAAGGCATATCTTTTACAGAATTTCAATAATAAAGGCATGGCTAAGACACCGAGAAAAACGGAGGTGGCAATGGGTGTATAGGGAATTGTATATTTCGGGTAATTTTCCGCAAGCACAACACCGCTCCGTATCATGTCGCAAACAACGCGCACGCCCATGGAAAGCGGATAGAGCGCGGCGATGAGAACGCCGATGACGGAAAAGATATAAAATTTAAAAAAGGTTTTGTTTTTCATTTTTGTTCCTCCAATAATAGTTCCAAATAATACGTAATGTCGGTGGTTTCGCTTTTGAGTTCAAGGCAATAGGTATTGCCTTGATAAAAGAAGCGGGCAGACTGTTCATTTTCTGCAAAAGCGAGATGAACGGTAACACCGCAGATTTCCGTATAGGCATCTCCCGTATAAAAACGGCGGTCATCCACATTGAGTCTTAATAGCAGACGAAGTCTGTCACCGTTCGGATATTCCTGTAAAATTTCTGCGCTCTGCGGTACTTTGGGTGTCGATATATCTGTAAGACCGTTGACGGCAAGATTGCTACCCCAAGTTGTGTGTGAATTAAGGGCTGAAAATCCATCGCTATAAAGAATTTTGAGTGAATAGGCATATTCTTCGGGCAGACGGTTATAGAGATGCTCTGCGCCGAGTATATCGTTTAATTCCTTGAAAGACGTTTTTATTTCCGTATTGTCGGGCGGTTTGTAACCATTGGGGGAAAGCTCTTTCATGAGCAAAGCGGAAGCGGGGATCATCAGAAACAATATGGCAAGACAGGCGGCAAGACTGCGTTTCATCACGCGAAAGATAACCGTTTTTTTCGGCAAAGCTGCGTTTTCGATATATTTTTCACGGAGCGCGAGAGCGTTCTCTAAATTTTCATCATCGATGAGATCAATGATCGAATCTTCTTTCATAATTGGAATCCCTCCTTTTCCAAGGCTTTTTTCAAAGCTTTTTTCGTATGTTGCAGATTTTTATAAACGGCTGATTCGCTCATTTTCATATAATGCGCGATGGTTTCAACGGAATCTGCGCAATAATAACGGCTGACGAAGATACAACGCGTCTTTTCGGGCAATTTCCGCAAAAAATCGTTGAGGGTCTTTGCGAGCGCATCGGAATCGGAATCTGCCGGCAGAGAAAGCGTTTCGTCAAGCTCGTGAAGCGAAGTCAGATATTCATCGGGGATGCGTTTGCCCGCATTTCGTTTGCGGAGGATATCCAAAGCGAGTCTGCGCGTGATCCTCGTTAAAAATGCGCGGAGATTTTTTGGACGGTGGGGCGGGATGGCGTTCCACGTTTGATAATACGTGTCACTTAAACATTCCTCGCTATCCTCCGTGTCGGAAACGATATTATAAGCGATGACAAACAGATATTTCCGATATTTCTGATCGGTTAGTGTGATCGCGTTTTCATCACGGTCAAAATACAATGCGATAATATTTTCATCGCTTGCGGTATATTCTTGCATGGATATCGCCTCTTTTCCGAAAATGGCTTTCACTCATATAAGACGTAAAAATTCTGAAAAATTGGAAAGTTTATATAAAATTCTATCACATTTTTTTATCTATCTCAAGAAAAAATCCCGATTTCTGCCGAAATCTATTGCAATTTGCGAAAATTGTGTTATAATAGGGGTATCTTAAAAAATAAAACAGAGTAGACGACAGCGAGTTGAAGTGCCGAAATTACGGGGAGTTGACTTTCGGACGAAAACAAAATGTTGCTGTGCTGCCGTCGCATCCCGCTGTTACATAGGAAGCTTGGCGTTTTGCCGTGGCTTTTGTGTATTGCGCGTCTGTTTTCACGGAGGTGCTTTTTTATGTCCAAATTTCAGAAATCATCCGCCAAAAATGTAGGAAATCCGCTTCTTCGCCTGACGACGACTGCTATGATGATCGCCTTGTCTGTTATTTTTACAAGGCTTCTCGGCTTTCCTTCGACGGGAATGTGGCGCGTGGAGATCGGTTTTTTCCCGATCGCCATCGTTGCTATCCTTTACGGTCCGCTTTGGTCTGCCACGGCATACGGGCTTGCCGATCTGATCGGATCCCTGCTGACAACGGGGATGAATCCCTTCATTCTCATTTGTAAGATCGTTTTCGGTCTTTTGATGGGTATTTTCTTCTATAAAAGAGAAAAGATCGGGCTTCTGCGCAATATCCTCTTTTTCCTTTTCGTCGCGTTCATCGTGGATATCGTCATGATGACACCCATTTTCGTCTACGTTTTCGGCAATCCTTGGGATGCTGCCATTATCATGAGGCTTGCCGCTTTTGCCGTCAATACCCCTGTCCGTATTATTCTGATGGCATTTGTAGATCGCTTTTTGCTCCCTGCAATCTATAAATATATCGGTAAAAAGGAGAATTTGAACAATGGTTCAAATGGATAATTTTAAAACATATGCCAATGGTTTTCAAGCGGTGCCCCGACTTGGCTTGGAACGTATCACATATCTGATGGAATTGCTCGGCAATCCTCAGGAAACTTTACATTGCATTCACGTTGCGGGTACGAACGGCAAAGGTTCGACCTGTGCTTTCACGGAATCCATGCTTCTTGCCGCGGGCTATAAGGTCGGCAAATATATCTCCCCCAATCTTGTCCGCGTGAATGAAAGAATCACGTTCTGCCGTGAGGAAATTTCCGATACGGACTTGAATAGACTTCTCGAAAAGATCGAAATGCTTATTCCCGAAGCGGAAAAAGTATTGAATGATAAAATTTCTCAGTTTGAGATATGGACGGCGGCGGCATTTTGTTATTTTGCTGAAAAAAATCCCGATTACGTCGTTCTGGAAACAGGTCTTGGCGGTGAATTTGACGCGACCAATGTCATTTCAAAAAATGTGATGTCCGTCATCACACAGATCGATATCGACCACGTGGAATATCTTGGCGATACCATCGAAAAGATTGCAACAACCAAAAGCAAGATCATCAAATCCGCGTGTGAAAGCGGTGTGACGGTCGTTTCCGCGCAAAGCGAAGATGCCATCCGTGTGATCGGAGAAGAAGCAAAACGCAACGGCACGAAGCTTGTTGTGCCGAAAGAAGCGATTTTGCAAGGCACGGAAGAAATTTATGAGATCATTTCTTACGGAGCGATGAAAAATCTCCGTCTTGGTCTTGGCGGTATTTATCAGATCCAAAATGCTTGTACGGCAATTGAATGTGCAATAGCCCTCGGTCTTTCCGAGGATGCGATCCGCGCAGGTCTTGCGGCGGCGGAAAATCCCGCTCGTTTTGAAATGATCGGCAAAGACCCCATTACGATCTATGACGGCGGTCATAATCCGAACGGTGTCCGTTCCCTCAAGGATTCCATCGACCGTTATTATCCCAATACCGAACGTACTATTGTTTTCGCTTGTATGGCGGATAAAGATTTTATGCCGTCCCTCAATATGCTGAATGACGGTTACAGCAAGTTCGTTTTCACGACCGTACAGGAAAATCCCCGTGCAATGGGCGCGAAAGCACTTTGTGAAAAGGCGGCGGAGAACGGTATCGTCGGAGAATGGGCTCCCACGCTCATGGAAGCATTGGCTCTCGCAAGAGCAAAAGGGAAACTGACCGTCGTCTGCGGTTCACTCTATCTCTATAAGGATTTGGAAAAATAAAATTCAGGGAGATGCTTTTTGCAAAAAGCATCTCCCTGCTTTTTGTGTACTTTTTTCGGTTGACAAAATGAGAAAAAATTGGTATAATAAACATATTAACATGGATGCATAGCGGCATCGGGGAGGAATGGAGCAGTTTTATGATGTACGACGGATATTCGCTGATGGAAAACAAGCTGGAAATTCGGTTTATGGGAGCGGATGAAAAGATTTTTTCCGAGCAGACGGTCGAAGAAGGCGAACGAATGCCCTTTGAACTGTTTTTTATGGTTCGTAAAGGCAGAGTTTCTTTTCAGATCGAAGATAAGACAACGGTTGCTGACGTGGGTACGGTCGTGCTTGTTCCTTATGATACTGCATACCGTATTGCCGGAGAAAAGGGAAGTGAGCTCATCTGGCTTGCCGCGGATTACCGCGTATTTACCAATCTGCGTATTTTTTCATTGTTTATCGTTCCGCATACGATCGAAGATCCCGACGGCAGCGTCGCGGCGCTTTGTGCTTTGGTACATCAGACGTTCTTAAACAGTGAATTTACCAATTCCCGTCTGGAAAATGCGCTTTTTGTCAATACCTCGTTATATCAGCTTGCGAGTGCGGTATTGCGCCGCAGCTTTCCGAAATCGGACGGCGGTATGGTCATGGCGAGATTCGCAAAGCTCTCTCCCGTTCTTTTTCATATCGGTGAACATCTGGATAAAGTCTGCCCGATGAGGGAACTTGCGGAGATCATGAATCTTTCCGAAGACTCATTCTACCGTTTCTTCAAAAAGACCGTCGGTGCGGCACCGAAAGAATATCTCATTTCTGAACGCTTGAGAAGGGCAAAGCTTTATCTGCTCAGTACAGACCTCAGCGTAGCGGAAATATCCCGTCTTTGCGGATATGACAATTCTTCGTATTTCAGTACGCTTTTCCATGAAAAATACGGACTTTCTCCGAGTGCGTACCGCGAAAAAACGACGGCGATCATCTGACTGATTTTATTTAAGAAAGGAATTTATACATATGGATTTTTCAAAGATCAGACTCTTTCTTTTTGATATGGATGGCACGCTGTATCTGGGAAATAATCTTTTCCCGTTTACAAAGAAGATGCTTGAAACCATCAAGGAACAGGGAAAAACTTATCTTTTTATGACGAACAATTCCTCCAAAAGCGTAAACGATTACGTGAAAAAGCTGGAAAAGCTCGGCATCCCCGCAAAATATGAGGATTTCATCACGTCTTCTCAGGCAACGGCGGATTATCTCATGAAAAATCATCCCGGACTCCGTTTTTACGTCAGCGGAACGGAATCTTTCAAAAAAGAACTCGCGGGCGCGGGCGTACAGGTTTATGACAAATATTCCGATGATATCGAAGGTATCGTTATGGGGTACGATACCGAACTGACTTATCAGAAGCTTGATGACGTTTCCAAATTGCTTACCCTCAAGGATATCCCTTATATTGCGGCAAATCCCGACTGGGTATGTCCCACCGAATACGGTTATGTTCCCGATTGCGGTTCCGTTGCAACGATGATCTGCAATGCGACGGGTAAAAAACCTCATTTCATCGGTAAACCCCGTCCCGAAATGCCTCTTGCGGCAATGGAACGTATCGCTAAAAAAGATCCTCTCGTCAATAAAGATACCACTCTCGTCATTGGTGACCGTGTGTACACGGATATCGCTTGCGGTGTTGCGGCGGGCATCCATTCTCTGCTCGTTCTTAGCGGTGAATCCACGATGAAGGACGTTGAAGAAAGTGATGTAAAGCCTGAATTTATCATGCAGGACTGCGCGGAACTTCTTGAAAAAATTAAATAAGAGAAAGGTTGTTGATATTTATGGCAAGACCAAAGGGTATTCCGTTCACGGAAGAAAATGCTGGCGCGAATTATGCGGAATTTGCGATTGCACGCAAGCCTGACAGCAAGATCAAAACGCAAAGACTTCTTTTTATTCTGCTTTATGCAGCTTTTGCCATCGCATATTGCTTTGTATTCCTCGTGCTGACGAAATTGCCGATGGTGATCGCCATCATGCCTCTTTTCGTTCTCATCATGTGGTTTTTCACATGGAAACTGACGAAGATCGAATATATGTATATCGTCACACAGGGCCATCTGCATATCTACCGTTATAACGGCTATAATAACGCAAAAGAGGTCCTCAAGGTCAAAGTCAGCGAAACCGAAGGTATCTATCCCGTTTCCGATGAGGAATACGCAAAATATGCGGATGCTTGCGAAGCCACTCTTGATTATTCCATTGGTGTCGGCAGTGAAGACAGATATTTTGCCATCTTCCGTATTGACGGCAAAAAGACAGCCGTTTATTTCACAGCATCCGCAAAGCTTCTGAACGGACTTCATTATTTCGGCGGGGAAAACGTCGTCGTCACATACGTTTCCCGTTGATTTTTCTTTTGTTTTCGGACAGATATTCCTCTGTCCGAAAACAAAAAATATATGATTTTTCATCAGAATATAAACGTATATGTTCTGATGAAAGACCATATATCTAATTTATATAAATGAAAGGAAATACCTTTATGAGAAAAACCAAAATCGTTTGCACCATTGGTCCCGCTTCTTCTACGGAAGAAGTTTTGACAGAAATGGTTCGCGCGGGAATGAATGTTGCTCGCCTGAACTTTTCTCACGGTACACATGAACAGCATCAGGAAAAAATCGATCTGATCAAAAAAGTCAGAGAAAAACTTGGTGTTCCGCTTGCCATCATGCTGGATACGAAAGGTCCAGAATACCGTATCAAAACCTTCAAAGATGGAAAAGTGACTGTCAAAGACGGCGATACCTTTGTATTCACGACCAAAGAAGTTGAGGGCGATGAAACCTGTGTTTCCGTGAACTATCAGCATCTTTCCGAAAACCTTGATATCGGTGATAAGATCCTCGTCAATAACGGTCTCGTTATTTTTGAAGTTACCGATCTGACACCGACGGATGCGATCTGCCGTGTCGTTGCGGGCGGTGAGCTTTCCGACAGAAAGAGCATGAGCTTCCCCGGCAAGCTCATGAGCGGCCCTTATCTCAGCGAACAGGATAAAGCGGACCTTCTTTTCGGTATCCGTAATGAAGTCGATTTCGTTGCGGCATCCTTCGTTTCCCTGAAACAAGATCTCATCGATCTCAAATCCTTTATGTATGCGAACGGCGGCGACGGTATCGATATCATCGCGAAAATCGAAAACCGCACGGGTGTTGATAATATCGAAGAAATCTGTGAAGTTTGTGACGGTATCATGATCGGTCGCGGCGATATGGGTGTTGAAATTCCTTTTGAAGAATTGCCTGCTATCCAGAAATATCTCATTACGAAATGCCGTATGCTCGGCAAACGTGTCATCACGGCAACAGAAATGCTGGAATCCATGATCCATAATCCCCGTCCAACACGTGCGGAAATTTCTGACGTTGCGAACGCTGTATACGATGGCACAAGCGCGATCATGCTTTCCGGTGAAACCGCGGCAGGCAAATATCCCGTTCTGACCGTACAGACCATGTCTAAGATTGCGGAAGAAGCGGAACGCAATATTGATTACGAAGAACTGTTCCGTACCTATCAGTTCCAGATTCAAGACGCATCTGACGCGATCTCTCACTCGACCTGTAGCATGGCGATCGATATCAAAGCCAAAGTGATCGTCGTTTGTACGATGTCGGGTCTGACGGCACGGATGGTATCCCGTTTCCGTGCGCCGACGGATATCATCGGTATGACGACAAACGAGGCGGTTTGGAGAAAGCTTGCGCTTTCTTGGGGCGTAACGCCTATTATGGCTGAAGAATTTCCGTCCACAGAAGTTCTTTTCTATCACGCAAAAAATGCGGCAAAGAAAGAGCTTTTCCTGAAGCGTGGCGATACGATCGTTATCACGGGTGGTGTTACAGGTAAATCCGGTACGACCAATCTGATCAAAGTCGAAACGATTTAAAATACGATTTTCTTGGGGAGGGCTTTTAAAAAAGCACCTCCCCATA
Organism: Clostridia bacterium; assembly: GCA_017472285.1. Classification (GTDB taxonomy): domain Bacteria; phylum Bacillota; class Clostridia; order Oscillospirales; family CAG-272; genus QALR01. The sequence goes on along the minus strand of JAFUQQ010000009.1, from coordinate 66,274 downwards.
TCTCTGCAAAAAGCTTTATTGTGAGGTTATTTATGATATATACGGTTACTTTAAATCCATCTTTGGACTATATCGTAAGAGTCGAAAATTTCAGAGAGGGCATCGTGAACAGGACGGCAAGCGAGATGATACTTGCGGGCGGTAAAGGTATCAACGTTTCGCTCGTTTTGCATGAGCTTGGCTGTGAAACGAAAGCACTCGGTTTTCTTGCGGGCTTTACGGGAGATGAAATCGCAAGGCGCATACGGGAAACGGGATGCAAAGAGGATTTCATTCGTTTGGAGAAAGGCGTTTCGCGTATTAACGTGAAATTGAAAAGCGGAGAGGAAACGGAGATCAACGGAAGCGGTCCCTATATTTCCGCGGAAGATTGGGAGAGGTTATTGATGAAGATAGCAGAAAGTGTAAAAGCGGGAGATATTCTCGTTCTTTCGGGAAGCGCGCCGAAAATGCTTGGCACTTCGGTCTATCGGAAGATTGCGGAACGGGTATCTGGCAAGGATATTAAGACCGTTGTTGATGCTTCGGGTGCTTTGCTGACGGAGATTTTACCTTGCAGACCGTTTCTTATCAAACCCAATCATCATGAGCTTTCGGAATTGTTCGGTGTTTGTATAGAAACACGGGAACAAGCGGTTATTTATGCAAAAAAACTTTTGGAAATGGGCGCGGAGAACGTCATGGTTTCGATGGCGGAGAAGGGTGCGGTTCTCGTGACGGCGGATGCGGTCTATGAAGCGGATGCGCCGAAGGGGCGCGTGATCAATTCTGTCGGCGCGGGAGATTCGATGGTTGCAGGCTTTCTTGCGGGATATTCCCTTGAGAAAAATTTTGAAAAAGCACTTGAGCTTGGTATTGCGGCAGGGAGTGCTTCTGCTTTCGGAGAAGGTCTTGCAAAAAAAGAGCAGATTCAAAAGATTCTTTCTGAAATGTATTCAAAAGAATCATAAAATGGCATTTTATACAAAAATGCATAAAAAGATTTGTGTAAAAATCCGTTTTTGGTCATAATGCTGTGTTTTTTGAAAAAAATGCTTGACAAAATCAAGGTCTGCGTGTAAAATAGAAACTACCTCAAAACGAAGCGGGCAATCCCCGTTCATTTCAAAAAAAGAAAACGCAGAGATCGGAAAGAGTACGTTTCGCGAACAAGCACAGAGAGTTATCGGTTGGTGCGAGATAACGGCAGTAGCGATTCGGAAGTTCACTCCGTGAGCGGTGTATGCGAACAGATGGAACACATCTGCAAGTGTATGACGGGTTCGACCGTTACATCGTCGGTGCATGAATATTCATGCCCATAAAGTCATTATGTGTGAGCATAATGAAAAAACAAGGTGGTAACGCGGAAATAATTCGCCCTCGTATGTTTGTGCGGGGGCGGTTTTTATTTTAAAATTAATTTTTTAAAAAGAAGAGAGGACTTTTCTATGAAACTTTTCACAAGACTTCTTGCTCTTGCACTCGTTGCGGCATTCGCGCTCGCATTCGTTGCTTGCGGCAACAAAGAAGACAAAACTGACGATGGCAAATACGTAGTCGGTATCAACCAGCTCATGATCCACGACGCACTCGACGCGGCAACACAGGGCTTCAAGGATGCTCTTATTGCAGAACTCGGCGAAGAAAACGTTGAATTTCTTTTCCAGGATGCAGCAAACTCTCCCGATACTTGCGCTACCATTGCCAGCACGTTCGTAACTAAGGAAGTTGACCTTATCCTTGCAAACGCAACTCCCGCCCTCCAGGCTACCGCAAACGCAACCACGACCATTCCGATCCTCGGTACATCCATTACCGAATACGGTGTTGCTCTTGACATCGACAACTTTACAGGTCTTGTTGGCGGCAACGTTTCCGGTACTTCCGACCTTGCTCCTCTTGCTGAACAGGCACAGATGATTATCGACCTCGTTCCCGGTGTTCAGACCGTCGGTATCATTTACAGCTCCACAGAAGCAAACTCCGCATATCAGGTAAAAGTCGTTAAGGAATATCTCGAAACAAAGAACATCACCGTTAACGAATATCCCTTCTCCGACTCTAACGATATCGCTGCTATCACGCAGAACGCTGCTTCCGCTTGCGATGCTCTCTACGTTCCCACAGATAACGCTGCTGCTTCCGCTGCACAGACGATCTATGGCGCAATGGCAGGCAATTTGAAACCTGTTATCGCGGGTGAAGAAGCAACCTGCAAGGGTTGCGGTATCGCAACTCTCACCATCAGCTATTATGACCTCGGCGTAGCAACCGGTAAGATGGCTGCTAAGATCCTCAAGGGTGAAGCTAAGATTGAAGAAATGCCCATTGAATATGCGGCTACCTTCACAAAGAAATACAATAAGGACATCTGTGATGAACTCGGTATCGATACCGATGCTCTCGAAGCACAGGGCTACGTTGCAATCGTAACAGAATAATTTCAATACGGCATAAAACAGCATCGGTACGCCGATGCTGTTTCTGCCGCATTTCATTTACATTAGGAAAGGGACTCTTTTCATGGATATTTTAACTTATTTCAAGGCATTGCCGCCCGCCGTTGCCCAAGGTATGATCTGGGGCATCATGGCGATCGGTGTTTATATTACTTACAAGATCCTTGATATTGCCGATCTGACGGTCGACGGTTCGATCTGTACAGGCGCGGCTGTCTGCGCCGTTCTGATGAGCAAGGGCTGTAACGTCTGGATCGCACTTCTGGGTGCTTTTATTGCAGGTATGCTTGCGGGTCTTGTCACAGGTCTTTTCCATACCTTTATGGGTATTCCGCCGATCCTTTCGGGTATTCTGACGCAGCTTATTCTCTGGTCTGTCAACCTGAAGCTTATGGGTCTTGGCTTTGAACCCGCACGTGCCAGCGCATCCAATCTTGCGCTTCCCGCAAGAAAATACGATCTTTTAGTTTCTCAGCTCGATATCAATCATACGATCATCGTTCTGGAGCTCTTCTGTATCGTTCTGATCGCAGGTTTGTATTGTTTCTTCGGTACGGAATACGGTTGTTCTCTCCGTGCGACCGGTGCAAACCTTGCGATGAGCCGCGCACAGGGTATCAATACTGACAACAGAAAAATTTTCGGTCTTGTTCTTTCCAACGGTCTTGTTGCGCTTTCCGGCGGTCTTCTTGCACAGTATCAGGGTAATGCCGATGCGAATATGGGTAAAGGCGCGATCGTTATCGGTCTTGCCGCAATCTGTATCGGTGACGCGCTTTTCTCTTGGCTTTGCAGAAACAATTTTGCTTTGAAGCTGATCGCTGTCGTTCTCGGCGCAATCGTTTATTATATCGTTTACGCGACCGTTATTTATCTCGGTCTTGACAGTAACTATCTCAAGATGCTTTCCGCGCTCCTTGTTGCATTCTTCCTTGCCGTTCCGTATTGGAAGAAGAAATATTTCTCGGGCAGAAAGCGTTTTCATCTCCGTCATCAAAAAATAAAAGAGAAAAAAGAAACCAAAGGGGGAAAATAAATTATGTTAAAGCTTATCAACGTACAAAAAACCTTTTTCCCCGGCACAATCAATGCGAAAAAAGCACTCTGCGGTGTTGATCTTCATTTGAATCCGGGGGATTTCGTAACGATCATCGGCGGCAACGGTGCGGGTAAATCCACAACGCTCAATGCTGTCGCAGGTGTATTTCCGATCGATGAGGGACGGATCCTGATCGACGGTGTCGACGTGTCCGGTCTTGCGGAACACAAACGCGCAAGATATATCGGACGTGTTTTTCAGGATCCTATGACAGGTACGGCGGCAACAATGGAGATTCAGGAAAATCTCGCCATTGCTGCGCGCAGAGGTGATCGTCATACGTTCAAATGGGGCATTACCGCCAAAGAAAAGAAGCATTACAAAGAATTGCTTTCTATTCTCGATCTTGGTCTTGAGGATCGTATGACAGCCAAAGTCGGCTTGCTTTCGGGCGGTCAAAGACAGGCACTTACGCTTCTGATGGCAACGCTCAAACAGCCGAAGCTCCTTCTTCTTGACGAACATACAGCGGCACTTGACCCGAAAACTGCGGCAAAAGTGCTTGAGATCTCTGATATGCTCATTGCGGAAAATAAACTTACCGCTATGATGGTCACACACAACATGAAAGACGCTATTGCTCACGGCAACCGTCTCATCATGATGAACGCAGGTAAGGTCATTTTCGACGTTTCGGGCGAAGAAAAGAAAAATCTGACCGTTGAAGCGCTCGTTGCAAAATTCTCCGAACATAGCGGACAGGAATTTGCCAACGACAGAGCACTTTTGAGTTAAACGAATATTGGCAAAACGAAAAGCACGGGAATACTTCTCGTGCTTTTCTCTTGACATTTTGTATTTTTATGATAGAATAAAATGTATGCGCCGTATGAAACGGCAAAAAACGATCTTTGAAAGGGAGGGTTTGATGATGCGATATGTATTTTTTGATATTGAATGTGCGGACGGCGGAAAAGGAAGTATTTGTTCCTTTGGCTACGTCATCACGGATGAACATTTTCATGAATTGGAAAGTCAGGATATCGTTATCAATCCCGAATCCCGTTTTTATCTCGTCGGACGTTCCAGACGACCCGATATCATTCTTTCGTATTCGGAAGCGGAATTTCGGAAGGCACCGAAATTTCCCGCTTTTTATCAAAAGATCAAGGCTTTGTTGGAAGCCGAAGATCAGATCGTTATGGGACATTCCGTGCAGGATGACGTAAATTTCCTTTGTAAAGATTGCGCAAGATACGGACTCCCACCTTTGAAATTCCGTTTTGCCGACAGCCAGAGTTTATATTCCTCCGCTTATCAAAGCGAAGGACAACTCGGTCTTGACCGTGCGTGTGAAATGTTTTCCATTCCGAAACCGCAGGACGTACATAACAGCGAAGCGGATGCGAGAGCAACGATGCTCCTCGTCAAAAAGATCTGCGAAAGCAAAAAACTTTCCTTAAATAATTATATAAAAGATCACCGTGTCTGGGGAGAAACGGAAGCTTCCAAGATATTCTGTTCGTATATCCATCCCAATCGCACGATGTTTGCGGCATTTTTAGATAAAGCAGAACCCAAAAACAAAAGGGAACAGGTGCTTGCGGGCAAGACCGTTTGTGTATCGATGGCTTTGGAACAACCTCGCGAGGCGCAGATCTATCATCTCGCGCAGATGATTATCGATGCGGGCGGCAATTATACGCGTGTGGCATCGGAATGTGATATTTTCGTAACGGGAAGTGCGGAACCCGCAAGGATATGTAAACGCACCAAAACGGCGCGCGACGCGAAACGCGGCGGCAAACGTATCGAAATGATCTCGTTGGACGAGCTTCTGAAACGGCTCGGGGTCACGAAAGCAGAATATCAGGCTTTGCCGATGCCCGATATTCATTGGCTATAAAGAGAACGAGCGGGGAGGAGCTTTTTGAAAAAAGCTCCTCCCCGCACCTCTCCTCCAAAACTTTTCTCTGTGGCGGATCGAGGTCTACAAAGGTGTGACTTTATAAAGACAGCGGCACCCACAAGGAAGTTTTTGAAGGGGAATTTAAAAGGGGAAACTTTTTTTAAAAAGTTTCCCCTTTTTCGTATCTCTTTAATTGATGGCAATGCGAACACCATTGACTTCGACAGATTCATCCGCGCGGATGAGTATGTATTTGACTCCGTCAATGATGCGTGTACGAACGAGATCGCCTCGGTCGGCATTGATTTTGATGGAAACATCAGCCGTATTGACTTCGAGCTGTTTATTTACGAGGTTGACGGGACTGATCTCCGTCTGTTCGCCAAATTCTTCATCGAAGCGTTCTTCGAAAGCTTGGATGCGTTCTTCGGGCACGGCGCAGGCAGTCAGAACGTCTTTGACCGTTTGTTTATCGATCACGAGAGGTTCTTCTTTTTTGGTGTTTTTATGTTCTTCAATGATTTCTGCAAGCTCGCTGTGGACGGCTTTGACGACGCTGATATTGCAATCTTCCGCGATCGTATCGCTCAGGATAGCTTGGAAGGTTTCTTTCTGCTCGGTTGCGGGCATGGGGATCTCGTTTGCGAACAAGATCTCGGCAAGTGGATTTTGACTTTCAGATGCGCTATGGGTATAATAGAGCGTTTTATAGATATTTGCGCCGCGGTCTTCATAGACGGGGAACATGAAACCGATCTCAGGTGTGGAAACTGCCCAATCGGGACGAATATTGCAGAATTTATTTTCATGCGTATGATAACCGAGCGAGGGTTTCGTCAGCTTGACGGGACAGATCGCGCAGACGAAATAAGAAAAGGATTCTGTAGATTCGTCACTTTCCATATCATCTTTGTGATAGGCGGGGATATCGTACGTATCGCTTGCGAGCAGGATGAGATACGGACTATCGATGGCAAGGGTAGTGCGGACTTTTTCATAAAATTCCTTGACGGCGGTATCATCGGAAAGCGCACTTTTGCGAAGGGTGGTCAAAAGCTGATGTTCGGGAGATTCAAGGACCTGCTGTGTCGAAAATTCGATCTCCATGAGATTTTTGCCGAGCGTTCCCGAAAGAACTTTTTTCATGCGGGATAAGATATCTTCGACGTGATCGGTTGCCATCAGCCCAAGAGATTCAAAAAATTCGGAGCTGATCTCTTTGTCTGCGTTGACGTAACAGCCGCGGATTTTAGATATATTGGTTTTATCCGCGCGGAAACGGCGGCGGATTTCGGAAATTTCTTTTTCATTCATGATGGAAGACCTGCCTTATTTCTGAAGATTGCGTGAAATACGCATATTATAAGTATATCACAAATCGGACGCTTTGTAAAGGACGATCGTCTCAAAAAAACGGGACGAATTTCTTCTTTTTCAAAAAATATTATCGAATATTTCAGGATATCCTTTGATTTTCTATTGAAATTATCAAAAAAAAATGATATACTGTTAAATGAAATAATGGGCGCATTCCAACTTGACGGAAAAATGCCCATAGAAAATCATATTATGAAATGAACAACTTATTAAGGAGGTTTATTCAATGAATACCATTGCAGTCAGACAAGGTAAGGTTGTTTATCAGGACGGCGACACTTTGATCAAGGTATTTGATGAAAATGATTGGTCGAAATCCGAAATTCTCACAGAAGGACTCAATCAAGCGAGAATCGAAGAAACCGGTCTTAACATCCCGAAGATTCTCAAGGTCGGTACCGTCGACGGAAAATGGGCGCTCATGATGGAATACATCGAGGGTAAAAATCTCGCGGAACTGATGAGCGAACAGCCCGAAAAATGTGACGAGTATCTCGAACTTTTCGTTTCCTTGCAGAAGGAGATCCATACGAAAAAAGCATCTCTCCTCACAACGCTCAAGGATAAGATGACGAGAAAGATCTCGGCAGCCGATCTCAAAGCCACGATCCGTTACGATCTTCAGCTCAGACTCCGTGAGCTTGGCGTGACCAACGTCGTTTGCCATTGCGACTTCAAACCCGAAAACATCATCATTAAGGCAGACGGTACGCCCTATATCCTTGATTGGTCCCATACCAATCAGGGCAATCCCAACGTAGACGCGGCGATCACTTATATTCTTTTCAAGCTTGATGGAAAAGACACCGAAGCTGAAAAATATCTCGATCTCTATTGCGCAAAGAGCGCTGTTGAAAAAGAAGCCGTTCTCAAATGGATTCCCGTTGCGGCGGCATCCAAATCCGCAAAGACCGAAGGTGCAAAGAAGGAATTCCTTCTGAATCTCGCAAAATCGGTCGAATATCTGAATATCTAAAAAAACGTTAAAAATACATTTTCACAAGCCACGAAAGGATTATTGTTTTTATGAAAACCAGAGTTACTGTATGTATCGGAAGCTCCTGCCACCTCAAAGGCTCCCGTCAGGTCGTTGAAGCAATCCGCGAAATGATCGCAGATCACAATCTTGAAGATAAAGTTGAAGTTGCAGGCACATTCTGTCTTGGCGAATGCCAGAAGGGTGTTTGCGTTACCGTTGGCGACACATTTTTCTCCGTAAGCCCCGATACTGTCGAAGAATTCTTCAAAACCGAAATTTTGGCAAAAGCATAACCGCAGATGCCGGTACAATCCCGAAATCGTAAAGGAGAAACAAAATGATCGTTCAGATTTGTGTCGGTAGTTCATGCCATATCAAAGGCTCGCATGAGATCGTCGATTTGATGAAAAAGGCTGTCGAGGAATATGCGCTGGAGGATGAGGTCATTCTCGCGGGAAGCTTTTGTATCGGAAAATGCAATAGAGAAGGCGTCACCATTCAGATCGATGATGACGTTTGTACGGGCGTTACGGTCAGAGGTTTTGATGCTTTTTTCAAGGAACAAATACTCGGAAGACTCAATATGTAAGGAGAAGCGGCCATGGCAGAATTTTTGAAGCTGAAAAAGTCCAACTGTAAAAATTGCTATAAGTGTATTCGCCATTGTCCGGTGAAATCGATCCGATTCTCCGGTAACCAAGCGCATATCGTCAAGGACGAATGTATTCTTTGCGGACGCTGTTTCGTCGTTTGTCCGCAGAATGCAAAGCAGATCGCAGACAGTACGGAGGTCGTCCGTACGCTGATGATGGGCACGGATCCCGTGATTGCGAGCCTTGCGCCTTCCTTTATCGCAAATTATGAGGGCGTTGGCATCGAATCCATGCGTGAGGCACTCAAAAAGATCGGTTTTACCGATGCCGAGGAAACAGCCATCGGCGCGACAATGGTCAAAAAAGAATACGAACGTATTTTAGAGGAAGGCACGCAGGACGTTCTGATTTCCTCCGCTTGCCATTCCGTCAATCTCTTGATCCAGAAATATTTCCCCGCGGAATTGCCCTTCCTTGCGGACGTTAAGAGTCCCATGCAGGCGCACGCCGCGGATATCAAGCGCAGAATCCCGAACGCAAAGGTCGTTTTCATCGGTCCTTGCGTTGCCAAAAAAGACGAAGCGGATTATTACAAAGACGTGGATGCCGTTCTCACTTTTGAAGAACTCAGCGATTGGTTTGAAAAAGTCCGCGTGACACCCGAACAGAAAACGGATGAAAATCCAGGCAGCCTCACAAGACTTTTCCCGACCCCCGGCGGTATCATCAAAACGATGGATATCGGAAAGTTTGGTTATACCTTCCTTTCCGTAGACGGTGTGGAAAACTGCATGGCAGCCCTCCGCGATATCGAAGCGGGTAAGCTCCAGAAATGCTTTATCGAAATGTCTGCCTGTGTCGGCGGTTGTGTCGGCGGTCCCGTTATGGAAAAGCATAGCCGTTCTCATCTTCGCGGTTATCTTGCTGTTGCCGAATATGCAGGCAAGAATGATTTTGAGGTTGAGCAGCCTGATCCCGAGCTTCTCAGAAAGCGTTTTGAGTGCATCGAACGCAATACTACCATGCCCACAGAGTATGAGATCATGGATATCATGCGTCAGATGGGTAAAAATAAACCCGCGGATGAGCTGAACTGCGGCTCTTGCGGTTACGATACTTGCCGTGATAAAGCCATTGCTATCTATCAGGGCAAAGCGGAGATCTCCATGTGTCTGCCTTTCCTCAAGGACAGAGCGGAAAACTTCTCCGATACCATTATCAAAAATACCCCCAACGGCGTTTTCGTTCTCAACGAAAATCTGGAAGTGCAGCAGATCAACCGCGCGGCACTCCGTATGATGAACATCATGCGTGAATCCGACGTTCTCGGCGAACCTGTGGTACGTATTATGGATCCCAAACTCTTTATGGACGTTAAGAGAACGGGTAGAGGCGTTTCGGGTATGCACGTTTATCTTGCGGAATACGACCGCTACGTTGACCAGACCGTTATCTTCGACAGGGAATCCCGCATCCTGATCTGTATCATGCGTGACGTGACCGACGAAGAAACCGCAAGAGAAAAGAAAGAAGAAGTCAACAGACAAACCATTGAGATCGCGGATAAGGTCGTTCAGAATCAGATGCGTATCGTTCAGGAGATCGCATCGCTTCTCGGCGAAACTGCCGCGGAAACAAAAATTGCACTGACAAAACTGAAGGAGTCGATCGCAGATGAATAATCTATTTGCTGATATCGGTTACCGCAGTATCAATCACGTCGGTGAAGAACTTTGCGGCGACCATATTGACGTGGTCGAGCAGGACGAAAACTCGACGGTCATCGTTCTTGCCGATGGCTTGGGAAGCGGTGTTAAGGCGAGTATTTTGTCAACCTTGACCTCAAAAATTATTTCAACGATGGTTTCTGAGGGACTCTCTCTGGATGACTGTATCGCGACGATCGCGGCAACCTTGCCCGTTTGTTCCGTTCGCGGTGTTGCTTATTCCACGTTTACCCTCATCCGTCTTGTGAACAACGAATACGCGGAGATCATGGAATATGATAATCCCGCCGTGATCCTGCTCCGCGACGGCAGAGGCTTTGAGATTCCCAAAACAGAGGTCAATATCGGCGGTAAGCTCATTTACCGCTCACGCATCAAATTACAGGAAAATGATATCTTTATTGCGATGTCGGATGGATGTGTTCATGCGGGTGTCGGTATGTCGCTCAATTTCGGTTGGGGCAGACGCGATATCATCACCTTCATGGAAACCTTTTACGATGTCGGTTTCACGGCAAAAACATTGTCCACGATTCTTCTTGACGAATGTAACCGTCTTTACGGCGGCAAACCCGGTGACGATACCTCTGTTTGCACCATCCGTATCAAGCGACGCGAACCGATGAATCTTCTTTTCGGTCCGCCCTCGAACCGTGACGATTGCGATAAGATGATGTCGCTTTTCTTCTCCAAGGAAGGCAAACATATCATCTGCGGCGGTACAACTTCGTCGATTGCGGCACGTTATCTCGGAAAGACCGTTCGCACGGAGATCGATTTCATTGACCCCGATATTCCGCCGATTGCGCATATTGACGGTGTCGATCTCGTTACAGAAGGTGTTATCACGGTCAACCGCGTTCTCGAATACGCGAAAGACTATCTCGCGGATAACGAATCCTATAAGCATTGGAGTTATAAACAGGACGGTGCTTCGCTCATCAGCCGACTGCTCTTTGAAGAAGCGACGGATATCAATTTCTACGTCGGCAGAGCGATGAACCCCGCCCACCAGAACCCCAATCTGCCGATCAATTTCAATATCAAAATGCAGCTCGTCAGCGAGCTTTCGGATTGCCTGAGAAAAATGGGCAAACAGATCAAAGTCAGCTATTTCTGATGGCGGCTTTGATCGCAATATAAAAAGTTTATGGAAGGAAGAGTACTGATTGTGAGAAAATTTGATACAAAAGTACAACATTTGAAGTATAAAATTCTTCGCGAAGTCGCACGCCTCGCTTGGACAGATGACCTTTTGGAACACGTAACGGATATTCCCGCGATGATCACACAGGGTATTGAAGCAACCATGCGTTGTTGCGTACATAAGGAACAGGCAATTGCTTCCGAACGTGTGAAACTTGCGATGGGCGGCGACCGTTCCAATCCCAACGTCATTCAGGTCATTGAAATGGCTTGTGATGAATGTCCCGTCGGCGGTTATAAAGTAACCGACGTTTGCCGCGGCTGTCTTGCTCACCGTTGCGAAGACGTTTGTAAGAAAGGCGCGATCACCTTTGATGAAAACCACGTTGCACATATCGACAAATCCAAGTGTGTGAACTGTGGTATGTGCGCTAAGGTTTGTCCCTACGGCGCGATCCAGGACTTCAAGCGTCCTTGCGAAAGAGCTTGTAAGGTTGGTGCGATTGCGAAAGATCCCGTTAAGGAATGTGCATCCATCAACAATAATAAATGCATCTCCTGCGGTGCCTGCGTATATCAGTGCCCGTTCGGCGCGATCATGGATGCATCCTATATCCTTGACGTGATCGATATGGTCAAGAAGAGTGATAATAACAAGAATTATAAAGTTTATGCGATCATCGCTCCCGCAATTGCCAGCCAGTTCTCTTATGCAAAACACGGTCAGATCGTTTCCGGTATCAAGGCGCTCGGTTTCCATACCGTTGTTGAAGCGGCGCTCGGCGGCGATATGGTCGCTTTGACAGAATCTCAGGAGCTTGTGGAAAAAGGCTTCCTTACCAGCTCTTGCTGTCCCGCATTCGTTTCCTATGTTCAAAAGGAATTCCCCGATCTCGCTCCGTACATATCTCATAATATGTCCCCGATGGGCGCGCTTTCCAAGTATATCAAGGAAACCGATCCCACAGCGAAGATCGCTTTCATCGGTCCTTGCACAGCAAAGAAGATGGAATTCCAGAAAGACGGCGTTGCTCCTTACGTTGATGCCGTTATTACCTTTGAAGAACTTCAGGCTCTCTTTGACAGCAAAGACCTCGATATTTCCACAATGTCCGAAGATTTCCTCGATAACGCTTCTTACTACGGCAGAATCTTCGCTCGTTCCGGCGGTCTTTCCGATGCTGTCGTTCAGGCAATCAAAGAACAGGGTATCGAAAACTTTGAAGTCAGCTCCGTTGTATGTGACGGTATCGAAGCTTGCAAGCTCGCGCTCATGAAAGCTCGTGCGCTTCTCAAAGCTCGTAAACCCCTCGGCTTTAACTTCATTGAAGGTATGGCTTGTCAGGGCGGTTGTATCGGCGGCGCAGGCTGTCTGACACACGGCGAAAAGAACAAGATGGAAGTTGATAAATACGGTAAACTCGCGCATGAAAAGACCATCAAGGGCGCAGTATCCGTACTGAATCAAGACTAAGGCGGCAAGTTGCCGCACGCAAATGCGTCAACCAATCGACATATAAAGTTTTTTGAAAGTGGTTCGGAGAAAACTTTTTTTCAAAAAAGTTTTCTCCGAATTTTATGTTAAATGAAAAGAGATGAATCCAAAATGAATCATTACAAAATGGAAACCAAATGCGTGCAGGGCGGTTACCGCCCCGGAAACGGCGAACCCCGTCAGATTCCGATCGTTCAGAGCACGACGTTCAAATACGCGACAAGTGAGGATATGGGCAAGCTTTTCGACCTTGAGGCATCGGGTTATTTCTATTCCCGCCTTCAGAATCCCACCTGCGATTTCGTAGCGAATAAGATCTGCGAAATGGAAGGCGGCACGGCGGCAATGCTGACTTCTTCCGGTCAGGCGGCAAACTTCTATGCCGTTTTCAATATTGCCAATTGCGGCGATCATGTTGTTGCTTGTTCTGCGATCTACGGCGGTACGTTCAATCTTTTTGCCGTCACCATGAAAAAAATGGGGGTCGATTTTACGTTCGTAAAACCCGATTGCACAGATGAAGAGCTGGAAGCGGCATTCCGTCCGAATACGAAAGCTGTTTTCGGTGAAACCATTGCCAATCCCGCACTCCGCGTTCTCGATATCGAACGCTTTGCAAATGCGGCGCACGCACACGGTGTTCCGCTCATCATCGATAATACCTTCGCGACACCCGTTCATTGCCGTCCTTTTGAATGGGGCGCGGATATCGTTACCCATTCCACGACCAAATATATGGACGGACACGGCGCGGCTGTCGGCGGCTGTATCGTTGACAGTGGTAAATTCGATTGGACTGCACACGCGGAAAAATTCCCCGGTCTTTGCACGCCCGACGACAGTTATCATGGCATTACTTATACCGAAAGATTCGGTCTTGCGGGCGCATTCATCACGAAAGCAACCGCACAGCTCATGCGTGACTTCGGTTCCACACCTTCGCCCCAGAGCGCATTTATCCTCAATCTTGGTCTGGAAAGCCTCCACGTCAGAATGCAACGCCATTATGAAAACGCACTTGCGATCGCAACTTTCCTCGAAAAACATGAAAAGATCGCTTGGGTACGTTTCCCCTCGCTCCCGACAGATCCCGATTACGCACTTGCACAGAAATATATGCCGAACGGTACTTGCGGTGTTATCAGCTTCGGTGTCAAGGGTGGCAGAAATGCTGCGGAAGCCTTCATGAAGAAGCTCACCATCGCGGCGATCGAAACACACGTTGCTGACGCAAGAAGCTGTTGCTTGCATCCCGCGAGCGCAACACATCGTCAGATGACCGATGCGGAACTCGAAGCGGCAGGCGTATCTCCCGATCTCGTTCGTCTTTCCTGCGGTCTTGAAAGCAGTGACGATCTCATTGCCGATATTGCCGCCGTACTGGAATCTATTTGAGTTAGAAAGGAAGACCTGAAAAGTGCCGATCCGTATACCCAATGAATTGCCCGCGACCAAGACACTGACCGAAGAACATATCTTCGTCATGACGGAGACCCGCGCGAGAACACAGGATATCCGCCCTTTGCAGATTCTTCTGCTCAATCTGATGCCGACGAAGATCGATACGGAAACACAGCTTTCCCGTTTACTCGGCAATACACCCTTACAGGTGGAACTGACGCTTTTGCATACGAAAACACATGAGTCCAAAAATACCTCAAAGGAGCATTTGCTTGCTTTTTATAAAGTTTTTGACGACATCAAGGACAGAAATTTTGACGGCATGGTGATCACAGGCGCACCTGTCGAACATCTGGCATTTGAAGACGTTGAATATTGGCAGGAGCTTTGTGAGATCATGGAATGGAGCAAAACACATGTTTTCAGCACGTTTCATATCTGTTGGGGCGCACAGGCAGGACTTTATTATCATTACGGTATTCAGAAAAAACAACTTCTCGAAAAGAAATTCGGTATTTTTGAGCATACTGTCAGAGAAAAAACATCCATGCTGTTCCGTGGCTTTGATGATACGTTCCTTGCACCTCATTCCCGTCATACGACGGTACTTGAGGAAGATATCCTTGCCAAACCAGCTTTGAAAATACTTGCCGTTTCGGAAAAAGCGGGCGTTTATGCCATCAAATCCCGCAATAACAGACAAATTTTCATTACGGGACATTCCGAATACGATCAGAATACACTTGCAAAAGAATATTTCCGCGACGTGAACCTCGGACGAGAGATCGCTGTTCCCGAAAATTATTTCCCGAATGACGATCCCACGCAACCGCCCCGCGTGACGTGGCGCGCGCACGCAAATCTGCTGTATTCTAACTGGCTCAATTATTTCGTATATCAGACCACACCTTACGATATCACGAATATCGGCGGATGATACCGCTTTTGATTTTCCTCCGTTTTTATACGGTCAAAAAAGCCTTCCGATCTCTTTCGGAAGGCTTGTATCTATTTTATAAATCTGAAAGGTTATGATGACAATGTTAAAATTTATCATTATTCTTCTGGCATTGCTGGGGGAAGGCTATGCCATTTTCCTGAAAATTCTCCGATATCGTTCCGCCAATAATCCCACACCCGCAAATGTCGCGGATATCTATGATGCCGAAACGTATCTGAAATGGAAACAGTACAGCGCGGAACATTGCAAGCTGGATATTGGTTTCGGTATCGTTTCCTTTGCGGTAACTTTGATATTATTGATTACAAATGCCCATGCCGCTTTTGCTTCTTTGTTTCCTGGCGGAGAGAAGATGCAGCTTTATGCTGTTATTTTACTGATGTTCATCATCGATACGCTGTTCGATATCCCAAAGTCTTATATCTCCACGATGGTTATCGAACAAAAATACGGCTTTAACCGTTCAACGATGAAGACTTTTGTCACGGATATGATCCGTTCAACAATCCTTTCGTTCATCATTATGGCGGGTCTTGCGACGATCATGATGAATCTGCATCATTTGACAGGGGATTATCTGATGCTGTTTTTTGCACTCGTGATCTTCATTATTTCCTTGGCTATCACGTTTCTGTATCCTCTTTTCAGCCGTCTTGGCAACAAATTTACGCCTCTTGAGGACGGTGAACTCAAAGATCGCTTGATGGCTCTGCTTTCCAAATACGGTTATAAAGTCAAAGCGATCGAGGTGATGGATGCATCCCGCCGAACCACAAAACTCAACGCTTATTTCACAGGCTTCGGCAAAATGAAGACCATTGTGCTTTACGATAATCTTTTGAACGCAATGACTTCCGATGAAATCTGCGCAGTCTTTGCGCATGAAATGGGGCACGGTCTGCATAAAGATATCCTGAAAAGACAGGTTCTCAATGTGGGTTATATGCTTTTGCTCGGTCTGCTCGTGGATCTTGCGGTCAGCGCGCCGATGCTTTGCGAGGCATTCGGGTTTGAAGGATTGAATTACGGCTTTGCTTTTATCCTTGTCAGCATCGGTCTTGCGATCGTTCAGCCTTTGACAAATCTTCTGATCAATGCAAACAGCCGTGCCGCTGAATACTGTGCGGACCGTCAGGCTGTGGAGGAAGGCTATGGAGAAGCAATGATCTCGGCACTAAAAAAACTTGCCAAAGATAATTTCGCTCATCTCGCGCCTTCCCGCATTAACGTATTGCTGGAATACAGCCATCCGCCTGTCAGCGAACGCGTGGAGGCTGTGGAAAAGGCATTGCGCACTCAAAAATAAATATAACCAAAAACAAATTGAGGGGAGATGCTTTTTAAAAGCATCTCCCCTGAAATATTAAGTAACGATATTATATCCGGCTTTTGTGATTTCGTCCTTGATGTATGCAAGGTGATCGAAGTCACGGGATTCGATGCTGACACGGACGTAACAGCTTGCGATCGCCATATTGGGATCGGAACGTTCGTGGAATACGGAAGTGATATTCGCACCGCAACGGGAAACGATTTCACAGAGGTTGACGAGCTGACCGGGTTTATCCGCAAGGGGAATGGTAAGGGTTGCTTTTCTGCCCGAGGTCACAAGGCCTCTCGTGATAACACGGGAAAGGATATTTACGTCAATATTACCGCCCGAAACAAGACAAGCGACCTTTTTACCCTTGATGGGAAGCTTGTTAAAGAGAGCCGCCGCAACGCTGACTGCGCCTGCGCCTTCCGCAATGAGCTTCTGTTTTTCGATCATGGCGAGGATTGCCGCCGCGATTTCGTCTTCGGAAACGGTTACGATATCGTCAACGTATTCCTGAACCATCTTAAAGGTTGTGTCACCGGGATGTTTGACGGCGATACCGTCAGCAAACGTGGAAACGGTGCTGAGGGTGATCTGTTCGCCTTTCCGACGGCTTTCGTACATACTGGGTGCATTTGCCGCCTGTACACCGTAAACTTTGATGGAGGGACGGAGCTGTTTGATCGCAAATGCAACACCCGAGATCAGACCGCCGCCGCCAATCGGAACGATAACGGCATCAATGTCGGGCATCTGATCGAGAATTTCCAGACCGACCGTGCCTTGACCCGCGATAACGAGATCGTCGTCAAAGGGATGGATGAGGGTCGCGCCTGTTTCTTTCTGGAGTTCGAGGGCTTTCTGATAAGCGTCATCGTAGGCACCCTTGGTGAGAACGACTTCCGCGCCAAGACGTTTGGTAGCTTCTACCTTACTGATCGGCGCACTGTCGGGCATACAAACAACGCTGCGAACGCCCTGACGGGTTGCCGCAAGGGCAACGCCCTGTGCGTGGTTACCCGCACTGCAAGCGATGATACCGGCTGCTTTCTGTTCTTCGGTGAGCTGACTGATCTTATAATACGCACCGCGGAGCTTGAAGCTGCCCGTTACCTGCAAGTTTTCGGTCTTGAGATAGATATCGGCATCCTTGCTGAGATTCGGAGCGTAGATGAGGTCGGTCTTACGAGCGACTTCTTTCAAAATAAATGCGGCGTGATAAATTTTATCAAGAGTTAACATTTTTTAAAGACTCCCTTCCTTCAAGATAATTGATAAATTGTTGTGCGGTACGTCCGGAAATACCGCCGTGGCGAATTTCCCAACGGTTCGCAAGGGTAAGCAATTCTTCTTCGTCGATTTCGATATTCGGACGGCGTTTGGCAAGCTCCTTCACGATATCGTGGAAGAGTTTTCGGTTGGGCGCGCTGTAATTGATGGTCACACCGAAACGCGCGGCAAGAGAGAGCTTTTCTTCCATCGTGTCGGAACGGTGAAGATCGTCTTCAAATTCCATATCGTTTCGGTCTTTCCAAGTTTCTTTGATCAGATGGCGGCGGTTGGAAGTCGCGTAAATCAAAATATTGTCGGGACGCGTTTCCACACCGCCTTCGATGACGGCCTTGAGAAATTTGTATTCAAGCTCATTTTCCTCAAAGGAAAGGTCATCGATGAAGATGATGAAGCGGTAATTGCGGTTTTTGATGGTTGCGATGATTTCCGAAAGATCACGGAATTGATGCTTATAGATCTCGATCATACGGAGTCCAGAATCGTAATATTCGTTGATGAGTGCTTTGACCGAGGAGGATTTACCCGTACCGGCATCGCCATAGAGCAGGGCATTGTTGGCGGGAATCCCTTTCAGGAAGGCTTCCGTATTTTCGACGAGCGCTTTTTTCTGAATTTCATAACCCACCATATCGGAAAGCATGACCTTATCCGTATTGTTGATGGGGAGAAATTCCACGCCGCCTCCGAGATTCCGGATGCGGAAAGCGCGGTTCAGACCGAACATACCGACACCGTATGCGCGGTAGAAATCCGTTACAAGTGTGAAAATTTCATTTTCATCATTTGCCTCGCAGAGCTTTTCGCTGAGTGCTTGCACCTTTTCGCTGACGCTTTTATAATAATTCTTTTCCGATTTGGAAACGGCTTTATAATGCGTCAGGGTCGTGAAGCAATCGATGCCGAGTGCGTTTTCGATCTCGGAAAAGTCGTAGTGGAACAAACGATGAAAAATACGGAAATCATTTTTTACAAAATGATTGACCGTGCCTTCTCCCGCACCGACACGCTCGGCGGTGAGGGAAAAGGAATTTTCATTCGTGATTAGGAGGAACGTAAGATAATTTTGCCAGAGATTTTTATCAAAGCCGTATTTGGTCGCAAGGTTAAGCAAACGCTTGATTTCTTTGTAAATACGGCGAATGAGCGAAGGTTTATCCGCGTTATTTTCATGGAAATCGCGGAAGATATCCGAAAGATTGGTGAGGATCGCATTTTCACCGAGGTCGCTGAAAAGCAATAATTCTGACGTTTCGCGGTACATATTATTCAAGGATCGCGCCCTTATCGGCGGAGGAAACGAGTTTAGCATAGCGCGCAAGATAGCCTGTTTTCACCTTCGGCTCGGGGCAGACCCAAGCGGCTTTGCGGCGTGCAAGCTCTTCATCGGAAACGTGAAGCTCGATCTTACAATTCGGAATATCAATGGAAATGATGTCGCCTTCTTCGACGAGGGCAATGATACCGCCCGCAGCGGCTTCGGGACTGACGTGACCGATAGACGCGCCTCTGGTGGCACCCGAGAAGCGTCCGTCTGTGAGAAGTGCAACGCTCTCGCCAAGACCCATACCGCAGATCGCAGAGGTGGGATTGAGCATTTCACGCATACCGGGACCGCCCTTGGGACCTTCGTAACGAATGACAACAACGTCACCGGCAACGATTTTCTTTGCGTAGATAGCGGCAATGGCATCGTCTTCGGAGTCAAATACGCGCGCAGGACCTTCGTGAACCATCATTTCAGGCGCGACGGCAGACTGCTTGACAACACAGCCGTCTTTCGCGAGATTGCCCTTCAGAACGGCAATACCGCCCGTTTCGGAATAGGGATTTTCGAGTGGACGGATGATCTCTGTATTGCGATTAACGACGTTTTCCAGATTTTCACCCATCGTTTTGCCTGTGCAGGTCATGACGGAGAGATCGAGAAGATCTTTCTTTGTCAGTTCTTTCATGACGGCATAAACACCACCCGCACGGTCAAGGTCCTCCATGAAGGTATCACCCGCGGGTGCGAGATGGCAAAGGTTGGGGGTATTTTTACTGATGGCGTTGGATTCGTCAAGGCTGATTTCAACACCCGCTTCATGCGCGATGGCAGGGAGGTGAAGCATCGTATTGGTGGAACAACCGAGTGCCATATCCACGGTTTCCGCATTGTGAAGTGCGGATGCGGTCATGATATCGCGGGGACGGATATCCTTTTCGATGAGCTCCATGATCTTCATGCCTGCGTGCTTGGCAAGACGGATGCGCGCGGAATAAACGGCGGGGATCGTGCCGTTACCGGGAAGTGCCATACCGATGGCTTCCGTCAGACAGTTCATGGAGTTTGCGGTATACATACCAGAACAGGAACCGCAAGTGGGACAAGCGTTTTCTTCATAGTCGAGGACACCTTTTTCATCAAGTGTGCCGGCATGATAAGCACCGACAGCTTCAAACATATGGCTGAGGCAGGTACGTCTGCCGTCTGTGAGATGACCCGCGAGCATCGGACCGCCCGAACAGAAAATGGTCGGGATATTGAGTCTTGCCGCTGCCATCAAGAGACCGGGAACGTTTTTATCGCAGTTGGGAACCATAACCAGACCGTCAAACTGATGCGCCATGACCATGGCTTCCGTGGAATCTGCGATCAGGTCACGGGTAACGAGGGAGTATTTCATACCGACGTGACCCATGGCGATACCATCGCAAACGGCAATCGCAGGAAACATAATAGGCGTACCGCCCGCGGCACGTACACCGGCTTTGACCGCTTCAACGATCTTATCGATATTCATATGACCGGGAACGATCTCATTATGAGAGCTGACGATGCCGACGAGAGGACGGCTCATTTCCTCCTCTGTCAGACCGAGAGCGAATAAAAGACTTCTGTTAGGCGCGCGTTTCACGCCTTTTTTGATTTGATCGGAAAGCATAAGAACCTCCAAAAATAGGATAAACTGCAAAAAATTTCCGCGGGAAACGGATGGGGAGATGCTTTTTAAAAAAGCACCTCCCCGAACCCCTCGCAAAAATTTTTATAAAAATTGCGTTTTGATTTTATTTGTGGGTGCGGGCACTCCCCGCATTAATTAGAAGCTGTGTCGAGGTCGGAGTCGTTCTTCCAGAGCATCTGTTCGCGCAAACGCTGACCGACGATTTCCATCTGGTGCTTTGCGAGATTATCTCTCTTGGAATTGAAGAAGCAACGGCCGTTCTTGTTTTCGGCGATCCATTTGCCTGCGAAGGTGCCGTCCTGAATATCGGAAAGAACCGCTCTCATGTTTGCCTTGGTCTGTTCGTGAGGAATGACACGGGGACCGGAAACGTATTCGCCGTATTCAGCAGTATCGGAAATGGAATAGTTCATAGCCGCAACACCGCCCTTGTTGATAAGGTCGATGATGAGCTTCATTTCGTGGATACATTCGAAGTAAGCGTTTTCAGGTTCATAACCGGCTTCAACGAGAACTTCAAAGCCGCAACGCATAAGGTCAACAACACCGCCGCAGAGAACAGCCTGTTCGCCGAAGAGGTCTGTTTCTGTTTCGTCGTGCATGGTAGTTTCCATGATACCCGCTCTTGCACCGCCGATGCCTGCGATGTAAGCGAGAGCGATATCGTATGCTTTGCCTGTTGCGTTCTGTTCAACAGCGATCAGACAGGGAACACCCTTGCCTGCAACGTACTGGGAGCGAACAGTATGACCGGGACCCTTGGGAGCTGCCATGAAAACGTCTACGTTTGCGGGAGGAACGATCTGTTTGTAACGAATGTTGAAGCCGTGAGCGAAAGCGATTGCTTTGCCTTCTGTGAGGTAGGGAGCGATGTCCTTCTTATACATATCAGCCTGATTTTCATCGTTGATGAGGATCATGATGATATCAGCCGCCTGTGTTGCTTCCGCAACGGTCATAACGGTAAAGCCGTCTCTTTCTGCAACGGGCCAGGATTTGCCGCCCTTGCGAAGACCGATGATAACGTCGCATCCGGAATCACGGAGGTTCAGCGCGTGTGCGTGACCCTGAGAGCCGTAACCGACGATCGCGATCTTTTTGCCGTCGAGTTTGCTGATATCACAGTCTTTTTCATAATACATTTTTGCCATAATCAAATTCTCCTTTTTCTTTTGTGGCTTCATAAATAGTATCAGCGCCGCGTTCGAGTGCGACCATACCGGTGCGCACAAGCTCGAGAACGCCGAATTCTTTCACCAGATCGATAATTGCTTCTGTCTTGCTGGCATCACCGATCATGGCGATGGTGAGTGTCGTCGTGGAAACATCGATGATGGACGCGCGGAAGATATTTGCGATCTGAATAATACGGTTACAAGCGTCGTGTGTATTGGCATTGACCTTCAAAAGAACCAATTCACGACGGATCGATTTTTCAAGATCCAGGATCTTGACGGAATGAACGGGGAAGAGTTTACGAAGTTGATTACAAAGCAGATCGGTCTGTCTTTCGTCTGCCATGACCTCGATGGTGATACGGGAAACGGTGGGGTCTTCCGTCGTACCGACCGCAAGGGATTCGATATTATAACCCTTTCTGGAAAACATACGGGAAACTTGGGAAAGTACGCCCGCTTCGTTATTGACGAGGACGGAAAGGGATTGTCTTTTGACTTGATCCATATCTGCACCTCCTTTAAGGATTTACAAGGAATTGGGTGATACGTCCGCCGACGGGAACCATCGGACGAACCATCTCATCCATCTCGATTGCGCAGTCGATGACGTAGCCGTGTCCGCAAGCAAGTGCTTCCTTCAGGGCGGATTCCAATTCTTCGACGTTGGTGACA
Organism: Clostridia bacterium; assembly: GCA_017472285.1. Classification (GTDB taxonomy): domain Bacteria; phylum Bacillota; class Clostridia; order Oscillospirales; family CAG-272; genus QALR01. The sequence continues at coordinate 43,800 of JAFUQQ010000009.1, read as the reverse complement.
CGCTTACCACTGAGTCCGTAAGCATCTGCGAGCTTGACGAAATCGGGACCTCTGTCGAGTGTGGTCTGGGAATAGTTGCCGTTATAGATCAAAGTCTGCCATTGGCGAACCATGCCGAGTGTGTTGTTGTTATAGATGATGGTGATGATGGGGAGCTTGTAGAATTGTTCTGTGGCAAGCTCATGGCAATTCATACGGAAACAGCCGTCACCTGTGATATGGATAACGGTTTTTTCGGGATTGCCGACTTTCGCGCCGATCGCTGCGCCAAGACCAAAGCCCATCGTACCGAAACCGCCGGATGTCAGGAGCTGACCTGGATAATCGTAATGGAAATGCTGGAATACCCATACCTGATGCTGACCAACGTCTGTTGCGACGACGGTATCCTGCGGACAGATGCGTGCGATGGCATCGGAGATCTGTTTGGGTGTCAGGGTATGCATACCCTCGTCATATTCCGTTTCGGTTTTGAAAGAGAATACGTAATCTTTCCATTCGGAATGGTGTTGCTGTTCGATGCGCTCATTGAGGAGCGCGAGAACGTGTTTGGCATCGCCGATGATATGATGGTCGACCTCAACATTTTTGTTGATTTCCGCGCGGTCGATATCGATCTGAACGATTTTTGCCTGTTTTGCGAACGTGGACGGATCAAGTGCGACACGATCGGAGAAACGGCATCCCACAGCGATCAAAAGATCGCAAGCGTCGCAAGCCATATTGGAAGCCTGAGAGCCGTGCATACCGATCATACCCGTGGTCAAGGGATTTCTGCCCTGAAAACCGCCGCCGCCCATAACGGTGATGGCAACGGGAGAATCCACGCGTTCCGCAAATTCACGAAATTCCTTATCCGCTCTGCCACGAACAACACCGCCGCCGCAGATGAGGAGAGGTTTTTTTGCTTCGCGGATCATATCAACGAGGATATCCACGTCGCGAAGATCGGGTTCGGGCGTTTTGAGATCGTGGCTGGAACGCTTGATGAGCGCACCGAGTGAGCCGCTGGAAGCGTGCTGCTCTTTGGGAAGGGGGGTAAATTCCGTCTTTTCAGCGGTCACGTTTTTCACGATGTCGATCAGAACGGGACCGGGACGACCGCTTCTGGCGATTGCGAACGCTTCACGGACGATATCCGCAAGTTTTCTGATATCGCGCACCATGTAATTACTTTTTGTGATCGGCATGGTGATACCCGTGATATCAACTTCCTGAAATGCATCCTTTCCAAGAAGATTTTCACTTACGTTACAAGTAATGAATACGATGGGAGAGCTATCCATATAAGCCGTAGCGATACCTGTCGTCAGATTAGTACAGCCCGGACCTGACGTTGCGAAGCAAACGCCGACCTTTCCCGTGGAGCGTGCGTAACCGTCAGCCGCGTGAGCTGCGCCCTGTTCATGAGCGGTCAGATAGTGACGGATGCGGTCGCTGTAATGATAAAGCTCGTCATATACATTCAGGATGGTGCCGCCGGGGTAGCCGAAAATGGTATCGACACCCTGCTCGAGCAGGCATTCCATCAAAATTTTTGCGCCTGTCATTTGCATGAAATAATTCCTCCTTGCTTATGGAAAATGCTGCGTTTTTTCGGGGGGAACTGTCGAAAAAACACACAGACAGTTTTTTGATTGAAAAAATCACTCAATCAAACCTCGCCGTTTTTGTTGTATTTGGATGCGGAAAATTTTAAAAAGGCGAGGAATTACCGGCGGGTGCTACCCGCCTTCTTGTAATAAGGGTAAGCTGTTATATTAAAATATACTATCACAAAGAGGGGGTATTGTCAAGATTTTTTTGGTCAAAAAACTCATTTTTCATAGACAGAAATGTGTAGATTTTTTGTATATTATACAACACAGACTTGATTTTTTCGGATTGTATGTTATGATAAAAGAAAACGTATGCGGGAGGAAAGACATGGAATACAGAGAAAAATATGAGGATGCAGCAATTCACAAGGAAGCATATCTTTCGGGTTTGGAATCTTTGATTCGGAAGAGGGAACGGGAAGCGGCATCGGTGCGTTCTGCTCGTGCGGAAGTGATTTTAATCGAACCGGAAACATACCGCCACGAGTTGCGGGAGATGTTCGGTTATCCGCTTTGCGAAGAAAAAACGGGATTGCCGCCGCGCGCGGAGATCATGCATCTTTCGGATGAAGACGGTTACACGGTATACCGTTTGCGACTGGAGATCATGGACGGACTCTGGATGACAGGTCTGTATTTTCGTTTGAACGGCGAAGAAAAAAGACCCCTTGCCATCGTTCAGCATGGCGGAGAGGGAACACCGGAATTGATTTCCGGCGTTTACGGCTTTACGAACAATTATAACGATATGCTCATGCGTGTATTGCGTCAGGGGGTTCACGTATTTGCACCGCAGCTTTTACTTTGGAGGTCGGAACGGTATGGTGTGCCTTATGACAGGCGATTACTCGATGCAAAACTCAAGCGTGTCGGCAGTTCGATCACGGCTGTGGAAGTATTCGGTATCATGCGCGTTCTCGATTATTTTGAAACTTTTGATGATATTACGTGCTTTGGCATGGTTGGTCTTTCTTACGGCGGATTTTATACACAAATGGTGACGGCTTTGGATACGCGCATCAGAAGTGCGGTTAGTTGTTCTTAATTTTAATGAACGCGACAGACATTCTTTTATCGATTGGACGTGGCGGGACAGCGCATATCTTTTTGATGATGCGGAAATTGCTCTGCTGGTTTATCCGAGAACGCTTCGTATTGCCGTGGGAGAACAGGACGATCTTTTTGATTGTGAAGGAGCGAAAGCTTCTTTTGCAGTCCTGAAAGAATATTGCAAAACGATCGGTACGGGTTGGGTGGAATTTTTCACGTTTGACGGAACGCATGAATTTTTCCATACGGATGACATCTTGCGGAAATTTGCGGAGGATTTGCGGTAAAAATAAAAGGCAGAGAATGTTTCTCTGCCTTTTATGTATTTACGCAACGTCGCCCCATACGTATTTGCGGCTTTTTTCACCGAGGGTATATACGGCTTCCACATCGCAGCCGAGCTTGCGGAACAATGTGTAAGCGGTCATGACATCTTCAAGGGGAAAAAGCTCGAAACGGGCACGGGATGCAATGATTTTGATGCTTCCCGAAAGACCTTTCTCCGGCGGAAGCGTTACCATCAGATCAATATTGGCATATTGCGGTTTGATGGGTTTCATTGTACCGAGAGAAGCACCAATCTTGACGTGCTGAATTTCGGCAACGGGGATCTTTAAGCCATTGATAACGATGAAATCGTTTTCAAATTTCAGCGATTTTACGTTCTTTGCGCGGAAGGCAAGAACGAGTGCCATCAGCCATCCGAAAGCGCAGACACCGATCAGAATGCCGTAAAAGCTGAGGTCGGGCTCATCCGGATCCCAAACGAAAAGGATGACGGTCATTGCGGTCAATATTACGGAAAGGATCAGCACGGCGGTCAACGCCTTTTTGACCGTTTTGATATCACTTTTAAATTCCATATTCTAAAATTTCCTCTCTGAAATCGTCTGTAAAGACTTCATATTCGTCAAAGCTTCCATGATAGGTTCCTGCAAGATACAAAAGAAAATCTGTCATTCTGTCAAGACTATCCGTATCGAAACACATTTTTCTTGTCAGGGCAAAAACGGTTCGGTCATCTTTTTTCGTTTCGTGAAAAAGTGAAAACCCATACCGTTCCGCTTGTGCAAGAAAATCTCTGTTTCCGTTTGGAAACGTCATGAAAATGACGGCTTCCGTTTCGGTGGAAAGATCAAATCCCTGATGCTCCAGATATACGGAAGAACGGATATTCAGCAGATACCAAAGCTCATTTGGCGGAGGGAGCAAACGGGTCTGATAGAACGTCCACCCCTTATCCTGCGCGGTTTCCATGCACGGTTTGCCTTGTCTTTCCGAGGAAAATAGTTTTTCCAGCCGTTTGCAGACGGAAAAATAATATTTCGGTTCGTAATAAAGGCAGACGGTCGTTTCCTTTTTCAAGGGCGCAAGAATACATCCCGCGAAGATCAGATGTTTGTCTTTCTCCGCGAGTAAGGTGATCTTATTGATGAACCGCAACGTATTTTCATGTGTTTCCGATGAATAGGGAAGTGTCAGCGTCATCACACGGGTAAACGTACCGTGTGTCAGGATGCCGGCTTTGCCGTAAAGCGAAAAATCAAATACGACCTGTTCAAAATCCCGCATGAATCTATGGATATAAGAACCACCGAGCAATTTTTTTGCTTCTTCACCAAGCTGTAATTTTTCTGCATAGCGTCGGGCGATGGTTTCGTGTAGCTCCTGTAATTCTGCGGGAATGGGTGGCGCATAACGCTTGTCGAGCCAATCTGTGAAAAAAGGGCGCAGAATGACCATTGGTGCGATGACGATGATCGAGCAGATATGAATTGAGATATCGCCAAAAACGTGAAATACAATCAATTCCAACGCAACGCCGAGTGCGATGAAAACGAGATAATACGCCAAATGAAAAAGTAGTTTCTTGAATTTCATGCTTCGCTTTTTTCTTCCGTTTCGGGAATGAAGATATTCTCGATGGGTTCTTTCAGGACCTTGGAGATATTGAACGCAAGACCGAGAGACGGCTCGCGTTTTCCGCTCTCGATGGAAATGACGGTCTGCCTTGTCACGCCGAGTGCTTCGGCGAAGGAGATCTGTGTCATATCCTTTTGTACGCGCAATTCTTTGACTTTGTTTTTCATAATAACTCCTTATCGGAACGTAAAATCGATTTTACATTTTTATCATAGCATAGAAAAATGAAAATGTCAAGTGCGTTTTACATTTTGTGGGAAAATAAAAATCCGCGGATTTCTGGCGGTGTTCATAAAACAGTTAATTTGGTGCGCTGAAAAACTGCACACCGCACAATACATCCAGCAGAGGTGTATATAAGTGCACCCTTGCACCTGGATTGCAAATCGCAGAATCGTTTTCCATGTTATTGATATTATATACAGAAGTAAAACAACACTTTAGGACCGCCGTTCGGCGGTCCTAAAGTGTTCGAGCAAATTGGAATTTAGCGATAAATTATTTTATTTTGTGTCAACTCGGTATTTTACAAAGTCTAATTGCGTAATTGGTGCACCAGTTTCAAAATGTTTCTCTACTTCATTGCCTTCTGGATGCGGAATAAAACCGCATACCGTAAGCATTTTAAGACTTGCAGCATTCGTTTCATAGCATCCAGCATATATTCTGTCTAAATTAAATTTATTAAAACAGTATTGTAATGCTAATGTAAATGCTTTAGTACCATATCCTTGCTTCCGATATGGCGGGTATATCATAATTGCCAAATCTGGCAATGAATTCTCTGGTGACATTGATATAGTGCCAATGACAGCATTATCACTTTTTCGAATAATAACTGATTGAAAGCGAGAACGAATAGGTCTATTCTTAAAGGCTTCTAAGGTAATAGCCATTTTATAATTATACCCTTTTTGAGTATCATGGTCTTGCCAGCAATTATAATTCGCCTCTGCATCAAAATCATTACAATATTCTGCTATCGTTAGTTCATCGTTTGAAATATATATTTTTCTTTCCATAACACATCAACCTTTCCATCAAATTCCAATTTTAAGTCTGTTTGTTTACATACTATCACACAAAAGTAAATTATGTAAGGACAGGTACACCAGATTAAACTGTTGTACCTGTTAACTGTTTTATAAACACCGACCGTTCTATGCAGATGTTTTTTGTGTTTAGCAAATGACCGAAATCATAAGAAATCGGCAGCGATACACTTGCTTATTTGCCGAGCATTTTTGCAACTTCGTCGCCGAGGTTGTCTTCTCTCTTTTCGATGCCTTCGCCCTTTTCGAATCTTTCGAAGGAAGCGATCTTGATGGATGTGCCGAGTGCTTTTGCAACGGATGCAACGTACTGGCTAACCTTCATGTTGTCGTCCTTGATGTATTCTTTGTCAACGAGGCAGTTTTCTTCGTAGAATTTGCCGAGTTTACCCATAGCCATCTTTTCGATGATGTTCTGGGGCTTGGAAGCGTTTTTGGGATCGTTCTTGATCTGACCCATGATAACGGATTTTTCTTCTTCGATAGCAGAAGTGGGAACGTGATCTCTGTCGAGGTAGGGAGTAGCGTAAGCACCTGCCTGAAGAGCAATGTTCTTAGCGAATTCAACGAATTCAGCGGATTCAGCAACAGTAGCGTCAACGTCGAATTTAACGATAACACCGATGCAGCCGTTGCCATGGATATAAGTGCTTGTGATACCTTCTACAACAACGAAACGGCGGAGAGTGATGTTTTCACCGATTGTGTAGATTTTATCTTTAACGGTTTCTTCAACGGTGTATTCTGTGCCGTCGAATTTGCAAGCGTTGAGTTCAGCGATGGTAGCGGGCTTGAACGCGATGATGGTTCTGAGGATACCCTGAACGAATTCAACGAATGTTGCGTTCTTTGCAACGAAGTCTGTTTCAGAGTTTACTTCAACCATTGCAACGGTTTCACCGTCTTTGAGAACGGAAACAAGACCGTCAGCAGCGATTCTGTCTGCTTTCTTAGCAGCAGCAGCAAGACCCTTTTCTCTGAGCAATTTGATAGCGGCATCAACATCGCCGTTTGTTTCAACGAGAGCTTTTTTGCAGTCCATAAGACCTGCGCCGGTTCTCTTCTTGAGATCGCCGACCATCTTTGCGGAAATAGCAGCCATTTTAAATTTCCTCCTGTATATTGAAAAATCGGAATTTCAGAAATTAAGCTTCAATAGCTTCTTCAGCGGGAGCTTCTGTTGTCTGTTCGCCCTGTCTGCCTTCGATAACAGCATCAGCAAGAACACCGGAGATCAGTTTGATTGCACGGATTGCGTCGTCGTTACCGGGGATGATGTAGTCAGCATCGTCGGGATCGCAGTTTGTGTCAACGATAGCGATTACGGGGATATCGAGCTTCTTAGCTTCGAGAACAGCGTTGTGTTCTTTCTTGGGGTCAACGATGAAGATTGCAGCGGGGAGACCTGCCATGTTCTTGATACCGCCGAGGTTCTTTTCGAGGTCTTCCATTTCTTTTGTGAGTTTAGCAACTTCTTTCTTGGGAAGAAGATCGAAGGTGCCTTCTGTTTTCATCTTTTCGAGAGCGTTGAGACGGTTGATGCTTCTCTTGATGGTCTTGTGGTTGGTGAGCATACCGCCGAGCCAACGAACGTTTACGTAGTACTGACCGCAGCGTTCTGCTTCTTCTTTGATCGCGTCAGCAGCCTGTTTCTTTGTACCAACGAAGAGGAGGTCGCCGCCGTTTGCGGAGATTTCCTTAACGAACTTGTGAGCTTCGTCGATCTTGCCAACTGTCTTCTGAAGGTCGATGATGTAGATACCGTTTCTTTCTGTGAAGATGTATTCAGCCATTTTAGGGTTCCATCTTCTTGTGTGGTGACCGAAGTGTACACCAGCTTCGAGCAACTGCTTGATAGAGATGATTGCCATGATTTTTTTCTCCTTTTTGGTTTTTCCTCCACAGTGACGGTCATGCCGCGCAAGGTCTTTACGACACCAAGAGCGCGCCGCCGCTGTGTGCGGATTTAATAATAATTTTATTTGATTTTTGGACAGATAATCTCAAAAATCCGTTATATTTTATCACATCTTTTTATAAAAATCAATACCTTTTTTGAAAAAAATCATTTTTTGTCAAACTTTTTTTCGTTTGTGAATTTTTCATAGCAAGAAGTATCGAGATTGACGAGTATGGTGTCTTTGCCGAAACAAGTGATTTTTTCCCATGGAATGACAAGTTCTTCGCATTTACCGAAGCCGAATACACGCAGATCAAAAAGAACGGTGATTGCGCATACACATCCCGAACAAACGTTGATGACGGCATCGTGGATATAACCGAGCTTTTTGCCGTCACAAAGATTTACAACTTCTTTATCCCTGAGATTATTCATGGTGTATTTTTCCATATGTAATATATCCCTCCGTTTGATTTTTTTGTTAGTATATGATTTTTCAGGAAAATTTATACAACGGTCAGAATTTTTATTGAAAGGTTTTTTAGAATACCTCTTGACAAGCAATACTATGCGTGGTATAGTATAAACGAAGGAGGGATGCGTTTATGGATATTCAACTGAAGCGCGGATTGCTGGACGTTTGCGTTCTTTCCGCTATCAAAGATGAAGATTCCTACGGATATCAGATCATTAAAGATATGAAGCCTTACGTGGATATTTCGGAATCCACGCTGTATCCGATTCTCAGGCGGTTGGAAACGGCGGAATATCTGACGGTACGCTCTGTGGAACACAACGGACGATTGCGAAAATATTACCGTATTACCGAAGCGGGACGGGCAAGACTATGTGTGTTTGAACAGGGATGGGTGGAGATGGAAGCCATCTATCGTTTTATCATGAGAAAAAACAATGAAATGGAAGAAAGGAATGGGTCGGATGAATAAAAAAGAGTTTCTTGCGGCGGTCAGACGAAAAATAAAAGACCTGCCGAAGACCGATGTCAAAAGGTCACTTGAATATTATGAAGAAATGATTGCGGATTGTATGGAAGACGGCATGACGGAAGCGCAAGTTGTCGCTTCGGTCGGCACTCCCGATGAGGTTGCAGAGCAGATTTTGTTGGAAAATCCGATGCCTCCGAAAAACAAAAGGAAGCCAGAAACGTGGGAGATCGTACTGCTTTGTGTTTGTTCACCGATATGGTTTCCTTTGATTTTGACTGCGGGAATTGTATTGCTTTCGGTGTATATTGTCGCATGGTCAGTTATCATCAGCTTGTACGCGGCTTTTTTGTCGTTGGCTATCGGCGGTATTGCGGGAATTGCTTGTTTTTTTGCAATGCTCGTATCGGGATATCTCGTTCAGAGTATCTTTTTGCTCGGTGTCGGTCTTTCACTTGCGGGACTTTCCGTTTTCATGCTACTTGTTTGCAATTTCCTGACATCTTTGTTTTTGAAGCTTCATAAAACTGTATATCTGAACATAACAAAACAAAATTAAGAAGAAAGAAGGGTGCTTAAATGCGTACATTCCAAAAAACAGCGTTGATTGTTGCATCGATGATGCTTGGGGTCGGTTTGATCGTTTCTGCTTTTGCGTTGATCTTGACCGGCTGTGATTTTGAAAAATTGGATACGGAAAACTTTGAAACGAAAACGTATGAGGTCACGGAAGAATTTCAGAATATCGATATCAGCGGTCTGGAAAGCGATATCCGTTTTGTTCATGCGGATGATGGACAATGTAAGATCGTTTGTAAAGAAAGCGAAAATATCTTTTGCAATATCTTTGTAGATAACGGAACGCTGACTGTGAAACGAAAAGACGTGCGCGAAGGTATTATGCGAGGCGTTTTTTGGGAAGAAGAATTGGAGATCACCGTTTATCTTCCGAAGAATCGTTATAAAACGGTGTCTTTGCATACGATGAGCGGTGATATCAAGATTCCGATGGGTTTCTATTTTGACCATCTTTCTGCCGAAACGACAAGCGGAAGCATTTTTGCGGAAGCGGTTACAGACCGCGAAGCTTCTCTGAAAAGTGTGAGCGGTGATATGACGTTTGTGCCGTTTGGAAATGCCACAACATCGGATTCCGTTAAAATGGAAACAACGAGCGGTGACATTACGGTAAGATCGGTCAATACAAAGAAATTCGATCTGCAAACGGTAAGCGGAGATATTTCGTTTGACCGCATTTATAGCAATACGCTGAACCTCGAAACGACAAGCGGCGATGCCGAATTCGAGAGCATTGAATTTTATGAAAAAATGACGCTGAAAACGACGAGCGGCGACGTGGAGGGAAGTGTGCTCTCGGCGAAACATTTCAAGACGAAAACGGTGAGCGGCGATATCCGCGTGCCGTCTTCCGATGCCAATGCGCCCATCTTTGAAATTCAAACGACGAGCGGGGATATTGAAATTACAGTTGAAGCAGGTGAATAACAAAAAAGAGGACTTTTTCAAGTCCTCTTTTTTGTTAAGCTCCGCAAGTTAGTTTGATGATGAGATTGATGTCATCGGGCTGTACTTTGGCTTCGTTTGCGGCTTTGTTACGTCGGATTTCACCACATTTATCGCATTTATGGATGATGATATAACCTTTTTTGGGATCAGGTTCTGCTTTGATCGGACGCAGGATTCCCCCGCAAGTGTTGGCGCGGTCGCCGGGATTGATATCCACGTGAAGCGAGCAAAGACAGCGCGGACAATGGTTGCGCGAGCTGTATCCGAGAGGTTTGACTTCAAGACCGCAGTTTTTACAGATAAAAGTATCGTCGTTTTTAGTAAATCGTTTTTGTTCCATGATGTTCTCCGTCAGCTTTTATTTATGTTTATCATAACGCAAACCGAGCGTTTTGTCAAGTACGGAGTTCTTCGGGGAAAACTTTTTAAAAAAAGTTTTCCCCGACCCCCTTTCAAAAATTTTTCTCTGTGGCGGCTCTTTTTTCGTTTTGACAAGAGTTTGGAGAAAAAGACAAACCCCTTTCGGCAGAGCCGAAAGGGGAAATAGTGAAAACTATATTACTGCTGTTTCATTTCAGCGTAGCAAGCGCTGCAATAAACGGGTCTGTCATTGCTGGGCTGGAAAGGAACTTTAGCTTCCTGACCACAACGAGCGCAAGTGGTGGAGAAGAGTTCTCTTGCGGGCTTAGTAGCGTTTTTCTTAGCGGCACGGCAAGTCTTGCATCTTTGGGGTTCGTGCTGGAAACCTTTTTCAGCGTAGAATTCCTGTTCACCGGCTGTGAAAACGAATTCCGCTCCGCAATCTTTGCATACCAATGTCTTGTCCTGATACATTTGTGTTTACCTCGCTTTGATAAATTAGGTTAATTTTTCGCCCTAAGCCGGACTCTGACCGACACCTTTGAAAACAACGCTCTGGAATTAAGCTATTTGGGCATAAACAAACTTAACGGATTAAATTTGCTTTCTATATAAATCCCCGCGGGGAATTATAGCATATTTTTGAACTGAAAACGGGAACGGCTGTGCCGCTTCATAAAAGCTTCCGTAACTTTGCTTTGATTCTGTGAATGGCGTTGTCGATCGATTTTTTTGGCTTGCCGAGAGCTTTTGCCATGTCGTTATAAGACATATTGCCAATATAAAGAACGAATACGGATTTTTCAAAATCCGTCAGAGTTTCGTCAATTCTGCGATTCAGATTGCAAAGGGATTCTTTACTGATGACGACCTGCTCGGGTGTTTCGGGATCGGGCTCATCGAACTCGGTTTCTCCGAAAGGGACTTCGGGCAATTCGTTTTCCTGAAAACAGCGGATATAAGATGTGATCCTGTTGCGGATGCAGACCTTTGCATACGCGCCGAAGGTTACGTTTTTTGCGGGGTTGTAAGCGATCACCGCGTTATAGAGAGCGATAGCGGCTTCCTGTCGGATATCGTCTGCCTCGGCTGTCGTGGCGGAAAGGCTTCGGCAGCAGCTTTGAACGGTACTTTCTATCAGGGGGGTATAAAGCCTGTAAATCACGTCAAAGGAGAGCGGTTCGCCGTTCTTTACGTTTTCGAGCAAGGTTTCGATATCAGAGTTCACGGAATCACACTTTCAAAAATAATAATGCTGTTCATATACGCGAATATTATACCATAAAAAAATAAAAAGTCAAGTTAATTTTGAAAGAAAAATATAAAAAATTACGAACAATTTCAAAAAGTCAAAAGTGGTTTTGTGCATATTCAACAACAATTTGTACAAACATAGGTAAAGGTGTATAAAGCGAAAGAGATCAAAAATGCGAAAAGAATGGTTCGCAGGAGAATCCGTAAGGCTTTTTTTCGTCCGAGCTCTTTGGCGATCGCGTGTAATGATGACATACAAGGTGTATACAACATGGAAAACGCGCAAAAAGATATTGCGCCTGCGGGAGATAATACGGATGTAATACCCGTTGGCAACAGGAGCGCAAGGGCAGCAACGATCGATTCTTTCGCAAAAAAACCGCTCAGGAGTGCAATGGCGACCGCTCCATTTCCAAATCCGAGTAACTGAAAAATCGGTGAAAACAGATTTCCGATATGGAAAAGAATGCTTTCATCCGGTATTTCAGTAAGTACAAACGAGGGAGTCAGCATACCGAGGAGATTCAATACGGCACTGCAAAGAAAAATGATCGTGCAGGCACGAATCAGAAAATCAGCGGATTTTTCGGCAGTTTCCCGAAGAAGTATATGTAAACGAGGAATTTTATAATCGGGTAGGGAAAGAATAAGTGGTTCGGTATCTTCATTTTTTCGTTTTTTGCTATCCAATGTTGCGGAAAGAAACGCTGTGAAAAAACAAAGAATATAAAAACAAGCCGCGGCAAGCGCAGGATACGTTTCAAAACATTCCGAAACCAGAAAAAGCAATACGGGAAGTCTTGCGCTGCACGGAATAAAAAGCAAGGAACGGATCACGGTTTCTTTTTCGTCGGCTTTCATTTCTTTTGTTTTTGTGATGGCAGGTACGGTACAGCCGAATGCGATCAGAAATGAAGAAATTGCTTTTCCCGAAAGACCGAGCGAACGCATGACGGTATCCATAACGAAAATCGCGCGCGCCATATATCCTGATTCTGTCAATACAGTCAGCAGAAAAAATAAGATTGCGGTCTGCGGCAAAAAACAAATCACGGACGTAACACCGAGAAAAATACCGTCGGTCAGCAAACGGATGAGCCATTCTGCCGTATTGATACGGAAAAGGAAAGTGCGGAAAATTTCTGCTGTCTGAATAAAAAGTTTTTCCAATAATACCGCCAGATATTCTCCCGGACCGTAAAAAGCGAGAAAAAAGATCAGAAATACGGTCAACACAAAAAGCGGGATACCGATTGCGGGATAACAGATCAAACGGTCGATGCGGTCATGAAACGATAAAGATGCGAAAGGTGTTTTTGAAAGGATCAGAATTTTCTTTTTCATAATATATTATATATAGCTATATATAGAATAAAGGAGATCGGAAATAATGATAATTTTCTTTATGAAAATGATATCCTTTTCGAGTCAAAAATATGACTAAAAAAGCCGTTCTCCGAAAATTTCTTTTGTAGCTTCCGCAGATAATGCAAATTTATTTTCTCCGATTTTGACGATCAGATATTTTTGATATTTGAAAAAAATTTCAAGAATCGCGCCTTCAAGGATGCCTGATTTTTCATAGATTTTTCGCTTTTCAGGTGTTGTATCTATTTTTTTGATCTCGATTTTGTCGTTTTTGTCAAAACAATATATCTTTTCCATATCTTCATTTATCTCCTTTGCAAAACTTAAAAAAATTGTCAAAAAAATTGAAAAAAGGTATTGACAAATTGGAAGTTATCTGTTAGAATAGTATGCGTCCCAAGGCGAGAGCGACACTCGCAGGCGGGAAACTTCATAAAAATTGCGGCATCGCCAAGTGGTAAGGCAACGGACTCTGACCCCGTCATTACCTAGGTTCGAATCCTAGTGCCGCAGCCACAAAAAAGCCTATCACGAAAGTGATAGGCTTTTTTGCTCTATTTGAACATTTGAGCAAAAAAGGAGAATGATATAGTATGGATTATAAAATTAAGCTTGACTCAAACAACGGAGATGTAAGTTATTGTAACGATAGAGTTTCCTTGATCGCTCAAAGAGATCATGACGATACGCGTTTTTCTTTATCTATAGAATTTCCCGAATGGGGAGATGATGCATATGTTTTTTTGCCTGCCTGCGCATATAACGGAAATAGATTTGAGCGAATTAAGTGTAAATATCCACCCATGTATCGCGAATCGGATTGCAAAAAGGATGCGGTTCCTCTCATATCTGATGTTCCCGCGCTCAATATTGACGGTAGCGGCAAGATAGAGGTTACCTCGGGCGATATGTCGGTCCCTTGCTTCGGCGTTTTTTTCGAATCCAATAAACAAGCTTTTTTTATTTTTACAGAGCAAGCCTGTAAGGATAAAAACATTGGTTTTTCCGTCGAAAGCGGAAAGGTTACGGTTCAGTTTCCTTCAATACGCTCCCAATGTTATCGAATGTGTCGTACAGACGAGCCCTCGAATGACTCCGGGATATCCGTAATAAAAGGCGAATCTCTCTCATCAAGGGTTTTGATAAAAATTTTTGATTGTTGCAATATTTCGGAATTCTTTGAATTGTTTTTCAAGAACCGCAGATGCTTACTTTCCGATAGCCCCGTCCCAAACGGTTATACCAAAGAGCTGTGGCGCATGATGGAGAGCCATATGAACAATGATAATTTTAGCGGGGAGTACTACGCTGAAGCATCGAAAAAATGGCAGTGTGGTTGGGTCGGCGGCGGAATGTCATCGCTGCCATTGCTGAAGCACGGAAATTCGCTTTCAAAACAGCGTGCTATACAGACGCTTGACTATATGACCTCAAATATATCTCCCTGCGGCTTCTTTTATAGTATGATCGTTGACGGAGTTATTACGGATGACGGCTTTGGGCATGAGCATATGAGAAATTCCGTCCTTGTAAGAAAGATCGGCGATGCACTTTATTTTCTTTTTAAGCATTTTGACGCAATGCCCCCGAAAGAAAGCTGGATATCTGCGGCTAAGAGCTGTGCGAACGCATTTGTAAAGCTATATAAAAAATATGAGGACTTCGGACAGTTCATTAATATTGAAACGGGTGAGATCATATATGGTGGCACGACCTCCGGTGCTTCGGTAATCAGCGCTTTGGTGCTCGCTTGGCGTTATTTTGGTGATAGCAGATATCTTGATATCGCAAGGCTTGCCGGTGAAAAATATTATAATGATTACGTTGCTCGTGGTATCACATACGGTGGTCCCGGAGAGGCTCTTTGCGCGCCTGACAGCGAAAGCTCGTATGCTATGGTTGAGAGCATGGTGCTTTTGTACGAGGTGGAAAAAGAAGAAAAGTGGTTAAGATACGCAAAGGATAGTCTGCATCTGCTCTCAAGCTGGGTAATGCCATATTCTTACGTATTTCCTCAGGAAAGTGAATTTGGAAAGTTAAATATCAATACAGTTGGAAGTGTATTTGCAAACGTGCAAAATAAGCATTCTGCTCCCGGACTTTGCACCGCATCGGGTGATGCTATATATAAGCTCTACAAATACACGGATACCAAAGAATATCTTGAGCTTTTGCGCGATATTGCTTTTTTTATCCCTCAATGCGTATCTACAGAGGATCGTCCCATATTTTCTTGGGATCAGGAGCCGCGCAAACTTTTGTCCGGCTGGATTTGTGAAAGAGTCAATACGAGTGATTGGGAAGGGCAGAGCCGTGTAGGAGGCGTATTCTTCGGTACTTGCTGGTGTGAGACATCTCTTTTGCTGTCCTTTTCGGACTTGATATGGAATGATGAAATTTCAAATGAGCTATGATTTTAGCTTTGTGCGATGCTGTATTTGCATAAATGCGGTAGGAGAGGGCACAGCCAAATTTGCTTGGCTGTATGCTCCTTCCGAAAATTTTTCAAAAAACAAAAATATTTTCAAAAAAGGTATTGACAAACATAAAAACTTGTGGTAAAGTACTGCTTGTAAGGTTGATAAAACCCGTTTGAAAATAAACATGAAGGTGTAGCTCAGCTGGTTAGAGTATCTGCTTGACATGCAGGGGGTCGGTGGTTCGAGTCCACTCATCTTCACCATTTACGCAAGTATGTCGTCCGCATTGCGAAATTCCGTTAAAATGACGGTCATCGCCTATATCATTCTTAGGGAGCACTTGCTTTATCATATCAGAAGTCTTGACAAGAGGTCAAGGCTTTTTTGTTATTAAAATAAAACGTAAGAGGAGATAAGATATGAAAATCATTACGATCAGCCGTGAATTCGGTTCGGGCGGACGTGAGCTCGGAAAACGTCTTGCCGATGCGCTTGGTATTCCTTGTTACGATCAGCAGATCATAGAAATGGTTGCCGAAAAAGAAAAATTGGATAAAAATTACGTTGCTTATCAATCGGAAAAAGATGTGAGAAATTTTTATCCTGCGACCATTGCAAGAGGTTTCACAAGACCGAATTACGCGATGCTTCAGGGCGTTCAGGTCATGGCGAAAGAACAGGAAATGATGAAAAAACTTGCTTTGGAAAGCGATTGTGTGATCGTTGGCAGAGCGGGGGATATCGTTCTTGCGGATCAGAAACCGTTCCGTATTTTCGTTTGCGCGGATGAAACTTCCAAACTTTCGCGTTGCCGTGCGAGAGCGGAAGAAAATGAAAAACTTTCCGATAAAGAAATATTGCGCAAATGCCGTGAGATCGATAAACGGCGCGCTTCTTACAGAAAATTGTTTACGGAACGCAGGTGGGGCGACGCGGCGGGATATGAACTTTGCATCAATACTTCGGGAAAAGAGATCGCGTCTTTGATTCCCGCTCTTTGTTCCTATATTGAACAGTGGTATACGGAGGCTCAGAAAGACTCATGAAGATGAAAGCGGAGATCATGTATGCCGAAATGAAACCTTGGAAACTTTTTTTCATGATGGCTTTGCCCGGTATGGTCAGTATGTTTGCCATGTCGGTATACAGCATCATTGAAGGCGCGTTTATCGGTCAGATTCTCGGTGAGGGTGCGTTTGCGGCAGTCAATATTGCGATGCCTCTTGTGATGATTAATTTTTCGCTTGCCGATCTTGTCGGTGTCGGCGCATCCGTACCAATCTCGATTGCACTCGGTAAAGAAGATCGCCAAACGGCAAACAATATTTTTTCTTGCTCGATCATTATGATCTTTCTTGCTTCTTTATTGATGGGAAGCGTGATGTTTTTTGCCGCGGAACCGCTTTCGCGGATGATGGGTGCGAGCGATGAACTTTTAGATACGGCGGTGCGTTATCTGCGCACGTATGCGCTTTGCGGTCCGCTCACGACGATATTTTTTGCGATGGATAATTATCTGCGTATCAGCGGTTACGTCAAAACGAGTATGTTCATCAATATCTTTTCCAATCTGCTGACGCTCGGTTTTCTTTCGTTTTTCCTGTTCGTTCTGGAAATGGATGTCGTCGGTTCTGCACTTGCGACCTGTATTTCCATGAGCCTCTGCTCTTTTGCTGCAATGATTCCGTTTTTAAGGAAAAAAACGCTGTTACAATTCGTAAAACCGAAATTCCGATGGGCAATGTTCAAGGAAATTGCCGCTTGCGGTTCGCCTGTTTTCCTCAACAACATTGCGGGACGTGTCACGTCGATCATTTTGAATATTTCATTGATGAAACTCGGTGCGGAAACTTTTGGTGAAGGCGGCGGTACGACGGCAGTTGCGGTTTATGCCGTTCTGATGTATGCGAGCGATCTTTGCTGGCCTTTGCTTTACGGTATCAGCGATTCTCTTGCGCCTGCGATCGGATATAATTGGGGCGCGGAAAATTATAAAAGAGTCAGAAAGATCGTTGGTTGCGGTTATCTCGGTACGTTTACGGTCGGTATGGTTTCAACGGCTGTCATGTTTTTCTTTTCGGAAACGATCGCATCTCTTTTTGTGGATGCCGCAGACGTAAGATTGCTTGAAATTTCCGTACACGCAATCCGTCTTTTCTGTTTTGCATATCTGTTCCGTTGGATCGGGGTCATTACGCAGAGCTTTTTCAGTGCCATCGAAAAACCCGTTTTTGCAACGGCGATGTCCGTATCCATTGCGCTTATTTTCCCCGTATTGATGTTGATTCTGCTCTGGAATCTCGGTCTTGACGGTATCTGGCTGAATTTTGTCGGTGTCAATATTCTTGCGGCTTTGCTTGCGGTTGTTTTACTTGGCTGTGTTGCAAGAGAAATGAAAAAAAGAGAAAAAGCAAAAGGTTTGAAATAAGAGAAAAATCCCTCATGAGAGGGATTTTTGTTATTCATTCCGTAATCTCCGTATCGGAGAACAGATAAGCGATGCGGCAGATGCGATAATCTTTTCCACTTGCGGTCGTGATACCGCGGAGTGTCACGCTTTCGGGCGGGAAATAACCCGTCTTGGATTTCAGCGCGAAGCGGTCGGTGCGCTCGGTATATGACGGCAAGACGTAGATGCCTTGATAACCGCTTGTTGCATTGGTATCGTCTATGAAAAGTCCGTCGATCTCAAGTGTTGGGAAATGGCATTGATAACCGTAATAATGATCGCAATTGTTGCGCGC
Source organism: Clostridia bacterium (assembly GCA_017472285.1). Lineage (GTDB taxonomy): Bacteria > Bacillota > Clostridia > Oscillospirales > CAG-272 > QALR01. The sequence goes on along the minus strand of JAFUQQ010000009.1, from coordinate 25,660 downwards.
TCTGATGAGTTCGGATGTGGAATGGAGCTTCGCTTGCGGTTCAAACCGACCGTTTCGGATCACGAGTTTACCGTCAAACGTCGCGCCGTAATCTTCGCGGAGTTGAACGAAAGACGATGCACGGACGGTCGTATCTTCGATTGTGAAAAGTCCGAAGCCGACGAAAAGGATACCCTGATGTCCGAACGTACAATTTCGAATCGTGACGTTATAAACACCTCTGTGTGCATCAAAACGGGAGAAAATACAATCTTCCAGCGTCAGATTTCTTGCGAAATTGGATGTGAAAACACCCCAATAATTCGTATCGTCGATGGAGATCGTTTGTGTACAACCGATGATGCGGATATCCGTTGCGGTATTGATATGGAGATCATAACCGAAAGTTGCCGCGCCGTCGGCATGGATCTTTGTGAACATATAATGCGGTGTGAATGCGCAATTTTTTACGGTTACGTCCATACATTGTGAGATATAGATAAAACCGTGATACGGCGCACCGCCCGCATCTGTTTCGCCTTCAACGGTATGCGTAATATTTTCCAAAACGGTATTGGAACGGTTGACGATGATATTTCTATGAAAATAAGTATGCTTTGCGGGGGCTTTGTCCGCGATCGTATGAAATTCGCCGCCGCGAACGGTCAGGGTTGTTTCTTCAAGGGGGTAGAGTACGATGGAGGCGATCTCATCGTAATTCCAAGTGAGAGGCGTTGCTTCATCGATGTTTCCGTTTTCATCTAAAAGAACGATCTCTTGCTTGAGATCGCCTTTGCCCGAATGGACACCCGAACGGATAAAGACTCTTGCGCTTTTGTCCTTGATGACGGCAAGGCATTTTTCGCCCGGAGCAAAACCGATATTGGTATCGGTTTTTTTGAGCGATTGGATTTCTTTGAAGGTCCGGCTTTCTTTTGCAGACGTGATGCGGAAGATGGGCTTCGTATATGTCTTTTTTTTATCAACCGTAATGCCGCTGTCATCGATGATGAATTTTGCGCCCGTCCAATCGGTATCCGTTCGGATCTCGATCTCTCTGCCGATGGATTGCGGTCCGATCAGATAAATTGCGCCTTCATCGGCTTTCACGGGAAGCCCTTCGCGGTTAGCATATGCGTGAGCCGCAAAGATGGGTAGAAAATCATCTTTTTTGCCGTCGCCTTTCGCGCCGAAATCGCTGTAAAGAACGTAATTTCTTGCGGTGGTTTCCGTTGTTTTCTCTGTGGAAGAAGTTTCGGTCTGTGATGCGGTCGTTTCCGTAACGGATGTAGTTTCCGTTGCGGAAGAAGTCGTTTCCGTCATGACCGTGGTTTCGGAAATTTCCGTCTGCGTGAGGGATTCGGAAGTTTCCGATGTCGTTTCGCTTATCGGCGGTATTTCATGGTCGCCGCAAGAGAAAAGAACCGTTGTCAATAACAGACATAAAAGCAAAAGAATCCATTTTTTCATAAAAAGTCCTCCTTAAATTAGCGTCGTGAATCTTTGACCGTTCCGATGATATATTTGGGTAACTTCATCATTCTGCCAATGCGTCGCGGTTCTTTGCAAAGTCGATAGAACCATTCGAGATGCATTCTGATAAAGATTTTCGGCGCACGTCTGACCGTGCCCGCATAAACGTCAAGTGAACCGCCGAGTCCCATCACGAGTCTGACGGAAACGAATCTGTTTTTGTTGGCATCGATCCATTGTTCCTGTGCAGGCGCGCCAAGGCAGACGAAAAGGATTTTTGCGCCGCTTTCGTTGATATTTCGGATAATGGCATCGTTTTCTGCGCCGTTTTTCAAAAAATAACCGTCATGCATACCGACGATGGAAAGAGCGGGATATTTTTCTTTCATTTTTTGCGCGGCAAGTTCCGCAACGGTCGGTTTTCCGCCGAGAAAATAAACGGGATATCCTTTTTCTGCGGCAAGGGCAAGGATATTTTCGCCGAATTCCACGCCGGCAACTTTTTCTTTGAGAGGTGTTTTTAATATTTTGGAAGCGAGAACGACACCCGCTCCGTCAGGCAGAAGAATATCTGCACGGTTCAGGAGATTTTTGATTTCTTTTTGTTCAGCAGCAAGCTGTGCGATCTCTGCGTTGGGTGTGAAAACGGTTTTTATCGTTTCTCCCGTCATTGCGTTTTCCGCAAGAACGAGTGCTTCATGCATATCGATATTATCAAAATAAATTCCTCTGATATTGATTTTTGTCAAGGCATTGCATCCTTTCTGTTTTTTATATACGTATTTTAACACGTATGCGGGAAAAATACCATAGATTTATTTTCTTTTTCAAAAAATCTGGCAAGATTTTGTAGACAAAAGATAAAGAATGTGCTATAATACTGAAATTAAAAGGGTATTTACAGACTTCGTTTTTACTATGAAAGGGGTATCATATGAAAATCTATACGATCGAAGCAGGTGTTTTCGGAACGAATACGTATCTTGTCGGCGATGAGGAAACGGGGAAAGCCGTTCTGCTCGATCCCGATGGCAGCGGCAAACAGATCTTGAAGCTCGTGGAACAAAACGGTTTCGCTCTGGAAGCGATCCTTTTGACACACGGACATTTTGACCATATCGGCGCGGTTGACGAGCTTGTTTCTCTCACGGGCGTTCCCGTTTATATCAGCGAACGCGATGCCGAACTCCTGACGGACGGCAGAAAAAATGCATCTTCCGTATTTTTCGGCAAAAGTATTCTTTGTCAGACCGTTCCGCAGACGTTCAAAAATAAAGATATGCTGACCTTTGGCAATCTTTCGTTTTCGGTGATGCTGACTCCCGGGCATACGAGAGGTTCGGTCTGCTTCTTTTTAGATGATGATATCGTTTTCACGGGAGATACCTTTTTTGCCGAGGGGTACGGCAGAACAGATCTTTACGGCGGTAATGAAAATACGATCATTTCATCTTTGCAGAATCTCGTTCCGCGTATGCGCGGAAAAACCGTTTATCCCGGTCACGGCGAACCCGTCACACTGTAACAGTAAAAAATCCCTTTAAAATTAAAAATAAAAATAATTCATAGATATAAAAAAGCGGCGAGTCGCCGCTCCCAATTTCTCGCCTTTTTGCCGTTTTTCAGTACCAAAGTACAGCAAAACGGCGAGGTCGATTTTGAGCAATTTCCTATAATATAATATAAAAAAGTGAAAGGTAGATGAAAAAATGGATTACAATCAGCTTGCGGAACTTCTTTTTCCGCATATCACAACCACACCTGCTGACATGGAAGAAAAATATCCCCCCAGAAATCTTCCCGAAGGCGCAAAGGTAACGCGTTTCGCGCCCAGCCCCACAGGTTTTGTTCACTTCGGAGGTCTTTTCCCGTCCACCGTTGCGGAACGTCTTGCACATCAGTCCGGCGGTGTTTTCTATCTCCGTATCGAAGATACCGATGCGAAAAGAGAAGTGGAAGGCGCGTCAGAAGGTCTGATTAGGACCCTTGCCACATACGGCATCCATTTCGACGAGGGTGCGATCCTCGATGAAAACGGCAATATTTCCGATAAGGGCGCATACGGTCCTTACAAACAGAGCATGAGAGGTCCGATCTATCAGACCTACGCAAAACAGCTCGTCCGCGAAGGCAAGGCATATCCTTGCTTCACAACGGAAGAAGAACTTGATGAGCTTCAGCAGATCAACAAAAAAGAAGCCATCAAACATACCGACTGGCAGGCAGAAGCCGAAAGCCGCCGCGCAGAAATGCTCGCAAGAAGAAACTTCACGATGGAAGAAGTGAAAGAACATTTAGCGGCAGGTCATCCCTTCGTTCTCCGTATCCTTGCGAACGGCGATCCCGAAAAGAAGACCAAATTTACAGACCTTGTCAGAGGCGCGCTTGAAATTCCCGAAAACGATGAAGACTTCGTTCTTCTCAAATCCGACGGTATCCCGACTTATCACTTCGCACACGCCGTTGACGATCACCTCATGGGTACGACACACGTTATCCGCGGTGAAGAATGGCTCCCCAGCCTTGCGAAGCACATTCAGCTTTTCGCATATCTCGGCTTCAAGCTCCCCAAATATATGCACATCTCCCAGATCATGCGTCTTGACGAAAACGGCAACAAGAAAAAACTTTCCAAGCGTGATATGGGCGCGAATATGGATGATTACACGGGTATGGGTTATTCTCCCGAAGCGGTCTGCGAATACGTGATGACCCTCCTCAACTCCAACTATGAAGAATGGCACGCGAAAAACGCTGACAAGCCCTACACCGATTTCCCGTTCAATATCAAGAAAATGTCCGTTTCCGGCTGTCTTTTCGACTTCAATAAGCTCGGTGACGTTTCCAAAAATATCATTTCCCGTATGACCGCGGATGAAGTTTATGAAAAACTCTGCGTTTGGGCAAAAGCATTTGACTCTGATTTTGCCGCAGAACTTCTCGCGGATGCGGATTACGCAAAGAAGATCCTCGCCATCGGCAGAGGCGGCAAAAAGCCGAGAAAAGACCTTGCAACATGGGTCGATGCAAAACCCTATATGGGCTTCTTCTACGATAAATATTACGCGCTCGTTGACAGTTATCCTGCCGGTTTTGACAATGCGGATATCAAGGCCGCGCTTACCAAATTCCTTGAAACCTACGATGCTGCTGACGAAATGAACGTATGGTTCGATAAGATCAAAAAGATTGCTGACGAGCTTGGCTATGCTTCCGATATGAAGGCATATAAAGCAGATCCTTCCGCATTCAAGGGTAACGTCGCGGATATTTCCGCTTTCATCCGTGTTGCCGTTACGGGTAAACAGAATGCCCCCGATCTTTATACCGTTATGCAGATCATCGGCGAAGCAAGAACACGCGAGAGAATCGAAGCGCAGATCGCGGCTTTGAATTAAAACTTTCCTGATAAGGAGATACTATACATCATGAGTGAAATTTCCAATAATTTTTTATATGAAGCGATCGATAGCGATATCGAATCGGGCAAGGTAGCGGCGGACGGTATCCATACCCGTTTTCCTCCCGAACCCAACGGTTATTTGCATATCGGTCATTGCAAAGCACTTGTTATCGACTTCGGTACGGCGAAAAAATACGGCGGTAAATGCAATCTCCGTATGGACGATACTAACCCCGCCAAAGAAGATACCGAATACGTGGATGCCATCCAAGAAGATATCCATTGGCTCGGTTTCGATTGGGAAGACCGTTTCTATTACGGCTCCGACTACTTTGAAAAAGACTACGAGCTTGCTGTGGGGCTTATCAAAAAAGGTCTTGCTTACGTTTGTGAGCTGACTCCCGAGCAGTTCCGCGAAAAAGAATATGCGGGCGACCTCCAGCATCCCGCGGTTTCTCCGTGGAGAGACCGTCCGATCGAAGAAAGCCTTGATCTCTTTGAACGCATGAAGAACGGTGAATTTCCCGAAGGGAAATATACCCTCCGCGCAAAGATCGATCTTGCTTCCGGCAACTTCTGTATGCGCGACCCCGTTATCTACCGTATCAAATACGTCGAACATCACAGACAGGGAACCAAATGGTGCATCTTCCCGATGTATGACTTCGCGCATCCGATTCAGGACGCACTCGAAGGTATCACACACTCCCTCTGCTCCCTCGAATACGAGATCCACAGACCGCTTTACGATTGGGTCATCGACAACGTAGATCTTGAATACAAACCCTGCAAACCCCGTCAGATCGAGTTCGCAAGACTCAATATGACACACACCGTCATGTCCAAGAGATATCTGCGCTCCCTCGTTGAAACCGGTATCGTTGACGGTTGGGACGACCCCCGTATGCCTACCCTTTGCGGTCTGCGCCGCCGCGGTTATACTGCTGCTTCCATTCTTGATTTTATCGGCAGAATCGGCGTTTCCAAATCCAATAGCCTTGTGGATATCCGTCTTCTCGAAAGCTGCATCCGTGAAGAACTCAATATAAAAGCGGCGCGCCGTATTTGTGTGCTTCGCCCGATCAAAGTCGTGATCGACAACTATCCCGAAGATAAGGTGGAATATTTCTCCGTTGCCAATAATCCGAACGACCCCGAAGCAGGCACGAGAGAAGTTCCTTTCACAAAAGAAATCTATATCGATGCCGATGACTTCGCGGAAGTTCCGCCTCCGAAGTTCTTCCGTATGAAACCGAATGGTGAGGTTCGTCTGATGGGCGCGTATATCGCAAAATGTGTTTCTATCGAAAAGAATGAAGACGGCTCCGTCAAGGAAGTGCATTGCACGATCGATCTCGAAGCGGGCAACGGCAATCCTCTTGACGGCAGAAAGATCAAAGGTACGATCCATTGGCTTTCCGCATCTTATGCACAGGATGCTTCTGTCGTGATGTATAATCATCTCTTTACGCTTGAAAACGTAGCGGATATTCCCGAAGGCAAAACTTATGCGGATTATATCGATCCCAATTCTGCGGAAACGCTTGCGGCAAAGATCGAACCCGCTCTCGCAAATGCTGAAAACGGCGAAAAATTCCAGTTCGTCCGCACTGGTTATTTCGCAAAAGATACTAAACATCCCAACACCTTTAACAGAATCGTAAATCTGAAGGATAGTTTCAAAGTATGATGAATCTTGAAAAAACATTGGATGCGCTCCGTTCGCACCGCATGGACGCTTATTACGTCGAAACCCCCGAAGAAGCGAAAACCCTCGCGCTTTCGCTGATTCCCGAAGGTTCTTCCTGCGCTTCGGGCGGCTCGGTGACCCTTGCCGAAACGGGTATTCTCGATGCCATCAAAAACGGAAATTACAATTATATCGACCGCATGATCCCGGGACTGACGCAGGAACAGAGAGAAGAAGCGATGCGCGCGGCATTTTCTGCGGATTTCTATCTCGCAAGCGCCAACGCGATCACCGAAAACGGTGAGCTTTATAATGTGGACGGCAATTCCAATCGTGTTGCCGCTATGCTTTACGGCGCGAAAAACGTCATCATCGTTGCGGGCATCAATAAGCTCGTCAAAGACCTTGACGAAGCGGTTTTCCGCGTGAAGACCATTGCCGCTCCGAAAAACGCAAAACGTCTTTCCTGTGATACCCCTTGCGCAAAGCTCGGTCATTGCATTTCGCTGAAAAGAAACGGCGGTATGACGGACGGTTGCAAAACGCCTGCCCGTATCTGCGCGAATTACACGGTCATGGCTTATCAAAGACACGTTTCCCGCGTGAAAGTCATCATCGTCGGCAAAGAGCTTGGATATTGAGCGGTTATCTTACGAAAATAGTAAATAAAAGGCTGGTTATATCATAAAATGTTAGAACTCAGAAATATATCCTTTTCGGCAGAAACCGAAAACGGAACGACAAAAGATATTTTGAAGGATATCAGCTTGACCATTGACGAGCGATTCGTTGCCATCACGGGTCCGAACGGCGGCGGTAAATCCACGCTTGCCAAGGTCATTGCGGGTATCATCACACCCACATCGGGTCAGATCATTCTTGATGGCGAAGATATTACGGGACTTTCCATTACGGAACGTGCAAGACGCGGTGTCAGCTTCGCTTTCCAGCAGCCCGTGTGCTTCAAGGGCATTACGGTCAAAGACCTCATTACCCTTGCTTCCGGCAGAAAGATCGGTGTTTCCGAAGCTTGCCAGTATCTCTCTGAAGTTGGACTTTGCGCGAGAGATTACATCAACAGAGAAGTCAACGCATCCCTTTCGGGCGGTGAACTGAAACGTATCGAGATCGCAACAGTCCTCGCAAGAGGCACGAAGCTCTCTCTCTTTGACGAGCCTGAAGCGGGCATCGACCTTTGGAGCTTCAATAATCTCATTAAAGTATTTGAAAATATGCACGAGAAAAAGGGCGGCTCCATTCTCATCATCTCCCATCAGGAACGTATCCTCAATATCGCGGATAAGATCGTCGTCATTGCGGGCGGTGAGCTTTCCAGAATCGGTACGAAAGAAGAAATTCTTCCCGAGCTTCTCGGCAAAGCGGGCAGTGTTGCCTGTCCGACACTTTCCGAAAAAGTCGTTTAAGGAGGTGTATTCCCATGATAGATGAAATTCAGAAAAATCTGCTCCGTGAGGTTGCCGATCTTGATAGCCTTCCCGTCGGTGCTTACAACATCCGAGCAAATGGTGAAAAAGCGGCCAGAGAGACCACGGAGAATATCGATATCGTAACCAAAGAAGATAAAAACGGCATTGATATCATCATCAAACCGTTCACAAAGAATGAAAGCGTTCATATCCCCGTTATCATCAGCGAAAGCGGTCTGAAAGAAGTCGTTTATAACGATTTTCATATCGGTGAGGGCGCAAACGTCGTCATCATCGCGGGTTGCGGTATTCATAACTGCGGTACGCAAAGCTCTGAACACAGCGGTATCCATTCCTTCTATGTTGGCAAAAACGCGACCGTCCGTTACGTTGAAAAGCATTACGGAAGCGGTGACGGCACGGGTGAAAACATCATGAATCCCACGACGGAGATCTATATGGAAGAAGGTTCTCATATGGAAATGGAAACCACACAGATCAAGGGTATCAATTCCACTGTCCGTCACACCACGGCAAAGCTCGGCGCGGGCGCAACGCTTATCGTTAAAGAAAAGATCATGACACATGGCACACAGCTTGCCGAAACGGATTTCGTCGTTGATCTCGACGGCGACGGCTCCAGCACGAACGTCATTTCCCGTTCCGTTGCCAAAGACAAATCCCATCAGATCTTCAAATCCAATATCCGCGGCAACGCAAGCTGCCACGGACACACCGAATGTGACGCGATCATCATGGATGATGCGACGGTTGCCGCTATCCCCGAGATTACGGCAAATCACATCGATGCAAGCCTTATTCACGAGGCGGCGATTGGTAAGATCGCGGGCGAACAGCTCATCAAACTCATGACGCTCGGTCTTGACGAAAAAGAAGCGGAAGAACAGATCGTCAGCGGCTTTTTGAAATGAAACGAAAATTAAATATTTCTCATATCGCTTCCATTGCACTTTTCGCGGCGGCTTTCATTTGGGGAACGTCTTTTGTTATTATGAAAGACGTTTCCGACCGTTTGCCGCCAAGCCTCTTGCTTGCGATCCGTTTCACGATCGCTTGCGCGGTTCTTTCGCTGATTTCCGTTAAGCGCTTCAAAAAACTTGATAAAAGTTATATTTTCCCCGGAATCCTGATTGGTGCGCTTCTATTTTCGGCATATCTCGTACAGACTTACGGTCTGATCGGGACGACACCCGGAAAAAATGCGTTTCTGACGGCTTCCTATTGCGTTATTACTCCGTTTTTATTCTGGCTTATCTCCAAAAAACGTCCCGACCGCTACCATATCCTTTCAGCGTTTATATGCCTTGCGGGAATACTTCTGATTTCTGTGGATTTTGGCAGTGAAAAACTGCTTTCCGTTGCGTTCGGTGACGTGCTGACACTGATCTGCGGCTTTTTCTATGCGGCACATATCGTTGCCATCGCAACGACCGCAAACGATAAAGACCCGATGCTCATTACGATTTTGCAGTTCGGTGTTGCGGCGGTCTTGTCATGGCTTACTTACGCGGGGCTTTCCGTATTCGATCTTGCTCCTCTTTCTCTGGATGGCGCGAACGTCGGAAGTCTTGCTCTCCAGCTTCTCTATCTTGCTTGCGCTTGTACGGCGGCGGCGCTTTTCTTACAGAATTTCGGTCAGAAATACGCGCATCCGACGGGTGCTGCTATCATCCTGACCTTTGAAGCCGTTTTCGGCGCACTCTTTTCCTTGCTTCTGGGCAGGGAAGAAGGCTTCGGTATCACGCGGGCTGTCGGTTTTTTGCTCGTTTTCCTTGCGGTCGTGATTTCCGAAACCAAACTCTCTTTTCTGAAAAAATCAAAAATAAATAAAACATAAAAGGAGAATCCTCATGAAAGTAATTGTTTGTCGCGACTATCAAGAAATGTCCGTGAAGGCGGCGAGAATGATCGCAGGTCAGATCATTCTGAAACCTGATTCTGTTCTCGGTCTTGCAACGGGTTCGACTCCCGAAGGTACTTACAAGGAACTCATCAAGCTCTATGAAAGCGGTCTTATCGATTTTTCCGAAGTCATCTCCTATAACCTTGACGAATATTATCCCATCAAACCCGATAACGATCAGAGCTATAAGTATTTTATGGACCATCATCTTTTCAATTTCGTCAACATCAAAAAAGAAAATATTCATATCCCCAACGGTATGATGCAAGATCCTGCAACCGAATGCAAAGAATATGATAAGATGGTTGAAAACGCAGGCGGTATCGATCTTCAGCTCCTCGGTATCGGTCAGAACGGTCATATCGCTTTCAATGAACCCGATTCTTCTTTCTATTATGAAACCCATCTTACCAATCTGACGGACAGCACCATTGAAGCAAACTCCCGTTTCTTCGATTCCATCGATGACGTTCCGAAACAGGCGATCACAATGGGTCTCGGCACGATCATGAAAGCAAAGAAGATCGTTCTTCTCGCAAGCGGTAAGAATAAACAAAAAGCGATCGCAAAATTGCTCGGCGATAAGATCACTTCCGCCGTTCCCGCAACACTTCTCAAAGTACATCCCGACGTTGTCATCATCTGTGACGAAGCCGCTTATAACGGTTGATCCGAAAGAGGTCTGTTATGGCTCTGATCAATCTGAAATTCGCTTCCGAAGTCCTCGGTATGCAGACGGAAATCAACGTCATCGTTCCTCAGAAAAGCACGAAAGGGCAGATCGGTATGTCCGGTCAGGCAAACGGCGAAAAATATAAGACCCTGTTGCTTCTCCACGGTCTCAGCGATGATTACAGCACATGGCTGCGCCGTAGCTCGATCGAGCGTTACGCAACGGAAAACGGTATCGCCGTCATCATGCCGAGTGCGGAAAGAAGTCTTTATACCGATATGAAATACGGAGAAAACTTCTATACTTATATCAGCGAGGAGGTTCCGAGAATTGCAAGAGAATTTCTCCCTCTTTCCGATAAGAGAGAAGATAATTTTATCGCGGGTCTTTCGATGGGCGGTTACGGCGCGCTGAAGATCGCTTTGAAGCATCCCGAACGATATGAGGCTGCCGCGGGGATTTCCTCCGTTGCCGACGTGCAGGATTTCATCAACGTCCATGCACCGAAGGTCGGTATGCTTTGCTTTGGTGAGGATATGAAAGTTCCCGAAAGCGAAGACCTGTTCTGGCTTGCCGAACAGTGTAACATCTCCGAGATCAAACCCCGTATCATGATGATCGAAGGCACGAGAGATTTCCTGCTTGACGGAAACCGCCGTCTGAAAGAAAAATTTGAATCCCTTGATTATGATTATACCTATATGGAAGTCCCCGGCGCACATAGCTGGCTCTTTTGGGATACGCATATCCAAGGCGTTTTGAAATGGATGCTTGGTAAATAACGATGAAGGTCAAAGAGATCGATTTTTCTGCGTTTGATTATAAACGTATCTGCGTTTACGAATGGAACCAGACGCATTATCCGCCCGATTCCGAAGAATTGGTGCTGAAAACACACGGCGAAAAAGAGATCGAAGACAATCTTTCGGTTGACGAACTCGGTTGGCTTACGATCATCATCAAAGGTTCGCAAATGGAATAATACACTCTGAATCCAATCATATGCTAACACACCCCTTAACAAAAGTTTTTGCGGAGGGGTTTCGGGGAGGCGCTTTTTGCAAAAAGCGCCTCCCCGTTCGTATTTCCCGCATATTTTTTTGCGTTGCGAAAAAAGTTCATAAAATAACTGTTGAAAATCATCGAAAAAAATGATATACTACATAATTAGAGGATTATCATAATATATTGATTGGGAAAGGAAAATTTCAGATGAAAGTATATCGTGCCGGCATTGATATCGGCTCTACAACAGTGAAATTGGTTTTGCTCGACGAAACCGGAAAGATTTTATACGGTGAATATCGCCGTCATTGCGCACATACACAGGAAACGCTCGCAGAACTTCTGAAAGAAGCGGGTGAAAAGATCGGTAATTGCGAATTACAAGTCAAAATCACGGGTTCGGGTTCGATCAACCTCGGCAAAGCCTTGGGTATCGGATTCGTTCAGGAAGTCGTTGCCGTTGCAACGGCATTGCAGTTTACCGCTCCGCAGACGGACGTTGCCATTGAACTTGGCGGCGAAGATGCAAAAATTATTTATTTCGATGGCGGTCTGGAAGAACGTATGAACGGTATCTGCGCGGGCGGTACGGGTTCTTTCATCGACCAGATGGCTTCTCTCTTGCAGACGGATGCAACGGGACTCAACAAAGAAGCGGAAAATTATAAAGAAATCTATCCCATCGCGGCACGTTGCGGTGTTTTTGCCAAAACGGATATTCAGCCTCTCATCAACGAAGGCGCGACAAAGGCTGACCTTGCGGCTTCCATTTTCCAAGCCGTTGTCAACCAGACGATTTCCGGTCTTGCTTGCGGTAAACCCATCCGCGGCTGCGTAGCGTTCCTTGGCGGTCCGCTCCATTTCTTGCCCGAACTCAAAAAAGCATTCATCCGTACCTTGAAGCTCACACCCGAAAATATCGTGGATTCCGAAAATTCACATCTTTTTGCGGCAATGGGTGCGGCGCTGGAAGCGAACGATGCGCCGAACATTGCACTTTCCGATCTGAGAACCCGATTGGAAAACGGCGTGGAAATGGCATTTGAATTGAAACGCCTTGATCCGCTTTTTGAAACACAAGCGGATTACGATGCATTCTGTGTACGTCACGGAAAATCAAAAGTTGCAAAAGGTAATCTTGCCACTTATAAAGGCAATTGCTATCTCGGTATTGATGCGGGTTCCACGACGACCAAACTTGCCGTGATCGGTGAAGAAGGCGAACTCCTTCATTCTTTCTATTCCAACAACCAAGGTTCTCCCGTTCAGACAGCTATCCGTGCGATGGCAGAAGTCGGTAAACTTCTTCCTGAAACCGCAAAGATCGTGCAATCCTGTTCCACAGGTTACGGCGAAAATCTCCTGAAATCCGCTTTCTGCCTTGACCACGGCGAAGTCGAAACCATTGCTCACTGCACGGCGGCGGCATTCTTCGATCCCGAGGTGGATTGCGTTCTCGATATCGGCGGTCAGGATATGAAATGCGTCAAGGTGCGCAATCATTCTGTGGATACCATCCTTCTCAACGAGGCTTGTTCTTCGGGGTGCGGTTCCTTCATCGAAAACTTTGCAAACTCTCTCGGTTTTACCGCGAAGGATTTTGCAAAAGAAGCACTTTTTGCTAAAAATCCGATCGATCTCGGTACACGTTGCACCGTTTTCATGAACTCCAACGTGAAACAGGCACAAAAAGAAGGTGCGACCGTTCAGGATATCTCCGCAGGTCTTGCGTATTCCGTTATCAAAAATGCAATCTATAAAGTTATCAAATTGACAGACCCCTCCGAACTCGGTTCCCATATCGTTGTTCAGGGCGGTACGTTTTATAATCAGGCGGTGCTCCGTGCTTTCGAAAAAATTTCCGGTGTCGAAGCGACTTGCCCTGATATTTCGGGTATCATGGGCGCGTTCGGTGCGGCTCTCATAGCGCGTGAACGCTATAAAGGTAAAGAAACCACGATGCTTCCGATCTCCGAGATCGTTGCGCTTACATATACGACAAAGACGGCTCGTTGCGGCGGTTGTTCCAACCGTTGTATGCTGACGGTCAATACGTTTCCCGGTGGTCGCCGCCATATCACAGGCAACCGTTGCGAAAAGGGTCTTGGCGGTGATAAAGGCAAGGAAAAAGGTCCGAATATTTCCGCTTATAAGATGGAAAGACTTTTCGGATACGAACCGCTTACCGAAGAAAATGCGCCTCGCGGTACGATCGGTATTCCGCGTGTGCTGAATATGTACGAAAACTATCCCTTCTGGGCGACATTCTTCAAACAGCTCGGCTTCCGTGTCGTGCTTTCCCCGAAATCCACAAGAAAGATTTACGAGCTTGGTATGGAAACCATTCCTTCCGAATCCGAATGTTATCCCGCAAAGCTCTCTCACGGTCATATTCAATGGCTCATCAATGAAGGTGTCACACGCATTTTCCATCCTTGCGTATTCTACGAAAGACAGGAAACTCCCGACGCGCAGAATCATTATAACTGTCCCATCGTCGTTTCTTATTCCGAAAACCTCAAAAACAACGTCGAAGAAGTCGTTGACGGTACGGTCGAATATATCCGTCCGTTCATCGCTTTCACAAATGAAAAGACAGCGGCAGACCGCTTGGTAAGACTTCTCGAAAAGAAATGGAACATTCCCGCAAAAGAGATCCGTGCGGCAGTCCATCTCGCCTGGGAGGAACAGCTTGCGGCGAAAAATGATATCCGTGCCGAAGGTAAAAAAGCACTCGATTGGATGGAAGCAAACGGCAAACGAGGTATCGTGCTTGCAGGCCGTCCGTATCACGTTGACCCCGAAATCAATCACGGTATTCCCGAACTCATAGCTTCTTACGGTATGGCGGTGCTGACGGAAGACTCCTTGCCGATCGATTTCAATCCTGTCCGTCCTCTCCGTGCCAACGACCAGTGGGTATATCATTCCCGTTTGTATTCCGCGGCGGAATTTGTCAGAACCAAAGAAAATCTCGAACTCATTCAGCTCAATTCCTTCGGTTGCGGTCTGGACGCGGTCACGACCGATCAGGTCAGCGAAATTCTCGAAGGAAGCAACAAGCTCTATACCGTTCTCAAAATCGACGAAGTCAATAACCTCGGTGCTGTCCGCATTCGTATCCGCAGTTTGCTTGCGGCTATGAATATGAGAGAAGAAAAGGGCATCGTTCCCGAAGTGAAACCCATCGATTATAACCGTACAGAATACACCAAGGAAATGCAGGCGCAGGGTTATACCATCCTTGCTCCGCAGATGTCCCCGATTCATTTTGATATTCTGGAACCCGTCGTCAGAAAATACGGTTTCAATCTGGAAATCCTCAGCAACGATAACCGCACGGCGATCGATGTCGGCTTGAAATACGTCAATAACGATGCTTGCTTCCCGTCCATCACCGTTGTCGGACAGATCATGGAAGCGGTGCTTTCGGGCAGATATGATACCAATAAGCTTGCCATTATCATGTCGCAGACGGGCGGTTGTTGCCGCGCAAGTAACTACGTCGGCTTTATCCGCCGTGCGCTCGATAAAGTCGGACTTTCCCATATTCCCGTTATCTCCCTGAATGCCAATGGTATGGAAACCAACGAAGGCTTCAAGCTGAGTCCCGCTTTGATCCTTGCCGCACTCAAAGGTATCGTTTACGGCGACCTTTTCATGCGTTGTCTGTACCGTGTACGCCCCTATGAACTCAAGAAAGGCTCTGCGGAAGCACTCCATCAGAAATGGATCAATATCTGTGTGGATTCTCTCGCAAACGATAAGACCAAACACAGCTATAAATCCGTTTGCAAAGGTATCGTTGAAGATTTCGATAAGCTTCCCATCGATGAAACGCTCCGTAAACCTCGTGTCGGTATCGTCGGTGAAATCCTTGTCAAATATATGCCTCTCGCGAATAACCATCTTGTTGACCTTCTCGAAAAAGAAGGCGCGGAAGTCGTTGTTCCCGACCTCATGGATTTCTTCAACTATTGCGTTTATAACTCCGATTATAAACACGAATTCCTCGGTGCGAAATGGACTGCCGCTGCAACGGCAAAGATCGGTGTTGGCTTGATCCGTGCGCTCCGTAAACCCGCGCTCGATGCCCTCAAGGCAAGCAAACGCTTTGAAGAACCGATGCCGATCGAAGAGATTGCCGATCTTGCGAAACCGTTCCTTTCCATCGGTAACCAATACGGCGAAGGTTGGTTCCTGACGGGTGAAATGATCGAGCTTGTTAAGACGGGTACACCGAATATCGTTTGTATCCAGCCTTTCGCTTGTCTGCCTAATCACGTTGTCGGCAAGGGTGTTATTAAACTCATCCGTAAGGTTTATCCGCAGGCAAATATCGTTGCTGTGGACTATGACCCCGGCGCAAGTGAAGTCAATCAGCTCAACCGTATCAAACTCATGCTTTCTTCCGCAAAGAAAAATCTTGATGCGGAACTTGCAAAAGAAAAAGACTAATATCCGGTATTTCACATTTTTTGCATGAAATTTTGGGAGATGCTTTCGGTGAAGCATCTCCCTTATCCATTTTATATATATCAGGAGGACTATTTTATGTATCAGATCAAAAATTTTACGGACAATGACGATATCAAGACGCTGGATACGCTCGGTGCGTTTTCCGTCATCGAATATCAGCGCGATCTCAGCGTTGCGCCCGAAGCTGCGATGATGGCTTATTATTGCAACGCAATGAATGTTCGCAAACGTCAGGTCGTCTGCGATGTTTCCAAATCTTCGGTTACGGTACAGGCAGGCGCAATGCAATGGACGATCGGTAACGTCAATGCAACGACGGGTGTCAAAGGCATCGGCGATCTCATCGGTAAGGCATTCCGCGGTTCCGTAACGGGCGAATCTGCGATCAAACCCGAATATACAGGAAGCGGTATGCTTGTTCTGGAGCCGACTTATAAACATATCATTTTGCTTGACGTTGCTGAATGGAACGGCGGTATCGTTCTGGATGACGGTCTTTTCCTTGCTTGTGAAGCAACGCTCAAACATAAAACGGTGGCGCGTTCCAATCTTTCTTCCGCGGTTGCGGGCAATGAAGGTCTTTTCAATCTCGGTATCACGGGTAAGGGTATTCTTTGTTTGGAATCCGATTGCCCCAAAGAAGAACTTGTGGAAATTACTCTTGATAATGATGTTCTGAAAGTGGATGGCAATATGGCGATCGCTTGGAGTGGAAGTCTGAATTTCACCGTGGAACGCTCGGGTAAAACACTCATCGGTTCTGCCGCATCGGGTGAAGGGCTTGTTAACGTATATCGCGGAACAGGTAAAGTTTTGCTTGCACCCGTGACGAGAGGTATGATTTAACTTTTGAATATCGTTCAAAAAACGAGGCAGCGGATTGCTGTCTCGTTTTTGTATTGAATTTTAAAATTTTGAAAGAATACGGATCAATCCATTTTGTACGGACATTTTTGTGTTTTTGATATTTTCTGAATATTTTTGCTTATATTTTTCAAAATAATTATTCTTATCGTAATAGATGCTTTTATCATATTCGATTTCGCCAAGGATTGTCCGATAATTCCCGTTCAGAAAAGAAAGATAGTGCATCGCTTCCAAAAGGCATTTTTCGGCATGGATGAAGAAGCGTTCTTCGTCTGTATTCAGAAAGAGCAGAGAAAGATCGTAATGATTTTTTGTCAAAATGGTTGAAAAATAGCCGTGATTTTCATCAAGAAAGAAATTTTCGATGATTTGATTCGAGGCAAGGAATTTTTCTGCTTTCTCGTCTTCCGATTTTGCTTGCAAAGCGAGATTCCGGCACATAAGAGAGGCGTAATAAATATGATCTGCAATTATTTTCGGCGCAATACACGCATACTCCTCTGGCTGTAATAGAAAATGCGCGATATTACTTTTGATATTACGCAGAGAAGGTATACGTTGATAATATACCATCGCCTCGTTTGAATATCGTTCAAATGATGCACAGAGCAAAGCAAGCGCACGCAAAATACTGTCGGAATATGCTTTATCATCGGATTTGCCGACATAATGGTCGCCGATGGCTTTCATGCGTAAAAAATCCGTTTCGGAAAGTTTTTCTGTGTGTGCTAAAGGAATACAGACGTTCAAAAGTCTCTCAATGAAAAACGGTTCTTGCGGATATTTTTGAATCGCTGCTTCCAAAAGCTGTTTTTGTGCAGAAATATTTCCTGTTTCGTTGTATTTATGCAATTTTTCTTTGATCTCTGCGATATATTTCTGTGCCTCGCTGATATTGAAATTCAAAAGATTGTCAATGCTTGTATGAAAGGCAGTTGCAAGCTTCGGCAAAACAGTAATATCGGGATAGACGAGCTGCCGCTCCCATTTGCTGACGGTTTGATGAGAAACGCAAAGCATTTCGGCAAGCTCGCCTTGCGTGATTCCCATTTGCATTCTGTAATAGCGAATATTAGAACCTATATCCATTTGTTACTCCTCGTGATCGATTCTGTTCATATGCGATAGCAAACGCAAAAGCTGACTCGAATAGCTCCATTCATTATCATACCAAGCGATCAATTTGAAAAAGTGTTCGTTCAGCGCAAGGCTTGCAGTGCTGTCGTAAACAGAAGCGAAAGATGTGCCGTAAAAATCTGAAGAAACGACAGCTTCATCCGTATAGCCAAGAATATCAAAAAGCTCGTTTTCGCAGGCTTTCCGTATGCTCGCATTGATCTCGGAAAGAGAAGCTGATTTTTCGGTTCTGACCGTAAGATCGACACAGGAAACATCGACCGTCGGAACGCGGAATGCCATGCCCGTGAGTTTTCCTTTCAGCTCGGGCAAGACGAGAGCACAAGCTTTTGCCGCTCCTGTACTTGCGGGAATTATGTTTGCAAAAGACGCGCGTCCGCCGCGCCAATCCTTTAATGAAGGAGCATCCACTGTTTTTTGGGTGTTTGTTGCCGCATGAACGGTTGTCATTAAGCCTTCTACAATGCCGAAATTTTCATGAATGACTTTGGCAAGCGGTGCCAAACAGTTCGTTGTGCAGGATGCGCCCGAAACAACAGTCATTTCCTTTTGATACATATCGGAATTGACACCGTAAACAAAGGTTGGCGTTTGTTCATCCTTTGCAGGCGCGGAGATCACGATCTTTTTTGCACCGCTCAAAAGATGCGCACTTGCTTTTTCTGTCGTTGTAAAAACCCCTGTGGATTCAACGATGTATTCTGCGCCGTAGCTACCCCAAAGAATATCTTTAGGGTCTTTTTCGGCAAAGACAGCGATTTTTTTGCCGCTTACGCAAAGACCGTCTGTTAAAACATCGATTTTTTTATCAAAAATGCCGTGAACCGTATCGTATTTGAGCATATATGCCATATATTCAGGGGTCAAAAAAGGATCGTTGATTGCCATTACTTCAAATTTTTCGGGATTTTGCAATGCGATTCTACACACAATCCGACCGATGCGCCCAAAACCGTTGATTCCTATTTTTGTTTTCATAAATATTCTCCGTTCTGCCTTTCGGCTGTGATTTTCTGTAATCATTAAACCATAAAATTCTTGCTCGGTCAAGATTTCTTTTGGACAGGGAAATTCGCCCATCAGGCGAAATGCAGTTATTGACAAAGAAATGTGTTTTATGATATAATACAAACAAAAAGGGACGATGGTTTTGAATATCGTTCAAATATGAAAGGGAATAACATGAAAGTATTTGAAAATGCAAAATGGATATGGTGCAGTGAATCTCCGCGCGCGGATGAATACGGAGAGTTTTATTCATCTTTTCAATATAACGGCGGCGAAATTTCCGTTTCGATTTCGGCTGATAGCAACTATGCGCTCTATTTGAACGGTATTCAGGTTTCGTTCGGACAATACGCGGATTATCCGTATGATAAGATTTATGATACGATCGATCTGAAACCTTTTTGCAGACAGGGGGAAAATCATTTGGCAATTGTCGTTTGGTACTATGGTATTGATACGACTTCCGTTTATTATCCTGGAAATGCAGGATTGATTTTTGACGTTGTTTGCGACGGTGTTTCCGTTTGCGTAAGCTCAGAAAAAACGGATTCCCGTATGAGTTCAGCGTATTCTTCTCACCGAAAAAAGATCATTACGGGACAAATGGGATTATCTTTCTTTTATGATGCGACGAAAGAAGACGATTGGAAGACCGGTATCCTCAATGGTTTTTCCGGAAGCGTGATTGTGGACCAAAATTTGCCGCTTCGTATATGTCCGGTTGAAAAACTGAAATTGGAGAAATCTGTTTGCGGTCAATTGTTGAAAAAAATATCGGACACAGACAGCGTTTTTGACCTCGGTATCCATACAGTCGGCTTTTTGCAGATCGAAACGGATTCCGATGAAGAACAGACCTTGGTTGTTTCTTATGCCGAACACCTGACGGATGACGTGGTGCAAAGAAAAATTAGCAGTCGGGATTTCAGCGTAGAGATTAGAGTCAAAAAGGGAAAAACGGTTTATATGAATCCTTTTCGCAGGCTTGCCGCTGTTTATCTTGAGGTGCAGAGTGAATATGGTTTGAACGATATTCAAATTGCGATCGTGCCGACGATATATCCTGTCGAAGAAAAAAAGCGTCCCGTTCTGACCAAGGCGCAATCGGAAATCTATGATATTTCCGTGCGCGCGTTGAAACATTGTATGCACGAGCATTATGAGGATTGTCCTTGGCGCGAACAGGCACTTTACTGCATGGATAGCCGCAATCAGATGCTTTTCGGTTATTATGCTTTTGGTGAAACAAGGTTTCCAAGGGCGAATTTAGAATTGATTTCCAAAGATGACCGCGAGGACGGACTGCTTTCGATCTGTTTTCCGATCAAAATGGATCTCGTGATCCCGTCATTTTCGCTGCATTGGTTCACTTCCTGCGCGGAATATCTGCGTTATTCGGGTGATACAGCGTTTTTACGGGAAATCTATCCGAAATTGAAAAGCGTTCTTTCCGTTTTTCTTTCCCGTATGGAACGCGAGGGAGATCTTGTCTTGCCCTTTGAAGGCAAACAATATTGGAATTTTTATGAATGGAGCGACGGCTTGGACGAGAAGGAATTTTTTAGTTCCCGATTTGTCCGTCATATCGAATATGACTTGATATTGAATACGCTCCTGTCGCTTGCTTTGCAACGGATGGCTGAGATTGCATCCGCTCTTTCTATTGAGAATCGTTATCTGGAAATTGCGGAAAAATTGAATGGATCGATCCGTAATTATTTCTATTCTGCCGAAAAAGAAATGTTTTTTGATCGATATTCAAATAAAAAATATAGCATTCTCGGCAATTCCTTGGCGATCCTTTGCGGTGCTTGCGAAGAACGGAAAAGAGAAGAACTTTGCGAAAAAATATTGAGTGACCATTCTCTTACACAACTCTCGCTCAGTATGAAATGTTTCCTTTATGATACGCTTCTTGTGGTCGATCGGGAAAAATACCGTGACTTTATTCTTGCAGATATTGAAAAAATTTATCGTCCGATGGTGGAGTGTGGTGTCGGTACGGTTTGGGAAACAGAAAATGGCTGGCGAGATTTTGCCGATGCGGGCAGTCTTTGCCACGGATGGAGCGCACTTCCTATTTATTATTATCATATATTGTTATAATTTAAACGATATTCAAAAAACCGTTGAGGAAAATCCTCAACGGTTTTTGTTTATTATATTGTAATATTGATGCAACGGAAATCGCGGATACGATTATCGTAACCGGTGTTATCTTCATGGAGTCGAACGGTTTTTGTGATTGTTTTGCCGTTATGCGTGATCTCGATGTCATACGTACCGTAAAATCCCGCGAAACGCAATTCTTTATTCGCGATGGTTTCAAAATTCGTGCGCCATTCGCGATTGATCAGATCGTCAAGTACACGGTAGGCAGGTTTTTCCGTGCAATCTCTGCGGATCAGACCGCCATGGAAAATATTTTCGCCGCTAAATGCGGTATCATCGGCAAAATTCCACCAGACGATGGATTTGCAATATTTGCGGCTGAACCAAAGCTTGTAAAGACGTTTGACCACTTCTGCTTGCGCTTCTTCATCTTCTCCGAATTTTTCGCCCGTCCAAGACGGAATGGAAACTTCGGAAATATGGATGGGCAATCCAAACTCACCGTAACAAGCAAAAACGTCAAGCTGGCGCAAGGGATTCAGCGCGCCTTTGATATCGTCGAACATTTCGATGCCTTTCCAATGCGGCCAAAATGCGTGATATTGCATACCGATACCCTCGATGGGCGCACCTTTGGAGAGCCATTCCTGCAAAGCCATATAATAATAACTGCGGTGTCCGCGGTAATGATCGCCGAAACTTTCCTGCATACCTTCATTCCAGAACAGACGAGAATGCGGAAAATGACGTTTGCAGATATCAAAACACCATTTTTCATGGTCGCGTTCATCCGTGATCTGCAAATTGCGGCATCCGTTACCCGTATAACAGTTTTTATATATGGTAAGCATTTCATTGATAACGTCAACATCGACAAATTTATCGCCATATCTCTGTGCAAGTTCCCTAAGACGTTTATCAATTTTGATCTTGATCTCGCGGTTATCATCGGAAAGCCAACTCGGTTGGAAAGAATTATAGATCAAACAATGACCTTTCATGTCAAGTCCGTTTTGTTCACAAAATTCAATCGCTTCATCAAGCGGCGGACGGCGGGAAATGAAAGGGGAATCCTTATCAAAACGCGGCTTGCCTTCTTCGGGTTCCAGCGTGTCCCAGTACAAGGGAATAACGGCATAATTGAAAATATTCGTGAATTTTTCTTCATATGCGGCATTCAGTTCGGGGGTTTCCATCTGATGCAAAAAGAATGTGGTTGCGCCGAAATGGAATGCATGGCGCGTTTGTGTGATTTTGATCTTTACGTTATCAATCGGTTCGCCGTTTTCATTCTGAAATCGAAAACGAAATTGTCCTTTTCTGTTTTCTTCAATATCACGTTCGATTTTCGGGTCAACGTAATACGCAAAACGGTCGAATTGCGCAACGATCTTTTGAAGTCCGTTTTTTTCAGTCATTATCCTTTCCTCCTGAAAAAATATTTTTTAATATACTATCATTATATCCGATATTTATATAAAAATCTTTGTGATTTTTATATAAAAACTTTGAATTTCGATACTTTTTTGCATTGACAGAACGGGAATCCTTTTATATACTTATGGTAAGAAAATCATCGGGAGAAAAAAATGCAAGAAAAACTGATTATGTTAAAAGATTTTTACGGTATTGAGATTTATCATTTCGATAAAGTTTTAACGCCGGATGCGTGGGATTTTCCCAAAACACCGCATTCACATGATTATTTTGAACTCTCCGTACATATCAAAGGCGAATTGGATATTTTTGCGGAGGAAAATTTATATCATCTTTGCGGCGGTGAGATCCGAATCTATTCTTCCGGAGAATTGCATTGCGGGATCGTTCGCAAAAAAGAAACGGCGGAATGGTATCAGATTAAAATTCCCACGGAATTTATGAATTTTTCCGATGGGGAAAAGTTGCTGCATATCTTTCTTGATCGGAAATTCGGAGAAGGCAATGTCATTTGTTCGGAGCATTATGAAGATATTGTTGCGATTCTGAAAAATATATATGCTTTTTCGGATGCGGACGGTTTTCTCTGGGAAGATTATTGCAAATCGCAAGTGATCGTTTTGCTGTGCCTTTTGAATCATACGGAAAATAACAAAAAAGCGGAGTCCGACCGAAACTCCGCTTTGCAAAAGATTTTGAATCTGATTTACAGTGATTATTGTGATCTGATGACTGTTGGAGATATTGCCAAACGGTCACATTTCAGTGTTTCTTATATCAACAAACTGTTTCGGGAAAAACTTTGTATCAGTCCTTATCAATTTTTGCTCAGTAAAAAATTCAACGAGGCAAAAAAAGCGTTGAAAGAAGGAAAAAGCGTGACGGAGGCTTGTCAATCCGCAGGTTTTCAGGATTATTCTAATTTTATCACGATGTTCCGTAAACGATATGGCATAACCCCAAACCGATATGTATGACTTAAAGCAAGAAAGAAGGGATTTCTCTCTTTTTTCCCGTGTTTTCCTTGGTTTCCGCACCGAGAAGTGCTTTTGCCGTACGAATGGTGTCCGCGCCGTTGGTTTCAAAATAAGACGCATCATCACGAAGTGCCGCACTACAAAGTCCTCCTGCAAGGAAAATGGCAAGAACCGAAGCGTCTTTTTTGCCGGCGGCCGTGAGCGCATCGGAAAGATATGCTTCCGAAAGGGCAGTTATCTTTTCACGGACTGCCGCACGGATGGTGATGTGGGCGTTTTCGGAAAAAGCAGCGCGATAATTCTCGGCTTTTTCTTTGATATAATCCGCAAAATTTTCGATGATCTTTTCGACGTTCGTTTCCTTTGTTTCCATAAGTGCTTTCAGTTCGTTTTCCGTTTGCGTGAAATAAAGTGCGAGCGCATTTTCAAAAACATCGTCTTTGGTCTTGAAATAATAGTAAACAAGACCGACTTCGCAGCCGATTTTTTGTGAGATCATGCGGATGGACGTTTTTTCATATCCGTTTGCGAGAAAAAGGTCGAGTGCGGCGGAGAGGATTTCTTCTCGTTTGCCGCTGTCTGTTATGGGTTTTCTGGGCATGGTTGGTGTTCTCCTGTATCTTATAGTTTTACTGTATTATTATAGCATGGAAGTTGGATACCGTCAACCTTTGATTTGAACGATATTCAAAAATCCTCGGAGAAATTTCCCGAGGATTTTTGGTTAAAATTATTCTTCAAACAGGTCTTTGGTAAAATATGCGTTCGTATTTGCGGGATAACCCTTTTCATCGATCACGGTAATGCGGACATATTCATCCTTGGGATCGACACGGAAGGAAACGTGTGTGAGAAGTTCGCCGTTTTCAGCATATTCACAAGCCGCGCGTCTTCTGCCCGTGTTGAGAACGATTCTGTCTGCGGGAGAGCAGGTGATATGAATATTGCCGTCTTCAAACCAGAGTTCTTCGATTGCGGGACCTTGTGAAGCATAGAAATGTCCGTCCATAAGTGCTTTTGTGATGGTTTCATATTCGAGCTTTTCGGCTTTGATGACCGTGAAACCGCCGAAAGAGTCGAATTTACGTGTGCCAACGGGACCGAGATTGTGGTTGTCATCGGTTGCGATACAGAACAGCTTCTTTCCGCTCATGAGCATTTCATCATAAATTTGCGGAACATAGTCCTGATAACCGACACAGACACAGCCATAATTGCAGATTTCCATGGCATCCATGCCTTCATAGGTGAGATAACTTTCTCTGTTTTCAAGCGACCATATCGGATGATTGTATGTAATGAAGAATCCGCGCTCTTTTGCATTCTTGATGGCAGTATTGATTTTTTCGGTCGTGAAATTTCGATAGAAAACGGGTTCGTTTTCGTCAAATTCGACGAGATGTTTGTATTCTTTTGCGTGTCCGAAGAGATAACCGTCGTGAGGTTTATTCGGCTGAATGCGCTGTTCTGGAGAAAGCGCGATGAAACAGAAATGTGCAGTCTTTGTGATGGAGAAGTCGATTTTTCCTCTTTCGTTGAATTCCATTTCAAAACCTGTCAGCGGAAGAAAATTTTCATCCTGAAGATCAAAGTGCGGAACCATGACATCGTGATCGGTGTAGGCAATGATGGAATATCCTTTTTCCATATAGATTTTTTTGAGTTCTGCAGGAGAAAGCGCGCCGTCGGAAACGTTGGAGTGGCAATGCAGATTTGCTCTGTAAAAGGTGCCGTTTTGCGGCAAGAGATGTTTTTTCATAAAAACGCATCCTTTCAATAAGATAAGTCTTTATTTAATATTATATATAACGAAGATAAAAAAATCAAGTGTTTATGGAGAATATTGCTAATTTCCGAAAAATATTAAAAAATTCTGAAAAAAATTGAAAAAAGGTATTGACATTTTGGAAAAGGTGTGATATACTACGTGAGCGCTCGAAACGAGAGCGCGAAAAACAACGGTCCTTGAAAATTGAACAACAACAAAAAAGAACGAATGAAAGATCTCGTTAATAAACTTTGAACACAAAGTACTAAAGTAAGAAGCTAAGAAAAAAGCTCTGAAAAAA
>JAFUQQ010000077.1 GCA_017472285.1 Clostridia bacterium | reverse complement strand
TTTTTGCAATACTTTTTTGACAGACTTTCTCGTCTGTCTTTTCGTCATGCTCTTTTATCCAAAAAATGCACTTAACTCTGCTTTTCCAGCTTTGTTAAGTGCATCTTTCTTGGGGGCATTAAATTAACTTAATGACATTGATCATAAATTCTGCCTTTTTTATTACAGATTTGGATAGCCTCTGACCACGTTTCGCCACCGTCCTCGCTTCGCACACAGACGGGTTCCATATAAGGTTCCCAACCGTTTGGATTCAAATTGCGGATGCAAAGGGCAACGATCTCATTTTCCTTTGTGGAAACTGCTTTCTCACAGCTTACGGTAAAAGGTTCATTGAGAAAAGAATCCCATGAATACGGCAAAATTTTGGCTTCATTCCATGTGATGCCACCATCGGAGGAACGTTTATATTCGAGCCAACCGAAACCATTATGACCGGGTGCCCATTTGTTGCGTTTGCCCGAACAATTGGAATAAAACGCAATGACATGATCTTTTTTATATTCCACAAGTGCATGGCTGAGATGACCGCTCCGGCCGTTCTTTTCATGATCGACAAACATGATCGCGGGGATTTTTTCGATTTTCGGGGAATGTTTGAATTGGATTTCCATAAGTCATACTCCTTTTTGATAAAATGAAGAGTCTGTTGCTTATTTCCACTATATCATATTTTATGGTGGATGTCAAATCGATATCATAAAATTGAAGGAAATTCAAGACATGAATATAAAAATCGCAGCGTTTGGAGTTGCGGTTTTTCTTTTTATATGATATAATGGAAACAACAGTAAAAAGAAAGGAAATTTTCTTATGATACAGCTTAAAATTTTATCCTCTCTCAAAAAATGTTTTATGGATGAATCTCTGCTCGATCTTCCCGCCTTGAAAAGCGGAAGTTGTCTGCGCGGTGAGGATTTCCATTTTATCGTTGCTTATACGACGGTAGGGGCGCATGGCGGCAGACTTTGCCGTGAAGTATCGCTCGTTTGCCGTTCGACGCTTGACGTTTCGTTTGAGAGGATCGAACATATGCCCGTTCGTTTCCCTTGTTATCCCAAACAGAACGATGATTTTTATCTGCGGAAAAAACCCGGACTTTATCCTGACCTTCTGATCCCGATGGAGATCGGTGAAACGGTTTTAGTTCCCAATGGTCTGACGTTTTCTATTTACGGTACAGTCAAAGTCCCCAAAGATATGAAAGCGGGCGATTATACCGTAACCGTTGGTTTCCTGATGAAGATCGGTGAAGAAGAAAAAGAATTTACGCAAAGTTTTTCACTTCATGTCGTGGATGCCATTCTGCCCGAACAGAAAATTTCCATTGCACAATGGGTGCATTACGATTGTATTGCCGATGCACATGAACTTAAAATTTTCTCCGAAGAACATTGGGGGGCCATTGAAAATTATTTGAAAATGGCAGTTGACCACGGTATCAATACCATTCTGACACCTGTTCTGACACCGCCTCTTGATACGGCTGTCGGCGGAGAGCGTCCGACGGTACAGCTTCTTGATATCGAAAAAACGGAAAACGGTTATACTTTTGGTTTTGAAAAATTCCGCCGTTTCATCACACTTTGTGAAAAACTCGGCGTGAAAAATTTTGAGATTTCTCACTTCTTTACGCAATGGGGTGCATATCATGCGCCGAAAGTCATGGCGACCGTAAACGGTGAATACAAGCGTATTTTCGGTTGGGATACGGATGCGACTTCCGATGAATATGTCGGTTTCCTCCGCTCGTTCATCAAGGCACTTCTCGCCGAATGCAAGGCGCTTGGTATCGATAAGCGTTTACTTTTCCATATTTCCGATGAGCCGAACATGGAACATCTGGAGCAGTATCGCTTGGATAAGAGCAAGATTGCCGATCTGCTTGAGGGATATCCGATCTATGATGCGCTTTCCGATTTCGATTTCTATGAACTCGGTGTCGTTGACCATCCGATTCCCGCTTCCGATAAGATCGAACCTTTCCTTGCGGCAAATATTGAAAATCTCTGGACGTATTATTGTTGTGGACAATGGAAAGACGTTTCCAATCGTTTCCTTGATATGTCGCTTGCGCGCACGAGAATCATCGGCGGACAATTCTGGAAATATCATATCGCGGGCTTTTTGCAGTGGGGCTATAATTTCTATTATACCCGTTATTCCAAGCGTAAGATTGATCCTTACGTGATTACGGACGGCGATGCGTTCGCACCTGCGGGCGATGCGTTCTCCGTTTATCCCGCGCCCGATAACAAACCGTATCGCAGTTTGCGTCTGGTGGCTTTTAAGGAGGCTCTGGATGACCTCGGTGCATTGACGCTTGCTGAAAGCCTTTGTGGCAGGGAAGCGGTGCTTTCCGTCATCGACAGCGAGGGTGAAATGACCTTTGCTTCTTATCCGCGTGAGGCTTCTTTTATCCTTGAAATGAGGGAGAAGATCAATCGGATGATTGAGGAGAGAATTTGAGAAAATGATATAGAGAAGCCTCCTCGAAATGAGGAGGCTTTTGCCGTATAAGGTAAGATTATTTTACAGAGTAGCCTTGGCTTTCCCAAAAATGTGTGGGGTTTTCGTTATCAAGTGTAGGATCATCGATGCTGTTAGCAGCTCCGTATTGTTTCCCATTTCTGACTTCGACATGCGTGTGTGTGTTGCCAACTCCGCGGCTTGCTTCTGTAGCAATCAAATCACCACGTTGTACAGAATCTCCGACTTTTAGGCTATTTAACGGATCTGTATGAAGATATACAATTGTCTTATTGCTTTCTGTATTATAAATGGCAATCGTGGACATACCGTCCTTGTTCTCTTCCTCAACACGAGTTACAATGCCATCCGTAAGGGAATACACATTTTTGTCAAATCCATAGGCAAAATCGATGCCTTCGTGATGATCGATAACTTCAGCATAACCGTAGGACTTTTTGTATCCATCAAATCCGCAGGTGATTTTGGATGTTTCAACATTAATGCCATAGAGCGCATTTGTCAGAGTATCATAATTTTGAACTTTTTTGGCAGTTGAAACGATTTTTTGCGCTCCATCAATTTTCATAATATGCGCTTCTACGTTTTTGCTTCCCGTATTATATTTTTTGATTGCACAGAAATCAAGTATTCCATCAGAGTCGATATCTTCAATTTCAAAATCAAAATTATTTTGTGCTTCGGAAAGGGGCGTGCCGTTTTGATAGAGAAATGTTTGGAAATTGTTGTGTCCGTTAAGAATATGGATCTCTGTGGATTCTGTTCCTGTGTAATAACGCTTGATCGCAATCAAGTCGCTCCATCCGTCAGCATTATAATCACCGATTTTAAATTCAAAGGTTTCTGCTTCTGCGCCGAGAATGGTGGATGTTTGCAAAAGAAAATCTTGGTATTGCGTTGCGCCATTCAGTACGTGAACTTCGGTCAATCCGCTGCCTGTTTCTCTTTTCTTAATGGCAAAAATATCGACTACACCATCTCTATCATAATCTGTAACAGCAAAGTCGAAATTTTCTCCCGCTTGACTAAGCGGAACGGCTACTTGAAGAAGAAAGCTTTGAAAATTATCTGCTCCATTTAAAATATGAAATTCCGTTTTGTTGGATGAAGTATCATATTTTTTGATAGCAATTATATCCAAAACGCCGTCTCGGTCGTAATCTGCTAAAACAAAATCGAAATGATTGCCGGCTTCTAACGGCGTTACGATGTGATCGAGAAATGTTTGCCAACCGTTGTGTCCGTTTAAAGTGTGGATTTCTACGCGGTCGCTGTCGGTGTGTTGCATTTTAAATATAAAAAGGTCTTTGATATCATCAGAATTTCGGTCTCCGAATGCAAAGTCGTAATCCGATTGCGATTGAGCAAGCGGGATAGATGTTCTGATGACCCAATCAGCAGCGAATACGGGTGCTGCAAACGAAATGGTTGTGCTTGTGAATATGATGAGCACAAGCAAAAAAGAGAGAATTTTTTTGAGTTTTAACACGATTGGTTACCTCCGTGAGATTTTTATTTTGTTTGGCGATTTTGATTATGAACGGCGTATGAAAATTAGAAATAACCGTAGATGTTATAGTCGATTTCATCGCGCGCGCAATGAGCGGAATTATAACGCATCGGAGTTCACCTCTTTTCGCATAGACCCTGCAAAATAAAAAGTGCGCCAACCGAAGTCAGCGCACTAAAAACGCAGAGCCCCAATTGTCGCCAAACAAAACCTTTAACATTACTCACGGAAGTATGCAAAGAAGAGCGTCTACATTTTTATCGAAAGATAAAAATATACACACTTCGCGAGAATGTAAAGATATGCGGTTTTGTTTGGCATTATCATTGTAACATATGAATTGAAAAATGTCAATAATTTGAAAAGAATTTGATGCTATGAGAAAGAACATTTAAATTCCCTTGACAAAAAATGCATGAAATGATATACTATACTGCACAATGTTTTGCATTTTTATCCTTATTATATAGAGAAAGGTTTTACATCATTTATGAGTAAAGTAATCATTCCGGACGGATATCGTCCGACTCTCGGCTTATACGATACGCAGACGGCGATCGGTATGCTCAAACGCACGTTTGAAGAAAGACTTTGTTTCGTGCTGAATCTCAAACGTGTTTCCGCACCTCTTTTCGTTGACCCCGAAACAGGTCTGAACGATGATCTCAGCGGTGTGGAACGTGCGGTGCGTTTTGATATCAAGGAAACAGGCAGAGATGCCGTTGTTGTACATTCTCTTGCAAAATGGAAACGTATGGCACTTCATACCTATGAATTTTCCGCGGGCGAAGGTCTTTATACCGATATGAACGCAATCCGCCGTGACGAAGAAATGGATAATCTCCATTCCATCTATACGGACCAATGGGACTGGGAAAAGATCATCACAAGAGAAACAAGAACGCTTACTTATCTTAAAAATACCGTTAAGGGCGAGGTAGGTGCGATTTGTGATACCCTTGATATGCTCAAGGTCCGTTATCCGCAGATCACTGTTGAGCTTGACAGAGAAGTTTCTTTCATCACTTCTCAGGAGCTTGAAGATATGTATCCGAATATGACGACCAAAGAACGTGAAAACGCTTACGTCAAAGATCATCACACGACTTTCATTATGCAGATCGGCGGTAAACTCCGTTCCGGTAAGCCTCACGATGGTAGAGCACCCGACTATGATGACTGGACGATGAACGGAGACATCATGTTCTGGAGTGACGTACTCGGTTGTGCCATTGAAATTTCTTCGATGGGTATCCGTGTTGACGAAAAGGCACTTGATGAACAGCTTCGTCTTGCAGGCGCGGATGAACGCAGACGTTATCCTTTCCATAAAGCTCTCCTTGCGGGTGAACTTCCGCTCACGATGGGCGGCGGTATCGGTCAATCCCGTCTTTCCATGCTCCTTCTCGGCAAGGCACATATCGGGGAAGTACAGGTTTCCATCTGGGATGAAGAAACCAGACGCATTTGCAAAGAAAACGGTATCGTTTTGCTTTGAACTTGAATATTGAAACAAAAAACAGACTCACAATGCTTCGTACCCTTAAGGACAGTTTTTGAGAATTAAGAACTACGAGCATTGCGAAGGCGAAGAAAAATACGAGAACATTTTGGTGTTTCTCGTATTTTTCTTTTTTGCACATTTGCAGATTTTCCGTCTTTATAGTACACTAAAAGCACCAAAGGAAAGGAAGGTGCAATAAATGGAAAAGTACATTGAACAGAACGGAATTACCTATGAACTCAGAGGTGAGCAATACTACCCCTTGCTTGAACTCCCCGAACAAAAGGAGATCGGCAAGTACGGAAGATTG
>JAFUQQ010000076.1 GCA_017472285.1 Clostridia bacterium | reverse complement strand
TTCTTCTGCAATTTCTTCTACTTCAGAAACGACTTCTTCAACAGGTTCTTCCGCAACTTCTTCCGCTTCGGCAACGGATTCTTCTGCAATTTCTTCCGCTTCGGCAACGACTTCCTCAACGAATTCTTCCGCGACTTCTTCCGCTTCGTGAGCAACGTCTTCAACAGATTCTTCCGCGATTTCTTCCACTTCGGGAACGATTTCCTCAACGGTTTCTTCCGCGATTTCTTCCACTTCGGGAACGACTTCTTCAACAGTTTCTTCCGCGACTTCTTCCGCTTCGGGAACTGCTTCTTCAACGGTTTCTTCCGCTTCGGGAGCAATTTCCTCAACGGGTTCTTCCACGATTTCTTCCACTTCGGCAACGACTTCTTCAACGGATTCTTCCGCGACTTCTTCCGCTTCGGGAGTAATTTCCTCAACGGTTTCTTCCGCGATTTCTTCCACTTCGGCAACGATTTCCTCAATGGGTTCTTCCACGATTTCTTCTACTTCGGGAACGGATTCTTCCGCGATTTCTTCCGCTTCGGGAACGATTTCCTCAACGGGTTCTTCCACGATTTCTTCCGCTTCGGGAACTACGTCTTGCGAAAGCGCATTGATCTTTTCATCAAAAGATTTTTCGATTTCGGCAACACGTTCATGATATTCGGACTCCAAACGCGCCAAACGAAGTTCCGACTGTTTTTCCAGATAAAACTTCAACGAAAGTGCATTTACCGCATAATTATCCAACGCTGCAACTTTTGATCCACGTCCAAGCAAACGATACGTTTTGATCAGAAGCGAGTTTTTGTTCAAATCCGTGGCTTTCAGGTTTTCCATAGCTTGTTTCAATTCATCTTTATTGAACTTACGATTTTTCGCCACGGGATACGCGTGCTCCAAGCAATCCTTAGGAATCGCCGCAAGTTTTGTTTCCACAATCGCAAGTCTTTCTGCCGTTTTTGTACGCTCGGATTGCAACTTCCGTTCATATTCTTTTTTTTCAGCGTCAAGCGTTGCCTGACGCTGCTGCTCCAAAATTTCTTTCATATACTTCCTCCTAATACAATTTTCCGTATTTTTACTATCTTTAAACTATCCGTCAGTATATCATGCATCGGGCTTCAAGTCAATTGCATTTAAGATATCAATTGCTTTTTGCACGTGTTTTTCTTCCAGCCCGCGTCCGATCAGAAAATCTGTTTTCACAAGATGATTCTGTAAATCACACCATCCGCTGAATGTATCGTCAAGAATCACAAAATTACCATATTCACCTTCATGAAGCTTTAACCATTCCGCAATCTCATCCGCCCGTAAATACGAATGTTCGAGCACAGGCGTTTTATCTATGATATGCAAACCGTATTGCGTAAATAAATCATTCAATTCCTTACCGACACGGTCGCAATTTTCTTCATTCTGATCCCAATGTAACCGCCACGTTGAAGAAAGAACGATCTCCGCCCCCGTTTCATCCATGATCTTTTTTACAAGCGGCAAACGTGTTTCATCAATATTTCCATCCGTTTCCGTTCGGATCCTTTGATAACGGGCAGAATTCAAAACGCCGTCAATATCCAAAAAGATGATCTTTCGTTTTGATCTATTTTCATTTATCATTTATTTGACTCCCTATATCTTTTTGTCTTTACTTTCAATTATATCATAAAATTTCTCCGAATACAATGGTACACATCGGAAACTAAAACAAAATTTTTTCATTTTTTATACTTTTTTCTCCATAAATCTTTGTCATTTTTCAAAAATCGATCTGATTTCGATTCGTCTTTCAATATCATATTTTCATAAATCCATTGACAAAATCATCAAAATTGTTTATAATGGTTTTGGAAACTACATAAAAAAGGGTTGATGACCAACAAATTGAATTGCTCACGAAATCAACAAAAAATAATTCACAAAAAATTCATTTACTGTGAATAAAAAAGCAACATTTTTCCAAATTGTTGATTTCTTGACCTTTCTTCCCTTAACTTGTTGACATTTCAACAAGTTTGTGATAAAATAAAGTACATTTCAAGCGGTTTTTTAGCCGCGCAAAAAATTCTGCCATCATCAACCGAATGAATTAAAAAAGATTTAGAGGTATCATTATGAATTATGCGAATGAAGTTTCAAACAAAGAAATCCCGATTTTCTTTTCCTCAGATGATAATTATATACCGTATCTGGACGTTGCGATCGCTTCCCTGATCGCAAATGCATCCAAAGAATATCAATATAGAATCATCGTATTGAATACAGGCTTGAAACAGGAAAATATCGATAAAATCATGAAAAATGCATCCGAAAAATTCATCATTGATTTTGTGGATATATCCAATGAAGTGGAAAATATCAAAGCACGTTTCAAAAACGTCTATCATTTTTCCGTCGTTACTTATTACAGACTTTTCATCGCTTCCCTGTTTCCGCAATATGATAAGATCGTTTATCTGGATTGCGACCTTGTTGTTCTCGGTGATATTTCGGAACTCTATCACACCGATCTCGGCGGCAATATCTTCGGTGCAGCTCCCGAAGAATTCGTACAAAATACACCTGAATTCCGTCTTTATGCGGAAAAAGCTCTCGGTGTTTGCCCCGACACCTACGTAAACGCAGGCGTTCTCGTGATTGATCTGGAACAATTCAGAAAACATAAAATTGAAGAAAAGTTCCTCGATCTGATCACTCATTATGATTTTGACCTGCTCGATCCCGATCAGGCATATCTGAATTATCTTTGCTATGGTAAGATCACCGTATTGCCGAACGGCTGGAACAAAGAACCCATGCCCGTTCCCTGCGAAGGCAATATGAATATCGTGCATTTCGCACTTTACAAAAAGCCTTGGCAATATGACGACATTCCCGGCGACGAACATTTCTGGTATTTCGCAAAAAAATCTCCTTTCTATGAAGAAATTCTGAAAAGAAAAAGTGAATTTACCAAAGAAGAAAGAGCCAAAAAGGAAGCAACCGCAACAGAAATTCTGGAACACGCGCTCGCTATCATCGATTCCGGCTATACTTTCCTGACCAAACTTGAAAAGAATTGAGGCAAAAATCATGGAAAAATCAGCTCATAAATTGCTTCTTCTGGAAAGAATCGCGGAATTGGAGAAAAAACAGCTTTGGCATCAGGATGTGGAAGACGATCCGGAAACTTTTCCTTTGATGCCCGATATGGTGGATTATTTGAACGAAAAATTTTCCAACAAAATCAAAACAATCATTGCTAACCATATGGGTACCAGATTCTTTGAAAAAATGATCAAAAATAAACAAATGATTATCAAAGAGATCAAAGGCATCGAAAATTTCAAAGCGGTCAAAGGCGGTAAGATCGTCACCTGTAACCATTTCAATGCGTGTGATAACTATGCGGTATGGAAAGCACTTCAGCCTCATATGAGCGGTAAAAAACTTTATAAAGTCATCCGTGAAGGCAATTTCACCAATCCTCCGCAACCGTTTGGTCTGTTTATGCGCCATTGCAATACGCTTCCCCTTTCCAGCCAGCTTTCAACGATGAAAAAATTCATGAAAGCCGTCAAAGTTTTGCTTTCGCGCGGTGAATCCATCCTGATCTATCCCGAACAAGGAATGTGGTGGAATTACCGTAAGCCCAAACCGATGCAAGACGGCGCATTTTCTCTCGCCGTTACCAATAAAACGCCCATCGTACCCGTTTTTATCACGATGGAGGACAGTGACGTTCTTGACGGTGACGGATTTTTCGTACAAGCATATACTGTCAATATCCTGCCCGCTATTTATCCCGATGAAAGCCTTCCCCGTAATGAAGCGATCAAACGGATGAATACGCAGAATTATGAAGCATGGGTAAAGACCTATGAAGAATTTTATCAAAAACCGCTCGTTTACAGCGAATAGAAAGACTCATCATGAAACTTTATCTTTTAACCATCGGTATCGCTATGACCATCGTCGCAGCAATCAACATATTTTTTGAAACCGCATCTGTTCCTTATATCATTTTTGCCGTCATCGGCTGTACCATATTGCAGATCGCTCTGGACGGTGCGCTCGCCATTCTGATCCGATTGACTCCGGATCATTGGTATGGCGCGGATAATCCCCGTTTTGACATATCTGACAAAGAAAAAAAGCTCTATAACAAGCTGAAAGTCCGACTTTGGAAAGATCGCGTATTGGAACTCGGCGGACTTGGCGGTTTCAGTAAAAAACATCTGAAAAATCCCGACGATCCCGCTTACATTGAAAAATTCATTATCGAATGTAATAAAGGTGTCGTCACACACAGACTTTCGTATCCGATCGGTTTCCTTGCGATGCTGACCATGCCGAATATCTGTGCGTTTACGATCGCATTTCCCATTGCTATCGTCAATCTTTATCTAAATATTTTGCCGACACTTGTGCTTCGCTACAATACCCCGCTACTCAAAAGTGTCCTGAAACGACTGAACAAAAAAGCGATGCAATGTATCCGATAAAACAGCAATAACCCTATCCGAGCAAAAGCGGACAGGGTTATTTTTTATATTATAAGAAATTGCTCAAAATCAACCTCGCCAAATCTTTGATACCGTAAATGACGAAACTTTCCTGTTCCTTTTCCATGATATCTCCGTAAATACGAACGTGACCGTACAAACGTATTCTTCAGACAATCATGCCACCGCCTTTCTATGTTCAGTTTATCATATTTTCGATGAAACATCAATCATATTTCAATAAATATTTCTCTTTCTTGTAGTTTTTGGCAACAAAACCGTAGTATATAGATGAAAGGAGGTCGATC
The DNA here is from genome assembly GCA_017472285.1 of Clostridia bacterium. Classification (GTDB taxonomy): domain Bacteria; phylum Bacillota; class Clostridia; order Oscillospirales; family CAG-272; genus QALR01. Next base: position 6,241 of record JAFUQQ010000076.1, on the reverse strand, counting down.
AGATGTATGACGAACAAATCATTGAATTGTTTTTTGAACGGTCTGAACAAGCCATCAAAGAATTGGACGGCAAATACGGAAAGGTATTTCACGCATTATCATTCAAAATTCTGAACAATCGGTTGGATTCGGAAGAATGTGTGAACGATGCCTACCTGGGAACATGGAATACTATCCCGCCCTCAAAACCCAATCCGTTACTTGCCTTTGTCTGTAAGATTGTAAGAAACATTTCACTCAAACGCTATGAACAAAACATCGCTGCCAAAAGAAATAGTTTTTACGATATCGCTATGGAAGAATTGGAAAACTGCCTATCTTCCCCCTCTGTCGAGGATAAAATAACAGAAAGTGAGTTGACGGAGATCATCGAGTCTTTTCTGGATTCACTCTCAAAAGAAAATCGCGTGATCTTTTTGCGCCGCTATTGGTTTTCCGATACGTATGCGGACATCGCAAAACAAATTGGACTGACGGAAAAAAATATTTCCGTTCGATTGACAAGAATACGCAAAGAACTACGGGACTACTTATCGGAAAGAGAGGTTTTATGATGACTGCAAAAACATTTTCAAACGCACTTGGCAACATCGGTGAAAATTATATCGATGAAGCTATCCATTATACATCTAAAAAGAAAACCAATATCGTTCTCAGATGGGGTATCATTGCCGCCTGTTTTTGTCTTGCCGTCGGGATCGTATTTCGTATTGCAATCGGCTTTGTGCCGAACCAGATGACCGATACGTACCGTAAAGGAAATCTGATTGAAATTACCGATGAAAACGAACTTCCGACACGGTATGACGGAAAGCTTCTTGCTTTTCATTTGGATTTTAAGCAGTATGAATTCTATTATAAAGCTGACGGTACGGCAGAAAATACGGACAATTGGTATTCTTTGCTCGCTGCTGAATATAATACAAACGGCGATATCGTGTTGCACTGTATGTTTGGTGAAACAACCGTTGAGGATTGGAAAGTAAGCATGGTATTCACCAAAGAGGCAACGCAAACCCAAACGATCAACGGTATTGAAGTACAGATCGCGCGGCTTGATCTTTCTTTGAAATATGAATATTGGTACTATGCAATCTTTGAGTATGATGATGTTGTATATGATATCCGTGTTCAATCCAACGATGCGGGATATATATATGAGGTACTTGACGCACTGATACAAACAGAATAACAGAAGGGTGTCGCAATAGCGACACTCTATTTTTCAGAATACATTATAAATCGTATCGAAGATCAGCGAAATTCATCGGGGAAAAAGCCTCTTGTATCAGCCCAGCGTCCTTCGCTGTCCCGAACGGAAATACGGATATAACGCGCATTCGGATCGATTTTGAAATCAATGCTGTTGAACGAAGTTCCCTGTTCAGCGTGAACGTGCTGAGGAGATTTGCTTCCCGTATACAAAAAAGCATGAGAAACGTCGGAACATTCGATATGTACGGTATCACCGTCAACGGAAATACGATGGAAGACAGGTCCCATAGATGCATACATATTTCCCTTCTCCATTGCTTCAATGACCCCGGCGTAAGTAAATTCTTCCGGAATAATCATCGTGAATGAGCCAAAAGAATCGGAAAGAGGATGATCTTCGGGATAATTATTATGGTTATCGTCTGCACCGTGACAGAAAATGTGTTTGCCATTGCGAAGCATTTTATCATACAAAGCACCGCTGTATTCCAGATGATTGAGCAACCACGAGCTGTAATTGCACATTTCAACGCTGAAAAGACCTTCATATGCCAGAATATTCGCTTCATCCTCCATAGACCAATAGGGGTGATTATAAGCAACAAGATAACCATGCTTCTTTGCGGTACGGATATATTCATTGATATAAGAAACGCTGTATTCGCGCGGCTTTTCGGACCCGACACGCACAAGCTCAGACACAGCGTTGTCACGCTTCAAGTAACGACTATAATTATCATTAAAGCAGATCATTTTGACGTTCATCGGATCTTTGGCAAACAGATTCAGATGGGTTTCCACGGCATAAACGTCGTATTTTCCCGAAGGATCCGGACGGATATAACATTCATAACCGGTCAGCATCATAAAATCCTTTTCAGAAAGTGCCTGATGCTGTACAGGACGCTCATGATCCGTAATGGCGAGAATATCATAACCACGGGAACGGTACATCGCTTTCAATTCTTCCGGGGTTCTGCGACCATCGGAAAGAACACTGTGGCAATGAAGATTGGCTTTATATTGTTTTTTGTTGGGAGAAATCAAATTGATCATAATCATAAATCCTTTCTGAAATACAAATGGAATAAAAACGATTTACGGTACATTCTTTTCGCGCTTTTCTCTGTATCGGATCAGCGCGACGACCGTTGATATCGTACACAAAAGATCATTCGCAAATGCCACGGGATACATCTTGAAAACGCTGTTCAAAAGCCAGAACAGACACCAGAAAAAAGAAAACTGTCGCAAACGTTTCTCATCGGATCTGCTGTTGGCAATCACCGCAAAAACACCTGCAAGAAGCGGGAAAATATCAGACCATCCCTCAAAACTCAAAAGCGAGAAGCCAGAAATCAGTCCGATAAACAAGCCTATGGTAAAAGGACTTGCCGCCCATTTCCACTTGTCCTTTTTCGAAAAAACAGCAAGCATAACGGCACTTAATGCACAGGCGATCGCGCTGGTCAGATCCCCTTGCAATAAAAAATATAGCACCCAACACGTTTGTCCGAAAAAGTTACTGAGAATAATGGTGACTCTATGCTTAAATTGAAAAGCAATAATCGAAAGGAGCATAGCGATTACGCCAATCCCGTAAACAAATATATAGTAACCTTTTCCCAACGCAGTTACGATTCCATCAACAGAAAAACTCAGCATCTTTATCTTTCTCCTTTGCTGTGCCGTTTCTTTTTTATTATATCACAATTTTATAAACATTTCAACCATCAAACCACAGTTTCCGTATCTATCAACAAAAATCAAACTACATCGATGAATGATGTTGTTTCTTCTTTAGCTTTTCATTAAGCTTTGCTGTATTTCTTTTGATAATCGAATAGATGATGGCCCAAATCACGATATAGCCCACAACAAAAATTGCCGAGAATACTACAATCGGTATGGTCCCCCATTCAAGCCAATCGTTAAGCAGATACGTAGCGAGATAACTGATATACAAAACAACACCGTGAATCAAAATTGCTAGCATAAGCGGCAAGCGTTCAATTTGATAGATGGCATTCATACCACCCGCAATAAAAGCGAGGGCAGTTACGGAAAAGATGCCAATACAAACCTGATTTACAGTTAATATATCTATGTCAGCAGATTGCTGTAAAATCAGATAGAGGAGTGCCAAAACGATCGGACCAATACCACAAGCGATCACACCGCGGCGCAAAAATTCCAAAACAAACTTTTTCATATCCCTTCATACCTCCTTCTGATTTCTACAAAGCAACGCCTTGAAACGTACTCCTTATATCCGCATTGAAATACGGCATCCACGCCACCGCTGAACACAGCATCAAATCGCAAAATACGATGCTCATTAGCAAGAGTGGATTTATTGATACGGATAAAATACGAGGGCAAAATATCCTCTAAATCACGAAGCCTGTCTTTGAGCGCATAATGATTGCCTTTCGTATCAATAGCAATTACTTTTCTATTAAGAATGGTAATACATTCGATTTCTCCGAACGTAAGCTTTCGCATCTCGTCATCTCGATATCCCATAATGCTGTCCGTGCCCGAAAAACTATATACAAGATTTTCTATTTCTTGTGTCAAAGAGGAAGGTGCGTGAACGATTGCTATGATTTCTTCTTCAGCATCCTTATCAATCATGAGTTTGTATTTCATTTCCTATAATCCTTACTGTTTTTTCATTTGTCTGAGGAAGCAGAACACAGCGACCGCCGTTATCATTACGCTGTATAGAAGAATCGGCAGAATATGTGCTACGGCAACCTCAAAATTTCCGTTAAATAACGCCTTTTCCATTTCTGCTGCGTGAACGAACGGGAGCACACTCGCTATTTTCTCGAAGAAGCCTCCCACAAGCTTCAAATCAAACCACACGCCCGAAAGCCAAGCGGAAAGATTGGTCAGGCATGCGCCGCAGATACCGCCAACCTGCTTAACGCCAAAAATACTGCCACATAAAAGTCCGAGCGCGATATTGAAAATTGCCATAGGGATGATGCCAATAATCGCATAAATAATATTTACACTCAAGGTCAACCCCAAAGGAAGCGCAAACAAATAGCAGATAACCGTCTGTCCGAGAGCAATGGGCAGAAGCGGAAGCATATAACCTATGATAAAGTCAAACACGCTCAGAGGTGTTGTATATAGTCTTTGCAAGAGGGCACTTTCGCGATCTTTGGCAATCAGCGTTGCGGAAAACAGTGTCATAAAAGACAATCCGAACACAGTAATGCCGGGAGTCAGCGTGTCAATTTCAAACAAACTCACAGGAATATTGATTTGTATCGCACTGAGAAGAAACAGTAAGATCAACGGAAATCCCAAGCCGAAGCCAAGGTTGATCGGATCACGTAAAATCTCTTTCGTACATCTTTTGGCAAAGGTCATCATTCTCATACCGCGCCCTCCTTCACAATGGAAACAAATGTCGCTTCAAAATCGTTTGTACCAGCCATCTTGTTTAATTCTTCTACCGTTCCCACAGCAAGAAGTTTTCCACTTTTCATAATGCCTATGCGGTCGGAAAGAGCCTCAGCTTCTTCCATATAATGTGTCGTCAGGATAATCGTCACTTTGCCTTTCAAAGATTGAATTGCTTCCCAAAGCTCATGTCTTGCAATGACATCCAAGCCAAGCGTCGGTTCGTCTAAAAATAGGATTTCAGGTTCGCTGATCAGTGCCATTGCAATGCTGACACGGCGCTGCCAACCACCTGATAGCTTGCCTGCTTTTCTTTGTAAAACGCTATCCAAAGCAAATTGCTCCGATAGTTCTGCAATTTTCGCAGAGGTCTTTTCTTTTGAGCATCCGTGAATGCCGCAGATTAACTCTAAATTTTCTTTTACGGAAAGGTTAGGAGCAACGGCGGTTTCTTGCGGTGATACGCCAATCAGCCGTTTTACCTTTTCTGATTCCTTTGTAATGCTATACCCGCCTACCATCGCATCCCCGTGCGTAGGCTTTGTCAGGCAAGAAAGCATTTTGATAGTTGTGGTCTTTCCCGCACCGTTTACACCGAGCAGAGCAAATAATTCACCCTGCCGAATTTCTAAGTTGAGCTTGTCAACGGCAGTCAGATTTTTATACTGCTTCACAAGTTCAAGCGTTCGAATTGCTTGCATTTGTTTTTCCTCCATTTTGTTTTTTGTTTGCAGTACCATTATAGCAAATAAAAATGGAGAAATGTTGATTTTTGCCTGTTCGGTCGTTTTTCATGTCTTATCGGTTTTCATCGTGTAAAATTCTTAAAAGTTATCCCTCGCTCAATTACTGAACGAGGGCTATCATGAATTTTTTTGTTTGTCTGTAATCATGTTACTTCTTAACCGCCCCAATCACCGAGTTCTTCTGATGTTTTGTAAGCGATTCCGTTTTCATCAAAGGAAATTGACAGAACTTCGGCAGGATCGGTTCCTAAAAATCCGGTGCGGCTTTCTTTGATCACAAGGGAGCAACGGCAGTTTCTATAAAGTCCATCCTCGCTGACGGGCATACTGCATTGATAAAATTCTCCGTACCGTTCTTCGATCTCAGCGGAAGTTTTTCCGATGATCCATTCCGTGTCGTAAGGAGTTTTATTGCATGAGGAAAAGAGAAGGAGCAGAGAAAAGATGAGAAGAAAGGTAATAAATTTTTTTGTGTTCATGGTTTACTCCTCTTTGTTTGAGATAAAATTTTTAGTTTCTCAGCTAAATTACCGTCTGACGACGGTAGCGAAATGTTCTCGCTTATAGCTCGACCGCTAAATTGCTCCGCCAGAGCAGCTAAATTAAATTCGCCTCTTAGCTGGGCGAAGCCCAATTTCGCTTGCGAAGCAAATTTAGCTTGGTTTTACCAAATTTAGCTCGCCGTAAGGCGAATTTAGCTGAAAAAAGGACTTTCATAAGAAAGTCCTTTTTTCTGGTGGGAGCGGGTGGATTCGGACCACCGAAGTCACAGACAACAGATTTACAGTCTGCCCCCTTTGGCCACTCGGGAACGCTCCCATATGGAGCTGGTGAACGGAGTCGAACCATCAACCTGCTGA
>JAFUQQ010000075.1 GCA_017472285.1 Clostridia bacterium | reverse complement strand
TCAAAAACATCGCAAACAAAGCAACCAACATGGCGCGTTCCATCGCCATCAAAGCAAAAACCGTTATCGAAAACACCACCGCAGAAGGCTACGTTGACACGGGTGTGAAGATCATCATCGGTGTAGTAGTCGGTGCTGTAATCCTCGGCGGTATGTACGCCCTTTTCAACGGTGTCATTCTTCCTCGTCTGAACACCGAGATTCAGGGTATGTTCAACTACAAGGGTTAATCCCTTTTCGGTCAGTAAAAATTTATCTAAAAACAGAAAGTGAGAAAAAACATGAAATTTATCAAAAACATCGCAAACAAAGCAACCAACATGGCGCGTTCCATCGCTATCAAAGCAAAATCCGTTATCGAGAACACCACCGCAGAAGGCTACGTTGATACGGGTGTGAAGATCATCATCGGTGTCGTAGTCGGTGCTGTAATCCTCGGTGGTATGTACGCCCTTTTCGATACCGTTATCCTTCCTACGCTTGAAACCCGTATCGAAGGTATGTTCGATTTCAAGGGTTAATCCCTTTTCGGTCAGTAAAAATTTATCTAAAAACAGAAAGTGAGAAATAACATGAAACTTATCAAAAACATCGCAAACAAAGCAACCAACATGGCGCGTTCCATCGCCATCAAAGCAAAAACCGTTATCGACAACACCGCCGCAGAAGGCTATGTTGATACCGGCGTGAAGATCATCATCGGTGTAGTAGTCGGTGCCGTAATCCTCGGCGGTATGTACGCTCTTTTCGATGACGTTATCCTTCCTACGCTTGAAACCAAGATCGAAGGTATGTTCGATTACAAAGGCTAAACCAAAAATATAACAAACAGAAAGTGAGAAATGTTCTCATTACTTCGGCGTTGACCGTTCTATTGCTTCTTACCGAGGATACTCCCATGGCGATTCTGCAAGGCATCGCATTCTTTCACGTTTTGCTATTCGCTTCGGTACAAGATATATCCACACATGAGGCGGATGACTTCTTGTGGGTAATGCTGCTGATCCTTGCGATTCCGAACATGGAAACCGTTGGACTATTTTCTATGATGTTTGCGGGAGTGATGCTGTTTTTACCTCAGCTTATCGTCAGCATGATCTGCAAGAACGCAATCGGCGGTGCGGATATTAAGATTTCAACAGCGGCGGCTGTCTTTTTGGGAGTGACAAGAGGACTTGTCGGACTTATGATCGGTCTGACGCTCGCCGTTATCATTCAAAGTATTTACAAAAAAGCAAAGCATGAGGGCGAAAGAAAGGCTTTTGCCCTTATGCCGTATTTGTCAATCGGTTTTGCGATTGGCTATCTGATATAAAAATTTATGTGTTCAATGGGTTCCCCGAATTCCAATCAAAAGTTTTTGGAAAGGGGTTCGGGGAAAAGCTTTTTTTCAAAAAAGTTTTCCCTGAGAAAGAGAAAGGATAGGTATAAAACATGAAAGCAAAAAAAGTAAAGGTGTCGGGTAAGCCGTTTTCTTCCCGAACCGTGATCGGTATCGTTTGTATCGTGTTGGCATTTGCCATTACGTTCGGTGTTGCACCGCTTGTCAACCGCTTTACCGACAGAAAGGTGGATATTGTCCGACTCAAAAGCGATGTCGGCAGAGGTCAGATCATTACCGCAAACGATATTGAGATCGTGAACGTCGGTGCGCACAATCTGCCGTCGAGTGTGATCAAGGACAGTAAAACCGTTGTTGGCAAGTATGCCGCGACTGATCTCTATGCAGGGGATTATCTTCTCCCCACAAAACTTTCGGAAAACAACAAGAGCGCTGATGACGTGCTTCTTTCGCTGAACGGTGAAAAGATGGCGATCTCGGTGAATATCGAGGACTTTGCAACAGGTCTTTCCGATAAGCTGGAGAACGGGGATATTGTGAGTCTGATCGTCTATGATGACGAGGAAGAAAAATCCTTTATCCCCGAAAAACTGAAATACGTTCGCGTGATTACCACCACAACGAGCGACGGTATCGACAAAGATGAAAATACGGAAGGTGAAAATGCTGCGACGGTAACGCTTTTGGTTCGTCCTGAACAGGCGGAGCTGCTTGCACAGTACAATAACGATACCACCATCCACTTCGCACTCGTATATCGCGGAGATGACGAGAAAGCAGACGAATATATCCGTATGCAGGACGAATATCTTGCGGCACATCCGAATGACACAGAGGAAAGCTAGGACGAAAATGGGTAAATTGATAGCGGTTTGTGGTTCGGCGGGAAGCGGCAAGACAACGTTTTCTGTGAAGTTCGCTGAAACCTTGTATCACCGTTCTCACGGAAAACATTCTGTTATCGCCCTATTTTGCGATATTGTAACGCCAAGTATTCCCGTTATCTTTCCGAACAGAAAGGAAGAAGATCTCTTTTCTGTCGGTTCCGTGCTTTCCAAGACGGATTTTTATGCCGATGACGTGGTATCCCACATGATGATGACGAAGGATAGAATGAATCTCGGTTATCTCGGATACCTGAGCGGCGAAAACAAAAACAGCTTTCCCGAATATAAGGACGTAAGGGCAAAGAATTTCCTTGACGTGCTTTGCGGAATCTCCGATTATGTGATCGTTGATTGTATGACAATGCCCGGTGGGAATGTTCTGACCACCTCTGCCCTTGAAAAAGCCGATCAGACGATCAGGCTGATGACACCCGACCTTGCCTATATGAGCTACTATATGTCCCAGGGCAAAATGCTTGCGGCAGAAGGGTATATGCGGGAAAGCGATATTAAAGTGATGAATATTCCTCATGCGGAGCTTGTATCTCTCGCATCGGGAACCCATCCTGCGGATTTCCTTCTTCCTTACAGTACGGCGCTTACCGAGCAGTATCTGGAGGGAAGACTTTCCGATCCTCTGAAAGACAAAAAGTATTTGAAAATCATGAATGCGATTGCAGAAAGGGCGGTGCATTAAATGGCAAAAATTGAACTTTCGGCTCTTGTCGGATTGGTGCAAGGGCATATCACAAGAAACTATGCGATGGCGCTCATCGACAAGACCAAAACAGACGAGCTTCGTGCATATATCGGTAAATACCTCTATGACACAGGCTATACCGTAGACGGATATGATACCAAATCTCTCGTTGACCGCTTGTTCTCCGAGATGGCGGAATACTCCATCCTTACAAAATATCTCCATGATGATAGGATCGAAGAAGTGAACATCAACGGCTGGGACGATATTGCCATCACCTATCTTGACGGCAGAATCGAAAAAGCCGAAGAATATTTCTTCAGCCCCGGTCATGCGGTGGATATTGTCAAGAAGCTTTTACAGCACAGTGGTATGATCATCGACAATGCGACACCGATGGCGCAAGGTCATTTGCCGAACAATACGCGAGTAACCGCGCTGAAAACACCGATTGTCGATGAGGACAGAGGTGTGGCGGTTTCCATTCGTATGCTCCACCCGGCAAGGGTGGACAGAGAAAATCTTCTCCGAACGGAATCCATTACCGATGAAATGCTTTCATTCCTTGAAATGTGCTTGCGTTACGGCGTTTCTTTCGTTGTGGCAGGGCGAACCTCGTCGGGTAAGACAACACTTCTCAATTCGCTCTTGGGTTCCATTCCCGATAACAAGCGAATTTACAGTATCGAATCGGGGGCAAGAGAGCTTTCTCTCGTCAAGAGAGATGTAAATGGCAAGGTTATCAACAACGTGGTTTTTTGCCGTCGGTATCGGATATATCCTTGCAGATCTTTTGAAAGTACCGTCGATGAAAGCCACCAAAGCGGCGAGTAACCTCGGCCGCAAAGGTGATAAAAAAACAAGTACCATCGAAATCTATTTGAAAGAGTTTTCCTTGAAGCTTGCGGAAAAGCTCAAAATGAATGAATACAAACGCGCACAGCTTGAAGCCGATCTCAAAACGGCGGGCATGGATATGACACCCGAACAATATACAGCAAATGCCATTGTAAAGGCACTTGCCATCGGTATTTTGGCAATCCCTGCGTTTCTCATTATCAAGATTCTCGGTCTTTTCATCGTCTTTGTCGCGGTGGTCGTCTATTTCTCGGAATCGAAAAAGGTTACGAAGATGATTGCAGAAAAGAGAAAAAAGATCGAATACGAGCTTCCTCGTCTTGTCGGTTCGATTGAGAAAACCTTGAAGCATGAAAAGGATATTATTTTCGCCTTGGAATCCTTTAAGGACACCACTTGTCCCGAACTCAAAGACGAACTTGAAATCACGATTGCCGATATGCGTTCGGGTAACGGCGAAGCAGCACTTACCCGTTTGGAATCTCGTGTCGGTTCTACCATGATGAGCGACGTTACAAGAGGTCTTATCGGTGTATTTCGCGGTAACGAGATGTCCGTGTATTGGTCTACAACAGCGATGAAATTCTCCGATATTCAAAGACAGAACCTCAAATCGCAGGCGAACGCCGTACCGAGAAAGGTAAGAAAGCTCTCTATGGCGCTTCTTTTCTGCTTTATCCTCATCTACGTTGCGGTTCTCGGACAGGTTCTTCTCACTTCTATGGGAACACTCTTTTAATCCGGAGGTGAACCATGTTGAAAACACTTAAAAACAAAAAAGCGGAAGGGTATATTGATACCGCCGTATCGGTCATGATCTTGGCTTTTGTTCTCATTTTTTCGGTCAGCGTGATCTCGGTTGTGGTGCTGAACCAAAACATGAAAGCGGTTGCCGATCAGATCGTGGACTATGCCACATTCAAGGGAACGACGGCGATTGATAGCTATATTGACGGAATCAAAACGGAAAGAGGACTTGCCTTTACCCATTCTTTTGCGGGAACGGAATGGTACAAATCCGATGGCAGAGTGCAGCTTGGCGATGAGATCGTATGTGAGCTAACGTACAATATCAGCATCTTGGGTTTCGGAGAGTTTGTTTTCCCGATTACGGTGCAGACTTCCTCAAGCGGCATTTCACAGGTATATTGGAAATGAGGTGATCGCATGAAAATCTTGAATAACAAGAAAGGCGAAATATATATTTATCTTTGCGCCTTGCTTCTCGCGATCATCATGCTCGTTTCCGTTGTGATTCTGTATATGGGAATCGTTTCGGGTATTCAAATTCAAAAACGCGATATGAAGCAAAAGCTCGATAGCTACGTCGCGGAATATGCGATTGAAGCTTTTGAAGCAGTCAAGCAGGGGGAAGCCTATGCGAAAGTTCTGAATACAGATAACTTTATGAAGGGTGCATACAAAGCGGTTGGCTTTACAACGGACGGACAATCGGTTTATACTTACCCAAACGGAACGTGCAGTATCACCCGTCCGACGATTACCTCACACAAAACAGACGGTTTCGGTCTTACGATTTCTTATACACTCATCTATTCTTTGGAGTGGAACGGAAAATCCTATACGGATATTCAAATTCCCATAACGCTCACAAGTTCTTATAATTTGAAGTAAAATTCGCATCATGGACTTTCAGAAAGATAACGTGTATAATGGCATTGTAAAACGAAATCAGAAAGGAAACAGAAAAATGAAAACAGCAAAAGGATTTATCAAAAAATTTTTAACAGGCATTTTGGCATTTGCTATTCTTGCAGTTACGGCATTCCTCATCACCTTTTTCGCCGTGCGATTCAAGGGCTTCAAAGTCGATCCCGTTGAACCGACGAAACAGACAAACGAGCTTTGCATTTATGAATGTGAGAAAGGAAAAGCTTCCATCGACAGCGAGATCGCAAGGCTGATCGGCTATCGTGATGAAGGAATCGAAAACTATTTCCCTGATACGACACATGAAGAAGTGGCAGGTCATGTGGAGCAGAATCTCCATACTCTTATTGCGAAGCTAAAAGAAGACGGTTACACCGACGAAGCGATCCGCAAGGGACAGACCATCTACATCTATTATTATCTCGGTCAGATCGGTTGGGATTACTCCACACTCTACACAAGAGAAATTGACCAAGTGCAGAAGATCGTCGATAAGGACGGAAACTTTCTCTTTGCAGAAGGTCAATGGCAAAAGGTTTATGCAAACTACGGCAAGAGATAACGAAATAACAGAGAGCAGCAGAATGAAAGTTCTGCTGTTTTTTCTTTTGGAGGAAAAACAATGAGAACAAAAAAGATATTATGGGTATTTCTTTCGGTATTGATGATCGTGTCGATGTTTTCTATGACCGTATCGGCTGACCTTGCGCAGAATACACCTGATGGTGCGACAGCAATGCTATACTGTGTCGATGAAAACGGCAATACGCTTGCTACCTATTACTATTGGGGTACTTCATGGACATCATTTACGGAAACGGCACCGTCCATTACAGGTTATACGCCGGAAAAGAGTTCAATCAAGATCACACACGGCTTGGTCTTTACCAAGGAATACACCTTGAAGTATACGAGAAATTCGTATAAGCTAACTATTTATTATAAGTATGCGAATGGCTCAACTGCCGCAACAACGCATACGAGTACCGTAAAATACGGTGATTATTATTCCATTAGCTCACCCTCGATCAATGGATATTCACCAAGTAATTACTCTGTTTACGGTACAATGAGAGCAAGCGATAAAACGGCAACCGTTACTTATACGGCGAAGACCTATACCGTAACGGTCAATTATCAGTACGCAAACGGCAAGACGGCGGCTACTTCACAATCGAAAAGCGGTGTGAACGGTACTTCATATAGCTTTACCTCACCGACTGTTTCGGGATATACGCCATCACAATCAGTGGTGTCGGGTACGATTGATGGGAGTGAAACGATTACGGTAACATACAAGGCAAATCCCGTTACACCAAAATATACGCTGACCATCAATTATGTGTATTCAACGGGTGGTACGGCATCTTCAAGTTATACGTCAACAATGGAATCGGGTTCAAGTTACAGCGTATCTTCTCCTACGATTTCGGGGTATACGGCAGATAAAACGACCGTCAGCGGTACGCTAACCTCGAATACAACGGTAACAGTAACGTATACGAAAAACCAAGTGGTGGAAACGCCAACATACTATACCTTGACGATTTATTACAAATACGATTCAGGCGGAACGGCTGCATCGACTTATTCAACAACGTATGAAAAAGGTACGTATTACAATGTGACTTCACCATCAATCAGCGGATATACGCCGGACAGATCATTTGTTTCGGGTACGCTGAATGGCAATCGAACGGTAACGGTTTATTACAGCGCCGATGAGGAAGAAGAACCGGCAATCACGTATTATACGCTTACCATTTATTATAAATACGCGTCGGGCGGAACAGCAGCATCAACCTATTCCAGATCGTATTCGTCGGGTTCGTATTATAGCGTATCTTCACCGAGTGTCAGCGGATATTCTCCCGACAAATCAACCGTTTCGGGTACGATTACGGGACCTACTGCTCATACGGTCTACTATTATGCCAATGCCGTTACACAGTATACCTTAACCATATATTATAAGTATGCCGATGGCACAACGGCAGCACCTACGTATTCCAAGACAATGGACAAGGATTCCGCGTATTCCGTCACCTCACCAACGATTGAGGATTATGTGGCAGACAAAACTGTGGTCAGCGGTACGCTTTCGGGAAATAAATCCGTTACCGTAACGTATTCCGTAAGAACGCCGGATGTGAGTTTTGAAGCAGACGGCGGTTCGGGCAACTATACGGCAGGAACAACGGTCATTTCTTCCTTTACTGTGAAAAACGGTGCGTATAATATCAAGCCCTTTATGAACTGCGATATTGCTTTCCGCGCTTACTATATCGAAAACGGTACACAGAAAACCGTTGCTACCGATACATGGGATAACTTCGTGATTCCGAAGAACGAGGAAGGACTTGTCTATTTTATGTGGGCTATTCCCGAATCACTTGCAGGAAAAACGGTTTACTGTGAGATCAGCTACGGCAGTCAGACGATGAGCTTTTCCAAGACCGTCAAGGCAAAAACAGAATCGCAAGTTCCCAATACTCGATATGAAACGGAAAAGCCAAGCGGATTTACAAGTAAAAACGCAGGTTCGGCTTCTCGCGGAAGTGCAGAGTGGGAGATTTGGGAATATGAGGGCGGTAGCTATGAAAAGGTGAAATATACACTTTCCATTTCCGCAGACGTGGAGATCAAGCCCGACAGCAATTCCTTTTCTGCTGTGTACGAAAACGGCAAATGGACGATGCGTTCGGGTTACGGCTATACGATCTCTGTGAAGATGACCGTATCCGCGACAAGCGGTGCGGACTATACCAAAGGACAGTGTGCTTCGGCATATCTACCCGAATATGAGTATTCCAAAACCAAAAACGAATATTGTACGCTGGAACTTGTAGATGGTACGTTTCAGTTTGCCACCAATACGGCTTCTGCGGAATCCGCGAGAATCGTATTCATGCCCGTTTGGTATCCCGATGGCGGTTATACCGTAAAGGTGGTCATCACCGATGTTTGGACACCCGCAGGTGTTGTAAGCGTTACGGGAATCAGCAATACGATTACCGTTTCGGGTACAGTATTTGACGATTTCTACGTTGGTGCATGAAACTGACAGAAAGGTAAGGCTATAAACATGAATCAAGAACAAGAAAAAGAGATCATCGGTGGTTACGCCGTAAAAAACTCCGTTTGGATCGGTAATAATCGCTTTGTTTTCGGCATTAGCGAAGATGAAAAGGAACCCAATCGGTATATGAAATGTATCGCCAAGGAGTCGCAGCTCTTTGTTCGATACGAAAGTGCTTTCGTCTATGACGATTATTTGGAAGCGATGAGAGCATATCAGGCAGATATTACGGCAGAGCTTGATGCTTTGGAAAAAGCGAGAGCGGAAATCGGACTTCCCGACATCCGCTGTTTGCATAAATCAGACCTTATTCCCGTCGATTCCAAGATGAATATTGCGGGAAAGGTGGTTGCGATTCACGAAAAATATCTGAATGATGGCTTCAAAGATATTTCCCATCAGCTTTATTATGTGGACGGCGGTTTTGGTGTCGAAGCCTCTTCTCGCGGACGTGCCTGTTACGGCTGTAACGTCTATACGGGCGAAAAGACGAGAATCGAACGGTATGAGATCATCGGTATCGTACCCGATGATAAGATTCCCGGCTATGCCAAGAAAAATATCGAAACCTATCTCCAAAATCAGCAGAGAATGAGGGAAGAAAGGGAGGAACGATAATGGCAGAAATCAATCAAGGGAACTTGCGTGTGTTTGCAAGGCTCATTAAATACGGTTTTGATGAAGAAAAGAAGATCTTTGATATGGGAATTGAGTCTTTGGCGCATATTCCCAAGATCACACTACGGAAATCCAAGGGATTGCCGACCTGCAAAGAGCGATCAGAGAAAAGAATATTCTTTCCTTCTTCATGACGGACACAGAACAGACAGAAAAGGAGGAAACCGACGATGAAGCTTGAATCTTTGGCATTGTGGGCGGAAAAAGATTTGCTCACCGAAGAAGGAAATGAAGCAATCGGCTTTCTTGCGACGTCCCGTTTGTGGTTTGAAAACGGAACGCTGATGGGAAGCGGTACGGAAATGCCTTCGGAATTCGACGAAGTGCTTTGCTTTTTGCAGAGTGAAGACGGTCATCGTCTGATGGCGAGTGAATCCTCAATGAAAAATCTGTGTGCAGAATGCTTGCACGATCACGTTCCCTATGCGTTTGGCAGGGAATGTTTCGGTTTTCGGATTCTAACCGAAGACCACGTTTGGTATATTGCGGTTACACCGTGGAATGAGAAAAAGCATTTCACGGTGTTTTTGTATCTGAGGGAGATTCTGATGAAATATCTTGCGAAGCTTCGCGGATTTCCCGAAAACTGCTACGGTGTCAATCCGTACACGGGTGAGAGAATCCGCGTTCGCTTCGGTGCAGATACCTTTGAAAGTTTTCCGCAGTACGGAGCAGACAAAGAAGAAAATGTGACATTTGCAAATGAACAAAACGGAATCGCGTGTATCGCCAATGCACAGGTATCCGCTATGGTAAACGGCATCATTTACGGCTGGGAAACACCGATGGCAGATGTCAAAAACTATGATGAAAACGGCTATTTTGAGGTAGTTGAGAAAGAAGAAAGGAAGGGAAAACGCTGATGGACATTACTATGGAATCCATTCAACTTCGGGAAGAATACGATCTTTTCTATTCCGAACCCCATGAGAAAAAGGAGCTTGGCTGCATCGGTCATCTTCGCGGTGATTTCGGCAGTAACGGTAAAGGTTTCTTTACCTCATGGTTTCCCCACGCTTGCGATGAGAAAAACGATGAAGCCTTCAAAGTGGTATTTGATCGGTTGATCGGGGAGCTTCGCGCAAAAGGAAAGGTTCTGGAAAACCGCGCTTCGATGTATAACTTCTGTGCGAAACGAAAGGATTGCAGTCTGAGTACGCATTTCTCCGATCTGACTTGGGGATTCCGCATCCTCACGCAAGATTACGCGATCTATCTCAGATGTACGCCTATCTTGGGTGATTACAATTTTTACGCCTATTGCTATGACAAGGAAACGCTTTTTCATACCCTTGCCAAGCAAAGAGGACTTCCGCGCTATTGCTACACGCATATTCGCACCACACATGAGAATGTGCGGATCGATTTTGCAGAGCATGGCTATGTACCGTATCAACATGGCGGCACTTTAGAGGAAGTCAAAAAGTTGAATGAAGAAATCGGGGTTACGCCCGCACAGAAAGCGGCGATGGAGGTCGGTTCAATGTTTTCATGGAACGCCATCGGCGCAGATCCCAAACAATACAATGAACACGGGTTTCCCGTGAAAAAGAAAGAAGAAAGAGAGGAACGATGATGGAAAATATGATCCAGACTTTTACCAACAGCGAGTTTGGAGAGCTTGAAGTATTGCAGATGGGGGAAAAGTTCTTTTTCCCCGCAATTAAATGTGCAGAAATACTCGGTTATGCCAAAGCAAGAAACGCAGTAGCGCGCCATTGCCCCCACGCACTGAAACGGGGCGTAGGGGTCCAGACGGGTATGAAGCAAGATGGTACTCCGGCTCTTCAAAATGTAGAGCGAATCTATATTCCCGAAGGAGATTTGTACCGTCTTATTGTACGATCGAATTTGGAAGAGGCACAGCGCTTTGAAGAATGGGTATTCGATGAAGTTCTCCCCACCATCCGCAAACACGGCGCATATATTATGCCGGAACTGTTGGAAGAGCTTCAGCGCAACACCGAAAAGAACGCAGAGCTTCTTGCGATCCTTGCCAAAGAACAGAGAGAAAAGTTTGCACTGGCAGAAAAGAATGCCGCGCTTGAAAAAGAAATGCTTTTGGCAAAGCCGAAGCTTTCCTATTATGATATTATCTTGCAGAATCCGAAAACGGTGGCAATCGCACTCATTGCCAAGGACTACGGTATGAGCGCGATGGCACTCAATGACTATCTCCATGAGCAGGGGATTCAGTACAAGGTCAGCGGAACGTGGGCGCTTTATCAGTGCTATGCAGATAACGGCTATACACAGACCTTTACCCGTATCGGCAGAGGAAATGGTGTATACGTTCATATGCGATGGACACAAAAGGGCAGACTTTTTCTGTATAACCTTTTGAAATCCGAGGGTATTCTTCCGAAGATCGAATGGGCAGGTGCGTGATGGGCTATGTATTTCAGAACATTCACGGTGTTTTGACTGTGAGAGATGAGAGTACGCTGAACGAACCGAAGCAGATTCGATTCATTGATCCGCATTACAATGAGAAGTTTAAGATAGATGATGGCGGAAGTGTAAAGATTCACTATTCTGACGGTGTAGAAAAAACGTATGTATGCCGTTATCTTGATGATTATCATTTTTGCCTTGGTTATTCAACCTATCATATTTGCGAGTTTGCCGAGCGGATGGAAAAGCTGGGCGCTCATGTAGAGCCTTGTTCTTCCAAAGAAATTCACAAACAGAAAAAAGAACGAGAATCTGATCGAGATTCCCGATAAGCGATAAGGAGGTTATCTATCATTGAGTAAAGTAGACTATTACAAAGCAGAATACCACCGAACGCTGCGGGATCTCACAAAGAATCCGTCTGTTTGGAAATCCTTTCTCAGTTCGGCGGCATATCAATACAAATATACTTTCAGAGATCAGATCATGATCTACGCACAGCGCCCGACAGCAATCGCTTGTGCGGAATATGACGTTTGGAGCAAAAACCTCGGCAGATGGGTAAAGCGTGGTGCACAGGGCATTGCGCTTTTGCAATTTCGCGGCGGTAAAAGTACGCTTCGATACGTTTTTGACAGCCGAGATACCCGAAATGCAGAGAATGAAGAACTGACGATCTGGAGTGTGGCAAAAGAACATGAAAAGGCGGTCATCGGTGCATTGGAAGAACGCTTCGGCACACTTGTGAATACGGATCATTTGGCAGAAGCACTTCTTTCTGCCTGTGCCAATGCCGTAGAAGATAATCTGACAGACTATGTAAGCGAACTTGTCGATTCTTCGGAAAATAGTTTTCTTGACGATCTCGATGAAGATAATCTTCGTGTCCGACTTCGCCGTACTGTCCGCGAAAGCGTGATCTTCTCCGTCATGACTCGTCTTGGCTATGATGTGAACGAGTATTTGGATTCCGATGCCTTTGAGTGGGTGCATGAGTTTAACACTCCTGCCTGTATCAACATTCTCGGTTCTGCTACAAGCGAGATTTCGGAGCTTTGCCTTCGTGAGATTGAAAGAACCGTAAAACTTGCAGAAAAAAATCGCACCTTTGACGGAAAAGAGAATCGGGTATATAATAAAAGCGAAGAAAAACAAGAGATCAAAGAAAACGGAGGAAATGAAAATGACAAGACTCACTTACAGAACGGTGAACGGCGTACAGATTCCGAATCTGAGATTGCCGAAGCAGAAAAATCATCCCCTTGGGAAGTACGCCATGATGCGTCACGACTTCTTGGAGAAACATCGCAAGGGAACGTACACGACACTTCTGACGGAATTTCGTCTGGCGGAACACCTTTACGAAACCGAACAGAGAGCGAAAGAGCAGATCACGAAGATCACGGCGGAGATGGCACAGAGCTTGGGCGTGAACGAACAGATGAAAGCGAGCGATCCCATGAAATGGGTGCAGATGATGAACAGCATCAAGAAAACGGCGGAGGATACCGTCTTGCAGGAGTTGATCTACACCTAAAAGAAAAAGAATTGCCCGAATGCGATGAGCAGACGGTCATCGAAATACTCAGACACGGTGAATACTTGCAGCAGAGCAAGGAAAACATCGTGTCTTTTTTTCGCTTGGAACCCGATGATGAGAAGAAAGCGGAATATCTCAGATCGATATTCCCAAAGGAAACCTATTGCGGTTTTTACCGCAAGGGAACCAAAGAATATATCGGTTATCGCACCTATGATAAATATCTTGATCTGATCGACGGTAGCGGTCTGAATCCCAGAGCAAGAACGGAACTTCCGTGGCTCATGATTGCCAAGATGATGGACGCGCTGATTCGTACAGGGCAGTATCTTGATGAAAAGCCGAAACCTATCATTGCCGAAACACCGAAAAAAAGCTATCAGCAATTCGATATTTCGCAGGAGATTATCGACAATTTCCTTCGCCTTGGCGGTTGCGTGAAGAACAGTACCCAGCGTATCTACTCTTTTTACCGCCGATGTGATGACGTGCAAAGCAGAATATCATTTTTGAAAAAGGAATATGAGAGCGATAGCGTCGGCATCATGGTCGGTGATCGAAAAGCGGCGGCGAAGTGGGATGAAAACGGTGTTTGGATTGCGGAGGGCGAAACTGCCGAGCGCAGAGATGCCATTTTCCTTTCTTGGGAAGACGTGGACAAGCGCATTATGCAGCTTCTTGAAAAAGGACAGTATATCGGTAATTTTGAAGCATCGAGGGCAGATGAAATATGGGAAGATCACGTTGGTGATCGTTTTTCATGGCTATACCGCGACTATTTTGAAAGCTTTCCCGATGAGTACAAAACCTTTAATACCAAAGGTGGTTGGGACGATAGGAAAAAATACTACGTCGAGCTTTTGAAGCATGAGGACTTACGCGGAAAGCTGTTTGATGAAATTCAAAGAAATTTGAAAAGAACCAGCGAGTTTCCACCGAGATTTCGTTACGTATATACCCCCGAATATACGGTGATGATTGGTAAAACGCTTGCACATGATCCTATCATATATCCCGAAGCCGATGAATCTCTGCTACCGCCGAAGCATTATGTTTCCGAGGATAAGATCACTTCGTATCTTGTTGGTCGGTCAAGCGGAGTCAGAGAAGGAAAATATCGTATCTATTCATTCTTTTTGCAACACAGCGATTTGCAGGAACGAGCAAAATTCTTGTCGCATGAATACGGCATTGGCGGTTCCTATGGCGGCAGAACCTACGTTGACCATAACGGAAAGGGACTCATGCTTGGCGGTGGCTTGCACCGACCGAGTGAAGGAACACTTCTGAAATGGACGCAGGTGGCAAAGCGAACAGGGGAACTGATCGCGCAGAACCGTTATCTGAACAAGGAGGAAATCGACGGTCTTGACGATTATGAGAAACGGAAAATTGCGCTGGCAATCCGCCACTTTTTCATTGACAGATCGGAGGAATGTCCGCGCCCGTATCAAGGCAGGGGTGAAATGTTTGACGGGGAAAAAATTGATAAAGAATTACTTCCTCAGCTTGACGATAAAGAGCGTGTAAAGGAAATCGTAGATATGATGCTAGCGGCATTTGACATGGAAATGCCGGAGAACCGCTTGTATGACCATCATAAAGAACAGCTTGAAACGGTCAAAGCGTTCTTGCGTGGGGAATACAATTTGTTCCCGAACTCCTATTACCGCAGAACTCCGTCTGTGAGTCTTTCGGAAAAATACCGACAGCAAACAGCAGAAAAGGAAGAAGTGAACGCATCGCTTATCAGCGAGATTCCCGAAAGTGAGTATGATCTCCGCTTGGGAACACACGTATATATCGGCAAGGACGAGTGTGATATTACTTCCATTTCCGCAGAAAAGGTTGAGCTTTTCGATGGTACGCTGATTCCCTTGGAGCTTTCCTATGAGGTGTTCATGCGAAGACTTCGTGAGAATCCGCTGAACGCTCATTTGAAAAAGCCGATGGAAGAAGTCAAGGAGGAAATCGCAGAAGTCATTGAAGCAGAAGCGGTAGAGATTGCAACCGAAGAAGTTGAAGAAGAACAAGCGGAACTTGCGGAAGACATTTCGGAATCGGCAGAAAACGATATTGCAGATGAACTTTCTGAAATGGAACGTGCCAAAGCATTGATCGACGAATTTTTCGACAGGGAATACAATGCTTCCATTGAGGATTCCGACAATATGAGCGAGATCGGTCTTGCCTATACGAAGCTTGGCGATGAAGAGTATGAGATTCAAGTGAATGTCAACTTGGAGGAATACCGTGTAGAGCGATACCTTGACGGTAAGCTTTTCGATTCCATGCAGTTTGAATCGTTGGCAGAACTGAATGATTCTTTCCTCACTGATCTTTCTTTCGATGAGCTTGTGTATGTTGACGATGATGAACTCTCTCGTTTCTTGGAGGACGAAGGGCGAAAAATGCCCGTTCCCGAAGTGAAGGACGAGCAGAAAGAAACACCGATCTATGAGATCGCACCTACCGAGCTTGCGGGAGAAAAGCGCAATTACCGTATTACCGATGACGCGCTTGGCATTGGCGGACCGAAAGAAAAGTTCAGACGCAATATGGCGGCGATCAACCTTTTGCACACACTTGAGGGAGAAAATCGTTTGGCAACACCCACCGAACAAGAAGTGCTTGCACAGTATACGGGCTGGGGCGGTCTTTCCGACGCTTTTGATGTTGGCAGAACGAATTGGTCGCAGGAATATGAAGAACTGAAATCTTCGCTCACGCCCGAAGAATACGAAGCGGCAAGAGAATCTACTTTAACTGCTTTCTATACGCCTCCCATCGTCATCAAAGCCATGTATGATGCACTCGGAAATATGGGATTCAAGCGTGGGAATATCCTTGAACCCTCTTGCGGTGTCGGTAACTTCATCGGTCTTTTGCTCGAAACGATGAATGAATCCAAGGTATACGGTGTAGAGCTTGACAGCATTTCGGGCAGAATTGCACGTCAGCTTTATCAAAAAGAGAGCATTACCGTAAACGGATATGAGAAAACACAGTTTCCCGATAGCTTCTTCGACGTGGCAATCGGCAACGTGCCGTTCGGTCAATTCAAGGTTGTGGATAGGAAGTACGATAAGTACAACTTCTTAATCCATGACTTCTTCTTTGCGAAAACATTGGACAAGGTTCGTCCCGGCGGTGTAGTGGCGTTCATCACAAGCAGCGGTACACTTGATAAAGCAAGTCCCGCCGTCAGAAAGTATCTCGCGGAGCGTGCTGATCTTATCGGTGCTATCCGTTTGCCCGATGATACCTTTAAGGATAATGCAGGTACGCGCGTAGTATCGGACATTATCTTTTTGCAAAAGAGAGATCGTGTGATCGAACGTGAAGTCGATTGGATTCACCTTGCCACAAACGAGGACGGTATTGCCATGAATCAGTATTTTGTCGATCATCCCGATATGGTACTTGGCGATATGGTCATGCGCTCAGGCCCGTTCGGAGAAGAACCGACGTGCCGCGCAAAAGACGGTGTGAACCTTGCCGACGCTTTGAAAGAAGCCGTATCCAAGATTCATGCAGAGATTCAAGACGTGGAACGCGATGAACTGACAGAAGAAAAGAACGATACCATTCCCGCAGATCCGCGCGTAAAGAACTATTCGTACACCCTTGTAGATGGCAAGATCTATTACCGCCATAACAGCTTTATGCGTCCCGTTGAAACTTCGGCTGTGGGTGCGAACCGCATCAAGGGTATGATCGCCATTCGAGATACGGTGAGAGCGCTCATTGACGCACAGCTTTCGGGGGATGGGGATGATAGAATTCATGCTTTGCAAGAGAAGCTGAACCGTCTTTACGATGCCTTTACCGAGAAGTACGGACTGCTTAACAGCCGAGGGAACGCGCTTGCCTTCAGCGATGACGATTCCTATTTTCTGCTTTGTTCCCTTGAAATCCTTGATGAAAACAAGGAACTGAAAGCCAAAGCGGATATGTTCACGAAGCGAACCATCAAGCCGCAGATCGTGATCGACCATGTGGATACGGCAAGCGAAGCACTTGCACTTTCTCTCGGAGAGAAGGCAATGGTCGATATGGAATATATGGCGAAGCTGACGGGTAAGAGCGAAGAAGAACTATACGGTGATCTGAAAGGCGTTGTATTCTTGAATCCGTATTACGGAAACCGCGTCGGCGCAAGAAAGTATCTGCCGGCAGATGAATATCTTTCGGGCAATGTGAGAGAAAAGCTTGACGTTGCGAGAAAGACAGCAGAACTCTATCCCGATGATTATGCCGTTAACGTGGAGGCATTGGAGCGTGTGCAACCGAAGGATTTGACCGCCGCAGAGATCGGCGTGAAGCTTGGTTCAACGTGGGTTCCGACCGAGGATATTGAAGCGTTTGTCCATGAACTTCTCGGTACATCGTATTATGCCAGACGAAAGATCAAGGTGAAATATATTCCGCATACGGCACAATGGGTGATCTCCGAGAAGAACTATGAGAGAGGAAACGTTAAGGTGAACAGCACCTTTGGTACAACTCGTATCAATGCTTACGAGATCATCGAAGAAACCTTGAATCTCAAAGACGTTCGTATCGTAGATTACTTTGTGGACGCTGACGGAAACAAAAGGGCAGTTCTGAATAAGAAAGAAACGACCATCGCACAGGGTAAACAAGAGCAGATCAAGCGTGCATTTGAAGAATGGATCTGGAAAGATCCCGAACGCCGTGAACGTCTTTGCAAGCTCTACAATGAGAAGTTCAATAGCTTCCGTCCCCGTGAATTTGATGGAAGTCATATCAAATTCTATGGTATGAATCCCGAAATTACGTTGCGACAGCACCAAGCGAACGCCGTTGCAAGAATCATGTACGGCGGAAATTCCTTGCTTGCCCACGTCGTAGGTGCCGGCAAGACCTTCACGATGGTGGCGGCATCGCAGGAAATGGAGCGTCTTGGACTATGCTCCAAGAGTATGTTCGTTGTGCCGAATCATCTTATCGAACAATGGGCAAGCGAATATCTTCAGCTTTATCCTTCTGCCAATATCCTTGTAGCAACCAAAAAGGACTTTGAAACGAAGAACCGAAAGCGATTCTGTGCGAGAATTGCGACGGGTGATTACGATGCGATCATCATCGGACACTCTCAATTTGAGAAAATTCCCGTATCTGCCGAGCGTCAGAAGCAGACCTTGCAGGCGGAAATTGACGAGATTATGGAGAGTATGGAATCGCTCAGCGAAGATCGCGGAGAGCGTATTACGGTCAAAAAGCTTGCCCAAGCGAAGAAGCAACTGGAAACCAAGCTTGAAAAGTTGAACGATCAGAGCCGAAAAGATGATGTTGTTACCTTTGAAGAACTCGGTATTGACCGTCTGTTTGTGGACGAAGCGCATTACTACAAGAACCTCGCCGCATATTCAAAAATGCGAAACGTGGCGGGTATTTCTCAGACGGAGGCGCAGAAATCGAGTGATATGTATATGAAAACAAGGTATCTCGACGAACTGACGGGAGGAAAAGGCTGTATCTTCGCAACGGGTACGCCCATTTCCAATACGATGGTTGAGCTTTACACCATGCAGAAATATCTGCAATACAATACGATGAAGGCGAACAACCTTTTAAACTTCGATGCTTGGGCATCGACTTTTGGTGAAACCGTAACGGCAATCGAGCTTGCACCCGATGGCAGCGGTTATCGTACCAAGACGCGCTTTGCGAAATTCTTCAATATTCCCGAACTGATGGCGATGTACCGTCAGTTTGCGGACGTACAGACGGCAGATATGTTGAAGCTCCCCGTACCCGATGCGGTCTATCACATTGAGCAAGTCGAAGCGAGCGATATTCAGAAGAAGCTTGTGGAATCCTTTGTCGAACGAGCAGAGAAGATTCATAGCGGTGCGGTCAAATCCGATGTAGATAATATGCTTCTCGTTACCAACGATGGCAGAAAAACCGCGCTCGATCAACGTCTGATCAATCCCTTACTCCCCGATTTTGAGGGCAGTAAGGTCAACAAATGCGTGGATAATGTCTACGATATTTGGGAGAGAACGGCAGAAAAGCGGTCGGCACAGATGATCTTCTGTGATCTTTCCACACCGAAGAATGACGGATCGTTCAACGTGTACGATGATATTCGCAATAAGCTGATGGCAAGAGGTGTTCCGTCGGATGAGATTGCTTTTATCCATACCGCCGATACCGATGCCAAAAAGAAAGAGCTTTTTGCCAAAGTCAGGAACGGACAGGTGCGTGTTTTGATCGGTTCCACCCTCAAAATGGGTGCAGGCACGAACGTACAGAAACGCCTCATTGCACTTCATGACCTTGA
Organism: Clostridia bacterium; assembly: GCA_017472285.1. Classification (GTDB taxonomy): domain Bacteria; phylum Bacillota; class Clostridia; order Oscillospirales; family CAG-272; genus QALR01. The sequence goes on along the minus strand of JAFUQQ010000075.1, from coordinate 2,127 downwards.
CGTACCGTGGCGACCGGCAGACTTGGAGCGTGCGCCGGAAGAATTGTCCGACAGGGTAATGAGAATCCCGAAGTGCATATCTATCGATATATTACCAAAGGCACGTTTGATGCCTATTCGTATCAGCTTTTGGAAACGAAACAGAAGTTTATCTCTCAAATTCAAACGTCAAAATCTCCCGTCAGATCGGCAGAAGACGTGGACGATATGGCGCTCAGCTATGCGGAAATGAAAGCGGTTGCCAGCGGAAATCCGAAAATCATGGAGAAAATGACGCTCGACAACGAGGTTGCGAAGCTGAAATTGCAGAAATCCTCGCATTTGACACAGCGTTATGCGCTGGAGGATAAGCTTATCAAGGACTATCCGAGAGCCATTGCAGAGGTTAGCGCACGAATCCGCGACCTTGAAAGCGATATGCAAACGGCAAAAGAAAATACTTTTCCAAGTGAAAAAGGCTTCTCTCCGATGGTCATTTTAGGTATGACCTACACGGAAAAAGCTGAGGCTGGCAAGGCAATTTTGGAGGTTTGCTCCCGTATAGCAACCCAAGATTCCCGTCCTCTCGGTGAATATCGAGTTTTCCACATGGAGGTGGGCTTTGACGGTATGAGCCGTGAGTTCTATATTACGCTTCGCGGGAAGATGAGTCATCGCGTAAATCTTGGTACGGATGCAGGCGGTATTATTACCCGAATTGACAATCACATCGAGAATATTTCCAAGCGAAAAGAGAGCAATGAGGAACAGCTTGCAGAGCTTCAGAAGCAAATCGAAATCGCAAAAGCGGAGATCGAAAAGCCTTTTCCATACGAAGATGAGTTAAATGCCATGTGCAAACGCCTTGATGAACTCAATGCAGAGCTTAATTTGGACAAGCGAGAGAACGAGCTTGTTGACGATGCAGAGGAACAAAGCGCACCATCGAGGGAGAGGAAAGAGGTTGCGAGGGAAGATACTCAGGAGCGATGAAAGAGATGTGAATGATAAGGAGCGGTAAATAATTTATCGCTCTTTATAATAATTTGTTTCGAAAATTGTATTTGTTAAGCACTTGTTTTTTTCTTTTGCTTGTGATTTCAGTATATATTTCTGTGGTACTAACGCTGCTATGTCCGAGTATTTCTTGCACAGAACGCAGATCGGCTCCATTTGCCAGTAGATTGGTTGCGAATGTATGCCGTAAATAATGAGGTGTGGATGATAAATTGATGCCCGATTTTTGTTTAGCAACCTTGTAAATATATTCTATACCGTAAATGCTGATCGGTGTATTGTGATTGTTAATAAATATCTTGTCCGTTTCGAAATTATCATTTTTCCTGATTTTTAACCAACGCATAAAATTTGTCCATGTTTGTTGACAAGATATATATATTAAGCGCTGTTTTCGTCCTTTTCCGTGTATCAATATACTGTGTTCTGATATGATAACGTCATGTATAGAAATATTTGCTGCTTCACCGATCCTGATACCGGTACTTATTAGAAGATCGATTAACGCAAGATCTCGTGTAGCTTTTCTAATTTGGTGGTCTGTTTTAGCCATTAATAATTTGTTGTTCAAGAAGTTTAATAATTTACAGCTTTCTTTTACAGTAATTATTTTTGGTAGCTTTCGTTCTTTCTTGAATTTGAAATGATGTTTGATGTAATAATTGGATTCGATATAATTATTGTCATACAAATACTTGAAATATAGTTTCAGTGTGATTAGTTTTCTAGTGATGGTTGTGTCTTTTAAGTGACGATTTTGAGATAAGTACTGGACATATTTTAAGATAATCGTTTCATCAAAAGTATTTGTTTGTGTAAATAACAGAAAATCTTTTAAGTCGGAACGATATGCTAAAATAGTATTATTAGATAGATTTTTAGTTGATTTGATTGTCGCAAGAAATTCAGTTGTAGTCAATTCTAAATTTTTCATATTGTTTCTCCCATCATGTTTTTGCAAGTTTCTGGTTTAATAGCGCCGAATGTTTTAGATTTAATATTTATATCTTACGCTATAAATGGTTAAGATGGAAAGTGTTTAATAAATAATCGGTTGACAAAAACAAGGGAAATGTGTTAAAATATAAAAAAATAAACTTACAATAACTATTTATTATTGTAAGGATATTT
>JAFUQQ010000008.1 GCA_017472285.1 Clostridia bacterium | reverse complement strand
TTTTATTAGCGAGCTAATAAAATCGACCGCACACTTTTGCTTTTTTGTCAACCCCTTTTTCAAAATTTCTTTAACTTTTTTGCAAAAAAAGAGCCAAGTCCATTTCTGAACTTGGTTCTTTTCTTAACTTAATGACATTGGCCGTTCGGTGCCTCCTTTCATGATTATTTTACGAAATAATCATCAAGGGTTTTGAACGTATAACCTTCCGCACGTGCATAATCGATAAAATCCGCAAGGATTTCCACGTTGGTATCGGAAACGGCATGAAGCAAAATGACCGCACCCGAATGTAAACGGGATGTTACGGTTTCAAACGCTTCATCATAAGATTTTTGGTTTTCCGTATCCCAATCGGCATAAGCCACTGACCAGAAAACGCTATGATGTCCAACACTTGTGGCAAGCTCCAGGGCACTTTCGGAATATGCGCCCGTTGGGAAACGGAAATAATTACAATCGTAACCGAAATTCTGTCTTAAATATTGATCCACGTCATACAGTTCTTTTGCCATTTCCGTGCGGGAAATATCGGGGAAAACGGGATGTGTCGCGCTGTGATTGCCGACGATATGACCATCTTCGATCATTTTACGCGATGTGGATTTATTTTTTTCAAGGAAAGAAAGTGTGCAGAAAAATGCCGCATCCACGTCCTTTTCTTCCAGAATATCCAGAATCAGTGAAGTATTCGTCTTATATTCATAACCGCAGTCAAACGTCAGATACAATACTTTTTCTTCGGTTTTCGTATCAACGGCAAGCGCGCTGACATTGTTCATGGAATCGAAACGAGCCTGGTTATCAAGCGATGCCTTGGGAGGTTTGCCGTTTGTACCGACACCGAAGCTGTAAGGCACTTTTTCTTCGGAAAGTCCGCGTAGATTTTCGGGATCATAGACGGTATAACCCGCAGAAACGGTGGGAATTTCCGTTTTTCCCTCATTTTCGGACGGTTTTTGAGAATTTTCATTGAAATAATCGTCAAGTGTCTTGAACGTATAACCGTTTTGACGTGCATAATCAATGAAATCACCGAGAATCGCAACGTTATCCGCCGAAACGGGATGCAACATCACGACCGCACCCGGATGCAGACGTTCCGTTACGGTCTTGAGTGCTTTTTCATAACCGATGGGATTTTCCGTATCCCAATCCGCATAGGAAAGCGACCAGAAAACGATATGATGACCAAGACCCGAAACCAAAGAGAGCGCATTTTCCGTATATGTACCCGAAGGGAAACTGAAATATTTGCAATCATAACCGTATGTATCTGCAAGATAACGGTCAAGCGTTCCGATTGCCGCCGTCAGTTCCGCCGCCGTCGCTTTGGAAACGTCGGGATAATCCATCGTATGATTGCCGAGGATATGTCCTTCTTCGATCATTTCGCGGATGAGATCGGGATTTTTCTGATAGAATTTGAGCGCGCAGAAGAATGCCGCATCCACGTTCTTTTCGTTTAAGATATCCACGATCTTTTTCGTATTGCCGTTATATTCATAACCGCAGGAGAACGTGAGATAAATGACCTTTTCTTCGGTTTTCGTATCGAGGGCAAGCGCGCTTACATTTTTGAGTGAATCAAAATATGCTTGATTATCGACGGAGATCTGATGGGGTTTACCGTTTTTTGCCGCCCCGTAACTGAATTCTTTCCGTGCGTTTTTCGGATCGGAGGGAATCACTGTCGTTTGACCTGTTGTGGTTTGGGTGGTATGTACGGAAGTCGTTGTCTGAAAAGATGTGGTTGTCTGAGAGGTTTCAGATGAAGTCGTTTCCGTTGAAACGGTTTCTTCCACAGAGGTCGTATCTTGCGGAAGGGTGCAGAGGGGTGTTTCTTCGGTCTGCGTGTTGCCATTTGCGGTACAGCCGCACATACTTGCGGCAAGGAGGAGCGCGATGGCGGATTGATATATCTTTTTCATTTATATTTCCTTTGCTGTAAAATTTTTCTATATTTGTAATCTCATTATAACATGGTTATCGGGGCTTGTAAAGTATCGAAACGGATATTTTTTGTGAATTTTTTTATTTTATGTACTGTATATAGTACGGATGAATATGCAGGATTATCGCGTTAAACGAAAATATTCGGAATAATTGTACATTTCTGCTATTGAATATTCATGGAGATTATGGTATAATGATTAAAATTATCGGCGAAAGGAATGCTTTATGCGCGCAGATAAATTTCTTTTTGAAAAAGGACTTGCCAACAGCCGAAGCCATGCGGCTGCGCTGCTGAAAGACGGGGTGACCCTTGACGGAAAACGCATCGGAAAACCCTCTCAGGAGATCGCGGACGATACGCCCGTTTCGGCTGTTACCATACAAAATCCATCAAAATACGTCAGCCGTGGGGGCATTAAGCTCGAAGCGGCTGTTTCTGCCTTTTCTCCCGAACTTGCGGGAAAAACTGCGCTTGATCTCGGCGCATCCACGGGCGGTTTCACAGATTGCCTTTTGCAAAACGGCGCAAAACGCGTCTATGCCGTTGACGTGGGACACGGACAATTGGATAAAACCTTGGAAAACGATCCGCGAGTGATCTCTCTTGAGGGTACGAATGCGAGAACGCTGACACCCGAAATGACGGGAGAGGTCTGCGATCTTGCCGTTTCCGATCTTTCTTTTATCTCACAGGCTTTGATCTACCATGCCGTTCGCGAAAACGTCAAAGACGGCGGTATTTTTATCAGCTTGATTAAACCGCAATTTGAAGCGGGAAAAGAAAATATCGGCAAAGGCGGTATCGTGCGCGATCGGAATATCCACGTGAAAGTCATTGAAAAACTGTTCGCGGCGGCGGAAGCAGAAGGGCTTTATCCCGAAGCACTCGCACCCTCACCCATTGAAGGCGGTGACGGAAACCGCGAATATTTAGCACTTTTCCGTATCGGTGAAAAACGTGCGGAAAATACCATCGATATCAAAAAGACCGTATTTTCATCATAAACGAAAGGAGATGACTGACGTGACTTTACAAAAGATCGCGATTTTCCCCAATTCCGAATACGATAAGGATTTTTATTATACGAAACAAGCCGTGGATATCCTCGCGGAAAATGGGATTTCTTCCTATTTATGTGAGAATGCGAAACCGTTTTTTACGGATATTTCTTTGCCTGTCCGCTTTTTTTCCGATACGGATACCATGATCGCAGAATCGGATGCCGTTCTCGTGCTCGGCGGTGACGGTACGATGATCGATTATAGCTTGCGTGCCGCGGAAAAGGATAAACCCGCGATCGGTGTCAATCTCGGTCATCTCGGTTTTCTGATGGCATTGGAACGCACGGAGATGAAAGGACTTTCCGCGCTTGCCACGGGTGATTTCACCGTGGAAAAAAGAATGCTTTTTGATGCCAAGATCCGTCTTGACGGAAAGATCATCCATAAGCAAAGAATCCTCAACGATATCGTCGTTGCCAGCGGGATGCGTTCCAAAATTGCGGAATTTTCCCTTTCCTCACAAACGGGCGGTCTGCTTGCTTACCGTGCCGACGGTATCATCGTTGCAACGCCCACGGGGTCCACTGCGTATTCATTCTCCGCGGGCGGTCCGATCATTGAACCGACGGCTTCCATTATTTCCGTGACACCCATCTGTCCCCATTCGCTTCTGCGTCGTTCCGTTTTGCTTTCTTCCGATACGGAACTCGTCATTTCAGGCAGAACACGCGACGATATGACGGATATCCATGTCACGATGGATGGCAAAAACAGCCGTCTGATTCCCAAAGAAGCGGAAATACATATCGAAAAATCGCCCTATACGGCAAAAATCATCAAGATCGGTCCGAACCGTTTTTATGAGATATTGGAAACGAAATTCAATAAAAGCGGGCAACGCCCGCAGGCAGATACCTGCCTTTCTTAAGTTTTAAATAAAAAAGCAAAGGAAAAAACACATGAAAAATTCCCGACACACAAGAATTCTGGAGATCATCAGCGAAAACGTGATCGAAACACAGGATGATCTCATTGAAAAGCTCCGTGAAAGCGGTTATCCTGTGACACAGGCAACGGTTTCCCGTGATATCAAGCAGCTTGGACTCATCAAGACCGCGACCAAAGCCGGCGGTTATAAATATACGGCGGCGCGCGGTGACAACTCCGGTAACGACAACAAATTGAAAACCATCATGCGTGAAACGATCGTCAGCGCACAGGAAGCACAGAATATCGTCGTTCTCAAGACGTTTGCGGGTATGGCAAATGCGGCGGCGACTTCTCTGGATGGACTCGCGGGCGAAGCCATCGTCGGCAGTATTGCGGGAGATGATACGATCTTCGTCGTTGTCCGCAATAATGAAGATGCCATTGAATTTGCCAATTACGTCAAAGACGTAATCGGTCTTTGATGCATAGGGAGGATTTCATTTTGCTCAAAGAATTATATATCCGTAATATTGCAATTATCAAAGATGAGCGCGTCTGCCCCGGTGATGCGCTCACCGTTTTGACGGGTGAAACCGGCGCGGGTAAATCCATTATCATTGATTCCGTTGGACTCATCATCGGGGAACGCGCCTCCAAGGAACTCATCCGCGGCGGTGAAGAAAAAGCGGTGGTTTCCGCACTTTTTGAAGATATTTCCGAAGAAGCTGCCGCCGTTGCGGCTGATCTCGGTATCGACACGGAAGGCGGTACACTCCTTTTCCAAAGAGATATCACCGATAAGGGCGGTTCCACGGCGCGTATCAACGGAAGAACGGTCCCGCTTTCCATCGTGCGCGAGATCGCATCCAAGCTCATTCATATCCACGGTCAGCATACGGGACAATCTCTGCTGAACGAAGATACGCATATCGTCTTTCTCGATGCGTTTGCCGATTGCGAAAAAGAAAAAGAAGAATATCTCGCGCTTTATCATGAAATGCAAGGCATCAAAAAGCGTATCGCGGAAATTTCTCACGATGAACAGGAAAAAGCCCGTACCATCGAACTGCTGAAATATCAGATCAAGGATATCGATTCCGTGAATCCTCGTGAAGGCGAAGAAGATGATCTGAAACGCAAACGCACGAAAGTACAGAATGCCGAAAAGATCGGCAAACACGCAAAACTCATCTATCGCGCACTTTATCAGACGGAAAAAGGCTTTTCCGCTTGTGATCTGATCGAAAAAGCGGAAGAATCTCTCGGAGCACTCGAAGGTGTTCTCGGAGAAGCAACGGCTTTTGCCGAAACGCTTGCGGATTTCCGTTACCGTATCGAAGATATTGCCGAAACTATCCGTCGTGAATGTGATATGGGTATCAAAAATCCCACGGAACTTTTGGATAAGATCGAAGAAAGACTCGATAACCTACAAAGACTCCGTAAAAAATACGGCGGTACGGTCGAGGAGATCAAAAAATACCGCGAACGGATCGCATCCAGATTGCATGATCTTGAAATATCGGGCGAGCTTTCCGAAGACCTCGAAAACGAACTTGCCGATGTCCGCGCGAAAATGAAAAATATTGCTTCCGTTATCACGAAAAAACGCCGCAATGCCGCGGAATATCTGCAAAAGAAGATCACGGATGAACTCATTTTTCTCGATATGGAAAAAGTCCGTTTCCGTATTGAAGTCACATCGCTTTCCGATTTTGGCACAGACGGCGCGGATAAAGTGGCATTTGCCGTTTCCGCCAACCCCGGAGAACCGCTTCAGCCGCTCTCCAAAGTGGCATCCGGCGGTGAGCTTTCCCGTATGATGCTGGCACTCCGTTGTGCTTTCGCGGATAAAGAACATACGGAAACTCTTATTTTTGATGAAATCGATACCGGTATCTCCGGTAAAACTTCTCATAAGATCGGTGTTAAATTGCATGAAGTTGCGGAAAAAGGAACACAAGTTATTTGCGTTACCCACTCTCCGCAGATCGCTGCCATTGCCGATACTCATCTTTTCGTTTCCAAAACGGAAACGGACGGTAGAACGGAATCTTCCGTCAGAACTCTTTCCGAAGAAGAACATATCACGGAAGTCGCACGTATCATCGGTGGTGCAAAAATTACAGAACAAACGCTTGCCGCCGCAAAAGAACTTTGTATGGGCGGAGAGGTTTAAAAAAATGATTTCGCAGGGAGGCGTTCCGCCTCCCGTTGTATATTTCAAATCAAAGAAAGGAGTATCATATGCTCGATTTCAGATTGGTCTGTGATCTTCCGCCGAAAGAAAATAATCCGCGCAACAGCGAAGGCGTGTTTCTCCGCGCACCGAACGGCGATATCTTATTTGCATATAGCCAATATATCGGTACGAGCGGTGACGATCATGCGGCTTGTAATATCGTTATGATTCGTTCGGACGATGAAGGCGAACATTGGACGGAAATTCCCGAAACAATTGCAAATGCATCCTTTTTCGGTACGCAAAACGTCATGAGCGTTTCTTCCATGATACAAAAGGACGGCGCACTTGCTTTCTATTTTCTTATCAAGGAATCAGACGGTACGTCAAGACTCGGCAGAACGGTTTCTTATGACGGCGGTCAGACTTTCAAACCCGAACGTATCGTCTGGAACGTACCGCCCGCATATTATGTAATCAATAACGACCGTATTCAGCGTTTTTCCGATGGCAGACTCATTGCACCTGCTGCATATTATCCCTCGTTTACCCATGGACTTTATCAGCCAGCCGTAACAGTACTCTTGATCTCCGAGGATGACGGCGCATCCTTCCGTTTGCATCCGAACGCCCGCCTTTCCCATAATGATAAAATCAATAGGAATTACGGGCTGCAAGAACCCGGTATCATCGAACTTTCGCAAGGAATTTCATGGCTTTGGATGCGAACGGGTGCATCTTATCAATATGAAAGCCGTTCTTTTGACGATCTGATGAGCTTCACACCGCCCGAAGCAAGTATTTTTACTTCGCCCGATTCCCCGATGCAAGTCAAACGGTATGATGAACGTACTCTTTATGCCGTCTATAATCCCATCCCCAATTATAACGGCAGAAAAAAGACGGGATGGGGTTGGGGAAGAACACCTCTTGCCATCCGTAAAAGTATCGACAATGGCAAAACATTCGGAGATCTTTCCATTATTGAGGATGGCGAACGCGGTTTTTGCTATCCCGCATTGTTCTTTACGAACGACGGTTCGCTCCTTTGTGCGTATTGCCGCGGCGGTAAGGAAGACGGCGCTTGTCTTTTCCGTCTGGGTATTGCAAAGATCGCTTTGGATTCCATTCCTTAAGATCGTGAAAAAAATATCTTGACAAAATGTGTATTCAATGTTATAATCCCTTTATATCCAATAAATGCAACGACGGAAACAAGTAAGCAAAATTCCTTTCATTCAGAGAGCCATCGGTCGGTGAAAGATGGTATGAAACATTTTGCCGAATACATTCCCGAGCCGCACTTCCGAAATTTTTATAAACGTAGGTTGTGACGGGTGCGCCCGTTAAAGCGCGAAGTTCCTTTTGGAACTTCCAAAGGCTTATTTTGTGAAAAATAAGCAAACTGAGGTGGTAACACGAATTTTCTCGTCCTCTTTCCCGACAGGGAAAGAGGATATTTTTTTAAAAGAAAGGATAATGAAAAAATGGGAATTTATGAAGAACTCCAAGCGCGCGGTCTGATCGCGCAAGTTACGGATGAAGAACATATCCGTGAAATGATTAACAACGGTAGGGCAACTTTCTATATCGGCTTTGACTGTACGGCAGACAGCCTTACAGCAGGTCACTTTATGGCGCTTGCCCTCATGAAACGCTTGCAGATGGCAGGCAATAAACCGATCGCTCTCATCGGCGGCGGTACAACGATGATCGGTGACCCCTCCGGCAAAACCGATATGAGAAAAATGCTCACAAAAGAAGATATCGATCACAATGCGGAATGTTTCAAACGCCAGATGGAAAAATTCATCGAATTCGGCGAAGGCAAAGCCATGATGGTCAATAATGCAGATTGGCTCCTCTCTCTCAATTACGTCGATCTTCTCCGTGAAGTCGGTGCTTGTTTCTCCGTCAACAATATGCTTCGTGCGGAATGCTATAAGCAGAGAATGGAAAAAGGTCTTTCCTTCCTTGAATTCAACTATATGATTATGCAGTCCTACGACTTTTACTATATGTTCAAAAAATACGGCTGCAATATGGAATTTGGTGGCGACGACCAGTGGTCTAATATGCTCGGCGGTACGGAACTCATCCGCAAGAAGCTCGGTAAAGACGCGCACGCCATGACTATCACACTTCTCACAGACTCCAACGGTAAAAAGATGGGTAAGACCGCAGGCAACGCCGTATGGCTCGACCCCAATAAGACTTCTCCCTTTGAATTCTATCAGTATTGGCGTAACGTCGGTGACGCGGACGTAATGAAGTGTATCAAGATGCTCACGTTCCTCCCCCTCGAAACCATTGCTGAAATGGAAACATGGGCAGATAACCGCATCAACGAAAAGAAAGAAGTCCTCGCATACGAACTGACCGCTCTCGTTCACGGCAAAGAAGAAGCTGACAAGGCAAAAGAAACCTCCCGTAATCTTTTCTCCGGCGCAGGTAACAGCGCAGATATGCCCACCACAGAGATCGAAGAATCCGCTCTTACCGATGGCAAGATCGGTGTGCTTGACCTCATGGTTGCCGGCAAACTTGCTCCTTCCAGAAGCGAAGCAAAACGTCTTGTTATCCAGGGCGGTGTTGTGATGAACGATGAAAAGGTTGCCGCGTTCTCTGCAACCGTTGATGCCGATACGCTCCGTAATGGTGTTGTTATCCGTAAGGGTAAAAAAGTATATCACAAATTTGTTTTGAAATAATCGGATCGGGACTTTGCCCCGAACCTCATTCAAGGAGAACTTTTTGAAAAAAGTCCCCCTTGAAAATCCCCCCAAAAACTTTCCGTAATAAAAAAGCCGTGGTATTCTCCGAATCTGAAGAATGCCGCGGCTTTTTACATAATTAAAAAATCTGCCACAAAGAAAGCTTTTTGGTAATTTTTAACCCCCTTTTTCTCGAAAAAGGGGGTTAAAGCAGGGTTTGGGACGGCAGTCCCAACATTATGAAACAGGAATGATGCTTGTTGTCGAACGGTAACGGCAGAAATAGGAGTCCTTTTCGCTTATTTCATCAAAACCGAAAAGTTCGCTGACTGTTACAAATTCATAGCCTTCGTTCGTATATTTTTCAAGCACGAGCGCGAGAATATCGGGGGTGATTTCCTGAATATCATGCATCAGAATGACCGTACCTTCGGATGTTTCATTGACGATGATATCAAATGCGCCTTCGATGGCTTGGTCACGTGTGATATTACCGTTGGCATAACTATTGCGGAACTCCCAGTCGCGTGAATCTGAACTCCAAAGGATCGCGTGCATATAGATGCCATTATCATAAAGTGCCTCCATGACGTTACGGTTGATACTGCCATACGGAGGACGGTAGAGCTTACATTCATAATCCGTACCGGAATATTCTTTGATCTTTTCATTGGTGGATTTTATTTGTTCAACGATCTTTGCATCGGAGATTGTTGTCAGGGAAGTATGGTCATAGGAATGATTGCCGATCTCACAACCGAGTGAAATCGCGCGGGTAATTTCATCCTTTGTATTGCTTTTCAACATATTGCCAAGCACGAAAAACGTAGCTTTTGCATCATACTGTTCCAGAAGATCGAGAATTTTATGTGTATAGGATGCGCTGGGCCCGTCATCAAAAGTGATGGCGATCTTTTTTTTCGGGATTTCGGGTTTATCTGATTGTTCCGTCGTTGTATCCGATGTTGATTCTGAAGTGCTGCTGTCCGTCGTATTTTCAGTGTTATCGGGTTTATCATTTGGGAACAGGGAGAAATAAAAGCTCCATACCGTTCCGATAATCAGAACCGCGCAAACGGCAATGATGGCAATGACCCATCCCGTTGCCTGTTTATTATTGTTCATGGGATCAGGATTATCCTTTCAGAATTGTTGTTTGATATTGCACCTCGACGGTGCAGGTGGGGTTCTCAACTTTTTCTTTGTCTGAAAGAAAAAGTTGCAAAAAGAAGCAGACAAATTTGCAGTTTGATTGCGGGTGTAGATTTTTAACGGTTCACCACGCTTCATATCCGCACTGTCAACATAAATGTTGACAGTTAGACTTTGCTTTTGCAAAGTCGCTACTTTAGAGATGAATGATAGGCGCATGGCGGGGACTTTCTGAATAATCTGTATAACGCGCACTTTATTTTGGCAAAGATTTCTTTTCTTTCCCTTCCCGCGATGATTACTACCATGTGCAGATTTGAATGACAAAATCTTTTAAATTCTTACCGCAAGAATTTCTCTGTAATGGCGGTAAAATTCTTCATATCTGCCTTCATCGATCGCATCTCTGATCTTTGCCATCAGATCGTTATAGAAATACAGATTATGGAGAACGGCAAGACGCATACCGAGCATTTCATCCGCTTTGAGAAGATGGCGGATATAACTGCGCGAATAGAAACGGCAAGCGGGACAATTACAATCGGGATCGATCGGGAGAGGATCGCGTTGATATTTGCGGTTATTGATATTCATCGTGCCTTTCCATGTGAAGATATAACCGTGACGCGCATTTCTGGACGGCATCACGCAGTCGAAGAAGTCAACGCCTCTGTAAACGGCTTCCAGAATATTGACGGGCGTACCGACACCCATGAGATAACGGGGTTTATCTTTGGGCATGAAAGGCTCAACGGCTTCGATGATGTGATACATCACGTCCGCTTCTTCACCAACGGCAAGACCGCCGATAGCATAACCGGGAAGATCAAATTCGGAGATACGCTTCATATGATCGATACGGATATCGTCATAGGTGCCGCCCTGGTTGATACCGAAAAGGAGCTGATTTTTATTGATGGTTTCAGGAAGAGAATTGAGACGATTCATTTCGTTTTGACAACGTGCAAGCCAACGTGTCGTGCGGTCAACGGAGGCTTTGACATAATCACGGGGAGCGGGATTTTCGATACATTCATCGAATGCCATGGCGATCGTGGAAGCGATATGGGATTGAATCTGCATACTTTCTTCGGGACCCATGAAAATACGTTTGCCATCGATATGAGAAGCGAATTTTACGCCTTCTTCGGAAATTTTGCGGAGCTGAGAAAGAGAGAATACCTGAAAACCGCCGCTATCCGTCAGCACGGGTCTGTCCCAATTGAAAAACTTATGGATACCGCCCATATCATAAATTACGTCATCGCCCGGCCGGAGATGGAGGTGATAGGTATTAGAAAGCTCGACCTGACAGCCGACCTCGTAAAGATCCTGTGTGGAAATACCGCCTTTGATGGTCGCGGCGGTACCGACGTTCATGAAAACGGGTGTCTGGATCGTTCCGTGAACGGTTTCAAAAGTACCGCGGCGCGCACGGCCTTCTTGCTTGAGTAGAGTAAACATTGATTAAAAATCCTTTCTTCAGCAGAATTACGTTCTGCCAAAATGCGTATCGAGTTCTTTTTTGGAAAGCTCAAAAGCAACGGGTCTACCGTGGGGACAGAATTTGATGCAATCATAACGGAACAGATTGTCACAGATCCAACGGATGTGTGCTTCGTCATAAAGTCTGCCTGCCTTGACGGATGCCTTACAGGAGCTTTGATAAAGTGCGGCTTCAAATGCGTTTTGTTTTGTATGTTCGACAGGGATACCGTTTTTTGCCTCTTCTAAAATGGAAACGAATAGAGTAACGGCATCATTTTTTTCAAAGCCGAACGGGATGCCCGAAAGAGCGATCTCTTTTTCGGAAATTTTCAGCTCATAACCGCAAGCGGAAAGTTCTTTTTCATATTCTGCGGCAACAGCCGCTTCTTCCTCGGAAACGGAAAGAATTTCGGGTGTCAGCAAGAGCTGTATATGCGGTGCTTCTGCCGTCATATTGGCGCGCAGACGTTCAAAATTGATGCGTTCATGTGCGGCGTGTTTATCGATCAGAAGCATTTTTTCATCGACCGCAACGATGATATAGCTCGCGAATACTTCGCCGACGATGCGGTAAGCGGGAATGGGCTTGGTTTCCATGCGGGGTATCTGCGCATGCGTTTTTTCCGAGATTATAGGTTCTTTTTCTTCCGTTTGATCGGATTTATCGGGAACGTAGATGGACGGCGCGGGAATTTTCGGTTCTTCTTTGGGTTCGGGAATAGGGTCAGCCGTTCTGATCGCGGAAGCATACAGACGGCTCATATAATCAAATCCGCTGACGGAAGTTTCCGTGCCGAAACGTGAACGGAAGGACGGAGGCGGATCTTTTGGCAGGATCGGCACATCTACGGGCAGATCATCGTCCTCAAAAGACAGCTTGATCTGCGTTTTTTCACGCACGGGTTCCGGTTTCGGCGCGGGTGTGACTGTTAATTTCGGCGTTTCGATCGGTTTTTGTGTTTCGATGGATTTCGGGATTTCCTTGTGTTCACTTTTTTCGCCTTTTTCTTCAGCTTCGGAGAAAAGATTCTGTAATTTCTCGCGTTTTTCGGTTTTCTCCGCAATTTCCGTGATATCGAGCGTAGGGCGAGCAATACCGACGTTCAAAGCGTTGCGTACTGCCCCAAAAAGTGCATCGAAAACAGCTTTTTCATCGGAAAATTTGACTTCCAGCTTCGCGGGATGGATATTGACATCCACAAGGGCTGCGGATATTTTCAGATTGAGAACGCAAGAAGGGAATTTTCCCGTCGGCATATAAGAACGGTAAGCCGCTTCCAATGCCGCCGTCAGCGTTTTGCTTCGCACACAGCGTTCGTTGATGAAAAATTGCTGCATCCCTCTGTTCCCGCGCAGATTTTCGGGAGAGGACGTAAATCCCGTGACTTCAACACCGCCAGATTTATGTTGTACGGCAATGAGATTTTTTGCAAACGTACCGCCATAAACGGAATAGATCGCGTTTTTTAGATTGCCGTCACCTCTTGTGGAGAATTTCAGAATACCGTCAGAAATAAAACGGAATGCAATTTCAGGACGGGAAACGGCAAGCTTTTCCACAACGCCTGCAACAGCCGCCCCTTCGGATGCGTTGGATTTCAGAAATTTCAGGCGGGCGGGAGTTGCGGCAAACAGTTTTTCACAGATAATGGTGGTTCCGTCGGGACAGCCTTCGGGAGCAACGGATTCTACCGTGCCGTATTTACCCGAAAGCAAAGTGCCTTCACTGTCTTCGCGCCGCTTGGTCATGATACGAAATTCGGAAACTGCCGTAATTGCCGCCAATGCTTCGCCACGGAAACCAAGCGTCATGATCGCGGCAAGATCTTCCGCTTTTTTCAATTTACTCGTCGCATGACGGCGCACGGCAACGACGGCATCTTCATTGCTCATGCCGCAGCCGTTATCCGTGACACGCAAAGATGCTACGCCGCCGCCGATGATCTCAACGGTAATTTCCGTTGCGCCTGCGTCAACGGCATTTTCCACAAGTTCCTTGACGGCATTTGCCGGTCTTTCTACGACTTCACCCGCCGCGATCAGGTTCGCAACGGAGATATCTAAGACGTTGATGATTCCCATGACTTTTCTTTTTCAGGGGAAAACTTTTTTGAAAAAAGTTTTCCCCTGCCCCTTTCAAAAAACTTTTGCTGTATGTAATCAGATCTTCTTTGCGATCTGAAGATCGATGGTATCGTAATAAGTGATCTTACCGCCGTAGCGTTCCATCAGTTTGCGGAGTTCATTGAAGAATGCTTCTCTTTTGGTTTTGCTGATGGCGAGATGATCTTCATCGGTTGCGAGATATGCAATGAGTTCATCGGTGGTATAAACTCTGGTTCTGTAATAACGCTTGTAAGAAATTTCTTCAAAACCGTATTTGAGAGCGATCTCCGCACGTTTCTGTGCCTGTACTTCTTTATAGGGACGAGGTGTACCTGTCTTGGGAAGATAGATCGTATACAGCTTCTGAATTGCCGCGGAAAGATTCGGTCTTTCGATCGATCTCATCGCATGATTGGAGAAACGGGCAAAAATACCGCCTTTTTTCAGCATTGCATAGGCTTTGGTATAACCGATATCCTGTTTGACTTCATGAAATGCGGATGCGGAATAAACGAGATCGAAGGTTTCGTCTGCCGCTTCATAATCTTCAAGTTTTGCTGTGATGACGGAAAGATTTTCATTGTCTGCGAATGTTTCCGCACAAACTTTTGCGACGTTTTCATCGGGTTCAAGTGCTGTGACGTTTGCGTCTGTTGCGAGAATCGGAGCGGTTGCCTGTCCGAAACCGATACCGACTTCAAGTACCTGACTTTCATCGTTCAATGTGACGTTTTTCAGGATTTCTTCGTAGATCTCCGGAACGTATGTCAAACCTTTTACTTCTGCCATGATAATTTCCTCCTGTGTATATATGATTTTTATTTTTTGAATGTGTACTTTTATAGCGCATCCTGCGATGCCAATGGATTCTTCCAATTTTCTTTGTTTGAAAGAAAATTGGAAGAATCCCGTTGAGGCGCGAAATATTAAATTACGACCCCGAAAGCATCTTTTTCAGATCAAAGATCAGATTGAGTGCCTCCAAAGGAGAAATCGTATTGATATCGGTCTTTTTGAGTTTGTCGCAAACTTCGCCCTGTACGAAATTTTCAAAAGAAAGCATACCAACAGGAGATTCTTCCGTGGGTTTAGGCTTTGCTTTTGTCTTGATTTCGGGTTGTTTTCCGTTTTCGAGGGATGCAAGGATTTCTTTTGCGCGTTTGGTTACGGCATCGGGAACACCTGCAAGCTGTGCGACTTCAATGCCGTAGCTGTCATCTGCCGCACCGCGAACAATCTTGCGTAAAAAGGTAATACCGTCCCCGCGTTTTTTTGCCGCGATATGATAATTCACAACGCCTTTCTGTTCCGCTTCCATGGTCGTCAGCTCATGATAATGCGTTGCGAAAAGCGTTTTTGCACCGATCTTTTTGCCGAGTGTATATTCCGCAACGGCACGTGCGATGCTCATACCGTCAAAGGTACTTGTACCTCGTCCGATTTCATCATAAATGATAAGGCTTTGTTTGGTTGCGTTGGCAAGGATATATGCCACTTCGCTCATTTCTAGCATAAAGGTGGATTGTCCCATCGCAAGATCATCCGATGCGCCGACACGGGTGAAAACCTTGTCTATCACGGAAATTCTGGCTTCCTTTGCGGGGACGAAAGAACCGATCTGCGCCATGATGCAAATAAGTGCGACTTGACGCATATAAGTTGATTTACCCGCCATATTCGGTCCTGTAATGAGCATGAAACGGTTGTTTTTATTGTCAAGGCTCGTATCGTTGGGAATGAAAAAGCTGTCTTTTGCGCATTGCTCGACAACGGGATGTCTGCCATCCTTAATTTCAATGGTATCACCGTAAGTCACTTCGGGACGGCAATAGCTGTTACGGCTTGCAACTTCAGCAAGAGAACAGTATACGTCAAGCAAAGAGAGGAGATAAGCCGTTTTTTGTACGCGGTGGACGTTTTCTGCCACACGCATACGGATCTCGCAGAAAAGCTGATATTCGAGCGCAATGCGTTTTTCTCCCGCGCCAAGTACCTGAGATTCCATATCCTTGAGTTCGTTCGTGAAATAACGCTCACCGTTTGCAAGTGTTTGTTTACGGATATAGCGTTCGGGGACGAGTCCGATATTGGATTTGGAAACTTCGATATAATAACCGAAAACACGGTTATAACCGATCTTTAGATTTTTGATACCCGTCAGTTCGCGTTCGGTTTCTTCGATTTTCTGAATCCAACCACGGCTGTTCTGTTCAATTTCCGTGAATTGATCCACGTCTTTATGGAAGCCTTTGCGGATAAAACCGCCTTCACGCACAGAGAAGGGAGGCTCGTCCACGATGGCTTTGGAGATCAGTTCGCAGATATCCGAAAGGGTATCGAGTTCTTTATAGATTCCCGAAAGTTCTTCGCTTTCAAAAAGTGCGAGCTGTCTTTTGATATCGGGAATTTTCGAGGCGGTCTGTGCGACGGCGCGCAGATCTCTTGCGTTTGCCGTGCCGTAAACGATACGGGTAATCAGACGTTCAAGGTCAAGGACCCCCGTCAGTCCTTGTGCAAGCTCGCCGCGTTCAATCACGCGGTCATAAAGCTCCGCGACGGCGGCTTGTCTTCTGTTGATATGATAAGGATTTTTTAAGGGTTGATCGATGAATTTACGAAGAAGTCTTGCGCCTGCCGCTGTTTTGGTTTTATCCAAAACCCAAAGGAGAGTGCCTTTCTTTTCCGCGCGGCGCATCGTTTCGCAAAGCTCCAGATTGCGTCTTGTATTGATATCGATCTCCAGGTATTGTCCGTCTTTATAATAATTCAGCGTACCGAGATTGCCGAGATTGTTTTTTTGTGTCTCTTCCACGTAGGAAAGCAGTCCGCCTGCGGCAAGGAGCGCGGGGTCTTCATCATTTTCAAATTCACCGGGGAGATTGACGAAGCGTTCTCTGACACGTGCGCTTGCGGTTTCCGTTTCAAAACGGAAACCCTGATGCTGATTGATGACCGCTTGCAAACGGTCGGTCAGGAACGTGACGGCTTCGGGAATTTCAGTAGCGGCTGTATTCAGGACGATCTCACGGGGCGCATATGCGCCGAGCTCACCGACAAGATGCGTGATCGAATGGTCGCCTTCAAAGGAAGTTGCGGAGATATGTCCCGTTGAAATATCCGCAAATGCCGCGCCGATCTCATCATCACCGACAAAGATCGCGCAGATATAATTGTTTTTCTTTTCATCAAGAAGGGAGGATTCCGTCAATGTTCCGGGGGTAATCATACGCACAACGTCACGTTTGACGATACCTTTTGCCGCGGCGGGATCTTCAAGCTGTTCACAGATCGCAACTTTATATCCTTTGCCGACGAGCTTTCCGATATATCCTTCGACCGCATGATACGGTACACCGCACATCGGCGCGCGTTCCGCTTCTCCGCAATCTCTGCCCGTCAATGTCAATTCCAATTCCGCCGATGCCGTTTTCGCATCGTCGAAAAACATTTCATAGAAATCGCCCAGACGGTACATCAGAATGTATTCGCGGTATTTATCCTTGATCTCAAAATATTGCTGCATCATTGGGGTCATTATGCAGTTGCCTCACTTCTAATTCAGATTTTTTGAAGCCTCGCCCTTTGGGAGAGGTGGCACGCCTTTCGGCGTGACGGAGAGGGTGTGGACATTGTATCTGCCCTCTCAGTCAGCTTGCACTGACGAGTCATCACACGATCTCACCGATCAGCGCAAAGGTCTGCGCTTTGGTGATTTTGATATTGACGAATTTACCGACAAGAGATTCATCACCATCGAAAAGGACGATCTTATTGCCGTCGGTTCTGCCCGAATATTTTTCGGGGTTATTCTTGCTCTTGCCATCGACAAGCACGCGAAGGACTTTATTTTCCCAAACGAGATTGCGTTCAAGAGAGATTTCATTCTGCAATGCAAGCAATCGGGGGAAGCGTTTGCCCGTGATTTCTTCGGGGACTTGATTTTCCATTTCCGCCGCAGGTGTGCCGCTTCTCTTGGAATAGATGAAAGAATACATCATATCGTAACGCGCTTCTCTTACGATGGAAAGGGTATCCTCGAAATCTTCTTCCGTTTCGCCGGGGAAACCGACGATGATATCCGTACTGATGGCGATATCGGGCATTTTTTCACGCATATAACGAATGAGATCGAGATACGATTCTCTCGTATAGATGCGGTTCATTTCTTTTAAGATTCTGTTCGAACCGGACTGCACGGGAAGATGAAATTGTCTTGCGATCTTGGGATTTGCCGCCATGGTATCGATGAGCTTATGAGAAGCATCTTTCGGATGGCTTGTCATGAAACGAACGATGAAATCACCTTCGATCTCACAGATTTTTGCGAGAAGATCGGCAAAATCACATTCACCGCCAAATTCTTTGCCGTAAGAGTTGACATTCTGACCGAGAAGCGTGATTTCACGGCATCCGTCTGCAACAAGCTCACGGACTTCCGCAAGGATCGCTTCGGGACGGCGGCTTCTTTCTCTGCCTCTGACGTAGGGAACAATACAGTACGTACAGAAATTGTTACAGCCGTACATGATGCTGACCCATGCTTTATAAGGATTTTCACGCAGAACGGGGACCCCTTCCGCTGTGATGGGTTTACCTTCGTTGGGGCAGAAAACGCGTTTTTCTTCCGTCATGACGTGATACAGAATTTCGGGGAGCTGCCAGAGCTTTTCCGTACCGAAGGTGAAATCGATATAAGGATAACTGTGTTTGATCTTATCCGTGGGGGCTTGTTTGGATACCATACAGCCTGAAATACCGATGATGAGAGACGGTTTTTTTGCTTTCAGATGCTTATAACCGCCTGTGATGGAAAGGGCGCGCTGTTCCGCATGGTCACGCACGGAGCAAGTATTGACGATGATGATATCCGCATCGGCTTCCTTTTCCGTTTTTTCATAACCCATTGCATGAAGCATACCTGCGATGCGTTCGCTGTCGGCTTCATTCTGCTGACAGCCATAGGTGATGACACAAGCTTTTTTGGGGGTGCCGTCCGCAATCATATTTGCGATCTTTTTCGTATATTCTCTTTGCTTTTCGATTTCTTCCTCTGTCGCGTAACGTGCGGGAAGATCATTTCTTTTTTCCATATTAAACTCCAAAAAGGGACTTTGGGACATTCTATCCCATAATAATATTATATTATAATATATTTTCGGGCATCCGTCAAGGTTTCACGGGCAAAGGAAATAAATTTTATGTCGGAAATCTCGTCTTTCCAACTTGCAGTTGGAAAAAATGTTTTTTCTCAAACTGTTGCGTTATTGTTTTTTGCGGTTGTTGCCGTTATAATATAGGTGTAGCTACAAACAAAAAATCAAAAGGAGGTACTTTATGAGTATCAAGTTAAATGAACAGATTGCCTTTTTGCGTAAGACCAAAGGCATCACACAAGAAGAACTTGCAACTGCACTCGGTGTTACGAATCAAGCCGTCAGCAAATGGGAATCCGCCGCTTGCTGTCCCGATATTATGCTTTTGCCCGATATTGCGCGTTATTTTGAAGTTTCGATCGATGAACTGATGGGATATAAAGGCGCAGATACCTCAAAAGATATCGCTTTGCAGCTTCTTTCGATGGTCGAAGAAATGGAAAAGGGTGAAGATTTCCGCTTTACGCTGAAAATGGCGTATATCCTCCATGCAATCATTTTTACAAAAGAAAATCAGTTTCGTGATTCGGAAAATGCGATCGATCACGCAGGAAAACAGGAATGGGGGTATTCCTGTCTGAATCTTCCCGAACTCACAACGCTGATGCACGGAGATTCCGTCTTTTTCTCGGCAAACCGCGATTTGAAGCTTTCTCCTGATTACCGCATCCGCGAACTTTGCGCCATGTTGAAAATTTTCTCGGACGTGCATCATATGAAAACGATGTATGCCATCTATGATTTAACGCTTCATGATGAAAACGCATATACGGATATCGAAAGCATTGCAGGAAAGAGCGGTTTGCGGAAGAATGAGGTTATTTCCTGTATCAATGATGCGCTTTTCCCCTATTTGCGCGAAAAAAATGAAGCCGATGAGCTCCGTTACCGCATCAAGGGAATGCATATGCATATCGTTCCTTTGCTCGCGATGCTGATGCATCCGTAAAAGGTTTCTCCCTAAAGGTGAACGCTATCGACTTATCAAAACAAAAGAAAAAGCACGGCGATTGCCGTGCTTTTTCCTGAAGATAGTATGAAAAAAGGAGTATAATGAAAAAGGTCGTAAATTAATCGTCGTTCTTCTTTGCTTCTTCGATGATCTTCTGTGCGTTGAACATCGGAACTTCTTCGTAATCGGAGAAGTAAAGCGTATAAGAACCTCTGCCCTGTGTGATGGCACGGAGTTTGATTGCGAAGTCAACCATTTCAGACATCGGAGCTTCTGCTTCGATCACCTGTTCACCGCGTTTTTCTGTGGGAGTCATACCGAGAACTCTACCGCGGCGTTTATTGATTTCACTCATGATATCACCGAGCATATCGCTGGGAACATATACGTTGAGTTTACCAATGGGTTCAAGGATAACGGGGTTTGCCTTGGGAAGCGCTTCTTTATATGCGAGAGAAGCAGCGATCTTGAACGCCATTTCAGAGGAGTCAACGGGATGGTAAGAACCATCGGAAAGGTCTGCTTTGAGGTTTACAACGGGATAGCCTGCAAGAACGCCTTTCTGCATGGATTCGAGGATGCCCTTTTCAACAGCGGGATAATAGTTCTTCGGAACGGAACCGCCGACAACGGACTGTGTGAATTCAAGACCGGGATTGATACCGGGCATGAAGGACATTTTAACGTGACCGTACTGACCGTGACCACCGGACTGTTTCTTATGTTTGCCTTCCACTTCGACTCTCTTTTTGATGGTTTCGCGGTAAGCGATCTTCGGAGCGGAAAGGATAACGGATACGCCGAAACGTGCTTTCAGCTTAGAAACGGTAACGTCGAGATGGATATCACCCTGACCGGAGATGAGGAGCTGTTTGGTTTCAGCATTGTTTTCATATTTGAGCGTGAGGTCTTCTTCAAGGAGCTTATTGATGCCCTGAGAGATCTTATCTTCATCACCCTTTGCTTTGGGAGAGATCGCCATCTGATAGAAGGATTCGGGATATTTGATCTTCTTATAAGGAAGCGGATTTTCCATCTGGGAAAGGGTATCGTTTGTATTGGTATTATTGAGTTTTGCGGTCATACCGATATCACCCATGGAGAGCATTTCAACTTCGGTCTGTTTCTTACCGCAAACGGTATAGATTCTTGTCAGGCGTTCTTCCTGACCTGTGGTAACGTTCTTGAGTACGGAATCTCTGTAAAGTTCACCGCCGATGACTTTGAAGAAGGACATCTTGCCAACGAACGGGTCGGCAACGGTTTTGAATACGAAGAGAGAAGCGGGACCGTGTTCACGAACGGGACGTTCGATTTCTTCGTCTCCGTCGATCACGATTTCAGCTTTATGATATACAGGGCTGGGAAGTGTGTCAACGATCACGTCAAGGAGAAGACGTACGCCGCAAAGGTTGGTTGCGGAACCGCAGACTACGGGGGAGATATCGCCGCGGAGGATACCGTCATGGAGTGCCTTGACGATTTCTTCTTTGGAAATGCTTTCGCCTTCAAAGAATTTTTCCATGAGTTCTTCGCTTGTGGAAGCAACGGCTTCGTGGAGCATACTGCGGCATCTGTCGATTCTTTCTTCATTGCCTGCGGGAATTTCGATGGGCTGACCGTCTTTGCCGTGTGCGAACGCAACGGCTCTCATGTCGATCAGGTCAAGAAGACCTACGATATCATCGCCATTAAGAAGCGGAATAACGACGGGACAAACAGAGCTGCCGAACGTATCATGCATCTGCTCGAATACTTTCTTGAAACGTGTTTCGGGATCATCGCATTTATTGATGAAGAATGCGCGGGGCATTTTGTTCTTTTGAACGAGGTCCCAAGCGATTTCCGTACCGACTTCAACGCCTTCTTTACCGTCGACAACGATCAGTGCGCTGCCTGCAACGCGGAGTGCCTGAATGGCTTCGCCTTGGAAATCAAGGTATCCGGGGGTATCGATGAGGTTGATCTTGGTATCTCTGTGGGTCACGGGTGCAATGGAAGCGGAAAGCGTAAAGCCGCGCTTGATTTCTTCGGGATCATAGTCGCAGACGGTATTGCCTTCGGGTGTTTTGCCGAGGCGTTCTGTTGCTTTCTTTACGTAGAGCATCGCTTCAACGAGCGAAGTTTTACCGCTTGCGCCATGACCGAGCAAGCATACGTTACGGATATCTCTGGAGTGAATTTTTCCCATGTCTATTATTCCATTCCTTTCGGTAAATCTAAAATACGAGTTTTTGTTTCCATGCCTCCGACGATGTGAATAGGGGCTCGCTCGGACGGTTCATGCAGAATAAACTTGAAAGTGGTTATCTCATTCGGATCGAAATAACCGATTGATATTATTATATCGCTTGATTTTCCAATATGCAAGAGAAATTTTTGTTTTTATTGCCATATAAAGCATAGAAATTGTCCGTTTGTTTTTGTGCAAAACTACCATTTTTATGAGGCGTTACCATGTTTTTTGCTCCTTGGGAAAAAGGTTTACAAAAAAGATATTGACAGAAAAAACTCCTTGTGATAAAATAATATTGTTGCGGAATATTTTTGGACGCAACTTCAAAAAAACCGGATTTTTTAAAAACCGATAAAATTGATTAAAAAGAAAGGTTGGTATCATTATGGAAATCACAAAAGACACCATCATTGGCGATATCCTTGACACAGACGGCGAAACCGCTAAATTCTTCCTTGAAATTGGTATGCATTGCCTTGGCTGCCCCGCTTCCCGCGGCGAAAGCATCGAAATGGCTTGCATCGTTCACGGCACAGATGCTGATGCGCTCGTTGCAAAGCTCAACGCGCATTTCGCTTCCAAGAACGCTTAAATCTCAAAAAACATCCCGCCTTGCTTGCAAGGCGGGATGTTTTTTGCTATCAATACAATTATATGGTAGGGGTCGGCACCCTCGACGACCGCGTCAGCCGTAATAAAATTCACAGCCCTTCGGGAAATTCACAAAGCAGAATTTACCGAATTTTTCGGAAAGTGCTTTGATAAAATACATAAAGAACGGTGCTTCTGTATGATAATGCCCCGCCGTTACGACAGAAAGTCCGTTTTCTGCGGCATCAAGGAGATAATTATAATTGACTTCACCCGTGAGGAACGTATCCGCACCCATATTTTGTGCGGCGGAGATATAATCTTTGCCCGAACCGCCGAGAATGGCAAGACGAGAAACCATATCATTGCCTTTTGCGCCGCAAACATTGGGGGCATCCAGCTTGATTTTGACAAGATCGCAAAAATCTTCAAATTTCATCGGCTCGGGAAGTGTGCCGATACGCGCGGAATCATCACCCTCTGCGCCGAATTTTTCGATATTGCAAAGTCCGAAACGATCAGCAAGAATATCGTTGATACCACCATCTGCTGCATCCAGACGCGTATGGAAACTCATAGCGGCAATATGATTTTGAATGAGATCCATGACTTTGCGGGAAGTTCCGTCGGAACCATCCATACGTTTGATTCCTCTGAAGATCAACGGATGATGGGAAATAATCAGTTCCGCATCGACGGATTTTGCAAAATTCACGACAGCGGGCGTGATATCCAGCGCAAAAAGGATCGTTCTGACTTCTTTATTGGGATTCGGGCAGACCATCAGTCCGTCATTATCCCAATCACAGGAAAGCGAAGTCGGCAGTATCGTATTCAAATATTGATAGATTTCGGAAACGGTTGGCATAGTTTTTATCCTTTCATTTCATTGGCGATGCTTTGATACAGTGCTTTTTCTTTTCGCGTATCATAACTGCCTTTTTCAAGTCCTTTGATTTTTTCGCGGAGAACGTCAAGCTGTCTTTCGCAAAGACGGCAGAAATTTTCCGCGTTTTCTGTTTTATGTTCGATATTATATCTGCCGAGGAGCAGATCTTTTTCCGTATATTCACGGCTGATTCCGTCATAAACGGCACAGATGATCTGATAAAATTTGCCGTCTGCCGTTGCTTGCAGCTCTTTTGTAACGGCAAAACCGTTTTCATAAAGATAACGGCGCAGATCGGGGATATGTTGCATTGGCTGTAAGATCAGACGGATATGCCTTTCACGCACGAAATGCGCTTTTTCAAGTATGCCTTTTATCATCAGACCGCCCATGCCTGCAATCGCGATGTCTGTCATGGGATAGTCTTCAAGTCCTTGCAGGCCGTCTGTCAGAACGGTATGGATCAACGCGGAAAAGCCTGCTTCACGGATATTTTTATCTGCGGAATCAAGCGGAGCTTTATGGATATCCGATGCGACAGCGCCCGAGAGTTTTCCTTTTTTGGCAAGCCAGAGCGGAAGATATGCATGGTCTGTGCCGACATCGGCAAGATATGCGCCGTCGGGAACGCAGGATGCAACGGCAAGTAAACGATCGTCAAGTTTCATGGTGGTGTTCCTTTTTTATGATATTTATTTGGGTATAAGTTTTTTTAAAATAAAGATTCTAAAAAGCCCTCACCTTTGGGGAGGGTGTCAAGGCAATTTGCCTTGACGGGTGAGGTTCTTGAACATAATCAAAGCAAAAAAGGTGATAATGGTGACAAAACCTCATCCGTCAGCTTCGCTGCCACCTTCCCCAAAGGTGAAGGCCTTGGCAAAAT